>JBKBRY010000009.1:0-88092 GCA_046291925.1 Leptonema sp. (in: bacteria) | reverse complement strand
TTAATTTTAAAAAATAAAAAAACATAATTATTTTTAAAATTTTTTAAATTTTTATATTAAAAAACAAAAAAAATTTTAAAAAAAATAAATAAAAAAAAAAAAAAAAAAAAAAAAAAAAAAAAAAAAAGCAAAAAAAGAAATGGTTTTTTCCCTAACTTTATTAAAAAATCCTTGAGAAATTCTGTAATTTAAAAAAAAGTTTTTTATGCTAAAGGCAATTCTTTTTCTTTATAAAAGTTTGATATCATTGGAAGCGTATAATTTCCATAATTCATTTGGTGAGACTACATTAAACAAAAAAAAGTGCTATGTTTTCGTACCAGAAAAAAAATGGAAGGGGATCATTGTTGTTATTCATGGAATGACTGTAAAAGGTATCGAAGACAAAAGGTTATGGAAACAATGTGAAATCTTGCGGCAAATGAATTATAAAGTATATCTTCCTCACTATCCCGAAATACAAAATCTAAAAATAAATAAAGAAAGCATTCACAAAATAAAAAAAGATATTTTGGAAATCTATAAAGAGAATCAAAAACCAATTAAAATTTTGTCTGTTTCTTTTTCTGGAGGACTTTCTATTGTTGCATCTTCAAAAAAAGAAATTCGTAACAAGGTAGATTCTCTTTTAATTATAGGAACTTACGCAAATATTAAAACTATTTTTGAATTTTTTATTAAAGAAGAAAATATTGATCCTTATGGGTATTTTATTCTATTAAAAAATTTTTTGGAAATCATTCCCGAATATAAAAATCAAAAATTAAAAAAAGTGTTTGAATTGGCTGCAAAAGATAATGCATTATCTACCAATTTTTTAGAGGCTTATTTATCTAAGAATCCTGATTTAAAAAAAATATTTCAAAAATTGAGTTGCGATAAAAGGTTTAAAATAAAAATTCTTAAAAGAATATTGAATTCGCCAGTAATCAAAGACTTAGGTAACTCTTTGGATGTTTTGCCTGTCGTTAAAAATCTTAATTCAAGAATTGCTTTAATTCACGGTAAATATGATAAGGTAATTCCTCCCAATGAATCTATTTTGATAATCCAAGAATGTAAAAAATATAATATTCCCACTCAAATTTGTTTAACCTCTATTTTAGATCATGGAAATGTTCAATTCAATTTAGGTTTGGTTAAAGAATTCATTCGTTTAATCCAAACTTTAGACTTTTTTTTAAAATAATCAAAAATACATTAAGAATGAATATATAATTCAAAAAGACTTTAATAAAATTCAAAGATTTCTTTTATGGCTTTATGCAGCATGCGTTAGGTTGGATTCTTTTTCATATTATCATTATGATTATGTTAGTTTTGGACTTGGGAGTCCTTAATAAGAAAGCTCATAGGATTCAGATTCAAGAAGCAGTATTCTATAGTGTTGTTTGGATTCTAATCGCTTTTTTGTTCAATACAGGTGTTTATTATTTGTATGGAGAAAAAGAAGCCTTGGAATTTCTTACAGGATACATTATAGAAAAGTCCTTAAGTGTTGATAATATTTTTGTAATGATTCTTATTTTTAAAGCGTTTCAGATACCAGATAAGTTTCAACATAAAGTATTATTTTGGGGTATTTTGGGAGCAATTGTCTTTAGAGCAATAATGATTTTTTTTGGTGTTGCACTTGTTAATCGATTCCATTGGTTGTTTTATTTTCTGGGTATAATTTTGATTTATAGTTCCATAAAAATGGTTTTGCGAAAAGAAAAAGAAACGAATATTAAAGAAAATCCAATAGTAAAATGGATTGAGAGGATTTATCCAACTACAATAGACAATGAAAGGGGTCGATTTTTTGTAAAAGGTAAAAATAAAATATTTTTGACCAACCTTTTTATATGTTTGTTAGTTATAGAATTTACGGATATAATTTTTGCATTAGATTCTATTCCTGCTATTCTTGCAATTACACTTGATCCTTTTATTGTGTATACCTCCAATATTTTTGCGATTTTAGGATTAAGATCCCTTTATTTTGCTTTGGCAGGCATTATGGAAATCTTTAGATATTTAAAATACGCTTTGTTTGTTATTTTATTTTTTATTGGAATTAAAATGATTTTAGTAGATTTGGTAAAAATACCTACATTGTTGTCATTAATTTTTATTTTAGGAGTTTTGAGTATATCAGTTTTCTTTTCTATTGCAATTCCAAAGTAAAACCACGAATCAATCCAATTGTAATTTCTAAGATGCGAAAAAATTTTCAAAAAATTAAACTTTAATGATACATTGCAATCTCTTTTTGTGTTCTTTTTTCCTCAATGTATATAAAAGAATACAATTTTATAAGTTTTAATTTTTGGGTTTTTATAAGGTCTTGTTTTTTTAGAGTTTTTTCCTAAAATTCTTTAAAATTGTTATCGTTAATGGTCAATTTCATCCATTTTTTGCTCATGCTCTTAAAATATTTTGGTAAATTTTTTTGATCCAAGAGGTTTCTGGTATATTTTTTGCATTGAGTGTACAAAATATGTTTAACACATTAAAGAATTCAAGCCAGATTTCTGCTAAAAACAGTTTTAATTCTGTAACTTTAGGAAGAAACTATCGTTCCACTATTAAAGAACCAATAACTTTCAAAGGGGTTGGATTGCACACAGGTGCACTTTCTAAGGTTCGGTTGTTACCTGCGGAAGCTGATAGTGGAATTCTTTTTCGTTCCAACAAAAAACGAAATGGGAAGATTGTGGTTTCTCCATGGAATGTGAAAAATACAATGAATGCTGTTACATTAACCAATGGAATATGGGAAGTTCATACCATAGAGCATCTTTTATGTGCTTTTGCTGTGAGTGGTATTACAGATATAATTGTAGAACTAAGCTCTAATGAAATACCTATAATGGATGGTTCTGCTATAGAATTTCATAATATCCTAGAATCCGTAGGGGTATTTGAATTTACTAATTATAAAAATACTCCTGTAAAATTAATGAATCCAGTTTGGGTAGTGTCAGAAGATAAGTATATTATAGCTGTTCCTTCGGAGGAGTTTAAGGTAACCTATACAATCCATTATGAACATCCTGATTTAAAAGGTAAAAGTCTACATATTAATCTGAATTCGCAAATTACGAAAAAAGAAATTCTTTCTGCAAGGACATTTGGTTTTTTAAAAGATGTGGAATATTTGCGATCGAAAGGTTTGATCAAAGGAGCTTCGTTAGAAAATGCTTTGGTCTTGACAGAAGATGGGTATTTAAATGAAACTCGCTACCCAGATGAATGCATAAGACATAAAATATTAGATTTGATTGGTGATCTCTATCTTTTAAATAGGCCTATTATAGCACATATTGTAGCACACAGAACGGGACATAGTATGGATGTTGCTTTGGCTAAAAATATTTTAAAAAATTTAGAAAATGATGAATTAGCAAAAATAAGGTATAATTGAATCTATTTTATTCTTTGTCTATTACTTATATTTTTTGTATTCGCTTGATTTTGTAGAGATCATTGATTAGATTTTCTAAATCTAGATCTCTTGGAGTTGGTATTAAAAACTGATATCGTGTTCTATTTTTGTTAAAGTATTTTTCGATTTCTAATGTTTTTACTTTTAAGCGAAATTTTTTTAATTTTTCTTTTATTTCAGTATCATCGGAATTTACGCTTTTTATATCAATAACTAAAATTTTGAATTCATCCCCTTCAAAAAATTTGTGCTCTATTTTGTTTACAAAAAATAAAATTATTAACGCAAAGCAGGTAACCATTCCTGATTCTAAATATAATTCAGAACCTATTCCTAAACCAATAGCCGTTACGATCCAAATCGTTGCTGCAGTAGTGATCCCTTTTATATTGAACCCGTATTTCATAATTACTCCACCACCAATAAATCCAATACCAGAAATTACTTGAGCAGCAATCCGAGTAGGATCTCCTAGAGCACCTGAGCTATGCTTTGATATAATCATTAAAAAAGTAGCACCTAAACAAATTAAAATATGTGTTCTTAGCCCTCCTGGTTTTCTCTTTAATTCTCTATCTATTCCGATGAGACTACCAAAAGTTATGGATAAAAGGATTTGAATGATAATGCTTTTGCTAACTTCCATGGGAAAAAGGAATCTAACAATATTAAAAAAATCAAGAAATTTTATCAATTTAGAAAAACAAATAGCATAAAAACCTAAAGGTTAGCATGCTGTTGTGCTTAAGTATTTATATTGCAGAGATCTAGTTTTGCTTTAGGATGGTGGTAATTATAAATCATTATCAATACTTTATCAAAAAAAGAAAAGCATGTTTAAATTGTGAAAAATTACTTTAATCCAAAAACTATAAAGTTCTGTTGAAAGGATTCAACTCTTTTATGGAATTCTTTGTGTACTTCTACAATTTATAAAAATATTTTTGTTTCTTTTTTGATCAGATTTTCAAAATGAATATATATAAGAAACCAGCTTTCATTTGCTCAGCTCATTATTGCCAATTCCACCACGAGGTTTAATGGAAAAAGCTATACGAGTCTTCTAAAATTTTTTGGTAAATTAATTAAAAAATCTATTGACGAAAATTGGTAAAATTATTTTATATAGAGAAAATACTTAACAATCTTTATTGAATAAAAATTTTCTTTAATTTAAAAATTTCTTTTAAACAATTTTGTAATTATTGTTTATCTTTATAAATTTTTTAAGTTGTAAGTTTGAGTTTCTTCAGAAATTTGAATTCTATTTATGTTTTGTGGTATCATAGAAGAAGTAGGTCTAATCGAGGAGATCATTTGTGTGGATTCAAACAAGACTTTTATGATTCATTCTAATCTTACAAAAGAATTAAAAAAAGGAGAAAGTGTATCCCATAATGGAGTCTGTCTAACTGTAGAGAGAATTGTAGATAAAGAGCACTATCAAGTAACAGCCGTTTCGGAAACTTTATCAAAAACAAATTTGGGCTATTTAAAAAAAGGGGATGGAGTTAATTTAGAACGTTCTTTGCTATCCCAACAAAGGATTGATGGGCATTTTGTACAAGG
The DNA here is from genome assembly GCA_046291925.1 of Leptonema sp. (in: bacteria). Classification (GTDB taxonomy): domain Bacteria; phylum Spirochaetota; class Leptospiria; order Leptospirales; family Leptonemataceae; genus SKYB61. The sequence goes on along the minus strand of JBKBRY010000009.1, from coordinate 83,093 downwards.
TCATATAGATTGTGTTGGTAGAATATTAGAAAAAATAGATAAAATAGGAAGCTATGAATATAAAATCTCTTATCCTTCTCAATTTATAGATTTACTAGTACCAAGGGGTAGTATTGCGATTGATGGGATTAGTTTGACAATTTCGAAACTTGAGGATCTTCCAAAAACTAATCCACTTGTTTCCCAGGAATTCTCTTATTTTTATGTGAATATTATACCTTATACCTACGAAGTTACTAATGTAAAAGAATGGCGTGTACATACTATTGTGAATATTGAATTTGATGTGTTAGGCAAGTATATGAAAAGATTTTTTGAAATCTATAAAAGTCAATATTCAATACTTTGAGTCGTTTTATAAAATCTTTTTTGGATTTTTGGTATGTATTTGAATTTTGAATTTATAATTTTTTTTATTTCGTCTATTTTTTCTATTGTAGCTCTATACCCTTCAGCAATTGCTATCTGATGTTTATGATAATCCAAAAAAGAAATTTCGTCTAAATTAGGTTCAATAATGGTGTCTACATTGAAAATAATTTTATTGTACACATTGATTTTATATTGCATAATTTGAAAAGTTCTATGAAAAATTTCAGTCATTGAATCGGGTATCTTTGTTTCGGGACGAGAGTTTAAATCAACACCTATAACAATATCGGCTCCTAAATCTTTTGCTAAATCAATAGGTACAGGGTTTAAAATTCCTCCGTCTACAAATTTATAGTTTTTATACTCAAATGGAGAAAAAAAACCAGGTACTGCAATAGTAGAACGAATTGCAGGTAATAATTCCCCACTTCTTATATGAACTTCTTGCATAGTGATTAAATCTACGGTAACTACTCCAAAAGGTTTTTTTAATTCTTCAAATCTTCGAACCGGTAGATAAGTTTCCAAAAACTTTTTCCACCATCTTTTTCCTGTAATCATCCCACCTGATCCAATGCCAAAATCTAAATGAGCTAAGGTATCTTTTAGACTTTTGAAATTTTTTAAGGAGTCTTCTAAAATAGGTAAAGCATCGGCAGCATAGAAGGCTCCTACAACACCACCAGCAGAGGTTCCAGAAACAATTTCAGGTTCAATATTATGTTCTTCTAATGCCTTTAAAACACCGATATGAGCCCAGCCCCTTGCGGAGCCAGACCCTAATGCAATTCCAATTTTTGGTTTGCCAATAAGAAAATTTCCAATTTTCATTAATGCTATTTAGATTTTTATCGTTTCTCTTTCTAACTGGATTTTTATTAAATTTCCTTTTAAAATTCCTAAGCTTTCTTTATTATAACTTCTTGAAATTTCTTTTCTTTTCTCCAAAATCGAAAGATCTACTTTACCATTTACTATTGCTATAGACCGTTCAATTAACATTCCTGCAATGAACCTTGCACAAGATTCAACAACTTCAAAAGCATAAGCTTCTTTGGTATCTTTGTTATCAATTTGGCGATATGTTTCTACTATTTCTTCAAAAAGATTCCAAATTTCTTTTAGTTGATCTGAAAAACTAAATACGTTTTGATTTTCTTTAACATATTCTCTTAAATGACCGTGTTCTGTCATACCAGACATTACACCACCTATGGCTGCAACAATTTGTAATTGTGTTGTTCCTTCGTAGATATTTGTGATCCTTGCGTCTCTGTACAATCTTGCTGCATCGTATTCTTCCGTATATCCAGATCCACCAAATACTTGTATAGCGTCATAAGCAATTCGATTACACATTTCTGAGTTATAGTATTTTGTTAATGGTGTAAAAAGATCTGCAAGTTTTTCCCATTTTAGTATTATGGGATCTTTTCTAACTTCTCTTTCTAAAACGCCACTACGAAGCATTCTATCTTTTCTCCAATGGTACATATCCACGGTTTTTCCAGCTTCTACCAAAAGAGATCTCATTGCAACAATTTCTTGTTCCATTTTATCTAACATCCTTTTTACGGGAAGGATTTGTTCAATCGGCTTTCCAAATTGAATCCTTTCAGAAGCATATTTTTTTGCTTCCCTGTATGCAGCAGTTGCAATACCCATAGATTGAGCTGCAATACTTAATCTAGCACCATTCATCATTTGAATTGCGTATTTGACTAATCCTTTATTCTCTTCTCCTATGATTTCTGCTGGTACATTGTCATATACGACTTCGCAAGTAGGAGATCCATGAAGTCCCAATTTTTCTTCGATTTTGGCAATTTCTACATATTTACCATCTACTAAAAAGAATGATATTCCTTTACCGCCACTATCAGGGGTCCCTGTTCTTGCTAAAGTAAGGATAACTGCTGGCTTATCAGCAAAACCGCATCCATGTGTGATAAATCTTTTCGTTCCTGTGATATACCATTTGCCATCTTTTCCTTTCGTTGCTTTGGTTTGAATTCTTTGTAAATCTGAACCATAGTTGGGTTCTGTTAAAGCCATAGCGCCCCAGTATTCTCCCTTTGCCATAAGAGGAACCCATTTTTTTATTAATTCTTCTGAAGCAAAATTTTCTATTGTTTCACCTAAATTCGCGCAGCCAAGACATATAGAAAAGGATGCATCGGCACGAGCTACGATTTCAGCAATAAACATTTGGACACTAGCTGGTAATCCTAAACCACCGTTTTCTCTTTTGATAGAGTAAGGAAGCAATCCTGCTTCTTTAAATAAATTTACTCCTTGAATCATTTCTTCAGGAAAGATAACTTTTCCATTGACCAATTTTAATCCTTTTTTATCTATTATCTGAGCCTTTGGTGCTATTTCTTTCCCTGCTAGTTCTCCGTAAGATTCCAATAGAGTTTTATAATAATCTTTTGCAGTTTCTATACTATCTGGTGCCATAGCAAATCTATCGTCTCGAGTTTCTTGGTATTTTTTGGCATCTTCAAAACCATTTTCGTATTCATTAATAATGTGATCCCAGTCTATTAAGTAGTTGAAATGTAATTGCAAATCTTCATTATCTGAGTAAAAGTTACCTGTAATCATATATATTTCTCCTTTTTTAGTTTATACTAACCAATACTATAAAATTGACTTTTATGTCAATTAAAATATTCATTTTAGCTGTTTTCGATATATTAATCATTAAAAAAATAATTTTAGGATCTATTTTTCAACAACATTTTTATAACCTTTTCTAAAAAAAATAAATATTAACTGATTTTCATTTGTTGGATAAGTATTCTTGGATACCGATCAATTTTTTTTTCTTCGTATCGTACACAAAAATCTGTCGGATATTAGACTTACCATTTTTATCAATAGTAAGTAATATATAAGAATTTTCAGATATTGGGATATTCGATTTTGCTTTTTCTTCTGAAAGAAAATATTTATGGTGTGGTATCGTGTAAACTTGATTTCTGCATTTTAATTGTATTTTTGGTTGGCATTGGGTTACGTTACAATCGTGTATATTTGATATGAATCCTATTATTTGAAAATTTTTGTCTTCTTTAAATTCAATACATCCACATTTTGTGTTTTGTTCCCTATCGCATTCGTAACTAGTATCTGCATAAATTACATTAAATTCTAAATATTGACCTTTTATAAGATCTCTTGGATCATAGCTTTGAATAGGAAAATAAACAAAAGATTCACTTTTTGCATATCTATAATAAGAAAAAAATACATAGAAGATAATGATCCCAAGAGGGAACAAAAAAAACAGAATTTCTCTTTTCATAGATTTTCTTGTTTTTTAAAGATTGTTTTTATAATAATTTTGTATAAATATAGAGTTATGTAAATCAAAACTCCAAAAACAATCAATCCTAAACCAGTAAAGGTTAAATCTTTAAATAATTCAATATAAACAACCCATAAACGAAGTATGATAATTAGAATCGAAAAATTAAATAATCTAAGAACATTAAGTTTAAGAAAGTAATGAGCAATCAGCAAAGTTAAAGCAATAAAAAAGATCGTTCCAAATATACGATTCTTTAATTCTTCTTCGAAAAAAGAAGAAAAATAGTAGTTCATAGAAAATACGATCCAAAAGAACAAAAAAAGAAACGGTTGATCTTTAAAGAAAAAATCTTTTTTTAAAAGGAATGTACCCATAAAAATAATAAAAATAAATAAAAGATTCCAAAGCTTCCCAAAAGTAAAATTTTTAGTTTCTATATCTGAATGCCAATACCAAAATAGATGAAAAATAATGAGATTTGCAAAATAAAATAAAATTGTATAATAAAAAAGTCCTCTATTTATATTTTCTAATTTAAAAAAATAGCTGGAGCCATAAAATAGAAGAAAGAATATTACAAAACTCATATAGAAAGCAGTAAGCATTTGATGAGGTTTATTCCAATGGTAATGATCAATCAAAATTAAACTAAAGGATATATGGCAAATAGAAAAAACCCAAAAAGGAATCCATTTACTACTAGATAGCAACATAGGGAAAAAACTTAAAATCCCCCAAAAGAAAAAGGCATATTCTAACTCTTCTTCTAAATGAAAAACTTGTGAAGTTAAACCAATTTCTGCTAAAAATAATAGGATGAATAATGCTATAAGACTTTCTTTTATTACAATGTTTTTTTTATATTTTAAGTTTAGAAATAAAATAACAAAATGAAGACTAAATAAAAACAGAAATTTTAAATAGCTGGGAATCAGATCCCAATTGGCCGCAACGATACTTATAATTCCTAAACCTATGCTGAAAGCGGCGATCAACAACAAACCCAAAGAAAAAAATTTTTTAGAAATTACAAAACTTTTATGGCTTTCATAATGTAAAATGTTGTCGAATTCCTCTTTTGTTATGATTTTTTTATCTAACCATTCTTTTAGTTTTTTTTCTATGTAAGACATTCAAGATAAAATGTCTATTCTATTGAATTTAGTCAATTTGAATTTTTAAAAAAGAAAATGTAATGCTTTAGAATTGTTTTCCTATATTTGTATTTGTACTTTTTGAATTCAAAAAAATTCAACCCAGAAGTGGTTTTTGAAATCAATAAGCTATAAATTCATTACAGCAGATGTGTTCATACTAGCTAAAAATTCTTCGTTTGTTTTTGTATTTTTCATTTTGCTTAGTAAAAATTCCATTGCTTCTATAGGAGATAGAGGACTTAGTATTTTTCTTAGCAAATATACGCGATTTAGCACATCTTCTCGTAACAGCAAATCTTCTTTTCGCGTTCCTGATTTGTTCAAATCAATAGCTGGGAAAATTCTTCTATCTGCCAATCTCCTATCTAAATGAATTTCCATGTTTCCAGTACCTTTAAACTCTTCGAAAATTACCTCATCCATTTTAGAACCAGTTTCTATTAAAGCTGTTGCAATGATAGTTAAGGAACCACCATTTTCTATATTTCTAGCTGCCCCAAAAAACTTTTTTGGTTTATGTAGGGCATTCGAATCCATACCACCCGATAAAACTTTACCGGAAGTAGGAGTTGTCTGATTGTAGGCTCTTGCTAACCTTGTAATAGAGTCTAATAAAATTACTACATCTCTTCCGAATTCCACAAATCGTTTTGCTTTTTCTAAAACTATTTCAGCTACATCACAATGTCTTTTGGCTTCTTCGTCAAAGGTAGAACTAATTACTTCTCCTTTTACATTTCTTGCCATATCCGTAACTTCTTCTGGTCTTTCATCAATTAAGAGAACAATCAAATAGACTTCGGGATGATTGGTTGTAATCGCATTTGCAATGTGTTGAAGTAATATGGTTTTACCCACTCTTGGTGGGGCAACAATCAAACCTCTTTGCCCTTTACCAATAGGTATGAATAAATCTATGATGCGAGTATCCAATAAGTCAGGTCTATATTCTAGCTCTAATCTTTCGTCGGGATAGATAGGAGTTAGATTATCGAAAAGAAATCTGTTTTTTGCTTTTTCTGGATCTTCTCCATTTATGGTATCTATGCGTAATAAAGCATAATATTTTTCGTTTGAATTGGAATTTGGTGGTCTTACTTGTCCTTCTATTGTATCTCCGGTTTGTAGTTTAAAATTTCGTATTTGAGAAGATGCTACATAAATGTCATCAGGTCCTTGCAAGTAACTATAATTTGCACTTCTTAAAAAACCGTATCCTTCTGGTTTCTTTTCTAATACACCAGAAGCATAAACGATACCATTCCTTTGTAATTGTTTTTGCATTATGGAATAAATAATATTTTGCTTTTTACTTCCTGCTACGTCTTCTACGCCTAATTGAATTGCAAGTTGTGTTAATTCATTTATGGGCAAAGAAGTAAGTTGAGTTAAATATAATGGAGGAGGGGTTCCTTCGTTTTCTATTTTGTTTTTTTTGGTTTCTGTTTTAGTAGTATCTTCTTCGCTAATTTCGATAGTCTGATTTTTTCCGTTGTTGTTTTCTGGATATTCTAAACTTTCGTTATTGTTGTTTTCTTGTATAGAATCGGTGTCTTCTGGTAAAGTTTCTTGCTGTTTTTTTGAATTTTTTTTAATTTTTGTTTTTTTAGCTACAGACATATGCAAACTCCTATTTTGTTTGGTGTATAAACTTGAAAATTTTGGTACAATTATTACTTTTTTATATAAACAAATGGATTAACTGGGATCCCATTGTAGATTATTTCAAAATGTAAATGAGGTCCAGTAGAGAATCCTGTATTACCAGAAATTCCAATTGGAGTTCCTGTTCTTACTATTTGACCTTCTTTAACAAAAATTTTGCTTAGATGGGCATATAAAGTTTTAAATTTAGAATCATGTTTGATGATAACTGCCAATCCGTAACCACCCATAAATCCTGCAAAATATACTATCCCATCCCTTGCAGCTGTAACCCTTTGAAAATTAAGAGCTATATCGATCCCCCCATGAAATTGTCTGTATCCATAAAGAGGATGATTTCTGTAACCAAAAAAAGAAGTGATTTTACCATAAGCTGGCATTTTCCATATAGGAGGTGGTTCTGGTATAATAGCATTGGCTAAAAAGATCTTTTTGCCTACTTTTAATATGTCGTAATTTTCTAAATGATCATTATCTTTAATGATATCTTCGAGAGAAACTTGGTACTTTTCTGCTATGAAAGATAATCTATCTCCCTTCCTTATAGTGTAAAAAATACCTGGTTTATTCGGAATTTTTAATGTTTGACCTGGCTTTAAAATGGTGTTGATTTCTATTTGATTCTCTTGTAAAATAAATTTTACGGGTATTCTAAACTTTCCTGCAATTGAATTTAAAGAGTCTCCTTCTTTAATTTCGTAGGTTATGTATTTTTCTTTATTATTTAGTTTGGATTCGATTTCTTTATCTAAATTTAAAAGTTTGTTTTTTAATTCTTCTGACTGTTTTTCTATTTCGTACGGAGATAAATTTTTAAATGTTTCTTGAAAGTGATTTTTTTGCTGTTCTTCTCTTTGTGATGTAGCAATACCACTCTTTGTATTGAAAATAAAAAAAACTATAAATAAAACAAATGCACTTAAAAAACCCAAACCAAACTTTTTAAGATTAAAATCAAAAAAATCAATTCTTTTAATTTTTGGTCTATCTTTTCCCGGAATTGTATAAATAAAACTTCCGTTTCCTAAATGGATTATAGAGAACTTTCCCCTTAATTCGAATTTTTTTACTTCTGGTTTTTGCTGAAATCTTTTATGATATTGCATTATTTTTTCTTGTTTTGCTCTTTGTTTTCTGATTTTTGTGTGGTTTCGCCAAAGGATTCTTCTATAATTTTTTCGATATCTTTTTTTTGACCTCCAGTTATGGTCATTTGCCCTTTTACGATAACTCCTGGTGTTAAATGCAAAACAGGAGTTTCTAAATCTCCTAAGAGTTTTCCATTTTTTTCTATTCGTATTTCTTCTCGTGCTTGGATATTTCCAATCATAGTTCCAGCGATAACCACATTTTTAGCCTTTATATTTGTTTTTACTTTTCCCGTTTCTCCTATTATAAGTTCATCTTCTGTTCTAATTTCTCCTTGGAATTTTCCATCTATCTTTAAGGAACCAGATATATAAAATTTACCTTCAAAAATAGAACCCGGACCAATTACACTATTTAAGGAATCACTACGATTTGCCATTTTTTATTACCTCTGTTCGAGTTTAAATTCTTTAATATCACAAAATTTTATTTTCTGTAACAAATCAAATCTTTTTTATCTTTCAAAATTATCGGGCAAAAGTATTTTTTCCCAACGGCCTTTTTTTTGGATATCTTGTATGATTTGTAAATTTTGTAAAGCTCTTTTTCTTTCGTTTTGATTAGAATATAAATTTTTTTGAATTAAATCATAATACTTTATAGATTTTGGTAAGTCTTTTTTTAAATAATAAAAATATGCAATCCTCTCTAAGAAAGATCCTAACGGAATTGAATTCAATATAGTTTGTATTTTTTTTATATTTTCTTCTATATTTGGAATTTCTATTTTTTGAATTTCGTATAATTTTCGAGTTTTTTCTTCGTTTTGTTCATAGAACAACTGTTGTTTTAATTCTAAAATTTCTAATTCTTTTTGTTTTTTTATTTGTTTTTCTTGATCTAAAGTATTCTCCAATTTTTGAAATAATTCATAAATATTTTCTAATATTTCTAATTCTTTATTATCTTCTTTTTCGTTTTTATATATTTTTGCTAAATTGAATAAAATCTTATATTTAAAAGTTAGGGTGTTGTCTGTACTTTGTTTTGCAATTTCTAAACTTTGTATTTTTAAATTGATTTTATTCAGTAAATCCAAAAATATATTTTCATGATTCGAAAAACTGTTTTTTAACATAAAATCAGCATAAAAAAATAAAAAGTGGTCAAATTCTGATAAAACAAAATTTTCTGAGTCTTTTCCAAATATATTCTTTTGTAAACTTGGGTTTTGATTTAAAATTGTATATAACTTATCTAAATACTCTTTGGAGAGACTTATGTTTTTTTGCTCTAAATAATATGAAATTAGTCTTAGATAGTGCTTCGGAGTTCTGGTATCGTTTTCTGGTGCTTTTATGATCCATTTTTTTTCAATAGAAATTCCAGCTTGGATATTCTTTTCTAATAAATATTGTGTAGAAAGTAAATCCAAATAATCCAACTGATCGGGATTTAGACGAACTGCCAATTCTAATAATTGGGTATAACCGACAAAATTTCTGTAAAGGGTTTTGTTGATTCCTAATTGATTGCCTGTTCCTCTATAATACGAAGATTGATTTAGAATTCTTTCTCTTTCTTTTTGTTTGAGTTCAATTTCTTTTAAAATGTTTGCCATTCGAAATAAGTTTTCTGAATATTGGTTTTTTAAATTTTGTATAAAATCTCTAAATATCTTTTCTTTATCCCATAGGTTTTGGATTTTTCTATAGGTTTGCTGCCAAGTTGTATCGTACTCATTTTGTATGTTTGTTTTTTGTTGGGAATTTTTTGCTTCAACTTGATAATAACTCTTTTTAAAATAGGAAAGAGAATTGATATTTTCTTTTATTTCTTTTAAATTTTGTTTAAATTCTAATATGTGATTTTTTAGAGTATTGTCTTCGAATTCTTTTAAGAAATTTTCGTTTCCTAAGGTAGAATCCAAATAATTCAAATAATCAAAAGCATAAATGAATTCTTTTTGGTTTAGAATGGTTTCTAAGTCCAAAATAGAAGGTTTTTCAGGAAGGTTTTTTTCTTTAGGGATTTCGGTTTCTATAATAGGAATTGTATAATTAAGTGCTTGGAAATACGAGTAAAATGCTAAATTTTTTTGATTGAGTTCTTCATGAATTTTACCTTTTAAATTAAAAATTTTATATAAGTAAGGAGAAAAAATCCTATTTGTTTTCTCTATATCTTTGGAGTTTCTCACATATAAAAGTAAATAAATTTGGTTCAAAGGAAAATTATAGTAGTCATAAGGTATAGAAATGATTGTATCTTTTCGTAATCTTTCTTTTTGGAATTGCTCAAAATACCTACTTAATTCTTGATTCAATTTCGTAAGAATATCTTCGGGAGGGAATATTTTGTTTTGGTATTGATTTTCCAAAGTATTGATTCTATTTATATCTAATACTTCTGAGGGGCTACGCAAAGTTTGGCTAAACAAATTTAAATTAGTGATTAAAAAAATGAATAATAGTTTATGCATTATATTTTATATCGACGATTCGTAATTTTTTTTAACTTTGATTTCTTCTTAGTACATCATAACCAGATACCCGTAATTCTTCGGAAAAGAATTGTATTTCTGATAACGAGAAATTGTAGTGTTCTAAAATCCGCCTAAAAATTTGTATAGATGTTTCGAATTCTTCGGGTATTACTTCGTCTACTCCCAGTTCTTTTAATTTAGGAACTTCTGCTAAATATCTTGTTCTAGCTAAAATGTATAAATTTGGATTTATTTTTTTCACTTGTCTAATGATTTTTTTTGTTGCCTCGGGATCATTAATCACAATTACTATCATCCTTGCGTGTTCAAGGTTTAACTTTTCTAATATATTGATATTTGTTGCGTCTCCGAAGAGGATAGGCTCACCTTTATTTTTTTCTTCTCGTACAGTTTTTGGGTTCATTTCTATTATAAGATAGGGGATATCTACAATTTTAGCTGCTTTTGCCACATTCCTTCCATTGATTCCGTATCCAATAATCACAATATGTTCTTTTAGTTCTGTAAAGGTTGTTAATGGTTCTTCCCGTTTGTTTGAAAAAGAATTTTTTGAAAAAAAGGGCAGGATATTTTCAAATATATCCAAAAGCATATAAGGAAATTCCATAAATATAATAGAAAGAAACATTGTAACGACAGTAGAAGATAATAATAACTGATAAACATTTTTATCTATTATACTAAGGTCAAAGGCTTCTTTTAAAATGATAAAAGAAAATTCTCCGATCTGAGATAAAAAAATTCCCGAAATTAAAGAAATTCTTACATTTTTATAAAATATATATACTATAAGAAAAACAATCATGAATTTAAAGAATCCAACGAGAATAGAAAAAACTATAATAAAAACCCAATTCAAATCCTTGATGATAAATTGGATATCTACTAACATCCCAATCGAAACAAAAAAAATACTTGTAAACACAATTTTGAATGGCAAAATATTGCTTAAAGTTTCGATGCTATACTCTGTTTCGGAAATTAATAAACCTGCTAAAAATGCTCCGAGAGCAATGGACAAGCCAGCTTTATACATTCCAAAAGTAATTAGAAAACATAAAACTATAACACTTAAGACAAACAGATCTTTATTTTTTGTTTTTGCAATGAAATTCAGAAAACTAGGGATCAAAAACTTATACAACAAGAAAAATGAAATCGTTAAAATTATAATTTTAAAGAAAATTGGTAAAAAATTTTCGAGGACTAAAAAATTGAGTAAGGAGTCTATACTCATAGATTGAAGTTCTTTTAAAAAAGGCAAAATCAATATAAAAAACAATGAAATCAAATCTTGAAAAATTGAAATAGAAATTTGAATTTGTCCCGAAATAGAATGAATTTGGTTTTGATCTTGTAAAGCTTTTAAGATAATTGCAGTACTACTGATGCTTATTAAAAAGCCAATCGTTAAAGCTACAAAAATTGGATAAAAAAAAGATAAAAAAAAAGAAAACAAAAAGATTGTAAAAAATACTTGTAAAAATCCCAAGTAAAAAATATCCTTTTTGTTGTCTTTTAAATCTTTAAAGGAAAATTCTAAACCAATTGTAAAAAGAAGAAGAGCAACTCCAATTTCCGAAATTAATTCTATTGCCTCGTAATTTTTTAATAGTTTTAAACCAAAAGGTCCAATCAGAAAGCCCGTAAAGATAAAAATAATAATAGTGGGAATTTTGACAAAAAAAGAGAAAAATAATGTAATAACAATAACAGAAACAAGAATGTACATTAAATCAAAAAAAAACTCCATAGATAGAAATAGAGATAAATTAAAATGAAGTCAATAGTATTCGAATAAAGCTGGTTACGGGTGCTTGTTCCCTTGTATCTTCTAAGTTTTCCCGCATTTCTCGAACTACGATTTTTGCATCTGAAACCAAAGTATTTGCATTATCATGCAATTTGCTATCATTGATTAAAAGACCAATTGTACCTTGACCATTATTGATTTTTTCTGTTATTTCTGCAACATTTTGTATAATTCTTTTTACATTTTGTCTATTTTCTGAGATTAACTCTGATAACCCAGCAATAGGATCCCCTGCATTTTGGCCAGATAATACAATATCAGTTTTTTTTTCTTTTAATTCGTCTAAATTCATCTTGATAACACTTCGACCTAATTTTTCAGATTCAAAAGTACTGTACCATTTTATATTTAATTTTTTAGGATATTTCCCAGAAATGGGTTCATTACTTCCAGGATCAATGGCTACTACTTTACCCGATAAAATGGATTCATTTTTTAAAGCTATGGAATAGTTATCATAAAAAACAATGTCTTTTTTTAATTCAATAGCCATAGCGACCCTTTGTCTTACTCGATTAGGAGAAGCATCAGAAACGGGAGTATTGTTTTCGTCTACAGAAACTAAATCCATATCTACTACTGTACCAGCTGGTACTCCCAACACAGTAACTTTGGAACCTACTTTGACTCCTTCTGCTTGATCAAAATATACAACAATAAGTTTTCCTCTTTTAGCAAAGGGACCACTATCAGAAACAATAGTAAAATAACCCACTAATGATAAAGAACCAATGAATAAAATACCTACGATAAAGTTCTGTAGAAATTTCATGAGATCAAATAAATACCAAAAATTCATTTGTCAATGTTTTGATATTATGTTAAGAATTTTTTAAAATATAAACTCGTAGAATATTTTTTTACAAAGGAATTCAAATTTGCAAGATTTTATAAGTTAACAATTTATTTATATGCCTTTCATTTCAATTTTAAAAGATTTTTTCTAAACAATAAAAAAAATTCTTAGGAATGAATTAAATTTTCTATTTTTGGTTTCGTTGTTTTTCAAAAAACGGTTTTTTAGTTGAATTGGTTAAATAAACTAAGGACCAAGATTGCAATTCTTTCTTTAGAAAATCTTCTACGAAAATCAAAAAAAGAGTTGGGAAAAAGGGAATCTGTCTATTGGATATAAAAAATAATATGTATCAAAGAAACTGGTATATAGATTTATCTAAATTTAAGATTTATCATATCCAAAATTGCTGTCTAATTGCAATACGGATAAATTTAAAAGCAAGACTTGGGTTAAGTATAGATGTAAAAAAATACTACGATTCCCTTAAAAAATATTCCACTTAGGGGAAACTATCGAAAAGCAAATAAACTCGTATTTTATTTGTTTAATATAAAAAAATCTTGTTCATAGTTTGCATCCCTGTATAAGTTATTATAGCGTCTTTTTATGTGACAATTTTTTTATACGAAAGCAACCCCACCCTAGAGTTATAAATGCTATTATAACACGGTGTGATAGTTATCACAATGAAGGGTATATTGAAAAAGCTATAAAGATTGTATTGCAAGTATGTCTCTTTGATGCCATGTTTTCTGTGCTTAAAAAATTCAAATATAAGTTTATGTCATATTCTTTTGAGATAGTTATCACACAAGGAATTCAAGATTTAAATACTTATATCTCTTCTCTGTGATAGTTATCACAGAAGATAGTTATTCCAAGGAATTCTATATAGGAATTTAGCATTCGATGGACCATTTTTTTGCAAAAAAATCTTTCTAAAAAATGTCCTACTGTCTTAAATAGGGATAAATTTACTTACTTAATAGAGGCGGTTGGATTCTCGATTAGATAAAAAATCCATATTTCCAGTTAAATTTAAAAAAATTCTGAAAATTGAAAATTTTAACAAAAAATGTCTTAGGTAACCAGTAGTATGGTTCAAAAAGGAGGAACTATGAGAGATGTACTAACCCTGAGGCCAATTTTTTTGGTTTTGGCAACTTTTTTTATTGGATGTATGACACCTTATTATGATCTTAAAATTTACGAAGTAGAAAAGCCCATACAAAGAAAAGAAGACTATGGAAAAACTAAAATTATTCAATTGAATGATGTATACGAATATGAAGACGAAAATATAAAAATTATTTGGAAAGAAGCAAATTATAGTTTTCCTTTTGAATTGACTAATAAAAGCGAATTTTCTATTAAAATATTATGGGATGATGTAGTTTTTGTTGATGAGGATGGAGTCAGTAAGAGAATCATTCATTCAGATATTTCCCTATCAGATGTAAATAAATCCTAGATTCCAAGTGTGATTCTTAAAAAAACCAAAATACAAAAATCTTTAATCCCAGCAGATAATATTGTTTATAGTTGTTATTATTCTTGTGTTTATAATTTGAAACCATTTTTGCCAGATAGAGAACCAAAAGGGATGTATGGAATGTATGATTTTAAAAATCTCGTTGGCAAAACAGTTCAAATACTTTTACCAATAGAAATGGCAGGTGTTGTGAATGAATATCTTTTTCGTTTTAAAGTTCATGATGCAGGGATTAAATGATTTTAATAAAAAATCATAAGTTTCTTTCCAACAAAATTCCCCCTTTTAAAAAGGGGGTCTTTCTAAAATCAAAAAAAATATCTAAAAAACAACTTGAATAAAGTTTTTAAGTAGACAAATTATGACGATTTGTAAAATTGCGATTATATATTCAATAATTCTAATGAAAAGTTTATGGGGGAGAACATGAAAGTTTTTAGTCTTTTTATATTGTTTTTTTTTATTACTTGTACTCGAGAGGAATGGGTTCAATCGAAAAAGCTTTCAGAAAATCCTTCTTTAGAAGAGAAAATTGCAAATACAAACCAAAAATGGGAATTGGATTATTTTATATTCAAAAGAGAAAAGAAAAATCAACTTGTTTACGAATTATTTAGCAAAAAATATAATAGAGTTGTCTGGCGAAATCCAGAAGGTGAGTCCTTTATTTCTTTCGGTATAGGGCAAGAAACAATACAAGAATCAAGAGGTTCATTTTTCTTAAGGGAAAAAAGACTCCTCTTATGTAAAGAACAAATCATTAATAAAATAGAAAAAGAAAAACATTTGATTTATATCCAAGGGTATAATACTTGCGAAGATAAAACGAATGTGTCTTTTAATCTTTTCTTTATCCAAAATAGTTCGGAAGAAATCAAAGTTATGATTAAAGTAATGGATCAAAGAATCAATCGTATTTATTTCAACTTAGAAACCAGTAAAAATGAATTTTTCTTTGGGTTTGGCGAGCAATTCACTTACTTTAATCTTAAGGGAAAAAGAGTACCAATTATGGTTAGTGAACAAGGGATCGGACGAGGGGAAGAGCCCATTACTACAGGTGCGAATTTAACAGCTAAAGCAGGTGGTGATTGGTATACGACTTATGCTCCCGTTCCATATTTTATAACCAATTTTCTTAGAGGATTTTATTTAAATAATACTAAATATTCAGTTTTTGATTTAACTAATCCCATAAAAGCTCAAATTGAATTGTTTTCTAATTCTTTCGAAGGGGTTTTTATTGTTTCTGATAGCCCTGCGAAAATTACTGAAGTTTATACATCTGTAAATGGTAGAATGAGAGAATTACCCGATTGGATCCACAAAGGTGCAATTATAGGAATGCAAGGTGGAACAGAAGAAGTGTATAAAAAGTGGCAAGATCTTAAGAAATACAACACCCCTATCTCTGCATTTTGGTTGCAGGATTGGGTAGGTCAAAGAAAAACAAGTTTTGGTAAACAGCTTTGGTGGAATTGGGAATTAGACGAAGATAGATACCCTAAATGGGAGCAATTGATTCAAGATTTAAAAAAAGAAAATATTCAAATGATGCTTTATATCAATCCTTTTTTAGCAGATGTTGAAGGCATTAAACCGAATATCAAACAAAATTTATTTTTAGAGGCAAAAAATAAAAACTACTTAATAAAAAATCAGAATGGCGAACCTTATTTAATTCGCAATACAGATTTTTATGCTGGACTGATTGATTTAACAAATCCAGAGGCAAAAACTTGGCTAAAGTCTATTATCAAAAAAAATCTTATTGATATCGGTGCAGCAGGATGGATGGCAGATTTTGGAGAAGCTTTACCATTCGATGCTATATTATACAATGGTGACCCAAAAAATTTTCATAATCAATACCCCGTAGAGTGGGCGAAATTGAATTGGGAAGTTATCGTAGAACAAAAAAAAGAAAAAGAGATTGTTTATTTTTTAAGAGCAGGATATACCAAAAGCCCTAAATACTCTACTTTATTTTGGTTAGGGGATCAATTGGTAAGTTGGAGTGAATACGATGGTATTAAAACAGTAGTTACGGGATTGGTATCAAGTGGTTTGTGTGGCTATGTATACAATCATAGCGATATTGGAGGGTATACAACTATAACCCATTGGTTAAAGAATTACCATCGCAGTAAAGAACTTTTTCTTAGGTGGACAGAATTATCTGCATTTACTAGCATTTTTCGTACTCATGAAGGCAATCAACCTGAAAAAAATCACCAATTCTATAGTGACGAAGAAACTCTTCAATTTTTCTCTAGGTATGCTAAAATTTATAGTCATTTATTTCCTTACAGAAAAGAATTGATAAAAGAAGCATCTGGGAAAGGATATCCTCTTGTAAGACCTTTGTTTTTTCACTATCCTGATGACGAAAACGTATATTTTATAAATTACGAAGAATTTCTTTTAGGAGAGGATCTATTGGTTGCACCAGTATTAGATTCTAATACCACTGTAAAAAAGGTGTATTTACCCTTTGGTACTTGGATTGAACTTTGGACAGGTAAAGAATTTTTTGGTAAACAAACTATCGAAGTACAAGCTCCCCTTGGTAAAATACCAGTATTTTACAAAAAAGAATCCAAATACCAAGATCTATTTAAGACTCTAACAACCATAAATTAAAAAAAAGCCACCAGATGCCATCTGGTGGTGTAATAAGGTTAAAGGAGAGAGAGTATTAACCTAATTACCATTTTTTTTAAGTGTTGTTATTGTCAGTATTTTTTTTAGGCAAAAATCTATGGGAATTTTTTTATTTTTCTTCGGAAACAAAATTTAAAGCCAATAATAAAGGTAGGATGCCTAAAAACGAAGCACTAAAAAAATTCCACCATATGGGAGGATCCCGCATAAGTTCTCGTTGAGATTCAGCTATCATAATACCCCAAGAAATAGAATTAGGTTCAACCCCAATTCCTATAAATGTCAGTACAGTTTCTGCTAAAATGACATGGGAAGAGGATAAAATAAATGTAATTTTGATTATAGGATAAGTATTGGGTAATATTTCTTCTAATAAAATTTTTCTATGAGTTTTTCCGGTAATTTTTGCAGATTTTATAAATGCCAGCTCTCTCAATTTGAGAGTCTCTCCACGAATCAATCTTGCCAATTCCACCCATGATGTTAGTCCAATAGCTAATATAATCCAGAAGATTCCCTTTCCAAAAATCATCAAAAATGTTATAACAAACAATAACCAAGGTATCGAAGCAATTGTAGTATAAAACCACTGAATGAATTCATCAATAAATTTTCCAAAATAACCAGCAATAAGACCAAGTAAAATTCCAATAGGAAAAGAAACTAAACTAACACCAAGAGATAAAAGTAAAGCGGTTTTTGCTCCTTTTAAGGTTTGCAATAAAACATCATTTCCGTTGATATCAGTTCCTAATAAATGGAATCCTTCTGGTTTATCAAAATATTTGGATTTTTCAAAAAGGTAGCCAAAAGGTTGTGTATAGCTTCTTTCTTTTTTTATTTGAAAAATATCATAAAAAATCCTATCAAGAAGGGACAAAGTTCTACCATCTTCGTTTTTGAATTCAATTAAATCCAATGCCCCTATTATAATATAAATAATTATGATTGTATAACTAATTTTTTTTATTCTTTCATTCCATTCATTCATTACAAACTCGAGCTAACTTTTTTTATAATAGTTGATTTATCAATTATTTTTATCCAATCGAATTCTTTTTATAGATTTACATATTACTCTTTAGTAAATGGATTCTATTAAAGAGTAACCAATACGTTGATAAATAGTTTTTATAAATTATAAAAAGTTCAATGCCATAAAATTTTAGTATAAAGATCGTAATCTTTTGAATTTTTTATTAAATTCTGAAGGTATTTTTCTGATTTTCGGATGGATTTTAATAAATCATTCCCTTTTGCTAAATAAGAAGTTATGGCAGAACTTAGACTACATCCGGTTCCACGTATGTTTTTTTTGGTAAAAATGGGATGCCGAAAAATGCTAAAACTTACACCATCGTAAAAAATATCAAAAACGATTTTTTTGCTTTGGTTATGTCCTCCTTTGAGTAAGACTGGTGTTTTAAATGTTTCAAAAAATTTTACACATTTTTCTTTTAACTCTTCTATTTCGTATTTATCCTTTTCTTGTTTTTGGTTTAAAATATATAAGATTTCTGGAATATTGGGAGTTACTAAATTTACTTTTGGAAATAAGTCATATAATTTAAAAAGAGAGTGTTTTTCAATTAAGAAATTTCCAGAAGTACTTTGTAATATGGGATCTAATACAATCCACATGAAATTTTTAAGATAATTTTCTATAATTTGAATTGCTTGTCTTTTGTAAACCATACCAATTTTGGTAGCATTAATATTAAACGAATTCAATATGGTATAGATTTGATCTTCTATAATTTTTATCGGAATAGGATGAATTGATCTTACTCCCTGGTTATTTTGAGAAGCAATGGCTGTGATAACTGTTACACCGTAGCAGTCTAATGAATAAAAAGTTCTTAAATCATTATAAATGCCGGAGAATCCAAGATTATCTACACCTGCAATGGATAGACAAATGGGCTTTTTCATTTAGCTACGGTAAAATAGGTTTGAATAATATCAAGAAATCGAATATATCCTCTTAGATAAGATTGGTTATCGATAATAGCTACTTTATCTACTTCTTTTTCGTGCATGATCTTTAATACATCGCTTAAAGAATTTTGTAAGGAAAGAGGAGGAACGGATGCGTCATAAACATCGTCTACAGTCAATAAGTATATCAGGGATTCTGTTTCTTTGGAGTGATGAAATTTTTTTAAAGAGCATATCCCTTTATAATAACCTTCTGATGATACAACAATAAAATCTGTTTCTTTTAATCGTAAGCTTCTATCTTCTAAATCGGATAATAAAAGATGAGGTTCTACCACAGCAGTTTTTCTGATTTTGTGTTCTATTTCTTGTATTTTGATTCTTTTTAAGATATTGAAATTCATATCCCAATAGTGAGCAGGGGAGTGAAATCGGTTCTCTATTTGTCCTTGATAAATCGACCATTTAGAAAAAACAGTATTGACTACAGAGACGATTATCAAAGCGGGTAATAATGTATAGTTTTCTATAACATCACAAACCATTAACATGCCAGCAATTGGTGCATGGGCGATTCCAGTAAAAAAACCCGACATTCCAATTAAGAAGAAATTTATTAAAGATAATTCTAAATTAGGGAAAAAATGTTTTGTTAAACTACCAAAAGAAAGACCTAACATACCTCCGATAAACAAAGAAGGGACAAATAACCCTCCCGAACCTCCAGATCCTACCGTAAAACTTGTAAGAACCATTTTTAATAATGCTATAACTAAAAAATAAAAAGATAAAAAAAGATAATCTTCTTGAATTTCTGAAATACTTTTAATGATTTTTTGTAAAAAAACAATGCCATCACCTCTTAAATCACTAAAAAATAATAAAAAGAATCCAACGAGCAAGCCTCCTATGGTAGGTTTCCATATAAAAGGAATTTTTAAATTTTCAAATAATGTTTTGGTATATGTATATAGTTTTGTAAAAATGTAACCAAAAAGTAAACAGACAAATCCCAAAATAAAATAAAAAAATAATTCATATAAGTGGTGGATTCCAACTTCTGGAATTGTCAGTAAGGATGTTTTTTCTGTGAAATTAATAGATACCAAATATGCTGTTATAGAAGAGAGGAAAGCTGGAACAATGGTATCGCTTTCTAAATCTTCTTTATAAACAACTTCGATAGCAGTAAATGCACCACCAAAAGGTATCTTAAATATAGCTCCTAATCCACCCGCTACACCTGCAATCATAAGGCTTCTTCGTGCTCTATCGCCTCCTCGAAAAAGGTTTGCAATACTAGAACCAATTCCCGCTCCAATTTGCATGGTAGGACCTTCTTTTCCAGCACTTCCTCCAGTACCAATTGTAAATATGGTTGCAATGGATTTAAAGAATGGTACTCTCAAAGGAATATATCCTCCTTTATAATGAAAGGATTTGATAATTTCATCTGTTCCGTTTCCTTTTGCTTCGGGACAAAAAAATTGAGTTGTTAAGGCAGAGAAAAAGCCCCCTAAGGCAGGTATAAAAACAATCAAGAAGTAAAAATCACTTTTAGACGATTCTGATGATTTAAAACCTGTTTGATGAAAAATCAGATTTTCGAAATAATGAATTACAAAAGAAAAAAGAATCGTAGATAAACCAACTAAAATGCCAATCAATATAGAATAGATGTAGATATGAATCGAAGACTTTATTTTTAAATAAGATGCAAGTTTCCCTTTGAACATAAATATCTTAATGGAGTCAATGTTTTTTATGCAGTTATTAAGAAAATAGTTTTTTTTTATTTTTGCAAATATATTTTTCCAACTCTTCGCACTTAGAATTTTAAGGAAGTTTCAAAGGTTTTTCGTAGGGATAGAATCTTCAAATATTATAAAATTCTATTCCCAATGCTACCAATTCTTTTACTGGTCTACAATCATTAGAATGAATTTCGCCATTGTGATTTGCAGCTAAAACACCGCAGCCTCCGCCACAAGAAAGTGATACAGGACAATATTTACATTGTGGGATAGTCAAGACATCTCGAGTTTGCCATTTGATTCTTTGTTCTTTTTCGCTTTCCAATAATTGTATATTTTTATGATACATCTCTGGTTTTTTATGTAAATCTAAAAATTTTACTTCCGAATCAATTTCTTCACAAGAATATTCAATGTTGTTTATATTTTCTTTGCTAATATCTGTGTCTTCGAAAATGTTTCCCATTTTGTATTTTTCTACACCTACAGAGGCAGTACATCCATAAATATTTCCGTAAAGATCAAAGGCCCACTCTTTTTTTCCTGCTGGACAACCATCAAAAATGGGCATTGGTAAACTACCTGTTTCTGATAAATATTTGATTCCATGAAATTGTGGTTGGTGAAACTCCTTTAAAATGGGGTATTTTCGAGCCAATTCTACAAATTCTGTCCATAATTCAATTCTACTATAAAGATTATGTTTGGGTTGGCAAGTATGCAATTCGTAATTTCTTCCAATAGAAGTTTCAAACAAACTATTGGAATATTTTAACCAACCTTTGTCTTTTGCAAATTCTGCTAATGTTACTATCGAAGGTAAATTTTCTTTGTCAATGATCATCCTTAAATTGATTCTATATCCACTTTCTAAAGCTTTAGAAACGCCTTCTGCAATTCTTTCGAAAGTGGGTTTCCCTGTTACCGTTGATCTTCTTTTATTGTGTTGTTCAGGGCTACCATCAATTGTAACCTGTATTTCTTTGATCCTAAGTTCCAATTCTTTAAATAAGGGTATGTAATTGATTAATTCATACCCGTTAGTAACAATAGTAATTTCATAGTCAAATTCTTTTGCTTTTTTTAAAAAATAAGTTAAGTTTTTTTTGTATTTACCTCCACTCAATAAGGGTTCACCTCCGAATAGTGTTATGTACGGTTTTTTTCTTTCTTTTGCAAAGTGTTTGTTGATGTAAGTAAAAAAATGATCAGTGACTTCAGGTGTGATAATTTTTGAGTTTTCTTTATAACTTTCTTGGAAACAATAAACACAAGAAAAATTGCAAGCATAGGTTGTAGAAAAAATGATTTGGGTTGGGGTATTATCGTATTCTTCCAAGAATTCAATATATTTTTCGCGGATAGATTCTTCTTCGTCTTCTAAAGATTCAAAAAGATAACCTCTGGAAAGCAAATATTCAGATAAATGATAGTTTTCCCAATCATTTTTTTGTATTCTATTCTCTAATTCTGACCTTTCGAAAGGTTCAACTTCATCAATAGCTCCCGTTAAATAATTCATAATAAAAAAACGATTGCTTTTTGTTTCGAAGGTAAAAGTATATCTTGAAAGTAACATCCATCCTCCTTAAAATTAAAAATAGCCCTTCCGTATAAAGAAGGGCAGAATTTAATCGTGGCAACCAGAAATAATCTTTGATTGTTTGCTACAACATTGGGCTACTGTCTTATGGTTTTTATTATTTTTTTGGTTAGAGATTGGTTTCATTCTTTTACCTCCTTAACTCCTTTTATCGTTAGACTTCTAATTAGTGCTTCTTCTTTTGTATAAGGTTCACTCTCTTCTAATATTTCTATTTCTTTAAATCCTGCTTTCGAAATACATGAAAAATATTCTTGTTTAGTAATGGCTCCACCGTAACAATTTGCCCAAGCTTCAGGATCGTTCTGAATACTTTCTGGCAATTCTTCTTCTGCTATTATATCAGAAATGATAAACCTTCCTTTTGGTTTTAAGATTCTATAGATTTCTTTGAATACTTTTTCTTTGTTTTTGGCATGATTGATTGAACAATTAGAGATTACTACATCTACACTATTGGATTCTAATGGAATCTCTTCGAAATTGCTTAAGATAAATTCAACATTTTTTATATTTAATTTTTCTGCATTTTTCTTGGCAACTTCTATCATGTCTTTTGTTAAATCAATACCTATGGCTTTTCCCGTTTTGCCTATGTATTTTGTTGCTTTAATTACATCTGTTCCTCTACCAGAACCTAAATCAACGACTACTTCTCCAGGCTGCAAGTAGGAATATTCCAATGCTGAACCACAAGAAAGGCAGCATTGGGTATTGGCTTCTTTCGAATACCTAACTTTTATAGCTTCTAATAAAATTTCCATATTTTATTTTACTTCCAAAAGTTCTTTTTCTTCTACCTTTAAACTTGCTATATATTTTTCACATGCCATAGCTGCAATCGTACCTTCTCCTACAGAGATAGTAACTTGTCTAAACTTTTTGGATCTGAGATCTCCTACTGCATACACTCCTTCTATATTTGTTAACATATCTTCATCTGTTACAATATATCCCCATCGATCTTTTGTCAACTCTTCTTTTATAAAAGATAGATTAGGGGTGTAACCTACAAACACAAAAACTCCATCTGTAGTAATTTTTGAGTATTCTCCAGTTTTTATATTTTCTATTGTAACTTCCATTTTTCCGTCATTATTTTTTTTGAATCCTCTTGGTTCAGAATTCCATATAAATTGAATTTTTGGGTTTTTAAAAGCCTCTTCTTGGGCAGTTTTGTTAGCTTGCAAATGATCAAACTGATGAACAATAGTAACTTTATTTACAAATTTTGTTAGAAAAAGAGACTCTTCGACTGCAGAGTTGCCTCCTCCTATTACGACTACTTCTTTGCCTTCGTAATATTTACCATCACAAGTTGCACAATAAGAGATTCCTTTTCCAGAGTATTCTTTTTCTCCCGGGACATTTAATTTTCTTGGTTCAGCACCTGTTGCTAAAATTATTGCCTTTGCTTTTATTTCTATTTCATCATCAATCCAAACAGTATGATTTCTTGGTTTCAATTCTACTTTGGTTACATCTACTGCTGAAATAACTTTAGCTCCTGCTTCTTTAGCTTGCTTTTGCATTCTTTCTCCCAACTCCCAACCTGAAATAGGTTCTCCTGTTCCTGGGTAATTCGAAATTAAATGTGTAATTTTAACTTGTCCTCCGGGTAAGTCTTGATCAATCACTATTGTATGTAATTTAGCTTGAGCTAAGTATAAGGCTGATGTTAAACCAGCGGGACCACCACCTAATACAATTACATCTGCCTCAATATGTTTTTTTTCTTTTTGACTTAAAACTTGATTTACATAATCTTCTCCAAGCAATAGTTTGATTTGGTTTACCAAATCTTTTTTTCTAATTGCTCCCGTAAGCCGATTGCCTACTTCTTGTTTGTGTACGTTATAAAATATCACTGTTGGACTAGAAAAAACTTTTAATTTTTCTGCTAAAGGTCTATTTTTTTGTCTCCATATTTTTAAAAACAAGATTTTGTCTCCAAAAAGATCTGCCAACTCTTCGTATTTCGGAGCTAAAGCTTCGCATGGAACACATTCATCAGAATAAAAATCTAAAATAATAGGTTTTTTTGTATTATTAAAGTAGTTTTCGAACTCTTCTTGATTGATATCAAATATATTTTTTGATGTAGCCATAAAACCTCCTATATACTTTATACTGGTATAAAGTATATTAAATTTATAACTCATTTATCGGCAACTAAAATTTTATCTTAATTAGAAATTTTTTTAGGTTGGGTTTGGGTGTAATTTTAAAGAAAATATTTTTTAAAAATTAAAATATTGCTAATAGATAAAAAGTATTTATAAAATTTTTTTAAATTTATTTGTATATTGAAAGTTCAACAATAAGAGATTAAAAATTATTTTTTTATTATTCTTTAAACATTGCTTCTATTTGTTTGGAATAGATTTCAAAGACTTTATTTCTTTTGATTTTCATAGTTTCTGTCATCTCCACTCCTTTTTTTAGTTCTTGTGGCAGAAAATAAAAGGTCGTAATTCTTTCGTAAGATTTAAAACCATTTTTTGCAGAAACTTCTTCTTTTAATATTTGTGAATAAAATTCTTTAATGTCTTTATGTTGGTTCCATTCTTCTATGTTTTCTGGAACTAAAATATTTTTATTTTTAAATTCTTCTTTTACTCTTTCCACATTTGGATAAATCAAAACTCCAAGAGTTTTTTGATCTTGTCCTACAACTACAGCTTGTTGGATGTATGGGTTTGATGTTAATCTTACTTCAATAGGTTCTGGTTCAATATTTTCGCCACCTGCTAATACAATAGTATCTTTTGCTCTTCCAGCAAATTTTATTTCTCCTGTTGTTGTCCATACAAAGACATCACCAGAATTCAACCATCCTTCTTTTAGAACTTCTTCTGTTTTTTCTGGCATTTTGTAATAGCCACGCATGATATTGGGTCCTTTATGCCAAGCTATTCCTTTAACACCGGGCTTCGTAATAATTCTTCCATATTCATCTCTTAGTTGAACATGTACACCAGGTAAAGGTGGACCTACGCATTCTCTTTTAGGCCAGGGAAGCCTTCCCATAACAACTACTGCTGTTGTTTCTGTCATACCGTAAGCATCTACGATAGGTATACCACAATATCTAAAAAATTCAGCAATGTGACCCGGTAAAGCACCTGCACCAGATAATGCGAATTTTAATTTTCCTCCAAAAATTTCTCTGACTTTTCCCAAAATTTTTTTAGCAATAGGATATAAAGGAGCAGAAAGGATTAATCCTATGATGCTAAAGGTTCTTCGAATCAGTTTATCCCAATGGGATTCTTCTTCGGTTAATCCTATTCTATCGAATAAATTGTCCAAAGAATCCATAAAAAGTCCAGAGACAGATAAAGCAAAAAGAAAAATTCTTTGTTTTTCCTTTGGTTGCTTTCTAAGATTATCAAAAATTCTTTTATACAATTGCTCCCAAACTCGGGGTACAGAAACCAAAAAGGTAGGTTGAATTTTTAAAAAATCATTTGCTAAGTACATTATATTAGAGTTTGCAATACTAGCACCACAGGCAATCAATGTTAGTTCTAATATTCTTTCAGCTATGTGCCAAGGTGGTAAGAAAACAACAACTCGATCTTGTTCGGAAATGGGCGATACTAGTTGAATTTGCGCAACTTCCCAACAAAAATTTCTGTGGGTTAACATAACTCCTTTAGGTGTTCCAGTAGTTCCACTTGTATAAATTATGGTAGCTAAATCGTCAGGTTGGATGCTTTCTCCTCTTTTTTTTAATTCTCCTTCTCCTTGAATTTGTAGATACTGATATCCTTTATTGATTACATCGATTAAAAAATAAAAATTAATGTTTCTTTTATTTGATTTGCTTACTCTCATTTTATTTTCTTCCATTTCTTGTAAGATTTTTTCTATATCGTTTTTGTAGGTTTCTTTCCCTTCTATTGATATAATAGTAGTTATGTTTGGAATTTCTGAAATGCAATCGGCTAATTTTAAAAGCATCTTTTCGTGTTCCACAATTACGATATTGCACTCAGAGTGATTCAAAATGTATGTAATATCTTGTTCAGTTGCATCGCATCCTCTAGGGACATCGACACATCCAATGGTATTTATGGCAAGACATAGTAAATTCCATTCATAGCGGTTATCACAAAGTATTGCTATTCTATCTCCGCTTTTTATATTGATTTCATAAATTAAAAAAGCTTGAATACTCTTCATATCAGATCGCCAATTAGAATAAGAAATTGCACCAAATTCTTGTTTGTCTAATCTTACCCAATAACAAGGTCTTTCTGAATGAGTAGAAACAGTGTCTTTGACTAAATGGTATAAAGAAATTTTTTCCATGGTTCACCCCATTTCTTATCAAAATTTATTTACAAAATTTAATAAGTTGAATTCAAGTCAAGTTTGAGAATCTTTATTGTTAAGTATGAAAAAGTATTATGAAAAATAAAAGTATTGATTTTTATTTCTTTTTTAAATTTTTAGTATTTATGTTTCATTTTTTCAAAATTTCCCCTCTTTTTATGATTTCTTTATTTGGTTTACTTTCTTGTAAGGATACTTACATGCGTATACAAAAACAAGGGCTATTTGCCATAATCGAAACAGATAAAGGTAACCTTATTGTAGAACTTTTCCCTGATGTAGCACCAAAAACAGTAGAAAATTTTGTAAATCTTTCTAAAAAAGGATTTTATAATGGTGTCGTATTTCATCGGGTGATCCCTAATTTTATGGCACAAACTGGAGATCCTTCAGGAACAGGTACCGGTGGTCCCGGGTATCAATTTGAAGATGAAATCAATGCAAATGCTTTGGGTTTGGATAAAATGAAAATTTCAGAATCTCCTTATTACGAAAGGTATTTAATGATGTTGGTCATTAAAAGATTGAATATACAAGATCAAAGAGAGTTTGATCGTAAAAGAATGCTTGTAGAAAGAGAATTTCAAAAATTGAAAGATTTATCAGTAAAAGAAATTTTAGAACAATTAGGTTATAAATATAATTCCTCTTTAAATTCTATTCCAAGTAAAAGAGGGAGTGTAGGGATGGCAAATTCTGGACCAAATACGAATGGATCTCAGTTTTTTATCAATCAAGTAGATAGTCCACATCTAAATGGACTCCATACTTTTTTTGGTCAGTTGCTGGAGGAATCTTTTGTTGTTCTCGATAAAATTATTGCTGCTGGTGACAAACAAAGTAAAATAATCAAAATTCAGATTATAGAAAACCAATGAGCCTATTTATTTTGATTTTTTATTATCTTCTGTTTTTAGTAAAGTTAAGAAAGCTTCTTGAGGAATTTCTACTGAGCCAATCATTTTCATTCTTTTTTTCCCTTCTTTTTGCTTTTCTAATAATTTTTTCTTTCTTGTTATATCCCCTCCATAACATTTGGCCAACACATTTTTTCTTAAAGCAGAAATGTTTTCTCGAGCAATCACTTTAGAACCAATAGCAGCTTGTAAAGGGATTTGAAATTGTTGTCTGGGGATTAAGTGCTTTAATTTTTCTATTATAGATTTTCCTCTTTCGTAAGCTTTTGTTTTATGAGTAATGATTGCTAATGCATCTACTGGTTCTCCATTTACCAAAATATCAATTTTTACAAGATCAGATTCTAAATAGTCATAAAACTCGTAGTCCATAGAAGCATAACCGCGAGAAACACTTTTTAATCTGTCGTAAAATTCAAAAATCAATTCTGAAAGGGGTAGCAAATAAATAATCTGGACTTTAGTTTCGTCGATATAGATAATATTTTCTTGCTGTCCTCTTTTTTCTTGTAGTAAATTTATGATATTTCCTATATATTCGGATGGTGTAATAATATGAACTTTTGTATAAGGTTCTTCTTTTTTAAGAATTTTTGAAGTATCAGGCCATTCTGCTGGATTCGAAATATATTTTATAGAATTATCTGTTAAAGTAATTTTATATTTAACAGAAGGAGAAGTGTGTATAAGATAAAGACCAAATTCTCTTTCTAATCTTTCTTGTACTATTTCCATGTGGAGTAGACCTAAGTATCCAACACGAAATCCATGCCCTAAAGCAGAAGAACTTTCTGGTTCATAGATTAAAGAAGCATCGTTTAATTTTAATTTGGCAATGGCTTCTTTTAAATCTTCGTATTGTTCAGTATCTACTGGAAAGAGTCCGGCAAAAACCATAGGTTTGATTTCTTTATAACCGGGTAAGGGCTGCTTTGCTGGGAAATTAGCCAAGGTTACTGTGTCTCCTACTCTTGTATCTTCTACAGATTTTATGCCAGCAATAATATAACCTACTTCTCCTGTTTGTAAAGAATCTGTTGGTATCATTTTTAATTGTTGGATTCCAATTTCAGAAACTACAAATGATTTTTGATTACTCATCAATAAAATTTTATCACCCTTTCTCACGATACCTTCAAAAACTCTTATTTTCATTACTGCACCATAATAAGAGTTATAAAAGGAATCAAAAATCAATGCTTGCAAAGGGTTTTCTATACTTCCTTTAGGAGGTGGAATATAGTCTTTTATCGCTTCTAAAACCATTTCTATATTTTGTCCAGTCTTTGCAGAAATGGGAATTGCTTTAGCCGGATCCAATCCTAATGTTTTATCGATTTCTTCTAAACATTTTTCTATATTAGCAGCAGGCAAATCGATTTTGTTAATTACAGGAATGATTTCTAAATTGTTTTCTATTGCCAAATAATAATTTGCTAAAGTTTGTGCTTCTATTCCTTGAGACGCATCAATAACCAAAAGTACACCTTCGCAAGCGGCAAGGGATCGAGAGACTTCGTAAGTAAAATCGACATGACCTGGAGTATCGATAAGATTATAAGTATATGTTTTTCCATCTTTAGAATGGTAATCAAAAGATGCTGAGTTTAATTTTATGGTAATCCCTCTTTCTCTTTCAATGTCCATACTATCTAAAATCTGATCTTTTTTTGTTCTTTCGTCGATTACCTTAGTGAATTCTAAAAGCCTATCTGCCAATGTAGATTTACCATGATCAATATGGGCAATAATGCTAAAATTTCTTATAAGAGATAAATCTTTCATATAAGTTAATTTTTTTAAAAACCTTTTATTGAAAAGCCATAAAATTTTACTTTAACCTTTAAATTTTTTATAGTCGAAATCCAAACTTTATAAAAAAATTTGATGATTATGCCTTATAAAATATTTTAGGCAATGATAAAAAAACAATGAACAAATTATATTGAAATTTTAATTTTTTGCTTTTGTTGTGTGTAGTGTTCTTTTATAAAAAGGATTTTTCTAATTCCTTTTTTTAATATTTCGAAAAGTGGATTTTTTAGTAGATTTACTGAATTTTGGATTGCATCAAAATTTTAAAACTTAAACCAGCAGATGATTCAAGATAATTTTCAATCAAAAGTAGAATTCTAAAAAATTTAACCAAATAGTTTGAATCCTGTTCAATTTAGAATCCTTTTATATGTCAATAATTTTATTTTGGTTAAGAAATATTTTTTTTCTATACAACTATTCAATGTTACGAGAAAACCATTATAAGATGAACCAAAAACATCAATTTTGTATTTATATTCAGCCACACCTTTATAGATTTTTGAAAATCCAAAGTCGAGGGAATCTTTCCCTTTTTAAAGAATACTTAATCCAAAAATATAAAGCTTCGTTACTATCACAAAAACAAGTGGCCAAACTAAAAAATGCTTCTTGCCAATATCAACCAAAAACCAAGAATTATAAAAGAATCATTTTGAGAAATATCGAACCCGAATTGTGGAAAAGGTTAAAGGAGATCAAGTCTTTTACAGGGTATTCTATAAGTTTTACAATTCGAGTAATGTTGGAATGGGAAATGCAAAGTAAAAATATACCCATTGCCCCCCTTATACCAGCGTTACCAACAAATCAGCAACGTTTTTTTTATCCAAATTCTTTTGTTCCTTTGAATCAATATATGCATTATCAAATGGTGGGAACGAGACCGCAATGAAATTTTTTCTATTTTATGGGATTTTCCGTAGGGGAAAGGATTTTTTAGGAAATTCTTAGATGAAAATTCCGTAAAAAAAATTCAAAAATCCCTTATATTTCCTGTTTGTAAACATTACAACAAAATTATCATTAAAACAAATATATCATAATATTTTTTTATTTTTAAACACTTTTTAAAATTAGGAGCTTTTTCGGAAAATAATAATTAATTGATATTTTTTATTTCTTGTATTGCTTTCATAAGCTCTTTCGTTAATAGATCTGAGTTAGAAATGAGTTGGTTGTATAAAGTTTTTGCTTCTTCTATTTGGTTAGAGCTTATTAATGCAAGCAGACGATAATACAATATACATGCATCTAAAAGGCTTTTTAGCTCAATATTTTCTGTTAAGGAATGGATTGTTTCTAATAGATTGTTTATTTTAGTTTTATTGTAATATTCATAAAGAATCTCTATATAGCTTAGTAAAAAAAGATTTTCTGGATAAATACTATAGGCTTTTTGAATCGTTTTTATTGCTAAGCCAAATTCCCCTTTTATTTGATAAATTTCTGTTAGAATCAACATTGCGGTAATTAGATTTAATTCAATATGAATTAAGATTTCTTTTGTAAGATCAAATTTTATCGAGGGGATTAAGTTTAGTTCAGTAAATTTTTTGCCTAATTCTTCTCTATTGGGATGGTTAATGATAGATTCCAATAAATCTTTTGCTTCGTCATATTTTTTTTGCTTAAAATAAATAACAGCCAAAACTAGTCTACTTTCTAAAGAAGTATCTTTTTTTAAAGATTTTATAGCTTCTTCTAAATTATTTTGGTTATATGCTAAAATACCAGTTAAGAGATTATTTTGAATTTTTATGTTCAAAGAAATAGATTCTAATTCTACAGGATTTTCTTTTTTAGATATTAAGAGTTCTTTTCTGTTGGCTTTTTGATTTTTGCTAATTTTTTTTGTATAAAAGATGCCTGTTCCGGGTATTCCAAAAGTTATATGTTGACCTGTTTTTCCAATGGTATATTTGAATCCTTTTGTACCAAAGCTAACGGAAGCACCCTTTCCCCCAATATTTAATGTTATACCCGGCAATAGTCGTATTCTTTTGTAAAATCTAAACCCCATAATATAAAAAAACGTTGCCCTTTTAGGGACAACTGACTTCTATTTTGTAAAAGTAATTACTTTACCTTTAAAAGTATCGGATTTTCCTTTAAACATTAATAAATCGAATTCTTGTTTATATTCAAGTTCAAAATCGCTAAATCGAACTACATCACTCATTGCGGGATACTTTGCGGTAAATTCTTGTTTTTTTTGATTTTTCTCTAACGAAACTATCATTGTATCTTCTTGATTTGAAATTTTTAATATATAGTTTTCAATTTCAGAACCACCGCCCCAAAAGCTTCCCTTCCAAGAACCAATAAATTTCTCTATTCCTTGTCCTGGCATAAACCTATGAGAAACTATTTCTATTTTGGGATCCATAAAAATTGCTACTGGATTTGAGTTTTCTGATTCTCGACCCATATCAGGTTTGCTTCTTACAATATAAAAAAATATATCTCCTTCTTTGCCAGGGAAAGCTCCTGTATATTCTAAGCGATTTGCAGGAAGACTTTCTATAAATTTGTATTCTTTTTCTCCTTTCTTTTTTTGGTAAATATAATATTCATTAGAACCTTCTACTTTATCCCATTTTAATGTAACGGTTTTATCTTTAAGATTTCCCCGTACATTTTTTGGAGGAGGAAGGACTTCTCCTGCACGGTGTACATTGGGATTGGTATTTCCTAAAACAATATTTGAATAATCACTATTCCCTGCATTATTCCTTGCAACTACGGTATAAGCGAACCATTTTCCGTTCATAATTTTGGGGTCGTTGTCTATATAAGTATCTGAAGATGTTTTAGAAATCGATGTTCTAAAAGGACCTTCCCAAATTTTTGAAGAATAGTCATATCGAAAAACATAGTATTCAATTGCATCTGGAACCAGTTCCCATTTTATTATAATTTTGTTTTTATATAGACCTTTGCTAACATCTATGATTCTTGGGGCTGGTGGTGGAGTAGAATTACCGGGAACATTCACCGATATGGGATCGCTCCATTCACCATATTGATTATTGATTCTTGCTCTTACAGAATATCGATTTTCTTGATCTTTTAAAGGACGAGTATCAATGAATTGGTTTTGAGAAATTGGTTCCCTCCATGTTAACCATTGATTTTTAGATTTGTCCCATCTACGAATCTGATATTTAGTTGCACTTGGCACTTCTGACCAAGTTATATAAATTTGCTCATTTCTATATTCTGCTCGAAGATCATAAACTTTTGGGACATCCACTATATTGTTGTTCTGAGAAGAAGTATATCCTGTAACTATCTTTGTCTTTTCTGGATCAGAGGTAATTTGATCATTCATCGCGATTACGGCGTATTTATAAGATGTATTAGGTGTAACAGCTTTATCTTCGTAAAAATTGTTGTAGGCATATCCTAAAATAGTGAATTCAGAACCATTTGGAGCTAATCTTAAAATTGCATACACGGTAGCACCTGAAACGGAATTCCAAGTAATCATAATTTTATCAGAGTAAGTACCTTTTGTAGCAGTAATATTTCCTGGGGAAGGCAAATATGGATTTTGCTCTTGTTCAACTTGGTTTTCCATTTCTGTAGATTCTACAACGGAATCAGATTTTTCGTCATCAAGAACATATACATAAGGTCTTAACTGCATCCAGGTTTTATAAGAAATCCAGCCATATCCCTTATCGCCCCAGCTAGTTCCCCAGGAATTGATTAATTTAAAGGCACCAATGTGTCCCAAAGGAGATCTTTTATTATCATCATACCCTACTAAAGTCATTGCGTGCCCACCATATTGCTTCCCTCCAGGTGTATCGTAAACATCTGATTTTAATTGATAAAAATTATCATCAATGACCATACCAAAAATAATAGGATTTCCTTGTGCTAATTCTGCTTTTATAGCATTCAAGTTATCAAAAGGAATTCTTTTAAAAGATTTTGCTTTATATTTTTGAGCCATATTATGTACAGAAACAGAAGGCTGAGTAAGATAATCATTTTCTTTATAGGGCATATATTTCCAAGGAGCAACACCTTTGTTAACTACTAAATTTAAAGCATCATGAAAATAAGAACCATTATCTCTTCCTCCATTGATTTGATTATAAATATAAGCGGGGGAAAAAACATGTTCACCCTGACCACCATAAGGAGGAGAATCATACTTCCATTTATTTTCCTTATATTCATAGTAAGATTTTGTATAGTACCCTGTAGAAAAGGCAACACAGCTATTTTGTCTTCCTTGGTTCACTACGGGAGGCATATCTTTAGAAAAATCGTACTTAGGAGGAAGCCCTCTATGAGAGATCATTGTACTTTCTGCAACAGGTACGGCTTCTGTTTGCTCTGGAAGTTCAGGATTCAATCCACACTTTAATTTACCTTCTAAACATTCTGGTGATTGAACAGATTTTGGATCAAACCTTTCTTGAGTTTGTAAGATATAAGCACTTAACAAAACTATAAAAATACCAATGCTTATCGAATGTAGTTTTAAATTTTTCATAAATATTTCTCCTTTTTTTTGTTAATGAATATGACTGTTTGTTAGTAAAAAAAACTTTCTTAAATTTGCAACTTATTTTTTCTAAAAAATTTCATTAAAATTTTTTTATTTGGATAAGTTATTATTTTTACAAAACAAAATTGCTATACAATTTATAAAAAACCCTTTTATAAATGTTATTTATATTATAGTTTGATGCTTTATAAGATATCTATTTTATTTATAATCATTTTATGTACATTATTTTAATACTCTTAAAAGACTTTTTTGAGATTTATAAAATATTTGTTTGATTTCAAAATGATTTAATTTTTATTGATTGTTAATAGATTTACTTTTTTGAGAACTTTTTATGACTAAAAATATTCTAAAATTGAAATGAAAGAGAATATCTATGAAGTTTTATAAGTTGTTTTTTATTGTAATTGTTCCTTTGGCTTTTTTTCAGTTTTGTGCCACCAGTTATGCAGGAATTGCGACATCCAATATTCCTTTAAATCAGAGCACACAAGATATAGAATATATGGGAACCGATAGCATTCAAAAAAGTTGGTTTCATTTTGATATAGGCATTTTAGGATTTCCCTTAACAGAACCTCCTGTAGATTCTGCTATAGAGGAATTAATAAAAAAATACCAAGGAGATGCTTTAATCAATATTCGATATTATACTCAAAGAAGTATTTTTTTGTTTATTACAAGAAATACACTTTATATAAAAGCAGATGTAGTTAGAATCAAAAAAGAAGGGGATAAAACAAAAAAAGAAGAAAAGAAAAAATGAATCTATTTATGAAGCACTTAACTATATTCTTAACATTAGGGTTTCTGTATTGTTTCGCAGGTGGATATATAGAAAAGGGAGGCTATATAGATGGTATACAATTGTTCCCAACTGCTACAAATTTCAATTATAAAGATTATTATGTAATTTGTTTAGATTCCAAAGAAAACAAAGAGGGTAACTATGAAGAAGATATTACGAAATACATAGAATATATACCTTCTTCTGAATACAAGGGAGGTTGTGAACAAATAGGAGAAGTCTCTGAATATTATTTGTTTCACTTGTTCCCTGCTTCAGGAAAATTGGATCCCGAATATGCAATGGTAATTCCAGTTCAAAAATTAGAAGGGGATACTATGATAAACCTTCGAAGTTGGCACGAAACTCATTACTATTCTATCTTAGGGAAAGTGCGTGTGCTTAAAATAAAAGGTGATGTAATCAAATTTTCTTTACCAGCCAAAACAAATGAAAAAAAGTAAATTTTTTTTAATATTTTTAATTTTGGTATTGGGATGCCAGATAGAAGATAATTCTATTCAATTTGTGGATGCGTATTCCGAATTGAATAAGGCAATTGAATATAAATATAAAGAATGTGGCAACAAACCTGAAGAAATTTTATTACCACCCAAAAGTTTATCAAGAGATTCTTTGAAGATTTGCACCCTTTCTATTTTGCGAGTTTCTTGTCCTTTTACAGAATATCCTATTTTTTGCTACGAAATGTATTGGCAGGTGATTACCAAGTGAAGTTCATTCAATTTCAAAGATTGGTTTTTCTTATACTTATACCTTGGTTAGGTCTTTTTGGTTTCGAGGTAAAGATCCAAGTACTTAACGAAAAAAAAGAACCAGTAGAAGATATACGAGTAATTATTATCGAAACAAAAGAATCCCAATTTACAGATTCTCAGGGTTTCGCTACCTTTGATTTACCAAAAGAAGGATTTTATAATTTGCGATTGATATTAAATGATGGAAGCATTTTACAACCTTCTATACAAGTTTTGGGAAAAAATCAAACCATTATAGTTTATACTGCACAACCAGAAACAATACAGCAAAGAAAAGAAAAAGAACAAATTATAAGCGAAGAAGGAATTACAATCATTGGAAAAAAACAAAAACAAGTTTCCTCTGTCTATTCTGTTCAATTAGAAGAAGTCAAAAGGATCCCTGGCCAATTTGGAGAAGCTTTAAGGGGAATTGAAAACTTACCAGGAATTAGTGCCCCTGCATTAGGCAATGGCGATATTGCTTTGCGAGGTGCAAATACAGATGCTAATGCTTATTATGTGGATAACTTGCCAATTGCATATCCCTATCACTTAATTGCATTGAATTCTGTTTTACAGAATGAATTTATAGAATCTATTGATGTATATTTGGGATCTTTTCCTGCAAATTATGGAGATTCCTATGGAGGTATTATCGCAATTACAACTCCCGAGAACATAGAAAAATTTGGAGGAATTACTACTTTTAGTTTGTGGTCTAGTAGTGTGTTATTTCAATTTCCTTTCGAGGAAAAAAGTGGATATACAATTATAGGGGCGAGAGCTTCGTATTTGGATCAGACATTAAAGTCTTTTATACCATCTGACGTAAGTTTGGTTCCCAGGTATGCAGATGCACAAGTAAAGTATAAATATAATCTTACAGAAAAGCATTCCTTATATTATTATTTGATTGGTTCTCGTGATTCTTTTGTAGTAAAGGTAAAGGAGAATCCTTTTAAAAATCCATTAGAAGAACCTCCACCAAATTTTATTGGAGCTTTTGCGTCTGTAGATAGAGATTTTTTAACAACTGCGTTAAAGCATACATACCAACCAAGTTCAAAATTTTATACAGAGTCTTCTCTTATTTATTATACAAAAAGATTTTATTTAGATGGTTCTATTGGACAGATTAGTGCAAAATTTACAAGGACAGAAGGATATTATTCTTTTCGAAATGATTCTTCTTGGGAAATCCTAAAAAACAATTTTAGATTGGATTTTGGATTTTCTTTAAGAAATGCCTTTTTAACAAACCAAGGAAGCACTGTAAGGGTGGTGGATCCATTGAACCCCAATCCCAATCCATACAAAACCAATCCACCAGATTTCGAAAAAGTTCCTGTTCAAGACAAAGAAGAGATACCCAATCATTATGCTTATATTGTTTTTAGAATCAAAAACCCATATTTTGAATTTTTGCCAGGAGTTCGTTATGAATATTTTGGATTGCAGAATCAAGAAGTAGTGGATCCCAGAGGAACACTGGCTATAAATGTAACTAAGGAGTTTCAGATCATAGGAGGGGGTGGAGTGTATCATAAAATTCCCCAAGGAAATCAATACTCCAAAACTTCTGGAAATCCTTATTTGACTTTTGAGAAAGCAAATCATGCTTCTGGAGGATTTCAGTATAAAAAAGAATTGTGGACATTAAAAATAGAAGGGTTCAAACAATATTACGATCAATTAGTAGTTAATGATTCTTATATTACAATACCAATAAAGATTAATTTGGATCCCGTCCAAAGATGGGAAAATCCCATCTTGTACAATGCACCTTTATATTTTTCTAACAAAGGTGATGGATATTCTTATGGGGTAGAATTGTTTATCAAAAAAGATAAGCCTTCTAAAAAAAATGGTTTTTATGGATGGATTTCTTACACACATAGTGTTTCTAAAAGAAGAGATCATTTGCATAGGTTAACGGAAGAAGAAAAAAAAAGAGTTATTAGTGCAGACGAACGAAGATTATTACAATACATAGATAATTCCAAAGAATTTTCTTCTAATTTTGATAGAAGGCATATATTGAATTTTATCTTAGGATGGAAAATCAATTCTGAATACCAGATTGGGGCAAGGTGGAGATATGCAACTTCTCCACCATATACAGAGATTATTGGAGATGATGGTGGCATTACAAAAAACAATAGAAGGCCCATTTTTGAACCTAAATTTTCAGAAGAAAAAAATACTCTTCGGCAAAAACCTTACCATAGGTTGGATTTACGATTGGATAAATTTTTGAATTATGAATGGGGGTATGGTAATGTATATCTGGAACTTATTAATTTGTATATCCGAGACAATCCAGCGGGTCAATCTTTCGATAGATCGGTTCCTTATTCGAATATCAATCCGGAAGTATCAAATGAATTTGGAAATGTAGAAGTTCCCGTAACAAAAAAGAAAAAATTAAGGATTCCCTTGTTTAATATAGGAATTGAGGTAAAGTTTTAATGAAGTACCTATACTTGTTGTTATTTGCATTCATATTCTATTGCGAAAATACTTCGAACTATCAAGAAAAAGAAAACTTAAGAAATACTTTTATTTTATTGAATTTGCCAAATGAAGAAAAAATACTTGAACTTTGTATAGAGTCAGAACAAAATGCTATCACTTGTGCTTCTACTTCTGTAACTTCTTACATATCTTTACTTAATGGTTTTTATAATATTTCTATAACGAGTACCAATCCCGAAAGCTATTGCCCTTCTTTATTGAATTCTCAAATCCTAAAGGATTTTACTTATGATGCGAAACGATGCCACTTAGAATGCAATAAACGTTTTTGGCAGTCTGCAAATTGTAGTGATTTTTCTTCTACTTTAAGCAAATATTCTAAATGCCTTCCTGGTATTTGGATAACGCAATGTGAAGATCAAAACTTTAAAAACTGTTTGCGAAACTGCTTTCTTTATGGGACACCCTACTGGTTTATAAAGTAGAAGTGTTATGAATGTTCTTTTTTGTTTTTCTTGATGTAGCGCAGAAGTTGGTTTGCGTTTGTTATTAAAATTTGGTAATCTTTTCCTGTTCTGGAACAGTTTTTAGGATCATACTCTTTACAAATATTTGGTCTATGAGAATAAATATTACAATGACCATTAGGTAATAAATGTTTACAAGGAGTTTTGATCAATAATTGCCATTGTTCTTCGTGATCTAAGTATATTTCTATGTTTTTGTGATATAAATACCAAGTATATAAATCAAGATTTTCTTCTGTAGGAGGATCAATAGGTACTGTGATATAATTGCAACATCCTGTGCACAAAATGCATTTTTCTTTTTCTGAAAGTTCAATCTCTTTTTGTTTAGAAAATTTAGGGAAATAAAGTTCTATTTCTGGGATCCCTTTGGCTTCTATACTGTTAGAAAAAACAATTTTTTGGTTGATTTTGTGCATAAAGTCAGAAATTGGAAAGTATTTGAATTTGCAAATAGAAAATCCGATTATAACTAAAATGAAAAAGAGTATACTATTATTAAGCTTACTATTCAATTTTTCCTTATATGGATTTGGAACTTATGCTGAAGGTAGAGCAATTGTAAAGGTTATAAAATTAACCTCTGGGGGGATAATTTTTGAATCTTATGAAGGGACATTGGAAATTGCAGATTATGATTCAAATGAAAGTTGTGAAAACTTTGAGGATTGCTATACTCCCAAATTAAAGCAGATGGATTTTAGTGTTAGAATAGAAAATAAAGAAGTGATTAAATTTTTGCTTGATAATCTCAATAAAGTAATTCTTGTAGATTATAAAATTCATAGAATTGAGCCCATTGCCCTAAGTACTGGTTTTGAAATTTTAAAAGCTTACCCTTTTAAAAAAGAGTTGGAAGGGGATTTTCCTACAAAACTTGTTGTAAACAAAACAGGTAGTACGAACTATTCTTTTTTTGGGAAAGTTCTACAATTAGAGTATCGAGGTACAGCCATCAAGACTTACGAAGGGATTTATTACGATAGACAAAAAGATAAAATTAGGCTTTTTTCCATTACGAATGAATCCATGGCAAATTTTGTAAAAAAATCAATGGAATATACTAAAGAATATCATATAGGAATTTCTAAAGCTATTATAAAAGGATTTCGAAGTACACCCTATGATATTTTTGAAATCAATTATTTAGAAAGAGCAGGTGGTATAGAATGATTATAACCCTGCTTTTACTAAGTCGTGGAGTCTTAGTAATCCTATAGGTACATCATCTTCATCAACTACTGGAATAACACTGATTTGGGAAGGTCTATCTTCCATTAAATGTAATGCATCTATTGCTTTGGTACCTTTTTTTACACAGATAGGATTTTTGGTCATTATATCTTCGATTTTTTTATCAAGTATATTGCCATATTTTAAAATAGCTCTTCTGATATCTCCATCGGTAACAATCCCAATCGTTTTGCGATTTTCATTTATGATAATAGCACCTCCTAAGTTTGGTTTGGTAATGGTTTCTAATAGTTCTTTAAGATTGGCATTTATGGAAACAATAGGATTTCCTTGATCCAATATCAATAAATCTTCTACATTAAGTAGCAGGCGTTTTCCTAATTGGCCAGCAGGATGATAAAAGGCAAAATTTTCTGGGCGGAAATTTTTAATTTTTGCAATGGTAGAAGCTAAAGAATCTCCAATTACTAAAGCAACTGTTGTAGAGGTAGTAGGAGCAAGATTTAATGGATCTGCTTCTCTCCTAACAGAAGCATTGAGGATAACATCACATAATTTCCCTGCTCGAGAGTTAGAATTTCCTAAAATACCAATTATAAGATTTCCCATTTTTTTTATAACTTGGAGCATTTGGACTACTTCTTCTGATTCACCACTTTTTGCAATTATCAATACAACATCATCTTTTTGAAGTGCTCCAAGATCCCCATGCAATGCTTCTCCTGGATGTAAAAATATAGCAGGTGTTCCTAAAGAGGAAAAAGTTGCGGCTAACTTTTGAGCAATCAAGCCCGATTTACCCATTCCTGAACATGCAAGTTTTCCTTTTGCGCTGGTTATTATCTCTACAGCTTTTCGTATGGATTCTTCCGAAATCTGATTTATAATATTTGATAATTCATTTACTTGTAAAGTAAAACTTCTGTGGAATTCTTGTATGATTTTAGAAGTATCTATCTCAGATAAATTAGCCATAAAGAATTAATTTTAAAAGTTGGGATTTCTTTCAATAAAAATATATTTAGAAGATTATTAAAATTCTTCTTCCGAAAGATAAACTTGGATTTTTTTAATTTTTTTCAAAGAAGTACCTTTTTCAGGAAATTGTTGGATTACATATCCATTACCGTAAATTTCCATAATAATAGCTTCTTTTTGGTTTTCATTGTATACATCCAATACTGTTTTTTTCCAATTTAAAACATCTTTTAAAGAAAAATCCTTAAAATTAGGAATTTCGTTTTCTATGAACTGAATATTTTTCTTAGGAATTGTTTGTTTAAGATCGATTCTTTGTTGGAAATCAGTAGAAATTAAAATCCTTTTTATATGATTCAGAAAATGCGAAAAAGCCAGTGCAGAAAGATTACCACCAGAATATTCTTCAGAGACACCATCAAAAATAATCAGTACAGAATATTTAGGATTTGGATAGGGAAAAGCACCAAAAAAAGAAGCGGTATACAAATTTGTATAACCAAAGGGAGAAGATTTTTGCGATGTTCCTGTTTTCCCAATGACTTTCATAAAATCCACTTTTGCAAGTTTGCCAGTACCTTTTTCGATTACATTGAATAGAGATTTTTGTATAGAATCCAAAGTTTTTTTTCTAAGGGATGTAGCCCGAATTTGCAAGCCTGTACTTTGAATTGTTTTTTTTTCTGAATATATCTTTTTAATTAAAATAGGTTTAACAATCATTCCGTTATTTACTAATGCAGATAAAGCGGTAATGATTTGTATGGGGGTTGCTAAAAAACCTTGTCCTATTGGAAGATAGTACTGGGTAGACTCTACCCACTGATCTAATTTAGGAATATAGCCTGCATGTTCCCAATTCGAAGGAACTACATTCGTTTTTTGACCAAATCCCAACTCTAAAAGATATTTGTATATGTTATTTTTTTCTAAATTTTTAGAAAGTTGAATAATCCCCACGTTACAAGAATCTACTAAAATTTTTTCTATATCTACAGTTCCATGTGCAAAAATTTTATTTTTTCTTAAACAGCGAATGCTACCGGTTTTAAAATGATATTCACCTTTACACTCTACTGTATGATGCAATAATTCGGGTTTATCGTTTAAAACCATTGCAGCGAAGATTGGTTTCATTAAAGAACCGGGCTCAATAGGAAAAGAAATTGCCCAATTGTGTTTTTCTTTTACATTTTCTTTGTAGTATAAATTGGGATCGTAATTAGGAAGATTTACTAAAGCTAAAATTTCCCCAGATTCTAAATCCATCATAATACCAATTCCCTTTTGGGTTTTTGAATTTTCGAAGAGTTCTTTAAGAACTTTTTCGAATTCGTTTTGGATTAAGACATCTATGGATAGTTCAATAGTAGGACCATTAAAATGATTAAAAGATGTGTTCAAAATATCATTATAAATTGCTTCTATACCACCTAATCCTTCTAAAGTATCTTTTCTAACAAATCCAATCAAATTCGAAGCTAATTGATTGGAAGGATAAATCCTTTTGTATTCAAAATTTCTATAAACACCTGGCAAATTCAACTCTATGATCAACTCAGAAATATAGTTGTCTGTTTTTCTTTCTAATAAAAAAAAATTTTTGTTTTGATTTAGATAAAATTTTTGGAGTACCTCGTTATATTCTAAATTGAGATATCCAGCCAAATATTTAGCAGTAAGCTCAATATCTAAAACTTCTGATGGTTTTATCATGATTGTACTTGCTTCTTCTGTAATCGCTAGGTGAATCCCCCTTCTGTCCGTAATTGCTCCTCGTAAAATTTGCTTATTTTCTTTTTTATTTGTTTCGACAAAAATACGGGATAGATAGATTATTCTGGAAATAAGAATAACCAAAAAAATAAAAAATAAAAAATTCAATAAATAAAATCTTTTAAAAATCAATTTTTTTTCAGAAAACATGAATTAACTTTCCCGAGATTCTTTCTTTGGGAATAAAGCCAAAAATTCTACTATCTCTAGACATAGCTGTGTTATCTCCTAATACTAAATAAGAATCTTTAGGTACAATACCTTTTCTTCCCGTACCATTTAAAAAATAAAACTTAATTTCATTATATTTGTTTAACTCTTGAGGTAGTTCAAAAATGAATGTATTATGAACTTCTGGTAAAAAATCAATATTTTTTAAATAGAGTTCATTATTAATCCATAAACCTGAATCTTTAAATTCATAGAAATCCCCTCCTACTGCAACAATTCTTTTAATCCATTTTCTTTTTTTTAGGATGGGATCCGGGAAATCAAAAACAACAATGTCGTTTTTTTTTAGTTCATTTAACTTGCAAATGGGTTCAATACATATTTTTTTGTAGCCAATTTTACCAAATGGGAAGACAAAATAAGGAATTTCTACACCGTAAAAGATTTTATTGATGATTGCAAAAGAAGAATCTTTTATTGTAGGTTTCATACTTTCTCCTTGAATCCACACAATGTCTAGAATTGTATATCTTATTATAAAAAAAATCAATAAAAATAAAATAATAAAGATATTATAAATATTAAATAATAAAAGAATCTTTTTTAATAGATAAATTCCTAAAATAAAAATTATACTAGCCATGATTGCCAAAAGTAGTGTATCTTTTTCCCAAAAAAAACTAAATGAATTGATCATAAAATTGGTATAAAAAAAAACAACTAAACTTAAAAAAAAAGACTTTACAGAAAACAATTCCTTAAAGACTTTGACTAAATAGTTATAGAGGCTCATAGATGTATTATGCCAGAAGAAAATCCTTTACTTAGTGAACTTTTAAAATTAGACGGAAATACTTTCAAGCGTTTATTGAATGTTTGGAATATAAAAAAAATTCCTAAAGACAGAAAAGGACAAATTAAGCAACTAATTTCTGCAATGGAAGATGAGTTTTATGTAAAAAATATTTTAGAGAAACTAAGTGCCATACAAGTTCAAATGTATTTAGATATTATTAATACTCCCGATAAAGTATTAACATTAGGTGAAATTTCGAAAAAATTTTCTTTACCGCCAAATTCTACTGAGATGGAATTAGGAGTATTAAAAAGATATTTTTTGGTATATCAAAAAAAAAATCGAGAAAGATTAACCAATACTTTAGATAGATATTACGCTTACCCTCAAAGTGCTGGGATTGTAAAATATCAGACGAATCGTAATGGAGAAAAATTTAAACAAACAATTTTAGAAATCCTTTCCCAAAGAAAAAAAAGAAATAGTAAGTATTTAAGCCCCCTTTGGCAAAATATGGAGGT
The DNA here is from genome assembly GCA_046291925.1 of Leptonema sp. (in: bacteria). Classification (GTDB taxonomy): domain Bacteria; phylum Spirochaetota; class Leptospiria; order Leptospirales; family Leptonemataceae; genus SKYB61. The sequence goes on along the minus strand of JBKBRY010000009.1, from coordinate 39,335 downwards.
TCTTACAAAAGAAGCAATCTACAAAAATGTCGAAAAAATTATCAGCAACCTAACAGATACAGAAGAAGAATTGTTTCTAATTGCTTTTAATCAAGGAGGAATTTTAGAAATTGAAACAGCAAGAGAAATCATAGAAAAACAAAAAGGAAATTGGGAGGAAATCGTAATCAAATTAAATGAGTTACTTATTTTAATTGATGATTATTATTTTGATGAAAAATTTATAAGAATTTTAATTATACCCCATGATGTGTTTGAGTATGTAATTTCCCATCCCATTATACCAAAAACTCCAAAAGAAATAAAGAGAAGTATAGAGCGAATAAGCGATAATCAGTTAGATTTTTTTATAAATTTAAAAAAATTATTGGTACACATTTTAAAAAGAGGGCTTACCCTTTCTAAATCAGGCAAAATTCGACAAACAGATTTAAGAGATACAGAAAAGATTTTTTTGCCTGTTGATATTGAGCTTTTTAAAGAAAAAAGCCAAATTTTTCAGATTGAATTATTGCTGCCTATAATGCGTATTCTGGATGTTGTAAGAATTAAAAAGGATGATATCGTTTTAAGAAATGATTGGGAAGACTACTTGACTTTAAATCCATTAGAAATCCATAAAAGAGTACTTAAAGCTATAGAAGATACAGAGGATAAATTTACCAATTATGAAGAAGTTTTTGAACCTCTTTACGTTCCTTTTTATAAAAAAAAGTTTTTCCAAAGTGTCATTAAATTACTGCTGAAACAAGAAAGGAATATTTATTATGTAATTATGGCGATTCTGATAAGAGAAAATGTAGTAATGGATAAGAATTTTTCTATTAAAGAATTTCCGGAATTGTATATAAATTATTCCAAAGAACTTGTATCCGTACTTTTTTATTTACAGTTATTTGGTTACATAAAAGTAGAATACCCCGATAGATGGATTTCTTTTTCTAATTTAGGTTTGTATTTTCTAAAAAAGAAGAGTCTTAAGAAAGAAAGCGAAAAGGGAGGTTTAGTAATCAATCCCGATTTGAGTATTATTGCATTTCCTGAGAAACTATCTTTAGAACGATTAAATCTTTTAAAAATTTTTTGTGAGTTAAAATCTTTTGAAAATATCTATACTTTTCAACTTACAAGAGACTCTTTCTTAAGTGCGATTTTAATGAAAGAAGATGTAGAAAAATTTATAAATTTTCTTAAAGAATGCAGTGCTTCTGAATTACCTCAGAATTTAATTTTCTCTATAAATGATTGGAAAACAAATGTACCTTTAATTACAATTACCGATGAATGCGTTTTGGTAAAGGCAAAAGAACCGAACCATTTGGAGTTGTTATTAGGGCAAATTACTCATAAAGAAGTGATACTAGAACAAATTAGTCCAACTACTATAATTATTGAACCTGAGAGTATTCCAGAAATCATCGAAATTGCTGAAAAACTAAATTTACTGGTTAAATTGATACGATGAAATTAAAAATTTTTTTATTGATTTTTTTTATTGTCTTTAGTTGTAAAAAAAATAAAGATCCTATGACAACCCTTACAATTTCCAATAATTTTTTCGTATATAAAAATCCTGATCTTAATTCTATTAAAACTATAAATTTTCCTATGGATTTAATCTATCCCAATAGTAGTATAAAATATTTTCTTTATTGGGAAAGAACTGGTATTTGGAATCCCGATCAATATTCAATCATGCTGGAAGTAAATTCTATACAAGCAAAAGAAGTATGGAATTATTATAACAATATTTTAAAAATCAAAAAATGGCAAATCTTACAGACGAAAGTAATTAGAAATAAAAATCAAAATATATATTTTATACATGCTTTGGATTTTTTTAATAGAAGCATTAGTGTTGTTATAGAGGAAGAAAAGAAACTTAAAATCAAAATGTATTTAAAAAAATTAACAGATGAATAATCAATCAACCCAAAATACTCCAAGTTATATTTTGCAAATTGTAATCATTCTTTTTTTTCTGATTGGTTCTCTTATATTGGTTTATTATGTTTTTCGCTCTTTGTTATGGCCAATTTTTATTTCTTATTTGTTTTATACTTTTTTTGATGGATTCAATAAAAAATTACATAAAAAATTAAAGAGCGAAACCTTATCTGCTATTCTTTTGATATTATTGATTTTTTTTATTATATTTTTACCCTTAACTTTTTTTATATTTTTACTGATCGATCAAGTCATTGATTTTATTTTATGGCTTCAAATCTTTTTAGAAAAAAAAAACTTACTTCGGTATCTATTTTTACTTAAAATAGATAACTTATTTTTACTTTTTTTTAAAAATCCATTTTTTTGGGTAGATATTTTGGATCGTGTATATGATATATCAAAAGAATATTCTAGCTTTTTGAATTATTTTAATATAACTCAATTTTTAGGAAGGGCATACAATATTTTTCTTCTGAGTTTAGAAGTCATTTTAAAAATTGTACTTTATATATTTTTTAGTTTTATACTATTGTTTTTTTTATTTAAAGATGGTAGCAGGTTTTATATTCGGTTTTCTCAATTGCTTCCTTTCGATCATGAACTTGTTGATGAATTTAAAAATCAATTAAAACAAGTAGTATCCGCTATATTAAAAGGAAACTTGTTGATAGCTATTTTACAAGGAATTTTCCTTGCTTTAGGGTTTGTAATTGTAGGAATTCCTAATGTTTTGTTATATGGTTTTTTGGGAAGTGTTTTTTCTATTATACCTATACTTGGTACATCTTTAGTTTGGATACCTGCTGTATTGTATTTATATTTTGTCAAAAATTCTTTATGGAGTGCTCTATTCTTGGGTATTTATTGTTTACTAACTTTTTTAATTTTAGAAAATATTGTAAAACCAAAGATTCTTGATAAGCAAATTGGGGTTCCTTCGATACTTTTATTTTTTTCTATATTAGGAGGCTTAAAAGAATTCGGAATTAGTGGAATCATTTTAGGTCCAGCTATATTGGCTTTATTTATTATAATCTGGAGGTTGTATCCAGTAAACAAATAGATTTTGTATAAAACATTTTTAATATTTTTTTATATTTTTATACAAGCACTTTAAATTTTAAAAAAGTTAAATGTTTCTATATAAAATTAATATGCTACATGCAAACAATGACCAATGCAATAAAACTTATACTTTTTGGATTTATATTCAATTTAGACTTAATGCTTTCTTAATTTACAGACAAAACAAGAAAAACTGCACCTATAAACAATTCTATATACCCCCTATATAAAATTCTTGAGGATCTAATTGGTATATCAGGAATAGTCCGTTCTTCTTTATTTATTTTTAGTTAAGATAGTCTAGTTAATAAAAGTAGTTTTTTTAAGAACAATTTACTTTAGATTTTTAATAAAAATCGTTTTCAATTATAATTTTTCCAGATAGAGATTGAAATTAAAAAAATGATTAATACGATGATAAAAAATATAGAATAAGCAATTTGGTATCCATAAAGCCAATATATGATTCCTCCCATAATAGGGCTTATGGCTCTTGAAAAAGAAGCCATAGATCGAAGAGAACCTAAAATATATCCTATATGATTTTGATCTGATATTTTCGAAGCATAACTATAAATAGCTGGTTGTACAAGGGAATTTCCCAATGCGATAGGAACCAAACCTAAAAGAGAAAGAACTAAGTTGTTTGTAAAAATTTGAAAAACAAATGTAAAAGAAATAAGAAAAGTTCCTGTTTGAATCATTCGAATTTCAGAAATTTTAGAAGAAAGATATCTTGGTACGATACCTTGGGATAAAGCTACAAAAGCTCCCATATATAAAAAAACGAATCCTATTTGTGTAGGGTTTAATAAAAATTTAAATTTATAGTAAAAAGTAAAAGTAAATTCAAAGGATGTAAAAACCAACATATAAATAAAATTAAAAAAAGTAATTTTTTTTAAATGACTCTTCATAGAAAAAAAAGAAATCTTTTGTTCTGTTTTTTTTGATTGCTTTTCTTCTTGTAAAAACAATACATTCAATATTACACTAATTGTTGAGAGTAGAAAGGAACCAAGTGAACATAAATAAAAAGGGTGGTAAATCTCTTTTAAGATGGGAAATTTTTGGAATAATATTTTCCCTGAATAATAAAAAATTCCTCCAAATACTGGACCAAAAATAAATCCCAAGCCAATTCCCATTCCTAAAATTCCCATAGATTTAGTTCTATTTTCTTCCTTGGAAACATCAGAAAAATACGCAGATATCACCCCAAGATTCCCAGCCATTATGCCATTTAGAATCCTGGATAAGATAAAGAAAGAAAAGCTAAAAGAAAATAACCAAATCAAATACGAAATAGCAATTCCAAGGTTTGTCAATAGTAAGGCTTTTTTTCTACCTACTCGGTCAGATAATCTACCCCAGAAAGGGGAGAATAAGAATTGTAAAAATGAATACATAGAACCTAATAAGGTACCCATCAAAAGGATTAGATTTTCTATTTTGTAATTGGTAAAATACTGATTGATATTTTTAAAAGTGTTAATTAATATTCTATCGAGAGTATAAATGGGGTTGGAAAAATAAAAAATCAATAGATCCGGCACTAAAGGAAAAATTAATGAGAAGCCAATAAAATCTAAAATGATCATTATAAATAATACCAATGTGGTTCTTTTGTTTTCCATTAGTATCTAATTTTTTAAGGTATAGCTTAAGTCAAAAATATCTTGCATAAAATGGATTATAAAAAATTAAATTACTTAATGTCAGATTTTGAATTGGTTCATATTCGAAACAAAGATTTGGTATTTCCTATAGATAAGACTTATATACCAGAAGGAGAAATGAAAATTAGAAATCTTATTCTAAATTTATTTTCTGATCCAAACTCTAAAGATGATATGGATTATTATTTATTAGCAGAGGCTGTTTTTTGGTCTATTGGAGAATTGATCAATAATGCCAATAAAGCAAACAATCGATGGGCTATTTTGCACAATGCTCTTTTTCAAAAAATTAAAAACGAGTATCCAGACCTAAACGAAAATCATCTAAAAGAAGAAATAGATGAAAGCATTGAACATAACCAAGTAGATTTGCTTAAGAAATATGGGTTGGAAAATATTGATCTTACAGCCTCTATTTTAAATTTAATTGAAAAGTATAAAACTAACTCTTTTGCATTATCAGAAAAATTTAATAAAAAAATCACCCTTACAATGAAAATTCAAAAAAAAAACGATGTGGATTATTTAATCGTTAATGTCATCAACAATTCACCTATCACTGTAATTGATAAACAAAGGGTTGAATATAATTTAAATAAAATTAAAGAAGATCTTATCAATGCAAATACAAATCCGTTCGAAGCAGCTTTGAAACTCTATCAAAAGGAGGCCGATACAGCGGGGGGAGGCTTTGGAGCAGGGCTGCGAAGTATTGTTTTATTCTTAAAATCCGGTTTTGATCCTTTTGATGTAGAAATTGTCTTTACTAAACTCATTCAATACCGATCTGCAGGTAAAAATACTATATTTAGTATAGAAATTCCTATCCCTAAAAAAAAGAAGCTGACTAAAGTTTAACAATTTTTATCAAATATCTTTTCTTTGTAATCCTATTTTTTTACAGATTTTATAGAATGATTCGATTTCACTTTTTGATAAAACACTAAATTCATTTTTGATTTGCTTTAAATGTATAGGAAAAAGTGTTTTGATCATTTCTTCTCCATGTCTTGTCAAGTAGACCATTATATTTCTCTTATCTTTCTCGCTGATTCTTCTTTCTATGAGCTTTCTTTTTTCTAAATTTTCTAAGACTGTACATATATTGGATGCAGATTTTAGTATTTTTTTAGATACTGTTTTTTGATTCATAGGACCTAAAAAGTATAAAGCTTCGAGTACGCCAAATTGGCTAAAAGTTAATTTTTGTTTTAACAAAAAACCTGCCAATCTCTCTAATAAGGAATTATAACATCTTAAAAAAGAAATATATGCATTTAGAACAAGTTTTTCTTCTTCGGTTCCATTATATTTTGTTGGCATTACAACAAATATAAATTTTTCTTTTAAATTGTCTATTGTTTTTGTTAATATATTATAATTTTATAAAAATTTTCAATGATGTTTTTGAATTAATTTAATTACTTAAACAGTTAGATTGTATATATATATAAAATTTTTTGACCGTATGTTTTGTATTTATATCAAGGTTTTATGGATTCGATAATTATTGATAAATTATTAAAAGGAAATCAAGAATTTATAAAGGAGGCTTTAGAAAAAGATTCTAATTTTTTTAAGAAACTAGCCAATATTCAAAACCCAGAATATTTGTGGATTGGATGCTCTGATTCTAGAATACCAGCAGATAAAATCACAAACCAAATGCCCGGAACAATTTTTGTTCACAGAAATATTGCCAATCAAATTAATCCTATCGATTTTAATGTTTTGAGTGTGATTTATTTTTCTTTGTTTACTTTAGGGATTCAAAATATTATTATTTGTGGACATTACAATTGTGGTGGTATAAATGCATCGATTCTGTTGGCAGAAAATAAGAGAAGCTACGGATTCCTAGATAATTGGCTTTTACCTATAAAAGAACTGTATTTGACTTTAAAAGAAAAAAAAATAGAATTCAGAAATTTTGATGTACAAGATTTCGATAAGATTAGTAAAGCATTATCCGAGATAAATGTTTTAAAACAGATGGAGGTTTTCGAAAATCTTACCATCGTCCAACAATATTTACGCGAATCAAAAAAGAAATTAAACCTAATTGGAATGATTTACGATGTTAAGGATGGAAAATTGAATCTTTTACAAATCAAGGAGATAAAAAATGAAATTTAGTTACATACAACATGTGGATTTCGAAACCCCCGGTGCTATTATCAATTGGTGTTATAAAAATCAAATCCAAATTGATGGGTATTTCTTATATAAAGAGGATAGATTTCCCCAAATTGAGGATTATGATGTATTTGTTATTATGGGTGGTCCAATGGGTGTGTATGATGAAGCGCGGTTTCCTTGGTTAAAAAAAGAAAAGCAATTTATCGAAAAATTGATTCACAATAATAAAAGAATTTTAGGTATTTGCTTAGGTGCTCAACTAATTGCAAATGTTTTAGGTGCGAAAGTTTATAAAAATACCTACAAGGAAATTGGGTGGTTTACGGTCAATTCTACATCTTATACGAAGAATCATTACCAGTTTTTTCCAAATAAATTTGTCGCTTTCCATTGGCACGGCGATACTTTTGAACTTCCGATGGGTGCTCACCATTTATTTTATAATCAAGCAACAATCAATCAGGGTTTTGTATATAAAGAGAATCTATGGGCTTTTCAGTTTCATCTAGAATCTACTCATAATACGATTCATAATTTGTATCACTTTGCAAAGGATGACTTAAATACAGATAATAAAAAATATATTCAAGAATCAGATCATAAAAAAAATCAATTTTATATAAATCAATCAAATGAAATTTTGTTTAAGTTTTTGGATTATTTATCAAAGAATAAGTAGCCCCTCCATAGGGCTCTCTTAATTTAAATTTCTTTTAGTTCTTGTATGAGTTTGGAAATAGCGTTTTTTGCATCTCCAAAATACATTAAACAATTGGGATATCCGTAAAGTTCATTATCTATACCTGCATATCCAGGTTTTAAACTTCTTTTAATTACTACTACAGATTTCGCTTTATCCACATTCAATATAGGCATACCATAAATGGGGCTTCCAGGGTTATTCCTTGCTGCTGGATTGGTAACATCATTAGCACCAATTATTAAAGCTACATCACAGTTAGAAAAATCTTCGTTAATTTGATCCATTTCATAAAGTTTATCATATTCTATATTTGCTTCCGCTAACAAAACATTCATATGGCCTGGCATTCTTCCAGCAACAGGATGGATAGCAAATCGAACCTTAACTCCTCTTTTTTCTAATTCATCGGTTAATTCTTTAACCACATGCTGAGCTTGTGCTACTGCCATTCCGTAACCGGGCACTATGATTACATTAGAAGCACCATCCAACATCATAGCGACTTCTTCGGAACCCACTTCTCGAATTGTTATTTCCTTCGTTTCTCCCGTTGTTGAAGATGCTGTTGTGGAACCAAAACCTCCTAGCATTACATTGATTAATGAGCGATTCATACCTTTACACATAATATTGGTTAGGATGATACCAGATGCACCGACCAATGCTCCTGTTATTATTAAAATTGCGTTTCCTAATACAAATCCAGTCATTGCTGCTGCCAAACCAGAGTACGAATTTAGTAAAGAAATTACAACAGGCATATCTGCTCCCCCAATGGGAATTACTACCAAAACCCCGATAATTAAAGATAAAGTGGAAATGAGTATTACTAAATTGTTTCCAACCAAAAAGTCTAGACCTATAGTAGAAAAAATCTCATTTGTTGTTGTTTGATCTATAGACAAAAAAACACCTAACGCTATAGTGAACAAAAGTAATAAAAAATTTATAGGATGTTGAAAAGGATACACTACAGCTTTTTCTGTTACAATTCCTTGTAATTTACCAAAAGCAACCAATGAGCCTGTAAATGTAACTCCACCAATTAGAATTGAAAGGAATATGGTCACAGAAAGATAAACTTCCGAAGGTGCTTCTTTAAAGTAATCGCCGACTGCTACTAATAAAGAGGCGCCACCACCAAATCCATTGAGTAATGCAACCATCTGGGGCATCGCGGTCATTTCTACTTTTATTGCTAATGTTGCTCCTATAAGAGAGCCGATAATTATACCTATTAAAATAAGTTCATAATTAACAATATTTTTATTGAATAGTGTTGCTACAATAGCAATTGCCATTCCAATTGCAGAGATGGTATTCCCCTGTCTTGCTGTTTTGACTTTACTTAAATTTTTGATACCAAAAATAAATAATATAGAAGCTATTAAATATACAATTATTAAAATATCTTGATTCATTTTTAAAACTCCTATTTACCTTTTTTAAACATTTTAGTCATTCTGTCAGTTACAATATAACCACCTGATACGTTAATCATTGCAAAAATTATAGCAATCAATCCTAATAAAGAAGAAATACTAGTCTCGTATCCAAATAGATTTATATTTGAATCGTATTTGGAACCAGCACTAATTAAAGAACCTACAATGGTGATTCCAGAAATTGCATTGGATCCCGACATTAAAGGTGTGTGGAGTGTAGGGGGGACCTTGGTGATCAATTCAAATCCTAGGAAAATTGATATAACAAAAATAGTTAAAATTAAAATCAGTTCGTGAAAATTCATAAAAACCTCCAATGTTTTTTATTGAAATAGTTCTTTAGTTTTTTGGTGTATAATTTCCCCTTTGTAAGTGATTAAACTACCCTTAAGAATTTCGTCTTCTAAATTGATGCTTAACTTATTTTCTTTGGTTAAGTATTCTATTAATGCTTGAATATTTCTTGAATAAAGTTGGCTTGCATCGTAGCATAAATCCGAAACTAGATTTGTAAAACCTATTATTTTAACTCCATATTTTTCGACAATTTGATCTGGTTCTGTAAGCTCGCAGTTTCCACCGGTAGCTGCTGCCATATCTACAATTACAGAGCCCGGTTGCATAGATTTTATCATATCTTCGAGAATTAATAGAGGTGCCTTTTTTCCCGGAACTTGTGCTGTTGTAATTACGATATCTGCATTAGATAAATGTTTTTTTAATATCTCTTGTTGTTTTTGTAAAAAATCTTTAGAAACTTCTTTGGCATATCCACCTTCTTCTTCTACTGTATCAGGTGGTTCTATATATTTTGCTCCTAAGCTTTGAACTTGCTCTTTTACTTCTTTTCTTACATCCGAAACTTCTACTACAGCGCCCAAACGCTTTGCCGTCGCTATTGCTTGTAATCCAGCAACACCTGCACCTAAAATTACTACTTTAGCTGGAGATATTGTTCCCGCTGCTGTCATCATTAATGGAAATACTTTTTTAGAATAATTTGCTGCTAAAATAACTGCTCTATATCCAGCCAAATTCGTCTGAGAACTCAATACATCCATTTTTTGTGCTTTCGTAATTCTAGGAATGGAATCCATTGAAATTACATTGATTTTATTCTTTTGTGATAATAAAACCAACTCTTTATTGTTTAACGGAAAGAAAAAACCTATAAAAAATGAACTTTCTTTTAGCATTTCTAATTCATTTTTATTTGTAATAGGATGTATAGAAGGAACATTGACTTTTATAAAAATATCAGAATCTTCATACAGCTTTTTTATATCTTCGATTATAGTAGCACCTGCATTTTGGTAATTCTCATTAGAAAAACCCGCTTCTTTTCCAGCATCTTTTTCGATGTAGATTTCGTATCCTAATTTTTTAAATTTTGCAACAGTTTCTGGAACAATAGCAACCCTTTTTTCGCCCGCATGAATTTCTTTTGGAACACTTATAATCAAGGTATGCTCCTTTTTAGGAATTTGATTTATCATTAACCTTTTATTTTATGGAATCTTTAGAGTCAATTACATTAAAAAAACGGATTTTTTTTATCAATATTAAAAAGTAGAATTCAATTAAATTTAAGGAATGAAGTTTTTGGTTGATTGATTCGTTAAAAAAAATTTTATTATTTTGCAAAAACTAATTTTTATTTATAAAATTCTAAAATAAAATATTTTGCGATATGAAATTTTTAATGAATCTTATAATAATTAGAGACATAAAAAGCTTCTTTAAGAGAATCATTTTTAAAAATCATTTTTAAATAGGAACAGAAATTTATTTTATTATTTAATGCATATCTATTCCAGTTTATTCCAACAAGCTGATTTGACGGGAAATTTCTTTTTCTATAGATTCAAGGTGTTCAATATAATGGGAACTATTTTTAAAAAGTGATTTTTTTTCTTGAACCAATTCTGATAACTGAGTCAAAATTTTTTTTGTATATTCTAACAATTGTTGGTGTTCTCTTTTGTAATCTCTTCTTAGTACAGTTCTAAGATTTGGTGGATAAATTTCTCGAGAAATCATTCCTACAATTTGTGTAACAGAGCCCGGATCTATAATAAAATTTTTTTCTTCTTCTGGGGATTTGTATTTTTTATATTTAATTTTAAAACCAAATAACTGTTTATGTAACTCTTTTTTTCTATTATCCAATTCATTCAATTTTCTGTAGATTTTCCATTTGTCGTCCCAACTTAATGTATCCACATTTTCTGGGATTTCCTCTTTAGGCAATTCGAAATTCTCAACAATCTCTAGTTCTAATGAATAAAACTCCCATATGTTTTCTTTGGTATTTTTTAATATTTCTCTATCTCTTGGAGTGGTAAGGTAAAGGTTATAATTTTCTTTGGGATGATTAGGAATACTTATATAATAATCTATAGCTCTTCTTTCGGGGAAGATGCCTGCTTCTTCGTCATTCATTAAAGATAAATAACTTTTGGGATGCTTTTTGTCTTCGAAAAATATTTGGTATTTCTTATCAAAAATAAGAATAATTTTAACATCCCCCTTCTTAGGATTTCTTAAAGACTCATAAATCATTTCTTCTTCTAGTATTAGTTTTCCTCTCTGTATTCTCTTTTTTGTTAAAATTTCAAAGTATTTTTTTATGATTTCTCTAAGATAATTTTTAACTTCTGTTTCTAACATATTTCTATTTGACTTATTTTTTTCTTTTTAGTTAAAGAAAATTTTTTTACAAATTGGGATAAAAAAATTTTAAACAAGATCGTAAGAGGTTTTCTTAAAATTTGAATTATTAAAATTATTTAGGAAATCTTAAGGTTAATTTTACAGGCGTAAAAATTGTAGTTGCAGAAGGGATTGTTGGGATCCTGAATTTTTCTTTTTCTAATTCAAAAAATATGAGGATTTTGCATTGAGTTATCATAGGAAACTCTGTATCCTAATCACACCTCAAAAAATCTTTTTGAGGTGTGCTCCAAACTTTTTGATAAAACTTTAAATGTATTTTTCTATAGTCTTTTTTAGATGTACTTTTGGTAGCAATCCTATGATTTTATCAATAGGATGACCATCTTTGTAAATTACCAATGTGGGGATTGCCGTAATCCCAAGAGAATTGGCAACTTCCATATTTTCGTCAACATTTATTTTTTTAAATTGGACATTTGACATTTCATTGGATAGCTCTTCTACTATGGGAGAGAGGATCTTACATGGGCCACACCATTCTGCCCAAAAATCAACTACCACAAGACCTTTGGATGTTTCTTCAGTAAAACTATCATCAGTGATTTCTTTTACAGCCATACGAAAACCTCTTTGTTTTTTAGGATAATTTCAATACTAAAATCGATTAAATCATAGATATATAAATGGGCAATTACTTTTTTTTGGATTCTTTCTTTTCTTTTTCTAATATGGAATCGATTTTGGCTTTGGTGGCATCTAATGCTAAGGTTATTTTAGCTTCCTCTTGTTTATCTCCTGTAAAATTATAAATTCTTTTTAATAATTCTTGATTTTTTTTAACATTTTGTAAACTTTCTAAATCTTTTGATGCCAATTCGTATTTGGAACGATACTCTTGAGCAGCTTTTTGTAAAATTTCTATCAATAAATCTAAATGATTATGCAAGGAATCATAATACTCCATGTCTGGATTTTTTGTTTTTTCTAATAGCTTAAAGTCTAAAAAAGAAAAGATTAATAAAGCGAATTTTTGGTATATTTCTGGTAAAGACCATCTGTATTTCCCTTGCAATTCTAAATCGTAAATTTTATTTAAAATTAGATGTAAAGCTTTCATTAAATTATACCTTTGAGTGGGATTCATTTCAGAAATTTTTTGCAAAAATTCTTGATTATCTGTAAGAGTAGAATAATGATCTATTTTGCTTATTTTTAAAAAATCAGTGATAATTCCATATACCTCTTTTCTTGCATCAGCTATAAAAGCATCGCCTCTAATATTTTGTAACATTTGTGACAAAACAGCAATATCGCAATTAATCGAAGCTTTCTGAATTTTTAGTATACATTCTTTAATTTTTACATACTCTTGGATATCCTTTTCCTTTTTTCCCAATGCACTAATGATCTTTTCCTCTTTTTCCAATTCTTGTAGTTTTTCTTTATATTTTGTAAGTTTTTTTTTGAATTCTTCCTTTTCTTTTTTTATTATAGACATTAGGGCTATATCCTTAGGATTACTAAGAAAATCAAATTTTTTTTGCTTGAAATTTAAAAAACTTTTATAATAATGGAAATATGAAAACTTTTTTAATAATTGGTGGTATTGGCACCACTGAATTGTTTATCATTTTAGTGATCGTCTTACTACTTTTTGGTGGTAGAAAAATCCCTCAATTGGCTAAAGATATTGGTTTAGGAATCAAAGAATTTAAAAAAGGATTAAGTTCTAACGAAGACATTCAAAAATTAACTTACGAGGATTCAGAACCAATGGAAACTCCCCAAAAAAAGGAAAATCAAAAAGCTTCCAAAAAAAAGAAATAATTTTTTTAACTTAAAAATCATATAGTAATTGCCTGTATGGAAAAAAAGAAAAGGAAGGTAGTCCATTTAAAAGAAACTTCTAAGGTTTTGGTACAGAAAAAAAATTCTTTAGAAGAACCTTCCCATAAAGAAAGAGGAGAAGAAATCGATTCGCGAGAAAAATATTTAACCATAGGGGATCATTTAGAAGAGCTTAGAATTCGAATTTTTTTAATAATTGGAGTATGGCTTTTTTTTTCTTTTTTAGCTGGATTTTTTATAGAGGATATTCATATTTTTTTAGTACAACCTTTTAAAAAAATATCTCAACAACCTTTGTTATTAGGTACAATTTACGGTCCTTTAGAAATTTATTTTAAGCTTGCTTTGATTATTGGAATTTTAGTTTCTTTACCTATAAATTTGAATATTCTTTGGGGTTACGTAACACCTGCTTTACAAAAAAAAACTGCTGTTTTAGGTCATATTTCTATTTTCGTTTCTTCTATTTTGTTTTGGTTTGGGGTTGTTTTTGCTTGGATTTATCTTTTTCCTTTTTCTTTGAACATGATGTTAACTTATTTTTTACCTGCGGAAACGATCGCTCAAACTACAGTTGAAAAATATTATAGCTTTTTATTTTTAATTTTAATTGGGACAGGATTGTCTTTTCAGCTTCCCTTGGTTGTGATCTTTTTGGGAGCTTTAGAAATTTTAACTTTAGAATGGCATAAGAAATTTTGGAAATTCATTATTGTAATTTTATTCGTACTTTCGGCTTTTGTAACTCCACCCGATCCTTTTAGTATGTTTGTTATGGCTTTACCGTTATTATTATTGTATTTGATTTCTGTAGGTTTTGTTTGGCTCATAGAGAGCAGCAGAAAAAAAAGTTAGATTTGATCTGCATATACAACCTGGATGGATTTGCTTTTTTTCCATTGATTTCGGATCCAATCGTAATACATATATTTTGTTAATCTTGCTGAGGGATCATATTCATAAATGCATTTTGATCGAGAATCTAAGGATTCCTTATTTCTTTGAATTAATTTAGAACCTTCGTATATGGATTTAATTTGCATCAGAGTTTTGCTTTTTTCTTTGAACTCTAAGGATTCAATAAGCCCGTTTTTAATATAAATCACAAAAGGTTCAGAAAATTCTTTTGCAAATTCTCTACCGATAATTCTATTGTTTTCGTATGTATATTTTCTTGTAAAAATCAATCTATCTTTATCGTAAAACTGTATACCAACCAGCCTATCGTTTTTATATTCTCTTTTTTTTAAAGAAATTTGGTTTTTTTGATTATCATAATAGATTTCTTGTATAACCTTTCCGTTTGCATCGTAAAGATAATGGATTTCTCCAGTAAATTCATTTCGAGAATTAAAAATTTTTTCTGCAATTAGTTTTCCCTCTTTGGAATATTGTAATAATGACTTTTCTAAAATTTGTTCTTTTTCGTTATAAGCGATGAGCATATAGGGTCTTTTATTTTTATCTTGGTCTCCATATAACAAAGTAGGACCTAAAGGATTGAATGTTCCGGGCTCATATAGATCAAAACCAGAAATTTTTGATTTGTCTAAAGAGTGTAGAGAATTAGCAGATAAGATAATTAAAAAAATATTCAATAGAAAATTCCTCATAACTTCTATTTCGGTAAAATTGCAAAAATCATTAAAGGAAAGATTGCAAACAAAGAATTTTTAGAAGGATTCAATTTATCGAAATTTCAAAATATTAAAAATAAACCCATTTTTAGAGTTAAATCTTTTGGTAGTGAGAAAAAATTTAAAAAAAAAATTAAGAATAAAAACATAATTAATTTGGGGAGGATCCATATGGAGGATAGAGAAATAAGAGAATTAAAAATTCAAAAAGAAGAGTTTTTTAAAATTCTCAAAGAAATCTTAGATTGGGAAGAAAAACATTTCCCAGTTGTGTCTTTATTAGAAAACAATGATAGAAAATTAAAAAGATTGTTTTTAGAATTGCCTTATGATAAGGTTACCATCACTATATTAAAGCTTGAACCATTTGTTTATTTTGTGGTAATTCAGTATAAGACTGTTTCTGGGGAAGTTACTACCAATTGGATTCACGAAGATATAATTGCAAAAGAAAGACTTTTATTATACAAAAATTCTGAAAATATTTGTCATAAGATAATTACTTTAACTGATTTATATGAATTAGCAGAACCAGTTAAAGAACCATTTTTTTGGGAAGAAACAAAATTATCAGCTTAAGATGGAGCGGGAAACGGGACTTGAACCCGCGGCCTTCTCCTTGGCAAGGAGACGCTCTACCACTGAGCTATTCCCGCACTATGCGAGTGAAGGGACTCGAACCCTTACGCCCAAAGGGCGCCAGACCCTAAATCTGGTGTGTCTACCAATTCCACCACACTCGCAACATGATTTAGTGTGGTGCATATATTTTATAAAAAGTTCGGTAGTCAACCACTTCTTATTTATTGGGCGAACGACGGGACTTGAACCCGCGACCACCAGAGCCACAATCTGGCGCTCTACCAGTTGAGCTACGTCCGCCATGTTCGCGTCAGGGAGGATTCGAACCCCCGACCTGCGGCTTAGAAGGCCGTTGCTCTATCCTGCTGAGCTACTGACGCATTTCGGGATGGCAGGATTTGAACCTGCGACCCTCTGCACCCAAAACAGATGCGCTCCCGCTGCGCTACATCCCGATAGCTCCATTTTTTTTGTAAAACGGTTTTCGTCTATAAAAAAATAGATGACATTTTTTGTTTCCTAAAGAAATTGATAAACTTCTTAAGAATTTATGAAAAGTTTACAAAAAAAAATAAGTAAAGTAGTTCAAAATGTATATTCACCCATTTGGGAGAAAATCAAATCTCCCATTCAAGATCCTATAAACCAGCAATTAGAAATTATGTCCTCGTTGGCATTGTTTAAAGATATTCCTAAAAATACTATCAAGTTGATTCGTTCAAGATGCCACTTACGGAATTATAAAAAAAATGAAGTAATTTTTAACGAAGGAGAACCAGGGATTGGACTTTATATCGTTATAGAAGGAAAAGTCGAAATCTTTAGAGAAAAGAATAATAAAAAAACAATCTTATCTACATTAGAAGTAGGAGACTTCTTTGGAGAATTATCTCTATTACTCGTAGATAAACCAAGATCAGCTTCTGCAATTGCTTTAGAGCCAACAACCCTTCTTGGTTTTTTTAATCCCGACCTAAAAGTGATTATGAAGAGAAACCCTCATATTGCATCCATTATTTTACTGAATATTGCAAACATTTTGGGAGAAAGACTTATAAAAACCAACGAATTATTAGAAAAATATTTAAATATCTCAGGGGAATATTATGAAAAAGATTGATATCCCTAATTTGATTGTAAGAATTTTATTTTTTACTTTTATTCTTTTAGTTGCTTTTTCTATACTCTATGGAATCAAAGAATTAATGCTTTCTTTCTTTACTGCGTTTTTGCTTTCTATATCTTTGAATCGATTCGTGTACTTTTTCGAAAGTATTGGTATCCCTAGATTGGTAAGTGTAATTCTTGTATTTTTATTATTGATTTTATTTGTTTCCTTTATTTTTCAATTGATTCTTCCTATTATAACGGAACAACTCAATAAATTTTATGAATTAGCAAAATATATTGTTACAGAATCTCCAAGACTCATTGAAAAATTTAAAAAAGAATATGGGCATTATTTGCCAGAAAATTTAAATGTAATACAATTTGATTTGCAATGGATTTTAAATTCTATTTTAAAGCCTGTTCAAAGTTTAAATTTATTGGATATGATTCCTAATATTTTAACCTTTTTGATTATTACTCCCATTCTATTGTTTATTTTTATGTTGGAAGGAGATAGTATTTATCAATATCTAATGAGTCTAGTTCCCAACCGATTTTTCGAAATGACATTGATGATAACCTATAATATGAAAAATGGCATTGTATCTTATTTGCGAGCATTGGTGATCCAAGTTTTTATATTGGCAATCATTTTGGTATCGGGTCTATGGATTATTAAATTGCCCTATGGAATAGCTCTTGGAATTTTTGGTGCGTTTATTAATATTGTTCCTTATATTGGACCTGTTTTGGGATTGATTCCCATTGTAGCAGTATCCTTACTTACAGATACTTATTTTCTTCCTTTATCGATTTTGGTTTTTGGCTTAGGTCAGCTTGTGGATAATATTTTTACTCAACCAATTGTATTGGCTAAATCTGTAAATGTTCATCCTATTTTAGCGATACTTGCACTAATCACATTTCAAAAGTGGATGGGAATATTGGGAATGGTAATTGCTATACCTGTTACAGGAATTTTGATTATGACTATAAATACAATGTATAAGTCTTTAAAATCTTTTGACGTTTTATGAAAATTTCATTAGAATTTATAACCAAAACAATTTGAATTTTATTCTTTCTTTATAGAAACAAAATTTTTATTTTTCTAATAAAAGAATGCAATAAAGTCTTCCTAAAAGATCAGTTTTATTATTAATGTTAAATATTATCACGTATTGCCTATACTGATTGAAATCTATTAAAAAAACTTTATGATTCCATATCTCTGGGGCTTGCAAAGAAAGTTTAAATTTTGCATAAGTAAATTCTTGAATAAAATTAGCAACCATTTGATTTGTTATTTCCATAAGAATGGAATTTGCCATACCTTTTTGATAAGTATCTACAAAAAAGTTTTTGCTAATATAGGGTAGAGTTTTGAGTTTCGTTGCACCATCCATACAAATAAACAATTTTCCAGAAAAGTCCCCTGTAAAAGAAATTAAAGTACAAAATTCATAACATATTCCTTCGTTTAAAGAAGGTCCAAATGCTTCTCTTTTTAGTAAAAGATCAAAATTTTCTAAAAAAAATTCGGGTAAGATCTGAGATATAGTTAAGATGATTTTTTCGTCTAACAAAGGATCCATTTTTTTATAGTTTGCTCGGAGGGGGACTTGAACCCCCACGCTTTAACAGCCCTACCACCTCAAAGTAGTGTGTCTACCAATTCCACCATCCGAGCAGTGTGGTTAAACAAAAAAATTCTCTTTTTTTCTCTGTCGATATTTTTTTATTGTTCCATTTGTTCAAGGTATTCTTGAATACGGATTTTTAAGAGATCTCTTTCTTGCGATGAATACAAAATTCCTCTTCCTATATTGATGAGGGCAAGTTTTCCAAAAATTTCTTTTATAGTTCTAAAATCACCACCTTGTGCCCCTACTCCGGGGACTAAAACAGGTATGTCTTGTAAGATGTTTTTGATCTCTAACAATTGACTTTTTTGATTTGTTGCTCCGACAACTGCCATCAGATTGTCGTTTATCTGATTCCATTCATAGATTTTCTTTGCAATTTTTTTAAACAAAGGCGGATCTCCATAGAATTCAAAATCCTTATTAGAGGGATTCGAAGTAAGGCATAGGATGAAACAACCTTTATTCGAATATTCTAAAAAAGGTTTTATAGCATCAAAACCCATAAAAGGGTTTAAAGTAATGGCATCAAAATTCCAAATTTCGAAATAAGCATAAGCATAATGCTTCGCTGTATTTTCTATGTCTCCTATCTTTGCATCTGCAATTAGAATTTTTTTATCTGTGGAACTTTTATCATAAAGTTCTTTTAAAATTTGATTTAAAATTTCTATTCCCGGAGGTCCTAAAGAGAAATAAAAGGCTAAATTAAACTTATAAGCTATGGTATAAGTATATGTATATTGAATTACATCTTTTAGAAAATCATAAATTCCATAGGGATTTTTCACATACCCTTTAGGTAATCGATTTGGATCGGGATCCATTCCTATACAAATATTATGTTTTTTTTGCAAGATTATTTGTTTTAATCTAAGATTAAATGTTGACATTGAATTGCATTTAATTATATTGCTATTGAATTTACAAGAATAAAATTTTAGGAGGAAGACGTGGCAAATCAGGAAATTAAAGCAAAAAATTTAGCAGAGTTATACAAAGAAACAGCAGAAAAATTTGGAGACAAACCTGCTTTTGCAACAAGAAATAAAGATAAAGTATTTGTTCCCGTATCTTTTAAAGACCTTTATGAAATGGGGGTTTCCTTAGCTACTGGTTTTATCGATCTTGGAATCCAACAAAAAGAACATGTATGTTTATTTGCAGACAATCGATTTGAATGGATTTTGGTAGATTATGGGATTCAGTTATGCGGAGCGGTAGATGTTCCCAGAGGTTCTGATGTAACTGATGGAGATATAACTTATATTGTTCCTCATTCTGATGCAAAGGTTCTAATAGTAGAAAACCAAATGGTTTTGGATAAAGTGCTTAGAAATAAAACAAAATTACCAAACGTGAAACATATTGTTCTAATGGACAAAGAAACGAAAGCCCCCGAAGGAGTAATACACATTTATGATATTTTGGAAAAAGGAAAAAAATTAAGAGCTAATGGAGATAAAAGAGTAGAAGAAAGAATGGCGAATATTCAAGAAGAAGATCTCTTTACTTTAATTTATACATCAGGAACTACGGGAGCACCCAAAGGGGTTATGTTAACTCATAAAAATATAATTTCTCAGATAAAAAATCTACCTTCAGAGATTCAATTAAGTACCCAAGATCGAGTACTTTCCATTTTACCTATATGGCACATTTTTGAAAGAATGTTCGAAATGCTAAGTATATCTCGAGGTTTATGTACTTATTATACCAATATAAGAAACTTAAGGGAAGATTTGCCTATTGTAAAACCTACATTTATGGCTTCTGCTCCACGACTATGGGAAAGTATTTATCAGGGTATCGTTTCTAAAATAGAATCTGCACCTGCCATTCGAAGAGCCTTGTTTAATGCTGCTTATTTTTGTTCAAAAAAATTTAATGGGGGAATTCGCTTTCTTACTTTTAGAGAACTAGATACAACAGGTAGAAATCCTATTCTATCATTATTTATAGGAATTTATCATTTGATTATTGTAATTCTTTTTTTTATACCAAATCTTTTATTAGATTTCATAGTTCTTTCTAAAATTAGAGCAGCAACAGGTGGTCAGTTGAAAGGTTCTGTATCGGGAGGTGGTGCTTTGCCACTTCATGTAGATGAATTTTTCAATAATATAGGTATACCCGTTCTGGAAGGATATGGTATGACAGAAACTTGTCCAGTATTGGCAGTAAGGACCTATTCAAAATTAGTACCAGGTACAGTAGGCCCCATTTATCCCAATACAGATCTTAGATTGGTAGATATAAGTACTGGAGAAATCCTTTATACTACAGAACCAAATGGACCAAAAAAAAGAGGGGTAAAAGGAGAAATTCATGTTAAAGGTCCTCAAGTAATGAAAGGTTATTATAAGAATCCAGAAGCTACAGAAAAAGTTTTAAAAGACGGCTGGATGAATACAGGAGACTTGGGAATGATTACTTTTAATAACTGTTTAAAAATAGTGGGTCGTTCTAAAGAAACTGTGGTTTTACTTGGTGGAGAAAATGTAGAACCAATACCAATAGAAAACAAACTTACTGAATCTCCTTTAATTCATCAATGTATGGTGGTTGGACAGGATAAAAAATATTTATGTGCTCTAATTGTCCCTTCTCTTGAACAACTTAAGGATTATGGATCTACTTACGAAGACTTAGTAAAAAACGAAGAAGTTTTAAAATTACTTCGAAACGAAGTTAAAAGATTGGTATCGGGAGAAACTGGATTTAAGTCCTTTGAAAGGATCGTAGATATTAGACTTTTACCAAAGCCTTTTGAAGTTGGGGATGAACTAACAAATTTATTTAAATTAAAAAGACATGTAGTAACAGAAAAATACAAAAACTTGATAGAAGAGATGTATAAAGAGTAAGCTAAAAAATAAATTTCAGCAGTGGGTAACCATTGCTGAAAATCCTTATGGAAATTTTACAACCAAAAGACTTTATAAAAGAAATCCCAGATCCTCTAGGATTTTTGGTACAAAAAAATATAGGATTCATCTTTTTAGATTCAGATGGTAATATTATTGATGTAAGCGAAAAATTTTTACAAGATTCTAAATATAAAAAAAACGACCTTTTAGGAAAAAGCTTTTTTTCGATCATTGACATGGATGTTTCTGATAAAATCGATTTAAAAGAAATTTCTTCCAAACAAAAAACTTCTTTTTTTCTTGCTAAAATTTCTGGAAAAGAGGGAAACTTATATTGGACTAGAAATATAATTGTTGCAACAGGAGATAAATATATTGTTTTTCAGATTCTTATAGATAATAGCTTAGACATATTAAAAAACGAAAAATTTAATCATATCTTGTTTAAGATTCAAAAGTTAGCGTTGGAAAGTGCAAGTTTAAAAACTTTTTTAGATAATACTTTGGAAATTTTACTGTCTATACCCTGGTTATCCTTACAATCCAAGGCAGGATTTATGCTGAATTACGAAAATGAATTGAAATTAGTTTCCTATTTAAATTTGGGTTCTTCTTTAGTTCAGATGTGTAGCAAAGTTCCTTTTGGTAGATGTTTATGTGGGAAGGCAGCAGAGCGAAAAGAAATTATCTATAAGTCTTGTGTTGATGAAGATCATGAAAATAGACCAGAAGGCATGAAACCTCATGGGCATTATAATATTCCAATTGTATATAATGATCAGGTATTAGGAGTTTTATTTTTATATTTGGAGGATGGTTATCCCCTGAAAGAAGAGCATTTAGCGTTTTTACAAATATTGTCTTCTATGTTATCATTAATCATATTAAAATATCAGTTCGAAAATGAATATCAATATTCTCTTACCAAATTGGTTCGCATGAATGAAGAACTTATCAAAAATATTAAGCGAGTCCAGCAATTGCAAGAATTGTTTAAAACTTATGTCCCAAATTTTTTAAGAGATGCAATTTTAAATAATAAAGAAAATCAGTTTTATTTCTACAAAGAAGAAAAGTACTATTTGCTTGTAAATATTAATGGACTTTTAAAATTTAGTAATATTTTCCCAATACAAAAAGTTTATGAAACTTTAAATGAATTTTATTCTCCGATTATTGATATTGTGCTAGAGCGAAATGGTGAGATCGAACAATATTTGGAAGATAAAGTTTTTGCAATTTTTTATAATGCAGAAAATACTCTGCAAAGTGCTATTGAAATTAAAAAAAAATTAGAATTTTTGAATAAAAAAAGAGAAGAGTTATTACTAAAACCGTTTTATTTTCAAATAGCACTGAATTATGGGAGTTCTTTTGTAGGAGTTGTAGGAAGTACAAAAAGAAAAAATTGGCTGAGGTATAGTGAGACTATAAGATGGTTGGAGGCCATGCAAAGAAAATGTGATTTTAATGAAATTTTAGTATCAGACGAATATTATAATGAATTAAAAACAAAATACAAATTTTCGAAAAAATACAAACTAATCCGTGATCGAGATCCTTCAAATTTTATTTATGTTCGATATTGGGAAGAAAGCTAATTCTTTTCTATTAGAAAAAATTTAGAAAAAATTATTGATATTAAAAAAAAACGCTTGCCGTAAAATGGGACTTATTTATAAAAGGTTGTATGAGGTGGTTATTCCTTGTAATTTTATTATTTTTTAATTTTGGTTTATATTCGCAAAATTTTGAAACTATTATAATCCAAGAAAAGATTACAGAAATTCCTATTGGCGATCAAATTTATATCTACGAAGATAAAGAGGGTAGGTTGGATTTAAAGGAAGTTCAAGCCAAAATATCGGAATTCCAAAAATCAAACAAATCGATTCCAAATTTTGGATATACCTCTAGTTCTTTCTGGATTTATTTTTCCTTAAAAAATTCAGTCAATCAGACGCAAAAAATTTTATTGAATTTAGCCTATCCTTTGTTGGATATAGTAGATTATTATTTAGTTTATCAAGGAAAATTGGTTAAAAAAATCGAAACTGGAGATTTAAGAAATTTTTTTCAAAGAGAAATTAATCATAGAAATTTTTTATTTCCTTTAGAACTTGAACCTAATCAAAATTATGAAATTTATTTAAAAATAGCAAGTTTTGGATCCGTTCAAATTCCCCTTTTTTTAATATCCTACGAAAACTTTATCGAGAAAGAATTAGAAGAACAATACATTCAAGGAATTTATTACGGGATTATGGTAGTGATGATTTTATACAATTTCTTTTTGTTGTTAAGTATTCGAGATAAAAGCTATCTTTATTATGTTTTGTATATCTTTGGAATTATGATGTTTTCTTTAATTTTTTCAGGATATGCTTTTCAATTCTTATGGCCTAACTTACCCAAGTTTGGCAATTTTATACTTCCTTTTATAATTGGCTTTTTAGCATTTTTTGCTGGAATTTTTACAATCGATTTTTTAAGAATAAGAAAACTTTCATCTACCTTATATAAGATTTTCTTTGGTTTTAATTTGGTTTTTTTAACTATGATGATATTAAATATTTTCCTTACTTATAAGACTATTATTAAAATTGCTACTTACTCTATCTTAATTTTCGTATTGCTATCCTTTGTCTCTAGTATTTTCTCTTATTTAAAAGGATGGAAGCCAGCACGCTATTATATTATTGCATGGTCTATGGTTTTGGGGGGTATGTTTATTTTGGCTTTAAAACAATTAGGATTTCTTCCTAACAATTTTATAACTGAGTATAGTTTACAAATAGGTTCATCATTGGAAGTAATTTTACTTTCCTTAGGATTGGCTGATAGAATCAATATCCTAAAAAAAGAAAAAGAAAAAGCAGAGAAAGAAATTTTAGAAACTAAAGTGATTATGTTAGAATCTTTTTCTAGATTTGTTCCTAAACATTTTGTTAATATTTTGCAGAAAGAATCTGTATTGGAAATTAAACCGGGTGATTCTACAGAAAAAAATATTACAGTTTTGTTTAATGATATAAAGAATTTTACTACTTTAGCAGAAATGATGTCTGTAAAAGAGACCTTTCAATTTCTCAATACTTATTTTGAAACTATGAATCCAGTGATTTTAAAATATCATGGATTTATAGACAAATTTATAGGTGATGAGATTATGGCATTGTTTGATAAAATTCCCGATTTTTCTTTAAAAGCTTCTATCGAAATGAGAAAAAATTTAAAAGAATTCAATAAACAAATAGAAAAAATGAATTTACCATATGTCGAAATGGGAATAGGGATCAATTTTGGTTCATTAATGTTAGGAACAGTTGGTACAGAAGAAAGATTGGATACAACGGTAATAGGAGATACAGTGAATACCGCAGCAAGAATACAGCAATTGACAAGAATCTATAAAGCACCCATATTGCTTTCTGAAGAAGCATACAAAAATCTAAAAAGCAAAGAAGAATTTTGTTTAAGAAAAATCCCTAAAGTAAAAGTAAAAGGGAAATTAGAATCTATTCAGATTTATGAGTGTTTTGATTCAGATCTTGACGAGGTAAAAGAGCTAAAGTTAGCAACAATGCCTAAATACGAAGAAGCAGTAAATTTAATCGAAGAAAAAAAGGTATTAGAAGCATTTCAGTTGTATCAAGAGATCTACAAAAAAAATCCTAACGATAGTGTTGTAGAAGTATATTTAGAGAGATTAAAGAGATATATTCCAGGAGAAGATATAATCCTATAAACATATATATAAAGTGATAACCCTTATTTCTTTTTTTTGATCGTATGGATCGGAGTTTGGAATTCTTTAAAATGGAAGGGATTGGCAACGATTATATTTATTTTGATTTTACTAATATTTTTTTTTCAAGAGAAAATATCTGTAAAGAAGAAATTCCAAAGCTTTGCGATCGAAGATTTGGAGTGGGGGGAGATGGAGTAGTAGTTTTAACGAAATCGGATAGAGCAGAAATAAAAATGTTAATGTGGAATAGCGATGGAAGTGAATCTAAAATTTGTGGAAATGCCTTAAGATGTGTCTCTTATTATTGGTATAGAAAAGAAAATAAAAATCAATTCTATATAGAGACAGAAGCTGGAATCCATAAATCAGAAATTCTAAAAGATACCTATCCTGATGGTTTGATTAAAGTAAATATGGGCCAACCCATTTTTGATAAAAACCTTATACCTTACTTAGGAGATTCTTTTACAGAGAATGTATATAGATTTTATGATGAATCTATATTGCCTTACGAAGGAATTGTGTTATCAATGGGAAATCCTCACTGTGTTTTTTTTGTAGATAGTTTTGATAAAATTCCTATCCATAAGGTAGGTTCCCTAATTGAGAATCATAGACTTTTTCCCCAAAGAACGAATGTTGAATTTGTAAAAATCAATCCCGATTCTACTTTACAACAAATCACTTGGGAAAGAGGATCGGGAGAAACTTTGGCTTGTGGAAGTGGAGCATGTGCAGTTTTAGTTGCTAGTGTTCTTACAAAAAAATTGCCAACCAAAAATGAAATCCACCTTAAAGGAGGAATTCTTGAAATCGAATGGGATCAAAAAGAAAATCAGGTATATATGATTGGTAAAGCTTCTTTTGTTTATAAGGGAGAGTTAATCAAAAAATTTCAGCTTTTTGATAACTTATAATTTTATTTGATTCTTTTTAGGTTTTTTCACATACAAAGAAAGTTCCTCTTAAGAAAAAGATTTTTTAAATTTCAATAGGTTTTTTGAATATTTTGAATGATAGCATAACATCAATAGAAAAAATTTTTATAAACAATTCTTTAATTAAGAAAGAAATCCTTAAATTTGGTATTTATAGATTCACTTTTTCGTAGATTTAGACATTCTAAAAAAATATTGAAATTCAAACTATAGATAAAAAAAGGTATTTTTTAAAATTTTATTACAATGAAAATATGAAAAATAACAAAAAATCGCCAATATTAAAAGACAAAACTCTTGTAATTGTAGAATCACCATCAAAAGCAAAAACTATTAATAAGTATTTGGGGGAAAATTATATTGTAGAAGCTTCTATGGGTCATTTAATTGACTTGCCTAAATCTAGGATGGGTGTCGATTTGAATGATAATTTTACTCCTGAGTATATTGTAGTTAGAGGTCGTTCAAAAATCATCAATAAACTTAAAAAAATATCACAATTTACAAAAGATGTTTTATTAGCAACTGACCCAGATAGAGAAGGGGAAGCTATCTCGTACCATATTTATAATATTTTAAAAAAAACAAATCCTAATATTAAAAGAATTGAATTTAATGAAATTACAGAAAGTGCAATCCAAAAAGCAATCGCAAACCCAAGAGATATAAATTTAAATTTGTTTTATTCTCAACAGACAAGACGAATTTTAGATAGATTGGTTGGCTATAGTATATCTCCTATTTTGTGGGAAAAAATCAAACGGGGGTTATCGGCGGGAAGGGTTCAATCTGTGGCTTTGCGATTGATTTGTGAGCGAGAAGAAGAAATACAAAATTTTGTTCCCCAAGAATATTGGACAATCGATGCTGAATTTTCTATAAGAAAAACAAAACTTAAAGCACCATTGGTTTTAATCAATAGCGAAAAGTTTGAATTAAAAAATCAAGAAGAAACAAATAAAATCATCAAGAAAATCCAAGAAATCCATCATTTTAAAATCGATTCTATTAAACTAAAAGAAAGAAAGAGGCAGCCTACTGCACCATATACTACATCTAAATTACAGCAAGATGCGTCTAATCGGTTGGGATTTACATCGCAAAAAACAATGCTGATTGCACAGCAATTGTACGAGGGTGTAGAAATAGCAGGAACACCTATAGGTCTAATTACATATATGCGTACTGATAGTACAAGGATTAGTAACGAATCTTTGCAAATTCTTAGAAATTTTATTACCAAACACTATGGAATTGAATATCTAAGCAAACAAGAAAGAATCTATTCCAAAATTTCTAAAAATGCTCAGGAAGCTCACGAAGCTATTCGCCCAACAAATATTGAATTAACGCCCGAGAAAGTATCCCCTTATCTTTCTAGAGATCAATTGAAATTATATCAACTAATCTGGCAGAAATTTGTATCTAGTCAAATGTCAGAAGAGATCTCCGAAGTTACCACAATTGAAATCAAGGGGAAGAATTCAGAGGAAGAATTTTTATTTCGGTTAAATTTAAATAAAGTTAAATTTAAAGGATTTACTTTGGTTTATGAGGAAGATGTAGAAAAAGATGTTTTTAAAGAATTGAATCTAACAGAAGGTGAAGAAGTAAAACTATTCAATTTAATTCCAAAGCAGCATTTTACTCAACCTCCCCCTCATTATACGGATGCTACTATGGTAAAAACCTTAGAAGAAAGTGGGGTTGGAAGACCATCTACCTATGCACCTACAATCCAAACTCTTTTAAAAAGATATTATGTAGTGCGACAACAAAAGGCACTTAGACCAACAGAGTTAGGAATTTTGGTAAATAAGATGGTTAAACAGTTTTTCCCAGAAATGGTGGATATTCAATTTACAGCAAAAATGGAAGAAGAATTGGACCAAATTGCGAGTTCTCAGCTAAATTGGGTAGAAACCTTAAGAAATTTTTATACACCCTTTAGCAAAACAATTCAATTTGCAATGGAAAATATGGATTCTTTAAAAACTTATTTAAACGAAGAAACCAATTATATTTGTGAAAAATGCGGAAGAAAGATGCTAAAGAAAATTGGTAGAAATGGCTATTTCTTAGCTTGTTCTGGTTTTCCAGAATGCAAAAATGCTAAATCCATTCCTTTGGGTAAATGTCCAAAATGCAAAGATGGAGATATTGTTTTAAAAAAAACAAAGCGAAAATCTAGACCCTTTTATGGCTGTAGTCGTTATCCCGAATGTGATTTTACTACATGGGACAAACCTGTTGAAGATAGATTATGTCCTAAATGTAATCAATTACTTTTGGAGAAATACAATAGAGAAACAGAAAAATATATTGTTTGTTCGAATTGTGATTACGAAGAAGCAATAAGAAAAAATGTATAAATATTCTTTTTTTTGAATGCCTTTCATAACAATCAAGAGATAAAAAAAAGAGGCAAAAGCCTCTTTTATAAAAGATCCCTATTCTTAACAGTCATAATAGAGTACAAATTCATAAGGGTGAGGTCTTTGGTTAACAATCTGTTCAATTTCAGTTCTTTTATACGCAATGTAATTATCTATAAAATCTTTATCAAAAGCACCAGATTTTAATAGCCATTCTTGATCTTGTTCTAAGGCATCTAAAACTTTAGTTAAATTTGCTGGTACTGCTTTGATTTGTTTTTTCTTTTCTTCTGGAACTTCATAAAGGTTGAAATCAGCAGGTTCACCTGGATCGATTTTTTGCTGAATTCCATCTATACCAGCCAAAATCATAACAGCAAATGCGAGATATGGATTGCAAGAAGGATCAGGCGTCCTAAATTCAATTCTCCTTGCTTTATCTCCGTGAACAGCTACAGGAATTCTAATGGCTGCAGATCTATTTCTTGCAGAATATACTAAACTTACAGGTGCTTCGTAACCTGGAACAAGTCTTTTAAAGCTATTTGTAGTTGGATTTGTAAAAGCAAGTAATGCTGGAGCATGGTGTAAGAGACCACCAATATAGTATTTTGCTATTTCTGATAAGTTTGCGTACCAGTTACCTGCAAATAAATTTTTACCATTTTTCCATAAAGACTGGTGCGTATGCATTCCAGAACCATTATCACCAAATAAAGGTTTAGGCATAAAAGTGGCTGTAAAATTGTGTTTTCTCGCAACCATTTTTACAACATATTTAAACAATTGTAATTTATCTGCTTGTCTTAATGCTTCGTCCAATTTGAAATTGATTTCAGCTTGTCCAGCACTCGATACTTCGTGGTGGTGTTTTTCTGGTGGGATACCCATTTGATTCAACATATCTGTCATTTCCGTTCGTAGATCTTGAAATTGATCATTGGGTGGCAGAGGGAAATACCCTTCTTTAGTCCTCATTTTAAAGCCTAAATTTGGTTTCTCGTCTACTCCCATTCTCCATCTTGCATCTATTGAATCTATAAGATAATAACCTTGGTTTGTAATTTGTTCATAACGGACATCACTAAAAATAAAAAATTCTGCCTCTGGACCCATATAGCATGTATCTGCAATCCCACTACTTTTCATATACTCTATGGTACGTTTTAAAATATTTCGCGGATCTCTATTATAGGGCTTTGGTGGTTCTCCTTTTCTTTCTGGCTCGTATATATCTGCTATTACAGCTAAAGTTTTATCTTGGAAAAAAGGATCTATATAAGCACTAGAAGCATCTAATTTTGCCAACATATCGGACTCTTGGATTGCTTTCCAACCTCGAATAGAAGAGCCATCAAATCCGATTCCATATTCAAAAGCGTCTACACTCATAGCATCTATGTGCATAGTAAAATGCTGCATCATCCCCAGCATATCTGTAAATCGTACATCAATGTATTCAATTTTTTCCTTTTTACAGAACTCTAACAAATTTTTAGGATCTTTTGGTAAATCATACATATTTTTCTCCTCTAAATTTTTTTATAAACACAGCAATTTTTATACCCAGCAGGGGTTCGATAAAATTATTGATATTTCAACATTTTGCGTACAAAATAAGCATTTTGATTTTTTTATTTATTTTCTCCAAGAAAGTGTCTCTTTAATGAATTACAAATTGAATGTAATGAAGATTCTTTCTCTTAAAGATGTTGTATAGATTTTCTCACTTACTACAATTTTTGAAATTTAAAAAATTTCCCTTTTGAGTCATACTTGCTATTTTTTGGATCACTTGGGGCTTTTCCTTGACAATTAATAAGAATTTTTATATTATTTAAAATACGAAAAAAATTGAATCAACTGGCATCGGAAGAATATTCAAGTTAGAAAAACCCCAAGAAATAACACATAAAAAGAACATTTAGCAAATAAAAGTATCTGTAGGGATCCATGAGGTATTTGGTACCCTTTTTTTGGTAAAAGGATATAAAATTTTTACACTGGTAAGGTTTTTCTATCCTATTGGGATGGATATTAGGAACTTTAAAACTAACAATATAGTTGTCACAAAAGCAAAAAGGGTAAAAGTCAAGTTTTATTCTTCATCATCGAGATAGGAGAATTGCTATTTATCTGCAAATTTGATGAAAAACCTAAAATGTATTAAAGAAAATTTGATTTTTTTTGAAAATTTTTTATTTTTAACTTGGAATCCATAACCTATATAGAATTTTTTTGAATGACATTAGAAAATAAAGATTTTTCCTGTATAGCAGGATATGGGTAACATTGTACTAGTTGATTTTGATCTTCTTTACAATAGAGTTTTAACACGATATAAAAGTATTTTTTTATTTAGGAATGGAATTCTACTCCCACTGCATAGAATACTAAAGTTGGATAAACAAACAGAAGAAAAACAAATTATTTTTTTTCATTTGGAACCAAAATTAGAAAAACTTTTTTCTTTTGTGAATCAATGGCAACCATTTAGTGAGCTTTACCCGGATATTTCGTCAGAAATAAGAAACAAAGGAAATAAAAACGAATCTCTGATTCTACTTAAAGAATTATTAGAGGAATCAAAAATTTATACTTCTCTTGAGTTAGATATTATTTCCTCATTAGATAATATAGAAAAAAATATTAATTTTGATCTTCAGTTTTTATCGAGAGAGGAATACAATCATTATCCTGCAGAGATACAATATATGGGTAATAAGAGTGATATATGGATCCATCCCTCTGTTGTATCAACCTATGGTGTTGTTTTGAATGCAAAAACAGGTCCTATTGTAATTGATAAAAATTGTTCTTTAACTGCTTTTACTTATATAGAAGGTCCTTTTTATTCTGGTGAAAATTGTCGATTGGATAATGTTCGAATTACGGGAGGCGTAGTATTAGGAAAGGGTTGTAGAGTTTCTGGAGAAATAGAAAACAGTATTTTTGGAGATTTTAGCAATAAGCATCATGAAGGTTTCGTTGGTCATAGTCTAATTGGCGATTGGGTAAATTTAGGAGCTATAACCACAACATCAGATTTAAAAAATAATTATGGGGAGGTACGACTCCACATACCTTTATCTAGGATACCCCAGATAAACGAAACTCCTATATCAGTATCAACAAATAGAATTAAATTTGGTTCGATCATAGGCGATTGTGTAAAAACATCTATTGGGACTATGTTCAATACAGGAACAGTAATTGATATAGGTTGTAATGTTTTTGGTGGAAATCCTCCTTCTTATTTGCATCCTTTTTCTTGGGGTATTCGAGGACATAGGTACGAACTTGATAGATTTTTAAAAGATTGTGAGAAAATTTTTGCAAGACGTTCCCAAAAAATGGATTCCCACTTTATAGAATTAACCAAATATTACTATTCAAAAACCATTTGATATGAAGAAGTTTAATTTCGAAGAAGCCTTTAAAAGATTAGAAGAAATCACTCAGATTTTAGAAGAGAATGAGCTTCCTTTAGAGGAGGCAATTCAACTTTATGAAGAAGCAATGGAATTAAAGAATCAATGCTACGATTATTTAAAAAAAGCAGAAGGAAAAATTTATAAGATTTCCGATCCAGAAAAAAAAACATTAGAACAAATATCAGTAAATTCTTTTTTAAATAATAATGAACTATTTGGTTAGAATCCGTAAATAGTAAATTTTTTTTATTACAAGAATGAGCCTTTTTTATGGCAAAGTTCCAGACGTAGAGAAACAATTTTAAGTACTAAAGAGAATAAAAACTTTAGATTTAAAATTACAAACAAGATAAACCAAAATGATATTAGAATGTTAGTGATTGTCTTATTTTTTTAAAATTCAATGGATGTTATTTTTGTCATATTGTAATCAATAGGCTAAGATATAAAGTAAAACTTCTTTTTGAATTAAAGGCTTTCAAAGATATAAATATCAACTCCAAATACAAAGAAATAAAATTTTTTTTACATTCAAAATCGGTCATAGTATGGAATCAAATTTTCACTTTTGAGCAAAAAAAGCAAACTAATTTCTGCGAATTCTTTTTAGTAGCCTAATTGGTTTTTAACGAGATGTGTTGCTTTTAATGGAATGTCGTTCGAAAATCAAAAATCTAAGAATTTTGATCTCTTTACTTGATCTTATTCTCAAAAGTTGTAATTTTGCTAATTGAAATTTATCTTTTGATTTTGTAATAAATTTCTAATATACATTGTTCCAGAAAAGATTCAATTTTTTTTTCTTTTGGTATTTTTGGATCTGTAGTTTCCCAATAACTAGATTCAATAGAGTCAGAGATAATTTTTAATAATAGATGCTTAAGGGTGATCCTTTCTTTTTCTAAATACGGGAACAATCCGATCTTTCTTATGTTTTGGACTAAATCTTCGAATTCTTCTCTTGTAAATTCTATTTTGTTTGAATAAAAGATCCAAAGGATTACATCCCCTTCTAATCTATATTTACTATTTGTTAGCTTCATTTTCGTATTGTTAATATTGCTGTTCTAATTCTTCCAATTTTTTTTGTAATTCATACCATTTTAATTCTAACTCTTCTAATCTTTTATTGATTTTGTTCATTTTATCATAATTTTCTTGGGTATATAACTTGTATTTATCAATATAATACCACAATTCGTCTCTCTTTCTTTCTAAGTCTTTTAAATATTCTTCCATTTTTTTTAATTCTTCTTTTAAGCTTGCAATTTCTCTTTTTCTCTCTCTATATCCTTTATCAAAAAACAACAATAAGGCTTTCTTTTTGGATAACAAGTCCTCAGAATTTTTGACTTTAAAAGGAATATAACCATTCTTTTTTGTATCTTGTGATTTTTCAGAAAATATTAAGTATTGGATTACTTTTTGCAAGTTTTCTTTAAATTCTTGTTTGATAAAATCAGATTTAATTCTAAAATACTCATCGGGGGATTTTTTGGTATTGTATATTTTTTTTAGTTGAACTTCTAAAACATTATGTGAGCATTCTTTAAGAAAACTTCTGTGATTGCTATAGCAAATTATAGTAGAGTCTAATTTTTTTAGAATTAAAACAAATTTTTTTAGTTCAATCCAATTGAGGTATTTTTCTGGTTCTTCTAAAATCAGAATCTCATGGTTTTGTAGAATTGAAAAAATTATATAAATTTTATAAAAAGTTTTTATATCTATTTCCCTTATGGGTACATCCAACGGAATTTTTTGAAGATTAAAAAGATCAAAAAATAGATTTAACTTAGATGCATCCCCAATAGAAAAAAAAGTGATTAGATCTTTTAAATTAATGTTTTTGTCAAGATTTTCAATAGCATCTAAACTCAAATAATTTATATTTTTTACAAACCACTTATAGCTACCATTTATAGGTTCGGTTTTACCTGTAATCGTAAGAAGAAATTCTTTTGCATTTTCTTTAAAACTACTGATTAAAGCGTAATTTTGATTTCTTTTTAGAACAAGATTTACTTCTAAATTAAAAGAATTCAAAGTTGGGATTCTTATTTCCATATGGGTTTTTAAAAGATCTTTTTCGTAAAGTTTTTTTAAAAAATTTAGAATTCTTTTTATAGATCCGAAGTTTGAATTTTTTAGTGGTTTTATATAGAATTTAATTTTTTTATTTTCCTCTTTTTCTATAAAAGGTTGTAATTTTTCTTCTTCTAAAATATGAATACTTTTGCAGGTGTTTTTTAATATTTCATAATCATTAGAAATTATAAGAAATCCTTTATTTAAAAAATATTTTTTTAATATATTTTCTAAAAAAATTTGATTCAATAGATTCAAAAAATCGATAGGTTCGTAGATAATTAAAAAATCAGGTTCTTTAGCCAATATGGAAATTACCTTTAAAGTATAGCGCATTTCTTTTGGGATTTTTTTTATGGGAAGTTTTAAGGTTTCCTTTTCGAATCCTAACAAAATAGAATATTTTAAACAAATGGCAAGGTCCTGTTTGGATGTTTTTAAAATATAATCGAGAGATACTTCTTCCTCGTCCCAATCTATGCTGGAATCTAAAAATTCAATTTTTCGAGATTCATTTACATAAATGGATCCTGAGTCTGGAACAAGAGTGTTTTTTATAAGCTGGTAAAAGATTTTTTCTTTATGAGTATTTATTCTTAGGATTCCCATTTTATCATGCAAATTTAAAACGTGAGTAAACCTATTAAAAATTAGCTTATCTTGAAATTTATGACTTATTTGATGGAATTCTATGATAGTTTGCATAAAATTATCTCAGTTAATTATAAAAAATTTTTATATATTAGTCAATTGAAAAATCAAAAAAAAATCCACATAATTTCCCGTAGAATCTATGGTTTTTAAGTATTGAGAAATTTTTTAACTAATGGTTTGGTAATTATGCAAGAAAATAATAATACGAAGGCTAATCTTTTAACGATTTTGCATTGAATTCTCGTATAAAAATAAGACTTGAAAAAGTAAAGGATCATAACATTCTAAAGACATATGGGAACCATCTACAAAAGTATTACAAAAAAAAGATTGGCTATGAGAAAAATCAATGAATTCGTTGGGTTGGATGATTTCTTTTATTTTTTTGTTCCAGATAAGATAAGCATACTGAATTTTAGGATTCTTTAATAGCATTTCTTCCATAATGGGAGAAACTTGAGGTTTTACTAAAATAAATTTGGCTTGTTTTTCTCTAAGCAAGTTGATAGTTTTTTCGAAAAAAATCCATTGTCTTTCAGAATACTTATAATTACGATAAAGCCATTCAATAGTTCCTTTTGCACTCAATTCTATTTCTGCTAAATTTCTAATGTACCATTCTTTAAGAGGAATGGGAGGTAAACCACAGCCATTATTTTCCCTTTGAAATAATTCTGTTTTGTAAAAAATTTGTAAAATCTTTTCGTTTGGATTCCTTAACCTTTCTATCAATGTGGGTATATCAGGAGGATATCTTTTCCCTGCAAACAGGGAATAACCAAGGAATTCACTAACTTCTTCTCTTTCGAATAAATTAAAGTATCTTATGACGAAAGACAAATCAAAAGTATAAGGTAAATTAGATTTGCGAAATCCCGGAGAAAATTCATTGAATTGATAAGGATCGGTTTCTAATAAGATCAAATCAGGTTGGATTTGGTTTTTAAAAATTTTTTCTAAGATAAATAGATAGTAAGAAGGAGAGTTGACTGGAACAGAGAAATTAAACATTTCCCAATCAGGATAAAGTTTTTTAAATTCGGAATAATCTACAAACATCAAGCGAGAACTACCAATGAGTATTAAAATTTTTTTATCTTGTCTTTGGTATGTATACTTTAGTTTTTCTAAGAGTTCCGTTTTATATTGGTAGTATATGAAAGTAGCATCTTTTTGAGTTAGGAATTGAATTTTTTTAATTAAAAAAATTTTATCTAATAGAAATAAAAATAGAAAAAGGAATGTAGGGTATAGAAATATTTTATTTTTCATAAAGAATTCCATTTTTAAAAAAAGCATTATAAAGCGTAATCAATAGATAGATGAAAATCCCTAAATTTAACCATAAAAAAAATGAATACATTGAAAAAAAGTCTTTTAGTTTATAGGGTAAAAACCATAAAAACCAAAGAAATAAAGAAGGAACAAAAAATATATAAGTTTTTATTTGAAATTTTTCTATCCAGAGTATGCAAAAAAAGACATATACAGGAAATAAAATACTAAAAGTATGGTACCAACTAATTCCAGAAGTCAATAAAGCTGTAAGAAATAAAATATAAGAGTAATACAAAAAGAATATAGTGTTGGTTCTTTTGAAAAAGAAAAGCAATGTAAGCACTGCTAAATTAATAAGTAAGAAAAGGTTGATTCCTTGAATTAAACTACCAACGATCCCCAATTGATTTTGAAAAAGGGAAAAAGGTAATTCATATAAAATTTGATTTAAATCAGCATATGGTATAAATAATTTAACTAATGCTGCTGAAATAGTTTGGTTGTTTGCATAAGGGCGAAGGACAGAATATTTTTTATAATTTACTAAGATCCATTCGTACCAATCAGTAAAATATCTTACGTTGATTTCCCAGCCCAAGTATAAAGCAGGTAAAAAAATTCCTATAATGATTCCAAAAAGAAAACCTATAAAAATTATGTATTTTCGCTTTATGAAATAAAATCCCATCAAAAAACCAGGGAGCACCTTGATGATTGTAGCAATTCCAATGATGAGTCCATTTATGAAATCAGCAAAAAAAGAATTTTGAAAATTTTTAAAATACAAAAATAATGATAAACTAACTAAAAAAATTAAAAGAAAACCAACATTCCCATTCGATATATTTTGCACATGTAAGGGTAATAACATGAAAAAGCCAAGTAAAATAGAAAAATTTATTTTTCTATTGGAAGTTTTTGGAAATAAAATTTCTAAAGTTTTGTAAAGTAAATAAAAAGATAGCATTAAAAAAGTGATTTGTATTATTTGGTATAGTATTGCAGCAATTGTATAAGGAAAAAAAGTTAAAGGAATCAATAAAAAAGCAAATAAAGGAGGATATAAATATTTACCTACACCTTTTGCATCTTCTAATAATTTTTTTAAATCATCAAATGTTTTTATTGTTGTATCTTTTTGATTAAAAATACTTTCAATTTTTTCTATATAATATGGATTTTGGAAACTTTTCAATCGAATACTTGCATTGTAGTAATCTTCAAAATCGCTTTTACTTTTGAAATCTGAGTTTGGATCAGTAATGATCCTTAAGGATATTATAAAAAGAAGTATTGGTAATAGCAAAAATATTATTTTTTGAATTTTATCCCTAAGAAGCGTTATTAAAAAAAATACTTTTATTTTTCTCTGTAGGGATGAATTTGGTTTTGGAGCTTTCATTTTTATTTTGAAACTTTTTATTAAGTTTTTTATGTCAAATCTATAATGATTATGAAATCTAGGTTTTTTTTATATGAGTATCTTAGAGATTATTATTTCGATTTGGATGAATCTTTAATTGCCAAGTATCCCTTAGAAAAAAGAGATTGCTCTAATTTGATGATTCTGAAAGAAAATCATATTTTAATAGATAGATTTTATAATATAATAAATTATCTTCCTAAAGACAGTATTTTGGTATTTAATAACACAAAAGTGTCTTTTAGGAGGGTTTTTTTAAGAAAATCAAATAGCGATAAAGAGTTAGAAGTGCTATTTTTAGAAAATCAGTATAATGTATGGAAGACATTAATTCGAAAAGGCAAAAAAATAAAAAATAAGGAAATACTTGTGTTAGAAAACTATACTTTTGTTTTGGAAAAAAAAGAAGAAGAATTTTATTTTTTAAGTTGTTGGAAAAATGGAAACCCATATCTGACAAAGAAAGAAGAATCAGAAAATTTTTTTAATACGTATGGAAAACCGCCTTTGCCTCCTTATATCAAAAGAAAACCAGAAGAAAAGGACAAGGAAAATTATCAAACCATATTTGCAGAAAAGTCTGGAAGTGTTGCTGCACCTACTGCTTCCTTGCATTTTACAAAAGATCTGCTACAAAAAATTCAAAATAACTTTAAGGTAGTTTTTCTAAATTTGGAAATTGGTTATGGTACTTTTGCACCATTAAAAGAAAAGAATTTTATCAATAACGAACTCCATTCTGAGTATTACGAAATACCCGAAGAAACTTCTAAGATTTTGAATATGAGTTTTTTAAAAAACCCAATTGTAGCTGTCGGGACAACGGTACTTAGAGCATTAGAAGATAATTTTCGAAAATACCGTTTCTTCAAAAGTGGTAGTTTTTCAACTAAAATTTTTATTAAACCTCCTGATGTCATAGATTCAGTAGATTATTTAATTACTAATTTTCATTTACCTGCTTCTTCTTTGTTTTTATTGGTTTGTGCTTTTGGCGGTGTAGAAAAAGTTAAAGAAGCTTATCAAATAGCTATAGAAAAAAAATTTAGATTTTTTAGCTATGGAGATGCTATGTTTTTACAAAATAAAAATAGAAAGATTATTAACTAATATATTTTGAATCATGAATGAAAATCTTGATTCATATATTTTATAATTTTTATAATATTTATTTTCGAATCATAGGGACAAACCGAACAGGAATTATTTTATTTTCTTTTAGTCCATCTTTCGTTTTAATGTATTTATAAAGAAATTGCATTTCTGTTACTTTGCCAATAGGAGCAACCAAAATTCCCTCCTCTTTTAATTGATTCACAAGTTCCATTGGCAAAGTTTCTGGTGAGGCTGTTAGAAGGATTTTATCATATGGAGCCTTTGCTTTATAACCCTGATATCCATCACCGCAAATTACCTCAATATTTGTGTATTGTAAGCTTTTTAAAGTGTTCTGTGCACGTTTACAAAGTTCTTCAATAATCTCTATTGTATAAACTTCTTTAGCAAGCTTTCCTAAAATAGCTGCCTGATATCCACTACCCGTACCAATTTCTAAAACCTTGTCTTTTGGATTGATTTCTAATAATTCAGTCATAAGGGCAACAATGTAAGGTTGAGAAATGGTTTGTTGAAAGCCGATTGGTAAGGGAGTGTCTTCGTATGCGTAAGATTTTAAATGTTCAGGAACAAACTTGTGTCGTGGAATCTCCTTCATTATATCCAAAATTTTTTTGTTTTCAATTCCGTATTCTTTAAGTTTATCAATCATTTTTTGCTTTTTATAATTCCAATTGTCGCCTAACAAGGAGCTAAAAAACAAAATAAATAAAACAATAAATTTCATAATCTATGATTTTAATCAAAATGAAGGAAAATCAAGATTAATTTTCCAAATACAAATCAAACATTATTAAAATAATGATTCCTTGATTCTAAATAGGTTCTTAATACCGTTACAAAAATATTTAAAAAAAAGTAAATAATGGTTTTCTTGTAAATTCTTACAAAATAGAATGTACAATCAGAAATTAAGTTTTTTTATGCTTTA
>JBKBRY010000095.1:0-500 GCA_046291925.1 Leptonema sp. (in: bacteria) | reverse complement strand
AGATATAGCCACTGTTTTAAAAGATATCATCAACTTAACCCCTCCAGATCTTTTGGGCGATGTTAGTTCTTTGGGGGTTTATCTTTCGGGAGGTGGTTCTTTAATCGAAGGCCTGGATAATTTTTTAGAAAAAGAAATTAAGCTTAAAATAAATTTAGTTGATGAACCTAAATATGCTGTGATTCGGGGGATAGGGAAAATTTTAGAGGATTTTAAGCATTATCAAAAGCTTTTAATCAATGTTTAAGAAAAAAATAAAAAATTTTTTAATTATTTTAGGTTTAGCAGTTTTGCTCTTTCTTTTCAGTGCAAAGACAATTTTAGCTCAAGCTGAAGAGATTCTTTTTTCTTGGTCTTTGAATTTCCAAAGAATAATCCAAGGTATTTTTAAAAAATTTCTTCCGCCAACCGATGACCTTTATAAAGAAAAATATTATGAACTTTTACAAGAATTAGCTAAATTAAAATTAACCTTAAAAGATATTAAAGAAACCGAAATT
>JBKBRY010000094.1:0-501 GCA_046291925.1 Leptonema sp. (in: bacteria) | reverse complement strand
GGTTAGTTCAAGCGGGATTGGTCCAGAAAAAATATCAGGGTAGGTGGGTTTCTCATTTTCTTACCCCCTACGGCGAACGTTTTTTAGAATTTATAAAAACATTCCAATATTCTTAAGAATGTTGGAATATTAATTTTTTTATTTTTAATTAATATTTTTTTATTTTGTTTCTATGAAGCTTTATATTGTACTAACGCCCATTGGTAATTTAAAGGATATTACTTTAAGAGCCTTAGAGGTTTTAAAATCGGTTAATTATATTGTTTGTGAAGATACCAGAAGAACAAAAATTTTGCTTGATCATTATGGAATTAAAAATAAAAAATTAATTTCTTGTTTTGCTCCCAAGGAAGAAGGGAGAATACCGTTAATTTTAAAAATTTTAGAAAAAAAGTTTGTAATCCTTTGCAAATTGGAAGAAACAGCTACCTAAAACTTGATAAGTTTTCAATCCTTTTTAATCATTCTTGTAAACCCAATGCGGGTATTAGAAATAAAACA
>JBKBRY010000093.1:0-505 GCA_046291925.1 Leptonema sp. (in: bacteria) | reverse complement strand
CTATTTTCTTTTGCCATACTAGAGTACCATCTGTATTCCATTTAGTTATGAATGCTTCATAATTACCAGTAGAAGAATATTCATATCCTACAGCATAGATGTAAACTGTATTGTTTTCTATAGAAGTAGTAACAGATAAAAAATAATCATGATTACTTCCACCTATTTTCTTTTGCCATACTAGAGTACCATCTGTATTCCATTTAGTTATGAATGCTTCATAATTACTATTACCAGTAGAAGAATATTCATATCCTACAGCATATATGTAAACTGTATTGTTTTCTATAGAAGTAGTAACTGAATAAAAATAATCATCATTACTTCCACCTATTTTCTTTTGCCATACTAGAGTACCATCTGTATTCCATTTAGTTATGAATGCTTCATCATTACTACCAGTAGAAGAATATTCATATCCTACAGCATAGATGTAAACTGTATTGTTTTCTATAGAAGTAGCAACTGAATTAAAATAATCACTACTACTTCCACCTATTTTCTT
>JBKBRY010000092.1:0-502 GCA_046291925.1 Leptonema sp. (in: bacteria) | reverse complement strand
AGAAAATGTTGATTTTGTCTTTTTTGATCCGCCTTATACACCTCAAGCTGTAAAATTGTGGCTTATTAGCGCTCTTCAAATTATTTTAGGAAAAGGTAGTAATCAAAAAAGAAAAGATTTAAATTTTTTAAAAAAGAAATTTATTTTTATGTGTTATTGTTATACTGATAAAGCTTTGGAGCGTGGTTTGAAAATTCAAAAAATTATAACTGATTTAGGAATTATTATTCAAGAAAAATTTAGAAAATTTAATAAATATACTGGAGCTGAAAGCATAAACAATGAAAGTGATCTTTTTGTTTTGCAACCAACACCAAAAATTGATTTAAAACTTATTGATAGTTTGAGGAAAAAAGAATTTAAAGAAAAAATTTATACTTGGGAACAAATTTAGCTGTTGGTCTCTAATTATTAGGAATTGATTATTAATGAATCAATAAAGTTATAAATATCAGCAATTTAGAAAAGGGCGATTTTTTTAAAATTTCTAATTTTCTATAGA
>JBKBRY010000091.1:0-506 GCA_046291925.1 Leptonema sp. (in: bacteria) | reverse complement strand
ATCAATGATACCAATTCTGCTACTAAAGGAAATTGTGCATGAATATGTATTATATCAAACCTCTCTTCTTTCAATAGAGATAAGATCATACTAATTGAGATTGGAGTTCTAAAAACCTCAAAATAGTTAAAACGTTTAATGGTAACACCGTTAGCCTCCTCCGTAGTTGGTTGTTTAGAACAAGAGTAAACAGTCACATTATGCCCATTAAATGCTTGGATCTCACTCAATTCTTTCACATATCTCTGGATCCCACCTTTAAAATTATAAAAATCATATTGTACAATATGTAATATATTTAATTTATTTTTAACTGAATTATTATATGATGTTGAACGTGCTAACATTCTTATGTGATTTTAAATATCATTTCCTTTGTAGTTTTTCTATAGTCTCTTTACTACTATACCTTATCTTGTACCCAAGAGCCTTCAATCTATCAAGCCTGTTACACCAGTAACCGAGATATTGGTTAGATATGCAATATAATCCAATGTTACCTATCC
>JBKBRY010000090.1:0-507 GCA_046291925.1 Leptonema sp. (in: bacteria) | reverse complement strand
ACACGAATTTATCCGAATGTATACCATAATCTGAATACGCGAATGCGTGCGAATCTACGAATGAATACGAATTAAGTATTTTTTTTATCTGGTCAGGAGTAAATATTGAACGATAGCTTAAATATTCTTCTTCTAAATTTTTTGCTTTAATAATTTCGAATAATTTTTGATATTTAATATTAAAATCTCCAAATAATTTTAAAATTTTTGAAAATAATTTAGATGAAAAACTTAAATTTGTTTTTAAATTTTTATTTTTAATTTTTATTTTTTAAAGCTTCAATGCCTGGAAGTTTTTTGCCTGCTAAAAATTCAAGCATTGCTCCACCGCCGGTGGAAATAAATTTTATTTTTTTATCTAATTTTTGTTTTTTTAAAAATGTTATTGTCTCGCCACCACCTACAATAGATAGGGTTTTTTTATTATTAACTATGGCTTGGGCTATTTTAAGGGTGCCAAGCATAAATGGTTTTTCTTCAATCTTGCCTAAGGGACCATTCCAAATA
>JBKBRY010000008.1:0-88453 GCA_046291925.1 Leptonema sp. (in: bacteria) | reverse complement strand
CCTCTGAATAACTATGTCTATGTGCAGTATGGGGAAAGAAGGAATCAAAGATTATTTACAATTTTTTTGGATTTTTTGTAATTTAAGGCAAAATTCCGTTTCAATTAATTAAAAATTTTTATAAATAAAATATAAAACTTAACCATTATTCTCATAAATGTTTCGTATGCCTTAAGAAATTTTTTTTCTAAATTATTAATTAAAACTTGAAACTGACAAGAAATCATTAATATTTGTCAATTATGAGTTCAAATTGTATTTTTTGTAAAATTGCTTCTAAAGAAGTACCTTCTAAAATCGTTTACGAAGAAGAAGAAATTATTAGTTTTTATGATATAAACCCTCAAGCACCAATACATGTTTTAATAATACCTAAGAAACATATTCCTTCGTTAGCCGAAGTACATCAAAATGATCAATCCTTGTTGGGAAAGCTTCTACTAACATCTTCTATTGTAGCCAAAAAATTAGGGATTTCAGAAGACGGCTTTCGTTTGGTAATTAATACCAATCGTGATGCACAGCAAACAGTGTTTCATCTACATTTGCATGTCTTGGGAGGAAGACCTATGAGCTGGCCACCAGGTTAGCAGCAATATGATTTCTTGATTATTTACACTACTAGTCAATGAATTTCAATTCAACTCATTATTGATTAATTATTAGAAAAAAAATAGATTATATAAACGAACTAATAAGTGTCAAATTGATTTGTAATTTTTTAATTTTTGTTTGTTCATAAATAAATAAAGCTTTAATAGTATTGACATTAAATCTTCTATTTTTTTTATGAAGTCGTGAAAAAATTAAAAGAAGCAATTCAGAATTATTTTATTAAGATACAAAAAAAGATACTAGAACGGATTACGATCATGTTGATTCCACATGGAAATGAAAAAATTTATAGCTTGCACTTAAGCTGGATTGTAGTTTTATTTATAACCATCATCCTTTTTATGTTAGTAATTTTTAGTTACAATGCTTATAGCAAATATAGGGAAATTTCACATAAAATAAAAAAACTAAAAAATCTTTATGGAAAAAATTATGAGTATACCTATCAAATTCAAATATCATTATTAAAATCTCAAACTATATTTAAAAAAATATTTGCAACGAATTTTAAAGAATTTTACAAAAACCAAAAAATTATAAATCACATTTCTTACGAAAAACAGTATGAAATTGGAGAAAAAAATTTAAAAAAAGAAATCCTCACAAATAAAGAACTTCCTCCTGGTATGGATTATATACAACCTACTTATATATCGAAAGGAATTCAAACAACACTAAAAGTATACAACCAATTTTTAAGTAGTCTAGAAAAGCATATTACTTCCCACCAAACTTTATATTACCAAATTCCTAACGGTAGACCAGTAAAACAGAACCGATTTAGAGATACTTCTTCTTATGGTATTCGATTAGATCCTGTTCTCGGCAATCAACTAGAATTCCATACAGGAATTGATATGGCTGGTGAGCCAAGAGAACCTATATTTTCTACTGCTGATGGTTTTGTAAAAAAAGTTTTCTTTGATCCCGGCTATGGGTTTACTATTATTATTCAACACCCTATGCATTATTCAACATTACATGCTCATTTATCCCAACCACTAGTCCTTCCTAATAAGTGGGTACGAAAAGGAGAACTAATTGGACTTATGGGTTCTACAGGAAGAGTGACAGGAACTCATTTGCATTACGAAGTCATTCTACCATCAGGTAAAAAAGTGGATCCTTTTCCTTTTATTTGTTTAGGAGATTTTTCTTCCCCTAAATGTAGAATTAGTTCTGTATTCTAATTGCTTTCCATTGCCCGGAACTATGAGTCCCAGAATACTTCCCTTCCAATTCTCCTTTACTATTAAAACTTCCTGTATAAGTTTGCTTAAAACTATAAGGAGAACCAATTTCTATACACTCTTTACCCTCACAACTTCTTATAAAAAGAATTTGGTTATTTTGAATTTGAACAAATTTTAATAATTCGATTTTACCTTTTCCCCATTTAGGAAATTGAAGATACCCCCCTAAGGTTCCCGAATTCGTATAATAAATTGATAAATATCCTTCGTATCCTCCTGAATAAATTTTATACTTTCCATTAAAAGAAAATGGAGGTTTTTCTAATTTTAGTTCTTCTTCTTTAATCATTTCTTCATCAAAAAAAATAATCAGTTTTTTTACTTTATCGAATGTTATAGTTTGAATTTCGCTTTCTTGGTGATCCTGTAAATAT
Organism: Leptonema sp. (in: bacteria); assembly: GCA_046291925.1. Lineage (GTDB taxonomy): Bacteria > Spirochaetota > Leptospiria > Leptospirales > Leptonemataceae > SKYB61. The sequence goes on along the minus strand of JBKBRY010000008.1, from coordinate 86,211 downwards.
AGTTCATTTCTCATAATGGAGTGGATCCATTTCTTTTTGAATTCCAATTCGTTTCCACTAAAATAAACATAAGCAGGTTTATTGATTTCACAGGATTTTTTATTCAATGAATTCATTAATCCATAAGTCCCCAAAGAAGATAAAGCCATTAAGCTTCCTGTTATAATTAAATGATTTGGATTTTTAAAAAAATCTTTTAAGTGTTGTATAATCATATCTTTATTATCGAATTTCTTATAATTTTTATACAATCAAATTCTTAAGAAGACTTGATAAAATAATCAAATTTCTATTGACAATATATTTATATTTATTAAATTATGAATGAGAGAGGGGAACTATGAACATTTCGTTTCCAGAGGAAATTTTAAATTACGAAAAAAAAATATACGATCAACGTCAATTAATTGAGATATCACGAGCATTAAATTCAACCTTAGATTACAAATATTTAATCAATGCTATTTTGGATATGTGTCTTGCACACGTACAAACTCTAAGCGCTGGTTTATTCTTAAACACAGATATAGATTCAGAAGAAATTTGTTTGATACCAGATTATAAAGGTTTTGATTTATTTTACTCAATCGAGCATTATAAAATTCCAACGGATTCTAAATTTGTTCAATTTTTCGAAGCCAATACAAAATCCTATACACTAACAGAATTAGAAAATTCTATCTATAGCGATAATATTGCAACCTTACTAAAAGAAATGGGAGTTCATCTAGTTGTTCCTATGAAAGCAAAAGGAAAGATTTTAGGTTTTATTATTTTAGGCGAAAAGATAGATGGAAAAGACTATTTAGAATCAGAAAAAAATTTTTTAGTAGATTTAGCCTCTTTAGGAGCAATTGCAGTGGATAATGCGAAATTATACGAAAGAGCAACCACAGATTTAATGACTGGTTTAAAAAATCATGCCTATTTTCAAAATAGATTAAAAGAAGAACGCGAAAAATCATTAAAAAGAGGAACAAGTTTATATTTAATACTAACCGATGTAGATAAATTCAAAAACTTTAACGATACTTACGGACATCAGGCAGGCGATGAGGTTTTAAAATCCGTTGCAAAAGTTTTACAATCTTTTCAGAAAGGAACTTCTTTTGCATCACGCTATGGAGGCGAAGAGTTTTGTTTAGTGATAACAGGAATTAAAGACGATTCTGAAGTATTAAAAATAGCTGAAGAATATCGCTCAAAAATTGAACAAATGGTTGTTCATTACGAAGGCAAAGAGCTAAAAGTTACAGTTTCTGCAGGTATAGCAAAATTTAATCCTATTCTTGATTCAAAAACAAATAGAAATTTAATTGAAAGAGCCGATAAAGCATTATACGAGTGCAAAAGGAAAGGGAGAAATCGAGTCGAATTTTACACTGAATCCTTAGAAAATATTTGAACCAAATTCATTTATAATAAAAATTTAATATCTATAAAAAAATTAAAAATTTGCTTTTAATTGACATAAAGCCACATAAAAAAAAGTTAGCCCTTAAATAATTTAATTAAAGAATATTTATAGGATAAGTTATGTACACTTATGTTTTTGCTGGTCAAGGTTCTCAGAGAGTTGGTATGGGAATGGACTTTTACGAAAAATTTGAGGAATCTAAAAAGATATTCGATCTTGCTTCAGAATCACTGGAAATGGATTTAAAAAAAATTTGTTTCGAAGAAGACCCCAGATTAAATTTAACTGAATATACCCAACCTTGCATTTTGACAATGGAAATCTCCGTTTATGAAGTTTTAAAAAAATACAATAAAACAGGTTCTTTCTTCGCAGGACATAGTTTAGGAGAATATTCTGCATTAGTAGCAGCAAATGTTTTAGATATAAAGGATGCAGTAAAAATTGTACGTAAAAGAGGTGAATTAATGCAAAAAGCTGTTCCAGAAGGAATGGGAGCTATGGCAGCCTTAATCGCTAATGATCTAAATCAATATGACTATAAACCAATTCTAAACAAACATAATGTAGATTTAGCAAATATAAACTCTAAAGATCAGGTAGTGATAAGCGGTAAAAAGCAAGATGTCGAAAGAGCTATGGAAGAAATAAAGAAAACATTTCCTTCAATTGACATCGTGCTTTTAAATGTGAGTGCACCTTTTCATTCAAGATGGATGAAAGATATCGAAGAAGAATTTAGAAGTTATATATCGAAATTTTCTATGCAAAAAGAAAATGCAAAATATGTTTTATCCAACTTTACAGGAAATTTCCACAATCCTGAAAACCTAATCGATAATTTAGTAAAACAAATTAGCGGTTCTGTACAATGGATACAAAATATGCAAATTTTAATAGAAAAAAATCAATTTATAATAGAAATAGGACCCAATAGACCTTTAGGAAAATTTTTCTTAACATTAAATAAAGAGGTTCCTTCCATCATCAATGTAAGATCCTTATATAAAGTTTTTCCAGATATAGCTGAACAATAAATTTAAAGGAGAAAAATTTATGTTTAATAATAAGAATTATTGGGCTATCATTTTAGGTGGTTCTAGTGGCTTTGGATTAGCAAGTGCGAAAAGATTAGCAAAAGCGAAAATGAATATATGCATTGTTCATAGAGATCGCAAAGGGGCGATGGCAAGAATTGAACCAGAATTTAACGAGATACAAAAAGAGGGCATAGAGCTCAAAACTTTTAATTTAGATGCTCTAAGCGAAGAAGGCAGAAAAACAGTACTTGATGATCTGCAAAATCATCTTTCAAACACAAATGGAAAAATTCGTACTCTCTTGCATTCTATCGCATTTGGAAACTTAAAATTACTAGTGCCTATAAAAAAACACAGACAATATGATCCAGCCGAAAAATTAGCAGAAAGACTCAATTTAAGCAAAGAAAAAATCCGAGAAGAAGCAACCAAACTTTTTTTAGAATTAAATGTAGATGAATTAATGTATCTTGCACAAGAGCCTGAATACAATCAAGAGTTCTTCCTAACAGATGAAGATATCGCAAATACAATTTACGCTATGGGTACTTCTTTATATACATGGACAAAAGATATATTCAATCGTAAACTTTTCGCAGAAGATGCAAGAGTTTTAGGATTAACAAGCGAAGGAAACGAAGTAGCTTGGAGAGGTTACGCAGCAGTCAGTGCAGCAAAAGTAGCATTGGAATCTATATCTAGGTCTATTGCATATGAATTTGGCCCTTATGGTATTCGAAGTAATATCTTACAACCTGGCGTAACAGATACACCTGCTTTAAGGTTAATCCCAGGCAGTACCCATATGGCTGCGCATTCTAGAATGAGGAATCCCTTAGGTAGGCTTACTACACCAGAAGATGTAGCAAATGTAGTTTATTTAATGAGTTTAGATGAATCAGCTTGGATCAATGGAACTATTATTCGAGTTGATGGTGGAGAAAGAATTTCTGGTAACTGAACATGAAATATCAAGAATTTTTAAATCGCAACTATTTCGATAAAATTGAGTTGCTTGCCTTCTCTCAAGGTAACTTAATAGAAGATCCACCAGAAGAAATTGCGAAACTCCCTGCTCCCCCTTTCTTATTAATTGATAGAATCACTAAAATAGAAAAGCAAAAGAAAAAAGGTATAATTGTTGCGGAAAAAGACATCTCAATTGATGAATGGTTTTTTCAGTTTCACTTTAGAGATGATCCCGTAATGCCGGGTTCCTTTGGTTTAGATGCTATATGGCAGTTGATTGGATTTTATTGTGCTTATTCTGGAGCCATAGGAAGTGGTCGAGCTTTAGGATGCGAACAAGTTGAATTTGAAGGTCAAGTTAGACCCCATAACAAATTAATCCAATACAAAGTGGAAATTCTACGATATAGTGAACTCAAAGAACAAGGGATCTCTCTTGCAATTGGTGATGCAAATTTATTTGTAGATGGAGTAGAAATTTACAAAGTAAAAAAAGCTCGAGTAGGAGTTTTTAGAAATATTCAATATAAGGGATATCCCAATCCAAATAAGAATTATTTAGGTGGAATATTATCAAAATAAAGGATACAATATGGAAAAAAAATTGGCATTAGTAACAGGTGCTAGTAAAGGAATAGGTAAAGCGATTGCAAAGGAATTACACAAAAAAGGATTTCTATTGGCGATTCATTACAATTCTTCAAAGGAATTTGCTGAAAGCTTACTTAAAGAATTGGGTGAAGGCTTTTTAATAGAAGCTGACATTTCTACAATAGAAGGATGCGATAAAATTTACGAAGAAATCAAAAAATCCAATTTATCGTTAGAAGTACTAGTCAACAATGCAGGATTTGTAAAAGACAACCCTTTGTTTTCCGCTACCTTAGAAGAATTTGAAAAAATGGTTTCTATTAATATGAAATCTGTATGGTATCTTACGAAAAGGCTGATTCGATTTATGATTCGAAATAAAAGAGGAAGAATTATCAACATTTCGTCAGTTATTGGAAGTACCGGCAATCCCACTCAATCTGTATATGGTATGACAAAAGCTGCAATAGACAATTTTACCAAAACTATTGCAATGGAATTGGCAGAGCACGGAATACTTGTAAATTCTGTTGCTCCCGGTTTTATCGATACAGATATGACCAAAAATCTTCCAGATGAACACAAAAAGGGGATTTTAGATAAAATCCCATTAAGAAGAATGGGAAATCCAGAAGAAGTGGCTGAGGTAGTTGCTTTTCTTGCAACATCTGGAACCTATATTACAGGAACTACTATTCATGTTAATGGAGGGTTATACTGTGGTTGATATAACATTAAAAAATAAAATTCTAAATAGTATTCCACAAAAATCCCCCTTTAGATTTATTGAAGATATTATAGAAATATCAGAAAAACATATAATCGGAAAATATACATTTAAAATTAATGAATTTTTTTACGAAGGTCACTTTCCAAATAAACCAGTAACACCAGGCGTTATTATTTTAGAAACCATGGCTCAGACAGGTGTGGTAGCTTTAGGGATCTATTTAGAAATGATAAATAATAAACCATTGAACAAACTAACATTATTTACAGAAGCACAAGTTGAGTTTCTAAATCAGGTAGAACCCAAAGAAACAGTTTTGATAAGAGGCGATTTGATTTACTACAGAAAAAATAAGATAAAATCTAAAGTAGAAGTAAAAAAAGAAAATGGAATTTTAGTTGCTTTAGGAGAATTAGCAGGAGTAGGTATAGAACAATAAATTAAAGGAGAAAGGAATGAATAGCAGAAGAGTTGTAGTAACAGGAGTTGGAGTAATTACTTCCAACGGACATGGAAAAAAAGAATTTAGTGAATCCCTAAAAAATGGGAAAAGTGGTATTCGTTTTCGTAAAGAATTAGAAGAATTGAAATTTTCCTGTCAGGTTGGTGGTTGGATAGATAAAGAAATATTAGATCAAAAAGCCAAAGAATATTTTACAGACGAAGAATTATTAGCAATGAATGAAATTCTGATTTTATCTTCTATCGCTGGTATTGATGCTTGGAAAGACGCTGGTTTAAATGTTCCAGATAGAAAATCTGACGAGGTCAATTGGGACAGTGGTTGTATAATAGGTTTAGGATTATCCGGAATTGATACCATAGCAGAAAAGGTTATTCCTTATATTGATCAAGGCAAAGTTAAAAGGTTAGGTTCTACAATGGTGGAACAAATTATGATGAGTTCTTTATCTGCAAAAATGAGTGGATTACTCGCATTAGGTAATCAAGTATCTTCGAATAGCAGTGCATGCAATACTGGAACAGAAGCCATCATAATGGCTTATGAAAGAATAAAAAGAGGAGATGCTGAAAAAATGTTAGCTGGTGGAGCAGAATCTTCCTCTAAATATGTTTGGGGTTCTTTTGATGCGATGAAAGTTTTATCTTCGAAATTTAATGATCAACCAGAAAAAGCTTCTCGACCTTTAAGTGCTTCTGCAGGAGGATTTGTTCCAGGTTCTGGTGCTGGAATTTTAACTTTAGAAAGCTTAGAAAGTGCAAAAAAAAGAGGGGCTCGGATCTATGCAGAAATACTTGGAGCTCATTTAAATTGTGGCGGCCACAGAATGGGAGGAAGTATGACTGCTCCAAATCCTATTTCTGTTCAACATTGCATTAAAGAAGCAGTAAGAAAAGCCAATATTCAATCAAAAGAAATTGATGCAATCAACGGACATTTAACAGCAACTATGGCAGATCCAATCGAAGTGAATAACTGGGCAACCGCTTTAGGATTACCGCCAGAAAGGTTTCCTTATATTCAATCAACTAAATCTTTGATTGGGCATTGCTTAGGTGCTGCAGGAAGTATTGAATCAGTTGCAGTAATTCTTCAATTAGAAGAAGGCTTCTTGCATCCTTCGATTAATTCAGAAGATTTACACGAAAAAATAAAAATATACGAAAAAAAGGTAGTTAGAGAATATTTAAAAAAACCAGTTAGAATTTTCGCAAAAGCAAGTTTTGGTTTTGGTGATGTAAATGGCTGTATAATCTATAAAAAATGGGATGAGTAATCATTAAAATCTAATAAGGAGTCAAATATGGATAATCAAGAAGTTATGCAAAAGGTCTTAAAAATTCTTGGACCCTATGCTAAAAATAAAGAAGCTTTAAATTCTGCAAATGAATCAACACATATTTTAAAAGATTTGGAAGTTAACTCTTCTCGATTGGTAGACATAATCTTAGCACTCGAAGATGAATTCGATATCGAAATTGATGATTCAGAAGCTGATAAAGTGCAAACTGTAGGTGCAGCAATCGAATTAATAAAAAAGAAAGTAGGATAAATTCTAATAGGGAAGGGTTTGCTTCCCCTATTTTTATGCAGTCTTTATCAAATTTGGAAATTATAAAAATTTACATTCAAAAACTTCTTGGAAATATTTTTTTTATTATTGTAGGAAATTTAGTTTTATTCTATTTTAAATACATAAAAAAATACAAAACGAGACATGGTAAGGATTTAAGAAAAATGTACAAGGAAATCACAAAAAAACAACCTGTTTTAATCTGCCCGAATCACATTACTTATATTGATTCTGCAATTCTACAATGGATTTTAGCAGACAATTTTTTTTATTTACTGAACTTTTCTAAATTTGCTTGGAATATTCCCGCAAAAGAAAATGTAAGAAAAAGTATTTTGTTCTCAATCATCGCATATTTAACAAAATGTATTCTTATAGAAAGAAAAGGTTCAAGAGAGCATAAGGAATTGGTCTTTAAAAAACTAAAATATTTATTAGAAAAAAAAGAACCGATTTGTATATTTATTCAAGGTACGAGAAGCGAAATATTAGAAGAAGAACAAATTCATTATGGTGCTGGTCAACTAATTTCAGAAATTCCTAATACTAAGGTTTTGGTTGTTTATCTAAGAGGAAAAAATCAAAAAGAAAAATCTGTTTTTCCAAAATCCAAAGAAGAATTTTTTTTTAACTATAAAATACTGGAACCCAAAACAGATAAAAAAGGCGTACGAGCACAAAAAGAAATAACTTTACTAATATTTCGCGAATTAAAAAAAATGGAAGATGAATATTTTTCAAAATACCAATGATGTTATTTTTGGAAACGATATAGTAGACCTAAGCGATAATGATTGTTCTATGGATCATATAAACATAAGATTCATAAAAAAAATTTCTACAGAAAAAGAAATAAACAATATATTTAACAATTCATACGAAAAAAATCTTTCAAATTACTTAAATTTATGGAAATTATGGTCTTTAAAAGAATCTGCTTACAAAACTGTTTCAAGAATTTATTTTATTCCTACATTTTATTATAAAGATTACGAAGTTCAAAATAATTTTTCAACTGTAAATTATAAAAAGTTTTCTTTAGAAACCCAGATATTTTTAGCACAAGATTTATTATTTACAATTACATACTATACAGGAAAATACTTACTTGAAAAGAAACCCATTCGAAATTATGTTTTTTTTTCTTTTATCAAAACACAAAAAAATAAAACTCCAAATAGTGATTCTAAAGAAATCAGAAAATTTGTTGAAGGGATTTTCTTTCAATTTTTAAATAAACAAGTAATGGTGTATCGTCACTATGATATACAATATAAAGTCTTTATGCCTCCCTTTTTATTTATCGAAAAAAAATTCTTCCCTATATCTCTAAGCCACCACGGAAAATTTTTAGTTTTTACGATTGCAATTAATGAAAAAAATCAAAGATTTTTCTTAAATTTTTTTTCTAATTGCAACATAAAGAAATTAGAAAACCACTTTATTATTTTTATATAAAGATTGATAATCCAACTTGGCATGTCGATAATGAACTGATACCAAGGAAGGTAAAGGTATGCTACAAGGAGGTAACTATGAAAGCAATTCTTGAGAAATCTCTCCAATTGGAAGTAGTTTATAAAAAGGAAAAAGCAGAAGAAAAATTAATTAAAAAAAAAGACAATAAAATCCTTTATGACTGCATTTGTGATTTATCCAAAGGAAAGCATAAAGAAAATTGCATTTATAACTTAGTATAATGCCGAAGGTCGGACTCGAACCGACACGGGAAAAGACCCGGTAGATTTTGAGTCTACTGCGTCTACCAATTCCGCCACTTCGGCATTAGTGGTATATTTTCTTAAGATATCAAGATTGTAAACTTTTTTTATGCTAATTCTTTTCCGAGAAAATATAGAAAATAGGATTTCCTTATCCAGAGAAGAAATTAATCATATCAAAGCATTAAGACTACAATCAGGAGATTGGGTTCTAGTTTCCCAAGGTAACGGAATTGGCTATTATGGTAAAATCATAAAAGAAAATAAAATTCTAATTGATTATGAGATCCCTCCTTTGATAAAAAATTTTCAAAATATTTCTATTGCTAGTGCAATCCCTTCTGGCAACAGATTTGATAAAATGATAGAAATGTCTACACAATTAGGTATAGGAAATTTTTATCCTTTAATTTTTGAAAGAAGCGAAAGAAAAGATTTTTCTTTAGAAAGAACTAAAAAAATAATAAAACAAGCCTGTTCCCAATCAAAAAATCTAAAACTTCCAACAATTCATTCTTCTTATAAATTTACTGATTTTATAAATAAAATAAGTAAAAATTATATAATATTTTATGCAGATACAACCAAAAATGGGCTTACTATAACAGAAATTATAAATTTTATAAAAAATAAATCATTAAAAAATATCTTAGTTATCGTTGGACCAGAAGGTGGGTTTTCTCCAAAAGAGAAAGAGTTTTTAAGTCAAAACTACAAATGTTTATATTTAAACGATAACATTCTTAGAATAGAGACTGCTGTTTTATCTGTTTTAAGTATATTTGCATTTTTGGAAAAAAATATTTAGTTAATTTATAAATAGATTTAATTTTATTTTAATTTAAATATTGCTTAAGAATTGAGATTCAGAAAGTCCCAATTCTAATAAGCAGTTTTTTAGATCTAAACCATATTCTTTTGATCCAATCCATATAACTGTTCTATCAAAAAAATCAATTTTATTTCTTTTTAATTTTTGCACTACATTTTCGTAAGGTGTTTCTTTATCAAAAACGTAATGAATTTTAAAAAAGGATTCCCATTCCTTAAAGTTGTTTTTGAATGGTAAGTCTTCGAAAGTAAAACAACACATCCACAATTCCAATTCTGTTAAATTTATTTTACGATTTAGATAATATTGAATCAATGCACGGATCGGTGCAATACCAGAACCCATAGCAAAAGCAGAAATTTTTTTATATTCTAATTTTTCTAAAGGAAAACCTTTACCTTCAATAGTTTCTAAATAAACAAAATCACTTTGTAAAATTTGATTGGTAAATTCATTAACATTTTTTACTAAAATTTCCCATTCTGGATATATTAAAGGAGCATTTGCAAATGCAAAATATAATTTTGTATTCCCATTCACATTAAAAATACCATATTGCCCCGGTACTTTATATTGTTCATAGATTTCTTTAGTTGGCTTAAATTTTATATGATATAAAAAATTCGTTTCTTTATTTTTTTCTGTGATTTCGAGCTGGAACATAATACTTAGCGGGATTTTGAGGTGAACCATAAAAAGGTGTTTCCAAAAGATTTTCTTGCAAATAGTCTATAAACCTCCCTTTTTTCTCTGTTCTTTGAAACTTTGCAAATAAGCCCCATGCTAAAGAAGGAAACATTTTTGCTAATACTCTACTAATAGTTGGAGGAAAAGGATAAAAATTGGAACCTTTTCTATCTAAAAATTTATAAAATTGATTTGTCTCTAAAAAAACTTTTAAATCTGGTAAAGTAAAAGTTCTAACGTGGGGACCTAAGGATTGTTGTGCTGTGGGTTGCTGTCCAAAAAGTAAAAGGATTCGATTATGTAAACTTGCAAGGTTGGGAACACCAACAATCAAAATTCCGTCGGGTTTATGGATTCTAGTAAATTGTTCTACTATCCAGAAAATTTCTTTTGTATGTTCCAATACCTGATTAGAAATTATGATATCTATACTTTGATCTTTAAAAGGGTACCAATCTTTTTCTATATCTAAAGAATATACTTTGATTCCTTTTTGTTTGCATTCATTTACATAGAGTTCATAATTTTCTATTCCAATTAGCTGTACTTTTACTGGTAGATTCCGTTTCTTTACTTCTGAAGAAATATTGATTAAATCATCTCCATGACCGCATCCTTGATCTAAAATAGTAAAGCTTTTCTGATTTTTAATTTTATAGTTTTTAATAATATAATCTATCGCCCATTCTAGAATAATTTCTCTACCATAATTTAAATATTCTGTTCCTGATTTTAATTTCGTAAAAAAAACTTTTAAATTTTGTATCATAAATAGAATTTAAAAAGTAAGAATTTTATTTATATTTCCTATTATTCTTTACCTTCTCTTGTAGAAGCTAACAATTCATCTGGTATATCTTCTATACTTTCTCCTATTTGAACAGCAACGCGATTCCCTACCTTGCCTGGAAGACATTTAAATTTTTTTCTATCTCCAATTTTAACGACAAACTCTCCATTGATAGGAGTATTTAAGCGAACAATATCTCCCTCAGAAAGACTTAAAACATCGCCAATAGAAATTTCGATTTCCCCTACTTCGCATTTAATAGGCAATAAGATCGTTTCTAACCTTTGATGGATGATTTCTTTATTTTCTTCACTTTGGGCTTTTTGTATAGAAGAATACCAATACTGAGCAGAAAGTTTATTTACAATTGGTTCAATCGTAATGTAGGGAATACAAAAATTCATCATTCCTTCTGCTTCGCTTATCTTTGTTTCAAAAGAAACCAGTACTACCATATCATTAGGTGGGACAATTTGGGCAAATTGAGGATTCGTTTCGATGTTACCTAATCGAGGTCTTAAATCGATTAACGTAGACCAAGCTTCTCTTAAATTTCCCAACATTCTGACTATTACACTTTCCATAACTGATCTTTCAATATCTGTCAGCTCTCTACTGATATTTTTTGGCTGTTCTCCCTTGCCACCAAATAGCCTATCTATAATAGAAAAACTAATACTAGGATCAATTTCGTAAACTGCTGAACCCCTTAAGGGATCCATATTTATAATAGATAATGTAGTAGGTGATGGAATAGACCGAATAAATTCTTCGTAGCTTAATTGATCTACTGAACTAACATGAACCGCTGCTGCTGCCCTCAATTGTGCTGAGAGAGAAGTTGTCACCATTCTTGCAAAAGTTTCGTGGATCATTTGCAAAGTACGCATTTGATCTTTAGAAAATTTATCAGGTCTTCTAAAATCATAAGGTTTAGTTTTGCTATGATCTTTTTCTGGTCTGTCAGAAGATAAGGAATCGATTTCTAATCCAGCTCCTGCACCTACCCCCATCAAGATATTTTGCAATTCCTCGTTAGCTATCATTTCTGTCATAATTATAACTAATTCCTTTTTTTTTTAAGTGTCAAATTATTTTTTTTTGCTTAAAACAGAAACTACAACTCCAGTAATTTTCCAGAAATTCTTTTTTTTGAGAACATATTCATACAAATATTGAACTTTATAATTTAAATTCCCTCTTTTAACTTCTGCATATACTTTTGAATGGGTTTTATCTATGTGTTCCACTTTTTGTATTTTAAAATCTATAATTGGATCTAAATTTTGATTTATCAAGTAGTATTTAAATCTATTTAAAACATTTAGTTTTTCTTTTGGATTGCCATTTTTATATTCATTTGCAAACAACTCATACGAATAAATAAATTCATTTAATTCTATATATTTTAAATAGTTATCCCAATTCTTATGATATTCTGCCATTAAAAACAAATATACAGTTTCTTCTGGAGATGGTATGGCTTCTTTTTGGAGTTCTATTTCGTCATCAAATTTATATACACTTTTTTCTTTTTCTATATTTATATGAATTTGATTTTTTGACATAAAGATTAGATTTTTTTTATATCTTGGATCGAAAGGAATCGGTTTAAAATATCCAATAATTCTAAAGTGTCCTATTGGTAAATTTTTAATATAATAAGTTTTTATAAATTCTTCATTAGGATGTAACAGTACCTCTTTCACTGGATTTCCTACAAAATCTTCTATTTTATTTTTTTGGATTGCATATAAGTTAAAGTCTTTTGTACTTTCAATTTTTATTTCTGGTTCTATGTTTTCTCCCTTTTGATTTAAAATCTCCAATACGAAGGAAGTTCTATATTCCTGTTCTAAATAAAATCTAAAAGATTCAAAACCAACATTTCTAACTCTAAAGTAGATTGGTATGGTTTCTGCTTCTTCATAAAGGTTTCTTTCTAAAAATATATCAAAATCAATATTTTTTTGAATATCATCCAATGTAAAACTTCCATGAACATTTCTAAAACTTTGAGGGTACAGACTATAAAAACCAATACAAATCAAAAACAAAAATTTAAATTTCATTTTTATTATTATCGTTTAAAAATAGAGTTCAAAACAATAATTTTTAATTGGGCTGGGATACCCTAATAAATACATCATTCTCTGTGTGATCTAATGGTTGTCCTTTAATTAAAGATAATAAAGAAACATAACTAAAAACTTCAGAAACTTTGTAATAATTATTTTTGAATTTAAAAACTTGATTTTTTTTAAGTCTATCTACACTGCCTAAATTAATCAAAATTTTATCTTTAAAGGTCTTTAAGAAAATTCCTTCTAAATTTATACTATATAATAAAAAATTTTCCAAATCCTTAAGAAAAGCGAATTCTGAATTCTTTGGATAAAAAAAATCCTGTTTTTGAATAACCAAACCTGTAGAATTTCTTAAAATTAGCGATATACTAAAAGACTCATTTAAAATTCTATAATTGCTTTCTAAAATATAATCCACAGGTTTATTCTGCTCTGTTTCCCATTCTCGAATTGCATTAATGAATTCCGGATGATAAAACATATAATATTGTTCAGAATTCAAAACTCTTCGTTTTATCTCAACAAAATCGGAGCTGGGAATTGTAGCAAAATAAGGAATTTGATTTACATAATAATCTATAAAATTTCTTAGGATTTCAGATTCTTTAAAATGAGATTCTTTTTGTTCAAGAGGGAAGGGGTTTAAAATCAAAATATTTTTTTTATTTCTCTTATATGCTTGTTTTATAAACTGCAGCGGATAATTGGAAAATAATTGAAAAGGGATATGTTTTTCTCTTTCTTTGTAAAATTTTTCTGAAAGTAAAACGAGTTTGGGATCATTAGTTTTTTTTATTAATTCATTTAAAACTAAATAGTAGTCTTCATAGAATAAGGAATTTTTATAATAATCCAAAAATTCTTTTAAGATCATTTCGTATTCTTTATCAAATTGATTCAACCAAAACAACAAAGAATCATAAGGTTTTTTTTCTCTTTTTAAAACATTTACAGTTTCTAAGTATTTTTTAATTCTAATTATTTTTTTATCAGAATTTGATTTCATTAAAGAAAAATCATATCGAATACAAGAAAAGGGAATTTTATTTTCCTTACACAAGTTTTCTAATGTTTCCCATGTGGACTTTTCTTTGAAAATTTCGTTAATGTTAGCCAATAATAAGGTATTTTTTGGAAGATACGAAAATTCTTTCAATAAATTTTTTAATTTATCTTTATCATCCAAGGTGTAAGCAATAAAAAGTAAGATTTCATAGATTTGTGGATCAAATGGCACAAAATTCAAATATGTTTTATAATGATTATAACTTTTTAATAAAATCTCTTTTTGGGTAGTGGTCTGATTCATACTCAATTTATAGTAATAGTCTCCAAGTAATTTAAAGTATTCAATATTTTCAGGGAATCTTTTTTTAAAATCATTGATTAAAGATAGAGCATTCGCAAAATTTTGTTTTTGGATTGCTAATTCGAACATTTTTAAATAGATCTGATATTCATTAGGAAAATGGTTTAAATATTTATTATAGTACATATAGGCAAAATCATAACGATTTATTTTTAAATAATATTTACCTTTTAGTAGCCAAAATTCTGGTTCATTTATCGAACTTTTTTCTAATTCTGAAAGGTTTTCTTTTACTTTTTGTAGAAGACCATTCTCTAAATAACAATAATTTTTTAAAATTTCGATTGTTTGAACTTCGGCAAATCTGTTCGAAAATCTATCCAAAACTTTCAAGGCTCTACTACAATCTTGAATATAAATATAGTTTTTAGCTAAAAAAATTGCATGATTGAGATCCTCGGGATTTCTTTCTAAATATTCCGTTACAAATTGGATAGAAGCATAATAATTTCCTTTTTGATAAGATTCATTCGCCTTTTCTAAAAGTTCTGAACTAGAAAGTTGTTTTAAAGAAGAAAACTCTTCCGGTAAAAAATTAAAACTTTGAGAGTTTAACGGTACAACAATCAAAAATATTAAACTAAGGAATAAGATAACCACTTTCTGCATAACCACCCATTTGTAAATATTTAAGCTTTACCTTAACATTGATAAACCGATCTTTTAAATTTGGATTATATTCTGTTAAAGCATCGTAAGTAATAATATAATCATAATAAGGGATTTTTTTAGAATAGTGATAAATATCTTTGTAATAATAGTCACTAAAAAAATAATAATATTTCCCTCTTGTTTGTTGTGCAAGACGCATCAAATCTGGATTTTGATTTTGTAGAGAAATCACAAAGATAGGAATTGTATAAATTCTTGAAAGAAAAAGAATTTTTTTCCATTCTACTTCTCTGCTAAATTCAGATGTATCATTAGTAAAAACAACCAAACTTTTTTTTCCTTTTAAAGGAATAAGTTGGTATATAGCTTGGATTATATTTTTTAAAAGTTGACCCTTTTCTTTAATAGGAGGTTCTTTCATCAAACTATATACATCGATAGGATACGGAGCTTTATAAACAATTTTTAAATTATCGCTCATAATCCCAAACAAAAACTGATCATTAACTCTAAATTGCTCAAAAAAAGAAAACAAATTTTCTTTAAAAATTTTTTCGAACTTAAATTCTTCATCTAAAAAATTCGTATCATATAGAAAAAGAACATTTAATTTATCTAAAAATTGATTTCTACTGAATGTATTGATCCTATACACTCTTTTTTCGTTTTCATAAATTTCAAAGTGATGGTTTTCTAAGTTTTCAAAACTTTTATCAGAAAAACTATCAAAAATCTTTAAATGCAAAGAAACTAAAGGATAATTCTTTGCTTCTATATTTGTAACAATAAAATCTAAATTTTGATTTTGGTTGATTTGGTTGTTATAAAAATAAATAGTTCCCTCCAAATCCCCAAGAACGAGTATTTCGTTATCTTTATAAAAGCTAAAAATATTTTTAAATTTTTCTCTCTTTGGTATAAATATGAGTTCGGGTTTTTTTATTTCTTCACCAGAAAATATTTGTAAAGGTAATTCCCATAAAGAACTTTTACTATCTAACAAATAAATCTTATTATTGCTAATTTGGATCTTATTTATCTTTTTTATATCTGTTGAAATCTCTTTTAAAAGAATTCCGGAAATATCAATTTTAAAAATAGTACTTTCTGTAGATAAGTATATGCTTTCCCCATCTGTTGCATAATTATACTCTAAAACATCATCAAACTTAAAATTGATTTTTAACGAACTAAGGGTTCGGTTTTTTAATGAATATTTATAAAATTGCTTTTCTTTTCTACTCCATATGTATAATTCATCTTGAATCACGAACAATTTATCAGGGTATGCAACTCGTATACTATCTTCGAATCTTTTTCTTAAGGTATTGTATATATGAACTTCATCAGAACCAAAATCCGAAATATAAAGCCTGTTATTATAATACAAAAAGGAACTAGGTTTATTCAATTTATTTAGTAAAATACCCTTAATGGTTTCTTTTAGATTTCCTTCGTAATCAAACACCAAAATCGACTTTGGCTCATAATTTAAAATAAATATATTTTTCTCGTCTTTTTGAATGTCTATTGGGGTTAAATTTTTTTCTTTTATATCCTTTATAGAAATTTCCTTCCAAAAGATAAAATTTTCTTTTTTTTCTCCAAAGAAGAGATCTAAATTTTTTTTATCAATCAAAAGATTTTCGATTTTTTGAATTTTATAGTTTATAAATTCATTATTAGGATATTGATTTTTTAAAATTTCATATTCATCCAAAGAATTTTCTAATTCTCCCGATAAAAGATAGGCTTCTGCAAGATACCTTCTTGCAAAATAAAAATCTGGCTTGATATTTAATGATTTCAAAAAAAAGTCTTTCGATGCTTCGTAAGACATATCATTAAATGATCGAACACCTTGGATAAAATATTCTTTAGATTTACTCTCTTTAGTACTAAAGAAAGGAAACTGCAAATAAGATAAAGGAATTGCAAATAAAGGAAAAAAAGTAAAAAATAAAAGATAGATTTTCTTCATATGTTTAATCATCGATTGGATTTTTAAACTACATAAGAAAATTATAGGTATCAATCAAGATTTTAAATTCAATATTTTATTTAATTTAAAAATATTTTTAATTTTTTAATTTAATTTATTTTCAAATGGTCAAAGTAGATTTTTAGTTTATATTTTTAGTTTACATATAAGACCAAAAAGAAATTTTGTTTTTAATTTGAATCTATGTTGTCCAAAAGAATGAATTACATCACCCCTTCTTTAACTTTAGAAATTTCTTCTAAGGTTAAAGAACTTATAGCATTAGGAAAAGATGTTATTGGCTTCGGTGCCGGAGAACCCGATTTTGATACTCCAGAGAATATAAAACTTGCTGCCATTCAATCAATTAAAGAGGGTTTTACAAAATATACAGCTGTAGGTGGAATTCCAGAGTTAAAAAAAGCTATTATTCAAAAATACGAGAAAGAATATAAACTGTCCTATAGTCCTAAAGAAGTAATTGTAAGTTGCGGTGGAAAACAAGTTTTATATAATCTTTTTTTTGCTATATTAAATCCAGGAGACGAAGTTATCATCTTCTCGCCTTATTGGGTTTCTTATATAGACATTGTACAATTTGCGGAAGGTAAACCAGTCATCATAGAAACTAAATTTGAAGATCAATTTCTACCGAATATCGATCAAATAAAAAACACAATAAACTCTAAAACCAAAGCAATTTTATTGAATTCTCCATCCAATCCAACAGGAGTATTTTATAACAAAAGCATTTTAAAGCAAATAGCAGATCTACTTATATCTTATCCTAATATTTTGATTGTCACAGACGATATTTACGAAAAACTACTTTATGATGGTTTAGAATTTACAAATGTTTTATTGCAAAACCAAGCTTTAAAAGATAGAACAGTAATCATCAATGGCGTCAGCAAAACGTATAGCATGACGGGTTGGAGAATTGGATATGGATTGGGTCCAGAATCTATTATAAATGCTATGGATACGATTCAAAGTCAAAGTACTTCGAACCCTACCTCCATATCCCAAAAAGCAGCAGTAGAAGCCATTGGGGGAGATCAATCAAACGTAGAAAATTTTAAGAAAATCTTTCAAGTAAGAAGAGATCTTATGTTTCGAATGTTGAGTGCAATTCCAAAAGTTAAAGTTTTTAAACCACAGGGAGCTTTTTATATTTTCCCTGACTTATCCGAAGTCTTTCAAGAATCAAACTTTATTAAACAAAAAAAACCGAATGAATCCAATTCTATAGCATTTTCTCGCATACTTTTAGAAACAGAAAATGTTGCTGTTGTACCGGGTATAGCTTTTGGTAATGATCATTGTATACGATTGTCATACTCATTAAGCGAAGAACAAATCAGAAAAGGTGTAGAAAGAATCGGAAATTTCATTTATAATATAATCAAATGAAAACAATAAAAAAAAAATTGTATCGCAATTTTTATCTAAATATAAAATAAAAAATTTCAAACTTTCAAAAATTACACAAGAAGGTTCAGAAAGGGTTTATTATAGAATCCACACAGAAAAAAAAACATATGTGTTATGTGTTACCTATCCTTTTTTAGATCAAGACAATTTTATTGTGATCTCTAAATACCTTTTAAAAAAAAAAGCGAAAGTTCCAAAATTGTTAGGATATTCTACTTGCGAAGGATTGATTTTATTAGAAGATGCAGGAAATTTATTTTTACAAGATAGAATAGCAAAGTTTAAACAAAAAAAAGACAAAAGTAAAATTATAAATCTTTATAAAAAAATTTTAATAGAATTATCCACATGGCATACATTTGTAGATCCACCAGATGCGGTAATTCATAGATTTTTCGACAAAGCAAAACTGAATTTCGAAATAGATTTCTTTTTAGAAAGACTCAAAATACATAACTTTCCCATTCGTAACAATTCTTTAAAAAAATTTTTAAGAGAAATCAACAATATTTTATCAGATCCCAAACATACTTATGTCTTTACTCATAGAGATTTTCATTCTAGAAATATTTTAATAAAAAAAGGAAAATTCAAAATTATAGACTATCAAGATGCGCGAATGGGACTATGCTGGTACGATTTATCTTCTATACTATTTGATCCATATATTCAATTGGATTTAGAAACAATTGAAATTTTATATAAATATTACTGTAAACTAAATTCAATCGAAGAAGAAGTACAAAGAGAGATTTTTTATTTGCAAGCTATACAAAGATTAACTAAAGCATTGGGTAGTTTTTTATTTTTGGGATACGAAAAACAAAAACCTCAATTTTTTAAGTATATCATACCAGCTTTAGAATTCTTATTAAAACTTTGTACTCTTGTTCAGTCATCCCATGCAATTTTTTTATTTTATGAACAATTATATGATTTTGTCAAAAAAAAGAAATTATCCTAAAATAGGAATGATTCTTGCAGCGGGATTTGGCACTAGAATGGGAGAATATACGAAAAATGTACCAAAACCTTTGCTTGAAATTAATTCTCATCCATTAATAACTTATTCACTGTTTTTGTTATACTTATGGAAGATAGATTACGTTGTGATCAATCTTCATTACAAAAAAGAAAAAATAAAAGAGGCTCTTAAAAACTTCCCCTATTTTCCTATATTTTATAGCGAAGAAGAAACCATTTTAGGTACAGCTGGCGGAATTGCTTATGCGATATATCAAAATCTACTCAAAGATTATTTTCTTGTAATCAATCCTGATACAATTTTTTTCCCAAAAATAAATCCTTTCAACATAATCCCAACTCTTAAAAATTTAAAAATCAATCATTTTTTATTTATGAAAAGCAAAAACAAAAAAAATGCAAAAGAAACGAGTTTTGTTATAGAAAAAGAAATAAAAAAAAATATTTATAAATTTAATTTATCAAAAACGGATTTTTCGAAATCTTTTTTTTATTCTGGCTTATCTATTTTTCATGTTGATTTTTTTAGTTACTACAAACAAAACACCGAAAGACAACCAAAAAATAATTTAACAGATATTTTTAAAAAAGAATTAATAGAAATTCTCAACCCATCAGAAATTTATGGTAGGATTTATACTGGAATTCGTATAGATTGTGGAACAAAAGAAGATTACGAAAGAATTAAGCAAAAGGATTTGATTAGAGATATCTACAAAAAAAGATGGGCTACGTTTCTAAAAGGATGGTTTGGATGATTTTAGAAATTTTAATGCCCTTTTGGTTGTATTTAGATTCCCTATTGCGAGAAATTAAATTATATAGTTCCTCCACATTTTTCCCTTTTGAAAATTTAATCACTCAAGAAGAATTTAAAAAAATAGAAAGCGAACTAGAAATAAAAAATTTAATTTCTGATTTAACAATTTCTTTTTTTTTAGGCCAAGAAATTCCCAGCTCAGAAAAATTAAAAATTTTATCAAGAACAAAAGATGCCGAATCCTTTTTACTATATTTCTATGCAATTATAGAAATTCGAAAAGGGAATCTGATTAAAGCACAAATTTTTTTAGAGGATAGTATAAAATTAAATCCCAATTTTGATTTTGCTTGGAATTTATTAGGTTATTTACAGAGCAATGCGCAAAATTACAAAGAAGCTCTTATATCATTTAAAAAAGCTGTAGAATTAAACCCCTACCAACCGGTTTATCGTTTTAATTTAGCAAAAACTTATTTGTTATTAAACGATAAAGTAAACAGTTTACAAGAAATTCAAGTTGCTATTCAACTTAAAGATAATTTCGCAGAAGCATATTTTATAAAAGGGATTCTATTAGAAGAGATAAATCATTTGGAAGCACTAAAGAACTTCGAAATAGCATTACAAAATGGCTTAAACACAGAGGAATTTCTTATTCGATTTACAAACTTAGCTTTTCAATATAATCAAATTCAACATCTCCCCACTCTTCTGGAAAAAATCAATAACTACAAAGAAAGTATTGAGGTCCAACTTCTACAATTAAAAATTTTTCTTTTTTATGGAGAACAAAATAAAGCTTTACAAGTCTTTTTAGATATTTTATCTTTACCTTCTACCCTATACGATTTGTACAAAGAAAAAATTCATAGTTTATCCGAAAAACTTAAAGTATTCAATTGTAAATACAAATCTGAGCTTAAAAAATATTGGATAAATAACCAAAAGAAATTAATAGAAGACCAAAGCAATTTATTAAAAACTATCATAAACTCTTCTTGCGATCATCCAGTAAAACTTAAGGATCCCATTCTTAATCCAATGCGCTAAAAAAAAGTCGATTAATCTCTTTGGTTACATATATTTTTTGATTGATATTTTCTTTTATACTAAGAACATAGATTTCTTGAAAAAATTTAAGGGATTCTTCTTTATCTAATATTTCTATATTAAATTTGCTTTTTCTATTTTTACCTGTAATAGGTATAACTTCTACTCCTAGAAATTTCTTAGATTTAGAATCAAAATGAAAAGTTGTTAAAATATTATGATTTTGAAAATAATTGGTAGAACCAAAAAGAAAATTTCCCAAAGAATAAATGATTGCAGAATCGTTCTTTACATCGATTGCTTGGGGTATGTGTGGATGATGACCAATAATGAAATTCACCCCATTATTAAGTAAAAGTTTCGCCATATTTCTTTGTGATTCGGATACTATGGGTCTATATTCTTGACCCCAATGAATCGATAAAAATAAATAGTCCACTTTAGAGCGAACTGCTTTTATATCTTTTATGAATCTTTCGTTATATCCAGCAATTCCGGGTTTATTCATATCTGCATAATCATTTTTACTCCCAGATATTGTAGAAATAGCAAAAAAAGCAAAACGAATACCACCAATAGTAATCAAAAAAGGTTTAAGAGCTTCTTCGATATTAGCTCCTGCACCAATAGTTGCTATATCATACTTTTTAAAATTTTCTATAGTATCCAACAAACCTTTCTCTCCATAATCATAAGTATGATTATTTGCCAAAAACCCAAGATTGAGTTTTATTTTTTTTAAAATTTCTAAATTCTTAGGGGAAGAATTAAATACATAGGTTCTTCCCAGAAGAGATTTTGAATCTTCTGTGAAAGTGGTTTCAATATTGAGTGCTCTAAAATCAACACTTTCCAACAAGGGAAGAATTCTTTCCAGTAGAAGGGGAGATATCTCTTGCTTTTGAACATCTTGCACCCCCCAAACAAAATGTGTATCTCCTCCAAATAAAAGTTTTATACTATCTTTAGGAAGAAAAAAATTTTGATTGCGTTCAGAACTTAAGCCTACAGATACCAAAAATAAAACAATTATAAGAAATATCGAAGTAGATTTAATAATTAACTTCATAGCCTTAAATTTAATTGAACACACATAAAACAAGTTTAATTTTTCCTTAAGGTTTATAAATTTTATAAAAAAATTTGCCAATAAATCAATTATAGTGAATTTGGTTTCTATGTTTAACTTGAACTTTATTTTACTTCATTCCAGTGGAATCAAGCTAAACAATGTACCACCAGAATCTCCCCTACATCCCTTTATTGTCCATTTTCCTATTGTATTGACAATTTTAATACCTTTCCTTACAATAGGAATTTTATATTTCATTAAAAAATACCAGCTACAGGAAAAAGAATCTCCAATTTGGAGTATAATTTTAATTCTTAATATATTAAACTTGATTTTTTCCTATATGGCATTGTTTTCTGGAGATGTAGAGCATGAATTGCTTCAACACTCTCCATTTCTAAAACAAAGTATTGAGCAACATGAAACCATTGCAGAAAATTTTTTTATTTCTTTAATTGCTACTCTTGTGTTTTCTTTTCTATCTATGAAAAAATTTTCTTTTTATAAAATTATGAGGGTATTTTTATTCATTACTTATTTTTTTGTTAACATTCCCTTAGTTCTGTGGACTGGCTATTTGGGAGGAAAGGTTGTATACGAAATGGATGCACCCTTTTTCCGAAAAGAACTAATCAAAGAATACAAAAATTCGAATCAAAATAAATAAAGCGGCTTAAAGACCGCTTTATTTATATTAGTCCACTCTCGTCTACTATTTTGATTAATTTTCTTACAGAATCAGCAGATTTCTCTAAAGCTTGTTTTTCTTCTTCGGTTAATTGGATTTCAATTATTTTTTCTACACCATTTTTTCCTAAAATTACAGGTACTCCCATAAATATGTTATTATATCCATATTCTCTTTCACATAGTACGGCACAGGGAAATACCCTTTTCTGATCTTTGATTATAGATTCTGCCATTGCAATTGCACTTGCAGCTGGTGCATAAAAAGCAGATCCTGTTTTTAACAAATTGACAATTTCTCCACCACCATTTCTTGTTCTTTGAACCATAGCATCAATTTTTTCTTTTGTTAATCCTGGATATTCGGTTAAAGGGATGCCAGCAATTGTAGAATATCTTGGCAAAGGCACCATATCATCTCCGTGACCTCCCAATACAAAAGCAGTAATATCTTCTACAGAAACCCCAGTTTCCATAGAAATGAATGTTCTAAATCTTGCAGAATCTAAAACTCCTGCCATACCTAGTACTCTATTTTTAGGAAAGCCAGTAATTTTATACATAGCATAAACCATTGCATCCAAGGGATTTGTGACAACTATTACAAAAGAATTGGGGGCATATTTTTTGATATTTTCAGCAACTTCTTTAATGATTTTTAAATTTGTATTTACTAAATCATCCCTAGACATTCCAGGTTTTCTTGGTAGTCCAGCAGTTACAATGCAGATATCTGCCCCCTCTATGTCTTGATAAGAATTTGTACCTTTAAGAATAGAATTACAACCCTCTACGGGAGTTGCTTGGTATAGATCCAAACCTTTCCCTTGTGGCACCCCTTCCAAAACGTCATACAAAACAACATCACCTAATTCTTTTTGAGCAGCAAGCAAAGCCAATGTTCCACCTATCTGACCTGCACCAATTAAAGCAATTTTTTTCCTTGACATGAGAATCCCCTTTATTTAAGATTTCTTATAAGTATTTTTTTTCGAAAGAATTCTAATGTCAAGAATTTTATAAAACGAAACAAATTTAAATTTTTTATTTATTTGCTCGTTATTTTTTTAATATTAAACCCAATTTATCAAAAAATTAAGTTGCCAATTATAGTATTCCTATATATAAATTATATGTATTATATACCTAAGGAGGATTTAATGAAAATATATGAAGATAATTCCTTTTCTATTGGAAACACTCCATTGGTTAGGATAAACAAAATTACGAAAGGAAGCTACGCAACTGTAGTAGCAAAAATAGAAGGAAGGAATCCCGCCTATTCTGTAAAATGTCGTATTGGTGCGAGTATGATCTGGGATGCAGAGAAAAGAGGAATATTAAAAGAAGGTATGGAAATTGTAGAGCCAACTTCGGGAAATACGGGAATAGCTCTTGCTTTTGTTGCAGCAGCTAGGGGATACAAATTAACACTAACAATGCCAGAAAGTATGTCTATAGAAAGAAGAAAGGTTTTAAAAATATTAGGTGCCAATTTAGTTTTAACCGAAGCAGCAAAGGGTATGAAAGGTGCAATTGAAAAAGCTCAAGAAATTGTGAATAGTGATCCCTCCAAATATTTTATGCCCCAACAATTTGACAATCCTGCAAATCCTTATATTCACGAAACCACTACAGGTCCTGAAATATGGAACGATACAGATGGCCAAATCGATATTTTTGTAGGCGGTGTGGGAACTGGAGGAACCATCACTGGGGTTAGCAGATTCATAAAAAAAACTAAAGGGAAAAAAATCAAAACTGTTGCAGTAGAACCTATTCATTCTCCAGTGATTACCCAAACTATAAAAGGAGAAGTTCCTACACCAGGACCGCATAAAATTCAAGGTATAGGTGCTGGATTCGTACCAAAAAACTTGGATCTCTCTCTTGTAGACGAAGTAGAGACCGTATCTAACGAAGAAGCTATAGAAATGGCAAAAAGATTGAACAAAGAAGAAGGTATACTTTGCGGCATCTCTTCCGGAGCAGCCATGGTTGCCGCACTTCGTCAATCACAAAGACCCGAAAACGAAGGAAAATTGATTGTAGTTGTATTACCTGATGCAGCAGAAAGGTATTTGTCTTCTGTACTTTTTGAAGGTATGTTCGCGGAAATAGAACTTGCAAAAGCAGGTAGTATTTTATAATTCAAGAATTAGAAATAAGGGAGAGTCAAATCTCCCTTCCTCCTTTTCCTTTGGAAGAGAATCCTACTTTATAAAAAAAGTAAATCAAAAAGATTGCTACATCAATGAAACTTTTAAGAAGGAAGCCAGAAAATGTTTTCCGTATTACAAAATACTGCGGAGATTCTTTTCCTCGGTTTTCCCTTTTATTTGTTTGTAATAAATCAATACATCATACGAACCAAATATAAAAAAAGAAGAAAAGAGATCTCCTAATAGACTATTTTTAAAAAAAGGTAATGCCATTGTATAGCAAAATACCAAACTTTCGAAAGTAGGCTCATACATCCCACTCCAAAGCCATACCCCAAAATTGGTAGTTAAATAAAAAAATGTACTAGATGCAAAACTAAATGCAAAAATAGTTATATATTTATTATAAATTTTTTTATATTTTTTTATAAAGAAGCCTAAGATTGATGGCAAAAATAGAGAACCATAAACAAGCAACCTCATCTGGATAGATTCAAAACCTATAATTAGATCACTCACTATCATTGTAGTTAAAACAAATGCTATACTATATTTTGGATTCCATCTATAAGAAAGAAATAAAGATAAACCTACTAAGGGAGTAAAATTTGGTAAATGCTCAACCAAACGTGACAAAACACCAACTATAATCAATAAAACAATATAAAAAATTTCTTTATAGTTATTTTTCGCCATAATTTCTCCTTACTTTTTCTTCTCGTCTAAATTGTTAATTTCTTCTCCACATTGAGTGCGATTTTCCCATTCAATATAACACCACTTGATTTTTGATGATTCTTTAATCATATATTGATTTACACTTATTGGCACAAGTTTACCGTTTACAGAGTAAATCCAATTTTTTTTATTTTTACCTAATTTTTCGTTTTTAAAATTATTTATAGAAGTAACCAGTGACAAATCATTATAATTTTGGACATCAAATGCAATTTTTTTTTCTTCTTTTAGTTGGTTCATAATCTCTATTACTGATTTAGGTTGATCTAGATTCAAATGCAATGTATCTTCCTTTTCGTTTGCCCAAATAATAAATTCTATGTGAATTTCTCGATTATTTTTTTGAACTTCTTTTTCTTTTTGACAATTTCCTAATAAAAGTAATGTAAGTAAGACTATACCTATTGCTTTAATATTTTTCTTCATCTTTATATCCTTTTTCTACATTAATTTAAGTCAGTATCAAATTTCAACTACTTTTCTTTTACCGGTTAATTACAGTTTTTGCTACCACTCCATCTATATCTGCTGTTTGATCAAAAGAATCAGAAGGATAAGAAAATCCACGAGATACAGCACTTACCAATCGAAGATAAATAAAACCATTGGTCTGTAGATTCGTTTTTGTCCCAGAAGTGCAACCCGATCCAAAATTTCCATCGTCTAAATCAAAACCATCTCCACCTGCTTTTGAGGGATCAAAAATTTCCAACTCGCTCAGTACCCAAGTTTCTTGGTTGAATAAAACCGGTTCCTTACCTGCAAATCTAAGCCAATGATTGGGATTTCTTAAATTTACTAAACTCGTATCAGGTCCAATATACTGAGGGTTCCATCCACACCAATTGATCCCATCTTCGCTTACCTCTACTATTACCGGCTCCATAAAGCGAGAAAAACAATTGGTTTCTATATCAATACAAAAAGGATTTTCAAAAACAACAAAATCAACTCCCGCTACATTTTTTACTTTTTTCCCTTCCCATTCGAGTACTATACATCTCTCGTTAGGAACACATAAAGTAGAACCCGAATTTGACTGCAAACTATACACATCTAACGAACCAGAAGTTTTGCCTCCACCACAAATTCCATTAATCGACTTAGTGGGATTTTTAAAGCCGTCAGTCCCTCCTCCTGGTGCTTCTGTTATTTTGTTAGCAAGAAAAATGTTATCAAATCTCCATTGTTTAGGGCATTGAACATTAGAAGAAAAAGAACCTCCATTTTCTAACGCAAAAAAAGATAGGATTAAGAATTTGCCATCTTTTTCTGTTTTTTCTCGACAAAAGCTAAAAAGAAAAAACAAAACTGAGCCCAAATAAAGGGCTCGATTTCTTATAAAAAAAAGCATTTTACTCGATTCTTTGTACAAATTTTGTCCAAGGAAATCCACCGCAGCCACCTGCTGAAGGATTTGAATCATTTGCAGTCTTAGGATCCTCTTTAGCCGCATTTAAAGAAGCTTTATTAAAAACAATTTCGCAGTAGTAATAAGAATCGTTAGAATAGGTCCAGACAATTCGTGAATAGCATTCTACACCACTTTCTCCATTTGTACCGTTTCCATTACAATCTGCCCAACTAGGTTCGTTAATTCCTTTTACATATAAAGTTCTTGTAGAATTATCAAACTCTACAATGATTCTGTTAAACAAGCCTTCCCAAAAACCAAAGGTCCCATATTTTTTTGTTTTTATTCCATAAATTTGATGATATCCAGAATAATTATCTTTCCATTTTCCATTAATTTCTAAAGATTCAGGATCCTTACCGAAACTCTCTAAGAGAAGAAAAATTTCAGAGTTTTTATCCAAAAAATCTTTTTCTGACTTAACAACTCCTAAATTCCCATCATTCTTACAGTTGACAAGCCAACTGAGAAGAATTAAGGTGTAAATCCATAATTTTTTTTTCATAATTTTACCTCCATTAGGTTTTTTACCTTCTGGGGGATTTTTCTACTGACTTCGTAGAAAGTCCCTCCAGAATATTTTTCTCCAGAGGGACCCTCTACCACGAAAGGTAGGCAGCATAGCAGTTTTACGGGCTTACTATGCCGGGGAAGATCTGGCTTATCCCTTATTTAGGGAATCACAGTTCCACCGTGAGCGTGGGAATTCCACCCAACTTCCTCCCTCGGAGTGGATACCATTTTTTTTTATATACTATATTGTCAATTTGTATTTATTTTTGTTATTACAAAGATTTATAAAATTTTATCGAATCTTGGATTTTTTAATTATTTTTAAACCTTATTTCTTGCGAAAGGTAGCAAAAAAAATAATTTTTGGTACTTTGTATACCATTGATTTGGGAAAAAAGTCCCTTTTCGTATTGAGAAAAATAAAATTTCTGTCATTGAAAAAAAAATCCCTGAAAGGTTTATGGATAAAACCTTATAAAATTTATGATCTTCTTTCTTGAAGATATCATAGGGTTGCTTGATTAAATCTACGATAAAATAAGTTAGGGATCCTGTAAAATTGATTAGCCCCAAAACTGGGCGTACAACCAAACTGTCTTCTGTAAAAAAGATAAAAAAAGAGTCATTAGAATTAAAACTATAAAAATCGCTTGTAATAGTTGATATTTCCTTTATAGTATTTTTTTTCTCTTTTCTTAGCTCTTCTAACAATTCATTTCTAAAAGAGAAAAATTCATATTCTTTAAATGGAAGTTTGTTTCTTTTTAAGATTTTTTTAAAATATATAAAAGAAATCCAAGGAATAAAGTTTCCATATAAAGTATTAAAAACTTGGTCATTGGAGTTGTATAGCTCTTTTAGAAAAAGAATCTTTGTGTGATTCGAAATAAAATAAAAAAGCTTCGTTACACAATTTTTCGTAATCAAATCGTATTCTAAAATCTCTTGCGAATTTTCTAAATAACGATTTAAATTTTTCTCAAAAAAATAGGACAATTCATTTTTGTAATTTTTTAAATGGGTTATTTTTATTCTTTTAACAATTTGAGGTGAATTTAAAATAAACAGTTCTCGCTTAAAATCTTGATTTTTATTTAATAATAAAATTTGGTTTGCTAAATAGGAAATTTTTTGCAATGTAAACTGAATTTCTGTTAAAGGGAGTTTTTCTTTGATCTTTGTTATCAATTTTTGAATTTCTATAATCATTTGATTCTGCAATGCTATTTGAATCTCGTTGCCAGAATCTAATAAGGAAATGTTTATAGATTTTTCTAATATATCGTGCTTTTGATTCGTTTTATCTACAATTAAACAAGGAACCCAAAAAGTTTCTTTAGAATAAATAATTTTTAGGGTTTGAATATAGACCAAAGATTCTAAAATTACTAAATATCGATCTTCTCTTTTAGAAGATTCTAATTCTTGAATTCTTTTCTCCCATTCCCTGATAATTTCTTTAAGTTTATTTTTAAATTCCTTTTTTTGTATTTCCTCTGAATGGATATTCTGAATCTGTATAAAAGAATCCCAATTTATATCAAAATTTATTAAATTATTTTTATAATATTTTTCTAATAAATAAAAACTAATGTTCCCTTGGTAATTATCTAAAATAATTTGTAGATCGAGATCTTCTTGCGAAATTTGATTGAACCCACTTTCGTCAAAATGGAAATACTCTATTGTAGGTAGATATACTATACCATCTTCTAAATTCTTTAGTAAATTTCTCCAATACAAAATTTCATTAAGGATAAAAAAATTTTTTTGGTATTCTATTTCGAAATGATGCAGAAGATCTTCTATTTCTTTAACATAAGAAGAAACATCAACACAAATTAAATGTAAATTTCTATTTTGGAGTCTACTATAATCGAATAAAAACGAAGAAAGAGCAGTTTTATCTAAAATAAAAAATTCATCGTAAACTCTTTGGTAATGATATACAAAATCCCGTATCTTTACTGCGGTATGCCCTCCACCAGCTCCCTGCTCGTTTGCATCAATATAAAAGTAACCAAAATCACAATTGTTTAATTGAGGTCCAACTTGAAAATTAAAGGGATTTGTTCTATCCTCAATAGAATTCAAATTCCTTACAAATCCAAATATAAAAAAACTAAAAACAAAAAACTTTTTTATCTTGTAATTCACAATTTTCTTGAATTGAATTCTCGGATAGCTTTAAACTTCCATTGCCCTTTCTACCATCATCTATAAAGTTTCCAAAAAAAGAACTTCCATCAGAAAATTGATAAAGACCTTCTCCATCTCGAATGCCATTTTTAAAGTTGCCTTCGTAAACATCTCCACTTTTAAAGATATATTTACCCTTTCCTTCTCTTAAATCATCTTTATATATTCCATCGTAACTATCTCCATTAGAATAAGTCATTTTCCCTTTTCCATTTCTTAGACCATTCTTAAATTCGCCTTCGTAGATGTCTCCTGTTTCGTAAACATAAATACCATAGCCATTTTCACAATCCCCAGAAATACAGCCTTTGTTATTGTCTTTTAGATTTCTTTCTGTAATTTTTTGTGTATTTTCTTCTTTTGGTTGTTGTATCTCTTTTTCAGTTTGCTTTTGCTGGGATGTAGAGCAAAATACAAAAATAAAAAATAACAAAAATAGATATTTTTTCATACACGATTACTTATATTGTTTAAAAATTTTAGTCAACTTTTTTTTGAATTTTACTTACTTAAAGTGTTTCTAAAAGTTTTTTAAGTCTTACAGAAACTGTAAGATTATGATTTTTATATCTATTAAAAAAATCATAAAAAATAGCTTTGGTATATTGCTTTAAATGCTCAGGATGCGAATTCATATCAGAAATTAAATATTCCCATTGTTTTTGAAATTGAAGATCCTTTTGAATAAAAAAGTCTACATCAGGATAAAAATTCAATAACGTTTGAAAGAATTTTTTTTGTTCAAAGCATAAGTGGTCTTCTTTATAAAAATTATAACAATGATCCAAGTCGTGCAAAAAATGTTCAAAAGCATCTCTAACCCCAAAAACAAAT
Source organism: Leptonema sp. (in: bacteria) (assembly GCA_046291925.1). Taxonomy (GTDB): domain Bacteria; phylum Spirochaetota; class Leptospiria; order Leptospirales; family Leptonemataceae; genus SKYB61. Next base: position 55,499 of record JBKBRY010000008.1, on the reverse strand, counting down.
TCTCCATTTAAAGCACATTCCCAATCAATAGTTACAATTCGATAACCTTTAGAAAGAAAAACAAGCATTTCGTAAGAATCGGGATTGTATTCCAATAATTGAATTTTCCATTTTTCTAAAAACCAATTCAATAAAGTAATTCGAATACTATCTGGAATTCTAAAAAAGCGAACAGATTTTAAAAATTGAATAGGTTCTTCGATAGATACCTTTTTTATTATCTTAGAATTGAATAATTTATTTTTATTATTTCTGTAAGAATAGTAAATCCAAAAAAAATTTAAAGCTACTTGCTGGTCAGAAGAAAATCTTTTTTGGTATTTCTCTTTTAACTCTTGAAGGAATGGCTTTAATATTAGAAGCTCTTCTTGTAGTTCTTCTTTAGAAATTAACAATTTTTTATATTTTCCATAAGGCTGATTTGTCTGCCAATTCCAAGGCATTTAAAATTCTATCTCGTCCTTAATATGTTTTTCGATTTTCGCAAGTTTACTAAAGTCTCTTCCAATCAGAATTTTAACAAAAACAGATTTTCCATTAATGATATTCCCTTCTAAAATATTAACTTTAACATTCCCAGACAAAACATTTCCTTTCATCACATTTACATAGATATTTTGATTTTTTTCGCCTCTTATATTTCCTTTTAAATATTCTACTGAGATGTTTCTACAATCAATAATATCTCCCTCTACATAATCGTAGTTTAAGTTTTTTTGAGAAATCAAATTTCCAATATAAATCCTAGGTTCTTTTGTTTTTTCTTGTTTTTGACAATTCAAAACAAAAAAAATCAAAATTATAACGATTTTATGCACCATTTGGACTCTTTTCTTAACCAGCTTCTAAAGTCTGGATGGGCAATGCTAATCAAAAGTTCTGCTCTTTCTCTTAGGTTTTTACCAAACAAATTCACCGCACCATATTCCGTAACAACCCAATGAACATCACCTCTACTTGTAACTACTCCAGCTCCTTTTGTAAGTACAGGAACGATTCTAGAAACAGTTCCGTTTTGAGCTGTTGATGGTAAAGCAATGATAGGTTTCCCATCAGAACACCTAGCAGCACCACGGATAAAATCTACTTGCCCGCCAATACCGCTATAAATATACTCTCCGATTGAATCTGCACAAACTTGTCCTGTTAAATCAATTTCTATGGCAGAATTAATAGCTGTCATTTTGTTATTCTGAGAAATCAAAAAAGGATCATTTGTATAATGACTTGGATGAAATTCAAACAAAGGATTATTATCAACGTAATTATAAAGCTCTTTACTTCCTATACAAAATCCCGAAATTATTTTTCCTCTGTGGATTCCTTTTTTTTGATTGGTAATTACACCAGCTTCTAATAAAGGCAAAATCCCATCAGAAAACATTTCTGTATGTATCCCTAAATCTATGTGATTTTCCAATGCTCTTAATACTGCATTCGGTATACCACCGATTCCCAATTGCAAAGTGGCTCCATGATCCACTAATTTTGCAACATTCTCTGCAACTTGTTTTTCTATTTCAGAAGACTCATTACTTTTGAGTTCAAATAAATCGTCCTCAGCTTCTACAAAATAATCCACCTGCTTTACATGAATAAAGCAGTCTCCTAAAGTACGTGGCATTTTTTTGTTCACTTGAGCTATTACAATATTTGCAACCTCCGCACAAGGTTTGGTTATAGATACTTCTACACCATAGCTCATATAACCATATCGATCGGGAGGCGAAACATTGATTAATGCAACATCAATAGGCCAGCTTCCAGAACGCACTAATTTTGCTATTTCTGATAAAAAAATAGGAATATAATCTGATTTGCATTCATTGGTTGACTTGCGAATCGATGGCCCTAAAAACCATGCATTATGGCGAATACCCGGATATTTGCTAAAATAATCCTCACCGAAAGTCAATAGATGATTTAGCTCAACATTCTCTAACTGATCTGCTTTTTTCAATAATGCTTTTACAAGTGTCCAAGGAATTGCTGCATTGCTATCAAGAAATATTTTTTGATTGTTTTTAATGTGACTTACAGCTTCCTCTGCTGAAACCAATCTGGATTTATAATAATCCATCCATTGCTTCATAAAAAAAACAAAAATCTTTTCCTTTGAAAAAAGTAAATCAATAAATCCAAAAGATTGTTACATTTTGTAAAATTGCTTTTATAATCAAAAATAACGAAAATGCAAAAAAGCTTACAAAACGTTTTTTACTCAAATGCATTTAGTGATACAAAATGGGAATTATTCGTCAATTAGGACATAATCAAAAAAATTATGGGATTGATACTCGAATAATAAATTTACAAATAATTGTTCCTTATTCATTTCTTGAATGTACCACCAAACAATACTAATACTTAAGACAAAAAACAAAATTAGAATTTTCATCAATGGGATAAAAGTTTTTACCATAACTTTCCTTTTAATTTTTTTTGATATTTGCTTATCCCACAAATCATTCTTTTGTCGAAATTCTATTTCTTCTTGTAGCCTATTCATACAGATTGCCCTATTTAAATTGTTTTCTTATTTTAGCTTTGATTCTAAAAAGATTTGATTTTACCGTTCCTAATTGTAGATTTAATTTCTTCGCAATTTCTTTTAACTGATATCCACAAACATATAGTAAAAAAATTTGCTTTTGTTTTGGGTTGAATTCATTATGCAAAGCTTCATATTCGTAAAGCAAGTTTTCTACACTTAAAATAGATCTTTGCGTAAAATCCTTTGGCATTTTTTCCAAATACTTTTCTTGTTTGATTTTTTCTTTTTCAAGCTTTTTATTGATTTTTATGGTTTCGTTTTTTGCTATTTGGTATAAATAAGTTGTCATTTTACTTTTGTTCTGGAATTGACCTTTTTTGATTGCAAGAATCAATCGTATATAGGTTTCTTGTACAATATCGTCTATATAAGCATAGCCATCTGAATCCAAATACTTTTTTATGACAGATAAAACCAATTTTTTCGTGTTTTTAATAAGTGTTTCGATTTCTTTTTCTTTCATAAAAAATACTGACTTTATTGTCAGTTTGGAAGATGTCTTTTAAAATGGCTTTTGTATTTATTGATCAATTCAACTAGTTTTTTTCTTTGATCGTAAGATAGAGTTTGTACAAAAGGATAGACATCTTCTACATCTTGAAGACGGTTTTCTAACATTTTATTATGTAAATTTTTAATATTTTTTTTTACTTCTTCTTTATTAAAGTTTCCTTTTTCGAAATCATTTAAAAAGTTTTGATCAAACCAAAACAAATTAGTTTCTATAGATTTATACCTTTGTAATATACTAACTTTAATGGATTGCAACTGCTGATATTGGTCTTTTGTTAAATTCAGTTCGTCATTCAAATATTCAACGATTTTATTAAATCTTTCCTCTGGGGGTAAATGTCGAAATCTTTCACAATCCAAAAACAATACACCTAATAGGAAAATAATAAGTAGTTTTGTTTTCATACTTCTATAAGATTCTCCCAAAATTAAAAAAGTTTCATTTCTTAAAAAAATATTTAATGTTCTATTAATTTTAAAGTTTTTTTTATAAAATCAACAAAGTTTACCGCTTTGACATAAAATAGCGGAATAATAAATAAGGTTAAGAAAGTAGAAAAAGCTACTCCCCAAGCTAAAGAAAGGCATAAAGGAACCAAAAAGGGATCTTTACCACCAATTCCGTAAGCAGTAGGGATAAGTCCTAATACTGTTGTTAAGGATGTTAAAATGATTGGTCTTAATCGAGAAGATGCAGCTCTTATTGCAACTTCTTCAACAGTTAAATTTTTGTTTTGCTTTCGTAAATTCACAGCAAAATCTATCATAACAATAGCATTGTTAACAACGACTCCAGCAACGCCTACAAATCCTACCAGTGCTAAAAAACTTATAGGTTCTTGATGTATTACAAATGTAATAAATATTCCCATCAAAGCAAAAGGAATCGTCATAAGGACAATAAATGGTAGAAGCACAGAACCAAATAAAGACGATAGTATCATAAAATTGATAATAAATCCAATGATAAAAGCTTTCTTTAAACTTTCCAAGGATTCTTCTGTATCTTTATTTTCTCCTCCAAGGCGAACAGTATAACCAGGATATTTTTCGATTATTGAATTTATAAATTTTCGTATTTGATTGTTTGCTTCTGCAGAGGTAGTTTGCCTTTCATCAATATCCGAAAAAACAGTTATTGTCCTTTCTCCGTTCAAATGATTTAAAGCTACAATCCCTTGTTTTTTTTCGATTGAAATTAATTTTCTTATTGGAATCAACTGACCAAACTTATTTAATACATACAAGTTATTCAAAGTTTCTACGTTCTTATGAAATGGATCATCATAACGAACCCGAATATCAATTTCTTCAGTCCCTTTTTTTACAGAAGTTGGAACAACACCTCTAAAAGCAGTATTAACTACCAAACTAATACTTTCTACACTCACCCCTGTAATTGCGGCTAATTTTTCGTCTATTTTTAAACGGATTTCGTATTTTCCAAGCTCATAATCATCATCAATCCCTTTAATCCCTTTTATTTCTTTTAACTTTTCTTTAAATTCTTCTGCAATTTTTTTTAATACCTCGTAATCTTTTCCTAAAATTTCTATTGCTATTGGTCGTCCTACTGGTGGACCACCTCGTAAGAGATCTACTTGTAAATTTTCTAACTTCCCTTTTAAATGTTTATATTCATCATAAAATTTAAAATTAGATTGAGAATCTGGTTTTTGAATGTTTAATTCTGTTCTATAATCAGGATTCAAAAGCCAAGAAATCTCTTTTCTTACTTGAGATAATATTTCCTCTCCACTTCTTTTTCTTTTATTTTCTGGAGTTAAATAAACCAATGCCATAGCATAATTGCTTCCTCTTTTTGTAAATAGATCTGTAGGATTTTGCTGAACAATTCCCACTGCAGTTCTATAATTTTCAATTTCTTCTTTTGGTAATTCTTCAATAACTCTACTTATGTATAAATTAAATTCATCCATTTTATTTAAAGGAATCGAAGGATCTGCTTTCATTTTGATAATAAAAGCTTCCACCGCACCCGTAAATAATCTGAATTTTCCAAATACCAATTGCAATCCTATAGAAAAAACAAAAATTATAAGCAATGCAAATAAAGAAATCCATTTATGATTTAAAACCCACACTAAAATTGGTTCATAAATTTCTCTCCTGAATTTCGCAAATTTGGTACTTTCCCCTTTTATCTCACTTTTTGAACGAGAATATTTGTTAATATCATACAAATGTCCGGGTAAAATAAAAAAAGCCTCGAATAAGGAAACCATTAAGGTGATAATTACTACTAATGGAATAGAAAAAATAAATTTACCAAATATTCCAGAAACAAACAATAGAGGTGCAAATGAAACAATAGTTGTAACTACAGAAGCAAATACAGGAGCAATAACCTCTAATGTACCTTTTAGAGCAGATTCAAACGTAGAATATCCCATTTCTAAATATCGATAAAAATTTTCACTAACTACAATGCCATCATCAACCAAAATACCAATTACAATAATCATTCCTACCATAGAAATTAAATTAATCGATAAGTTAAGAAAATTAAAATATACCAAAGCAGTTGCTAAAGAAAAAACAATTCCTAATGCAACCATTAGAGATGTTCGCCATCCAAAAAAAAAGAACAATGAACTAACGACTAAAATTAGTCCTGTCATTGCATTATTCACTAAAATATTCAATCTTCTTTTTACATAATAAGAAATATCATTCATAAATTCTATTTGGATGCTTTCCGGAAGAGTTTGTTTAAATTGCTTTACAATTTTCTGAACTTCATTTACAGTTTTGATTATATCACCATTTTCTTTTTTTACTACAGTTAATGTTATAGAAATCTCTCCATTTGTGCGGTGGATATATTCTTCTTCTTCGAAATCTTCTACCACTCTTGCAATATCTTTAATCCTTATTCCTTGTCCAATTTCATTAGATCGAATATATACATTTTCGATATCTGCCAAATCAATAAATTCACCGACAGTTCTTATAATTTCTGAAAATCCATTAACAATAATCTCTCCCCCGGGAAAATTAATGTTTCTTTGCTTTAAAGATTGCAGAATTTGCTCAATCCCAATATAATTTTCGTAAATTTTTTTTGGGTTTAGCTTAACTATAAATTCCTTATCTCTCCAACCTCTTTTATCTATTCTAGCAACAGTATCTATTAATTTCAATTCTGCCTCTAATCTTTCTGCATATTCTCTTAATAACTTATAGTTAGTTTTATTATCCTTCGAAAATAAACTTACTTCTATTACAGGAAGTTGTCGAGAAGAAAGTTCAATGATTAAAGGTTTATCAATATCCTTTGGTAAATTGTTCACTCTATCCACTGCTGAACGAATATCATCAATTACCTTTCTTGGATTTTTCGCATTTGGATCAATAATAACGGTGATGCCTGATCGATTTTCTATCGAGGAAGAACGAATTTCTTTTATTCCTTCAATGGAATTCAATTGATCTTCGATAAGATTTGTGATTAACTTTTCTATTTCTTCTGGAGAGGCACCAGGAAAAACAGTAGTAACCAATACCACATCAAAATCAATAGGAGGAAATGCTTCTCTTTTGATAGTTAATCCCACATAAATACCCCATCCTATCAATAAAAGGGTAAGTGTATTCCCAAAAATACTTTTACGTAGAAAAAATTCTATAATGTACTTCATACTTCCATTTTGGAAAAATTAACCAAATGGTCAATCTTTTTTTAATAATTTCTTTTTAAATACATATCTTAGAAAAAATATTTAAAATTCGAAATTCATTAAAAAACCATTTTATTTTGGTATACACCAATTGATGGCTACATACTTAGGTATTAAGCAACAATTAAAGACACCTTGGCTTTCCTTAAAATTGTGCTCTATAACCCGCCTAATCATAAATTGTAAGCAATTCCCATTTTGTCTTGTAAGTCATTCTAATATTTTTTTGTGAACTAAGAAATCTTTAACTGCGGGATTTGATTAAGCTCTCAGAAATCAAAAATGGCTTAAATTTAGATTTCTATAGCTTTATATGGATGATTCGTATTTCTTTTTTATTAGATAAAATTGATTTAACTTCAATTGAACTATTCTTTTTAATTCTTTGATTTCATTAAAATATTTTCGTATCTCTTTGTCCAAATAATAATTTTCTTCCATTTTTCTCAAACTATCCCTTAAAAAAAGTAAATCTTCTTCTTTCGCTATTCTTTTTTGAAATAGTAATTTTTTTATAATATCATATTCATGCTTTCTTAAATGGACACGAATTAAAAATTGCACCCCAAATTTATTTACCGCTTTGCCCCAATTCCCTGCTAAATTCATTTTAGAAAGTTCTTTGTATTCCTTTGTATCGATTGCTCTTTTTTTTTCTCGAACAATTGTTGATTCATTTTTTTCATTTTCGATTTCATAATCAATTTGAATATTTCTTTCCTCTGGTAGAAGTTGTCTTAATAAATAAGTTTTTGCCTCTTCTGTATATTTTTCTGGTTCTTCTTCTATAACTCTTATTAACTGTTCTAACATGATTGTTATATTCAAAACTTTACCCAATGTAGTATTGTTATATTCTTTTATTTTTGGCATTAGTTCTCGGAGGATAACTTCAGCTCCTTTTCTTTTTCTTTTTTCTAACTCGTAAATATGCTCCAATCGTTTTTTGTATTCTACTAAAAGAGATTCCAGAACGGACTTTTCTGTTACCACATAGCCATCAATCCCAGATATTTTTAGAATCGGATCGGGCTTTACAAGATTGATTACAAAAATAAAATTCGATTCAATCAAAATTTTTAAATAGTAGTTTGCCAAATCAGGAGAAGAAACTAAATCATACAAAGTATTTTTGTAAATTATATCTGATGTTGGAATAGGATCCTCATAAATTTTTAAATTCACCTCTCGTATTCTATCCTTTATTTTTAATAATAATTCATTTAAATTTTCTTTCATTACCTAATTTTATTTTCCTTTTTAAAAATTTCAGTAATTAATTTTAAATCTTCTGGAGTATCAACACCGGGGTAGGAATTTTCTGTAATATAAGCACCTATGTTAAAACCATTTTCTAAAATTCGTAATTGTTCCAAAGATTCCACCTCCTCCAAGAAAGATCGTGGAAGAGTAGAAAATTTTAATAAGAAATCTCTCTCGTATGCATAAATCCCCAAATGTAAATATATAGGGTGAGGTATATTGTTTCTAGGAAAAGGAATTAAAGATCTTGAAAAATACAAAACTTTATTTGTTTTTGTTAAAACTGCTTTAACTCGATTCGGTTGCAAAGGATCTTCGATTTCTTTAAATGGTCTAACAGCAGTAGATACTTCCCATTCTTGGTGTTGAATTTTATTTTGAATCACACCATCAATCAATTCAGGTTCAATCCCTGGTTCATCTCCTTGTATATTGATAACAATTTCGTACTCTGGAAACATATCAGCAACTTCTGCTACTCTATCTGTTCCACTCTTATGAAGTTCAGATGTAATGATACATTCACAACCAAAATTTTCAACTTCTTCCCGAATACGTTCATCTTCTGTTGCAACTATAATTTTATTAATCAAATTGCTTTGTTTACTTGCTTCGTATACATATCGTATCATTGGATAAGATCCTATTTTGGCAAGAGGCTTCCCAGGAAATCTTGTAGAAGAATACCTTGCTGGGATTACAGCTAAAATTTTTTTATTTACCATATTCATACTCATACATTTTAATTCATTTAACAAAATTCATAAAACTTGTTCTCTTTGTAAAATATAAAAATCAAGAATAAAAAAATTACCCTCTTTACAAGGCAATCATTTTAAATTTTATTAAACAATTGACATTGTAATTTCTTTTTAAATAATGATTTTATGGATTCTTTCCAATCCATTAGAAATAAAATTTCTTTTTCTTTTTTTAAATTTGCATTTATTCCAACAATTCTAATAATTTTATCTATATCCATAATATTGATTTTCACCTTCGAATATTTGGAATACCAAAGCAATTTAACTACATTACAAAATTTACAAAAAAAAATTGATCAAGAAATCGAATCTTTATCGAATTTATTGATTGAATGGGTGGATTACGATTCTCCAGTACTTTATTTCGAAAATCAGTATCCTGATTTTGTTGAAAAAGAAATACTAATTTCCGTAAAAAATTTAAATTTACAATTGTTTGTTTCAATAAATAAAAATAACTCTTTAAAGGAGATCTATTTCTTTGATGAGCAAGGAAGATTCAGTCAAGTTCCAAAAAATATTGAGAGTTTTTTTAAAAACAAAGCGGTTCCCCACTTAGAAAAAAGAGAAGACACTATAACAGGAATTCTAAAAGCAAATGACACCCCCTTATGCTTTGCAGCAAGAGGAGTTTTATGGTTTAAGGAAAATTACAAAATATCCCATGGAACTCTTATATTTGGAAGATTGATGAATAAAGAATATATATCAAAAATAAGTAGAGATATTAACTATCCTATGGATATAGTTCCGATTTCCGAAAGTATACAAGAAGAAAAAAAATTTCAAATTCATAGGCAATCATTTTTTCAAAACTATGGTTACCTACTTTTAAAAGATTATTTTGGTAATCCTATTTTTTATTTAAAAGTTAGATTTTACAAAACTTATACAAAATATACAATCTTTTCAATTTTAGCAATTTTGTTTACCCTTGCGTTATTCTTTTTACCTTCTATTTTACTTATGCATAATGATTTAAATAAAAAAATTATCCAAAGGTTAGAATTTTTAAACAGCCAAATTCAAAAAATCAAAGAGAATCCAGAAATAGAAGATCTTTTTATCCCCCCAAAAAATATACTAAACCAAAATAACATAGACGAAATTAGTATCATTCAATCGAATTTTAAAGAAATGTTAGATAAAATAAAAGAATACCAAAAAAAAGATAAACTTTACATTGAATTATTAGAAAAAGAAAGAGAAAAAAATTATAACCTTTTATTAAATATCCTTCCAAAAGAAATTGTTCATAAATTATCTTTTGATAATTTGGAAATTATCGCAGAAGAATATTATGCAAGCGTTCTTTTTGCGGATATTGTAAAATTTACTTCTTGGAGTAAAAATATAGAACCCAAAGAACTTGTGCTTATCCTTAACCAACTTTTTTCTGAATTTGATTTCCTTACCGAAAACCATAACATCGAAAAAATCAAAACCATCGGAGATTCTTATATGGCTGCTTGTGGTCTCCCAAAGAAAATAGAAAACCATGCTGATAATATCGTTTTGTTTGCCCTCGATATGATCCAATCTTTAAATGAATTCAATCAAAAATTAAATCTAAACATCCATATGAGGTTTGGTATACATACGGGAAAAGTTGTTGGTGGTGTGATTGGTGTTAAAAAATTTATTTTCGATATTTGGGGTGATACTGTAAACATTGCTAGTAGAATAGAATCTACTGGTACTCCCAATCAAATCCATATTTCTGAATCCACTTTTAATGAAATCAAAACAGAATCTTTAAAAAAACAATTTAAAGGTCTAGGCAAATTAAAATCAAGATCAGGTCATGAAGTTAGAATTTACAGATTGGATAGAAATTCTTAGTTGATTATGTAAAAGAATTTTCTAGGGAAAATCAATCAAAATAATAAAATAAATTTTACTAAAATTTATTTATAAATCTATAAAAGAATCTGTTTGGTAATGAAATCTATTTGTTAATCTTAAAAAAGATTGACAAATCCTTTATAAAAAAGTTTTTGTAAAATTATAAAAATATTTTTGAATTTTACTCAACTAAATTCAAGAGGAGACAATTTATGAATTATGTTTTGTTTGCGATAATAGCTGGTGTGCTGGCTTTGCTTTACAGTTTATGGAGAACAATATGGATTACAAAACAAGATCCAGGTACAGAAAAAATGCAAAAAATAGGTTCCTATATTGCAATTGGTGCTATGGCATTTCTCAAAGCTGAATATAAAGTTTTGGTTGTATTTATAATCGCTGTTGCTATTTTATTAGGAATTAGTGGCGCAAATTCTCAAGATTCTCATCCTTTAATTGCCTTTTCTTTTATTGTAGGTGCTTTAAGTTCTGCTTTGGCTGGTTTTTTCGGAATGCGTGTAGCTACCAAAGCAAATTATAGAACTACCAATGCAGCAACAAAAAGTTTAACACAAGCCTTATCCGTTGCTTTTACAGGTGGTTCGGTTATGGGGATGAGTGTTGTAGGTTTAGGGCTTTTTGGCTTGAGTGTTTTATTTATTTTTTACGAAAATCTATTTGGTTTAACCTACGAAAAATCAGTTCAAGTATTGAATGTATTGTCTGGCTTTTCTTTGGGAGCTTCTTCTATTGCTTTGTTTGCAAGAGTAGGTGGAGGTATTTATACAAAAGCTGCCGATGTAGGTGCTGATTTAGTAGGCAAAGTAGAAGCTGGAATTCCTGAAGATCATCCTTTAAACCCAGCCACAATAGCAGATAATGTAGGAGATAATGTAGGGGATGTTGCTGGAATGGGTGCAGATTTATTTGAATCTTATGTAGGTTCTATTATAGGTGCCATGGTTTTAGGCACAGCGTTTATCCCTTTTTTACAAAATGATGGCATGGGAGGGCTTTCCGCTGTAATTTTACCCTTAGTACTGGCAGGAGTTGGTATTATAGCTTCTATCTTAGGTAGTTTTTCCGTTAGAGTAAATGAAGGTGGCAACCCACAAGCTGCACTCAATTTAGGGCAAGTTGTAGCAGGTATTTTAATGATTGTTGCTTCTTATTTTATAATCAAACTTATTTTACCCGAAACTTGGACAGCACCAAATTTAATTTCTGAAGGAGAGATTACTTATACCTCTAATGGAATCTTTTTTGCTGCTATTTTTGGATTAATTGCTGGTATTTTGATTGGATTCATAACAGAATACTATACTGGCTCTGGTAAACCTCCTGTAACACAAATTGCTAAGCAATCTACAACTGGACCCGCAACAAATGTAATAGCTGGTTTAGGGGTAGGTATGCAATCTACAACAATTCCCATGATTTTAATCTCTGTAGCTATTATTGTTGCATATTACTTCGCTGGTTTATACGGAATCGCAATTGCAGCATTAGGAATGTTAGTAAATACGGGAATTCAATTAGCAGTAGATGCTTACGGACCTATCTCTGATAATGCTGGTGGTATAGCAGAAATGTCTGCACAACCACCCGAAGTTCGAAGCAGAACGGACAAGTTGGATTCTGTAGGTAACACTACTGCTGCTATTGGTAAAGGCTTTGCTATTGCTTCTGCTGCATTAACTGCTTTGGCTCTCTTTGCTGCATTTATGAAACAAGCTGGAATTAAAGTAATCAATATTTCTGATCCCAATGTGATTGCAGGTCTTTTTGTTGGTGGCATGATTCCTTTTCTATTTTCTTCTTTAGCAATCGGAGCAGTTGGTAGAGCTGCAATGGATATGATTAATGAAGTTAGAAGACAATTCAACGAAATCCCTGAATTAAAAGCTGCTTTAGAAGTTCTAAAAAAACACCACGGAGAATCACACAATCTTAAAGGAAAAGATAAAGAAATTTTCGAATTTGCAGAAGGTAAAGCTGAATATGCTAAATGCATAGAAATATCTACAAAAGCTGCAATCCGAGAAATGGTGATTCCTGGTTTATTAGCTATAGTCATACCAGTACTTGTAGGATTTATATTTGGTCCTAACTTTCTTGGTGGTTTATTAGCAGGAGTTACTGTTTCTGGAGTACTTCTCGCTATTTTTCAAGCAAATGCAGGTGGTGCATGGGATAACGCAAAAAAAATGTTTGAAGCCGGCGTAGAAGTGCAAGGAAAAGTTTATAAAAAAGGATCCGATGCTCATAAAGCTGCTATTGTTGGAGACACAGTAGGGGATCCCTTAAAAGATACCTCCGGACCTTCCTTAAATATTTTAATAAAATTAATGAGTGTTGTTTCTTTAGTAATAGCTCCTCTAATTAAATAAATTTTTATGAGCTCTCTTATAGAGAGCCTCTCTTCTTATTCAAGAAAAGTAATTCTTCTTCCTTCTATATCTATATAAAAATTTTCATACTTATTCGATTTGTAATCTCTTAAAGCCTCTTCTATAGAAATGTTTTTATTTTGATAAAAGCTCGGCCCTTTTACCTTTGCATAATCTTCAAAAAATTCATAAGCTCTTAAAAAAATAGGGGGAATCACAACATGTTGATTTTCATCTAAATAACCATATAAACCCGTTCTGAGATCCTGAAATACTCCTAAAGACTTTTTTTTAGAGATAGAAAAATTACCCAAAATCCAATTATCATCAGAAGATCTTATTAACTGACCATTTTTATTTAAAAGAAAAAAACCTTGTTCATCGAAAACAAAAGTTAAAAAGTTACCAAAATCACCTGCTAATTCATATTTAAAATTTATAAATTCTTTTAATAAATTCTTTTTGATGTCATATTTTAAATAACCATATAAATCCCATTTCCTTGCTCTTGCAATGGTATTTCTAAATTCGTAAGCTATTTGATATTGACATGGGAATACAGTTTCTCCTTTTTTATTTAAGTAACCATAATTAAAATTATAGTTATCGCATTGAAAGGGAGCCAATTCTACCGATTCTGAAAAATTTCCCACATAACGATATTTTATTTGTATTTTGATTTTATTCTGTTTATCAATAAATCCATATTTATCGTTTATTCGTACTCGAGCAAGATCGGAATAAAAATTATCAGCAAAATCATATTCATAAGGAATGATAGGATTACCAAATTTATCTACAAAACCCCATTTGTTATTTTTTTTTACAGCAATCAAATCTTTTGTTTGTTTAGCAATATCTTCGCATTCAAACTGAGAAGTAATTTCGCCTGATAAAGAAGAAAATAAATAACATTTTTTTTTATCCTGATATTCTTTAACTAAAGGAAGGATCAATTCATTGGAATATAAAAAAGAAATAGACAAAAGTAAAATTAGAGTAAAGCATCTCATACTACCAAAATATTTCTTTTTATTGCTATGTAAAACGATTCAATTTTTTATTTACAACAAAAATAGGTCCCTTTTTAGAAATACTCATGCAGTTCATCCAATGGGATGGAATTAGTCAATACTTATATTTATTGTTTTTAACCATAGTATTTTTTCTTCTTAGAATTTTGATTTTAAATTTTATTAAAAAAAGAATCGTAGAAATTAAAAATTTTAGAATTTATAAAATCTATATTAACTATATTTTTATTTCTATTTTATTTTTATTTTACACTCCTGTTTTCCTCCCATCCATTAAAGAATTTATAACGATTTTAAGCATTTTTGGTGCTGGCGTTTTATTAGTTTTTAGAGAAGTACTTGTCAATTTCTACTCGTTTTTTTTTATTCTTATTAGAAAACCTTTCCAGATAGGAGATAGAATTCAAATTCAAAATTTCTACGGGGATGTGCTTGATGTTCGCTTACAAGATTTTAGTATGCTTCAGCTTTATCCTCAAAAATACGGTGGACAAAGCTCAGGCAGGGTTATTCACATTCCTAATTCTTTTATCTTACTACATCCAATTATAAATTTTAGTAAAGAATTCTTGTTCAACTGGTTAGAGATCCGTATACCTATAACCTTAAATAGTGACTGGAAAAAAGTAGAAATTCTTATCCTTTCTATAGTGAATAAAATCTTACAGAGCAATACTTTAAACGAAGAAAAAATTCATTTCTCTAAAAATGAATACAGCATTCATTTTTCCAGATTGACTCCAAAAACCTATGTTGAATTTTCCAATGGTGCAATCGTGATCACAGTGCGTTTTTTGTGTGAACCCAAAAAACAAAGAATTTTCAAAGATATTTTTTGGAGGGAATTTCTTACAAAAATTAAGAATCTAAAAAATATTCATTTACATGAAAGCTATGATAATAAAATACATTTTTAAAAAAAGTTTAAAATAAATTTAAATTAATACGACAATATATATTGCAATGGATATTCATCAAATCAATTACAAAATTTCATCGATACAATTAAGAATTCTTAGTATAAAAGAGAGGTTCTTGCCTCAAAATCAATTTTTCGAACAAACACAATCCGTTGCTGAAGATTTCGCTAAAGATAAGAAAGAGAATCCAGAAAGAGTAGAAAGGAACTACAATACAAGAAGCAATTCTAATTTAGAATCTTTGGTAGAAAAAATATCAAAAGAAGAAGGAGTCTCCAGTAATTTAGTAAAAGCAATAATTGCAACAGAAAGTAATTTTAATCCATCTGCCATTTCTTCAAAAGGTGCTATAGGTTTAATGCAACTTATGCCACAAACAGCAAAAATGTTACAAGTAGATCCCAATAAAATTGAGGAAAACATCAGAGGAGGAATTCAATACTTAAAACTCATGGCAAATAAGTATAAAAATTTAGATTTAGCTTTGGCTGCTTATAATGCTGGTCCAGGAAATGTAGATAAATATGGTGGAATCCCTCCTTTTCTCGAAACCAAAAATTACATTAAAAAAATAAAAAAAATTTTACAAACTCTTGAAAATTAGATTTATAAAATTCTTATTAATTTTATTTATAAATTGTTTTGAGAATTATGACGATGCCATTACATATCATATTTACAATCAATATCATCCAATCATCCAAATTGCTGTTAAAGGAACAGAAATTCCTGCTTCTTATCTTGCAGCTTTAATCAGTTTAGAATCTTCTCCGCCCGGGAATTGGAATAGCGAAAGATTCGAACCAAAAGTTTATGAAAGATTACAATTATTGCGGGATCAAGGTAAAAATTTTGGAAACATTCCTCAAAGCAAAATTAAGAAATTGTCAGATACAGAAATCTATAAATTATCGAAAAGCTATGGTTTAACTCAGATTATGGGCTATCATTGTCTTGATTTAGGTTGTTCAATCGATGATTTAAAAAGCTCTGATCATTTATTATGGAGCATATCCTATATCCGTAAGCACTATTTAAAATACATAATAGAAAAAAAATGGGAAGAATGTTTTCGATTACACAACACGGGCAATCCCTATGGAAAGACTCATAATAAAGACTATGTTCAAAAAGGAATACGTAGAATGAAGTACTACGAAAACTGGATAAAACATAATGGTAATCTTTTTAAAAAGTTTTCATCCGAATTTACAAATAAGATAAACAAAAAGCCCCAAGAAAATATGGGGCATTGGTTTTATTGAATTGTTGCTTGTTGAGCCATAGTCTCAAATGCTTTTTTACCGCCAGGGAATTTCATATATCCTACGCACATACATTGAGACCAATCTTCTTTTTTGCCTTCTTCTACGCATTTGCCAGTTTCATTGTCAATAGCACAACAATCATAAATTCCTACACCTTTAATTAAACCTTTGCTTTGTCTTACAATGGCAACACCAGTAGATTGTCCATCTTGAACTCCTGATGCTTGTTCTAGAAAATCTCCAATAATCTTAGATAAACCATCCCCTTTTATTTGAGTTAAAGCAGCATCTCTACAAGTAGACATCATTTGGGCTAATCTTCCACTTTGGATAGCTTTTTCAGATGCCGCAGCTGAAAATTTCATATACAAATAATCTGCTGGATCTTTCTCTGTACAATATTCCGCAGGACTTAGTCCTAATTTTGCCTTTGCTGCATCAGGAGCACAAGCCCAACCTTCAAAAACCCATCCATATTTACCTACAGTTGTTGCATCTCTTCGCGCTTCGTTTTTCGAACCACAATAAGTTAAAAGCACAAATACCAACCCAACCACAATACTAAAATGTTTCATACTTTTTTACCTCCAAAAAAAATTAACTTTTACAAGTTTTTATATACTGACTATTTTGTACGAAATTATGTTCAAGTTTTTTTTATGTTTTTTTAATAAAAAAAGCAATTTTTTTCTAATTTTATTGACTTATTTGTTTTATTTTTGCAAAATAAATACTTTACAAAATAATTTTTTTAATAGCATAACGAATGATTCTTTGTGCTTTACCTATAGTATTATACCTAACTATTCTTTCTTTTCTAAGGAACCAATTCGGACGAATCCTTATAGACCAGTATGCAAACACTTACAAACAATAGAAAATTCGTATCCTTTTTTCGTTGACGGCATTAGTATTTATTCTACGATTTGGATACCTACAAAATGTGTTTTGGAAAAACAAAATATCCCCACTAAAATTGAGTTGAATTATGATTTTTTTATCTGGAATACGAACGCAAATGAATTTTTAAATTTTTATTTATTATACAAAGATACAAAAGAGTGTGGTTTAATTTTATTCCCCTCAAGCCCCTTTAAAGAAAATTCTCTTTATGTTTTCTATTTAGGGAAACATCAATTTTATGAATTTTTAGGATCCAAATATAAAAAAAATTTAGAAGCAGAATGGCAAATTTTAAAAAATTCTTTAGAATTAAAAGTGAAAAATCCAGAAACGATCCAATTAATAGAATTCATAAAGAGTATGTTCTGGCAACGGTTTAATAAAAATCTTGATAGTGGAATCTATTCTCTACTGCCCACTCGAAGTTTTGCAGGGCTCATACCAAGTTTGTACTACTTTATAAAACAAAGAAGTCAAAATTTAGATATCAAAATTCTTACTAAAAAGATAATTCACAAAAATTACAAAAATGAATATTCTGGTAAGCTTTATCTAATTCAATATAGAGAAAAAAATCGTACAGAATCTATATCCTTTACAATTCCCTATCTTGATTTTTATCACAAAAAATTAGAACTAAAAAAAAACTATATTAACCAAATATATCTATTTATACCGGAAAGAATTTCCCATCTAAAAGAGAAAAACATTATTCTAACAAATACAAACATATTGGATCTTTCTATATTTAGAAAACTTTCTTATGATACAAATTCTATAATTATAGTATACTTTATTTTCGAAAATCCTTTCTACAATTTTTTAACAGATATTTTTTTATACGAAAATTTACCGTCCATATTAAAAGAAATAAACATAGATTCCTATAAGAAAATTTATAAAATTTGTTTATTTGACGAAGAATGTATTACTGCAACTTTCTTTGAACCTAATATTCATAAAGTTCTTATTTCTAAAATTGATGGAAATTACGAAGGTATAATAAACAATATTCCTTGGAATTATACTTTAAATAAATTTTCTTACTATAAAAAAAATATAGATTTAAATCTTAAAATATTATTTAATGAATCCATCAAAGATTACTTAAAAGAAGCCACTAGTTTATATGTTTATACTTATAACCAAAAGAAACTAAAACAACTCAATTATAGTTTTTCTATTTTAAATATTGATAATATATATGATGATGTTATGTACCAAAAATTATTAAAAGATTTAAATCAAGATTGATTTTTTTTGTTATTCAATTCATTTTTAAAAACTTTTAAAAATTCAGAAACGGGAGGTTTAAAAAATTTTTTATTATTAATGATAAAATTTCCCTGTACTAAACCAGCAATAAAAACCAAAATCATTTGAGATTCTTCAAAAGAAATATCCAATTCTTCTTGTATGGATAAAGCAAATTGACGAATAAAATAAAAGGCAATTTTTTTTACATTTTCTGGATCATCTTCTCGTATTAGATCAAATAGCAAAATTGTCTGTTTTTGAACAATTGTAGGATTATCCAATAAAGTCAGTAAAAATTTTTCCACTTTTTGATAAGAATTTTTGCAATCTTTAAGAATTTCATGAAATTCTTTTTTTGATTTTTCTTGAAGCATTTTGTACATTTCTAAAAATAATTCCTTTTTAGAAGGAAAATAATAATATAAAGATCCAACAGAAACTTTTAAATGTTTTGCAATATCTCTTAAAGATACATTTCTATATCCTTGTTTATAAAAAATATCAATACATTTTTCTAATACCTGTTTTTTATATTCTTCATGATCTACTATTTTCGGCATAAATTCTCTCTCGAAAATATTCTATGGTTTTTATTAAACCTTCCGTAAGTTTTATCTTAGGCTCATAATTAATTATTTTTCTTGCTAAAGTCAAATCTGGTTTTCTTTGTAAAGGATCATCTTCTGGTAAAGGTTTAAAAACCACTTTGGAAGAAGAATTGGTTAGTTCAATTACCTTTTTTGCCAAATCAATAATTTTAAATTCCTCATCATTACCTAAGTTAAGAGGTCCCACGAACTCGTTTTGATTCATAAAATCAATCATTCCTTTTACAAGATCGCTTACATAACAAAAGGACCGAGTCTGTGTGCCATCTCCATATACAGTTATATCTTGGTTCTTAAGAGCTTGAACAATAAAATTGGATACTACTCTTCCATCATCCATTTGCATATTGGGACCATAGGTATTAAAGATCCTAACCACTCGAATCTCAACCCCATGTTGCCGATAATAATCAAAGCATAAAGTTTCTGCTACTCTTTTCCCTTCGTCATAACAAGCTCTCGGACCTATTGGATTTACATTTCCTCTGTAATCTTCTGGCTGAGGATGAACTGTCGGATCCCCATATACTTCTGAGGTACTTGCTTGCAATATTTTAGCTTTTACTCTTTTAGCAAGTCCCAACATATTCATAGTCCCTAATATAGAAGTCTTTATTGTTTTGATTGCATTATATTGGTAATGAACTGGACTTGCAGGACATGCCAAATTATAAATTTCTTGAACTTCTAATTTAATAGGATCAACAATATCATGTCGTATTAATTCAAAGTTATTATAATCCAATAAATGTTGGATATTTTTTTTTCTACCAGTAAAAAAATTATCTAAACAAATCACAAAATGACCTTGTTTTACCAAGATCTCGCAAATATGGGAACCAATGAATCCTGCACCACCTGTTACCAAAATTGTTTTCATGAGCACTACCTACATCTTTTATTGTATGAATCTTGACAACAATTTTCTAAATGTCATTTTTTTTTAAATTTTCACAAAATTCAGTTGCTTAAAAAGTAAATTGTAATAAAAATTGAACAAAGAGGAAAAAAATCCATGTCTAATTCTAAGCAAGATAAAAAGGTGGTAACCATAAAAATTAAAGACATACAGCAATTAAAAATTATTTTAAGTACTTGGTATAGTTATTTGCTCAATAAGCTAAGTCTTAAAACATTACAAGAAAAAGAATTCCAAGAATCTGTTAAAACACCTATTATGTACAATATAGAAAAGGATGAATTAGAACTATTATTATATGGAACAGAAGAAATGTTAAAAGAATTAAATTCTTATGTTCAAGATTTAAATAAAGAAATTATCAAAAAAAGAGACAGATAATGTTCTTCAGAATACTTTTTTTTATTTTTTATTCAGTTCCTCTTTTTTCTTTACCTCCTTTTATAACATTAGAAGAAAGAGCACAAGAAGCTCCTTTGATTTTAATTGGAACAATTGAGATTATAAAGCAAAGACAATTGTTTAAAGAAGTTCAATACATTACTCTTTATGTCAACTCTCTACGAATTTTAAAAAATACTACCCATACAAGCCCTCCCAAAGAATTCTTTTTATATCTAAACATTTATCCCGAAACATTCGAAAACAAATTAAAATTTATTCCCGAAAAAGGAATTTATATAATTTTTTTGGAACCTCATATAAAAGATAACGAAATTCTTGTTTTTAAATTATACAGAGAAGAACCTTTTGCATTAGAAATTTGGACTAAAGAAAAAGAAAAAAAAATTATCGAATACCTCCATCCCAAATAATCTTGAATAAAGTATTTATTTATATGAATTTAAAATTAAAATGGCTTTAATACTGCTAAAAGAACAATAATGATTAACAAAACTGTAGGGACTTCGTTCATAATTCTGAATTTCTTGGAATTGTAAGTTTTATTATCTTGTAATTTTCGTAAATAATAAGCTGCTAAAAAATGCCAGTAAATCACAAGAACTACAAATCCCAATTTGATCCAGATCCACAAAACATTTGAAAAGTATTTTAAATTCAAAAGAATCATAAGAATACCAAAAGTTACGGTTAAAATCATTGCAGGGGACATAATAATGAGATATAATCTCTCTGCCATTATGATAAGTTGTTTTTTTACTTCTATGGAGGGATTTTCTTCATGATAAACGAATAACCTCCATATGTAAAATATCCCTGCAAACCATGCAACCATAAATATAATATGAAAAGCTTTCAACCACAAATATAACATTGACATGGCTCCTTTTTTAAAAAAAATTATAAATAATGGATAAAGAAATTGCACATTTTATCAAGCAAAACTATGTTCTTAGTTTAGCGACTTATGATGGTAAAATTCCCTATATAGCCTCTCTTTTCTATCTTTTTTTTAACTATAAGATCTTTTTCTTATCGGATATCCATACAAAACATTGTAAAGATATTTTAAAAAATTCTCAGGTAGCGGTTAGTATCTATAAAAAAGCAAAAAATATTAGAAAAATCAAAGGAGTTCAATTGTTAGGAAATTGCTTTTTGGTTGAACCTACGAAAAAAATACTACAAGATCCTTCTAATATTTTTTACAAAATCTATAAATTTTATATAAAAAAATTCCCAGAAGCACAACATCTCCATAGTTATTTATGGACAATTGAACCTTATTGGATTAAATTTACAAATAACGAAATTTATTTTGGTTTTAAAAAAATTTGGAGTAAATAAACAAATTATGATCTTTGTAATTGATGGTTTCAATTTGATTTATAAATTCAAAGAATTAGAAGAACTTATGATAGAAAATCAATTGGAAAATGCAATAGAAAGATTAATCCATTATCTTATTCAATTAAAAAGAAAAAGAAGCAATCTTGAATTTCATGTTTTTTTTGATGGCAAAAAAAGAAAAGGTGATTCTACATACCAAGAAGAAATCCAAAACATAATGTGTTATTATAGCCATGACATTTCTGCAGATGCTTTGATTGAAGATTTTATTCAAAACAAAAAAGCAAAACACTATACAAATATCTGTGTTGTATCCTCGGACAAAAGAATCAAATCTTTTACAAAACAAATGAAGTATGATTATAAAACTTCGGAAGAGTTTTACCTTTTCTATAAAGAAATGATGGCAACAAACACGAAAAAAGAAGAAAAACCAGAAATTACATCAAAAGAAGAAATTGATGAGTGGTTAAGAATTTTTAAAAATAGAAAGTAGTTTTTCCAAGTATTTGATTGTTAAACTTTTATAATCGCTTTTTTTATCTTCCAAAAAAGAAAGTCCTATACAATTAGGGCATCCTTTTTTACATTCACAATTTGATATGTGGTTAATTGTCTCTTCTAAGATTAGTTTAAAATTATTATATATAAAATAACTAATCTCCAAACCACCTGGAACATTATCATAAATATATAAAGAAACTTTATTTTTATAAAAAGGATCTCTAATTAAAGGATAAAATTGCAAATCGTTACTTTCTGAGTAAGATAAGACCATTGCTACAATAGACAAGCCATAATTTAAAGAATCTAATAAAATCTTCAAATCTATTTCTTCAAAAAAATTAGGCTCAAACAAAAACCAAACTCCCTGTGTTCGCATTTCTATTTCTGGAAGATTGATTTCTCCCCAACCAAGATTTTCATGTGTATCCAATTTAATTTTCTTAAAAACTGTAGGCTGAGAAATCAGCGTTAATTCTCCTTTGTAGGCTTGGATTTCTTTTCTTTCTAATAATTTTTCTTCGTACAAAGGTCTAAAAGTTTTGTTTTCTTCTGCTTCTGTATAATAATCCACCTTAATTTTTCTAACTTTTGCAATTTGCTCTTCCCATAAAAGCTCTTCTACAAAATATGTTTCTGTTTGATGCAAATAAATCGCATGAGGATGCAAAAACAAAGGAGCAGAATAATAATCCATTTCTCCAATAATGTTTTCTTTTTCGGGCTTATCAACATCTACTATAACAAAATTTCTTTTTGGTCCCATTCGCAGGCTAATATTATTATGAACATTTGTACCAGACCAATAATAAGTATCTCCCTTCTTTGTAACTAAACCATTTTTTAAAAAATCTTCTAATATTTTATTTGGGTTTGGAAAGTTTCCAAATTTATCAGTTTCTAAAAAATATTTTTCAGCAATAGAGCACTTTAAATGATCTGCAACAATCCATAAATTATTTGGATTGATTCTAACACTTTCTGGATTGTTTTTAAAAATAAATTCAGGTTTTTTAATTATATATTGATCCATTTTTTTAGTAGAAGCAATCAGTACCGATAATGAAATTTCTGTTCGTCTACCCGCCCTCCCAGATTGTTGAATGAACGAATTAATGGAGCCAGGATATCCTACAGATATAGAAACTTCTAAACTCCCTATATCTATACCCAATTCTAAAGCATTGGTACTAACAACAGTAAGAATTTGTTTTTCTCTTAACTCTCTTTCTATTTTTCTTCTCTCTTCTGGTAATAATCCACTTCTATAGGATTTAACTAAGTTTTTATATTTTGAATTCTTAGTCAAATAACTTGTAAACAACTCAACTTCTTTTCTACTTCTACAAAAAACAATAGTAGATATATGATTTTCCAAAAATATTTTTGCCAACTCTATTGTATCTGAGAATAAGGGAGGCAAAGAATTTTGTTTTCTGTTTTTTTTTGTGTAATCATCCAAGGAATCATAACGGGGATTATACAATAAAAAAATCTTTTCTCCTTTTTTAGAATAGTCTTGATCAATGATTTCGAATTCTCGTTCCGTCAATTTTTCGACAAATTCCTTTGGATTGCCGATTGTAGCAGAAGCAGAGATAATCTGTGGATTTGAACCATAATGATTACAAATTCTATAAAGTCTTCTAAGCACATTGGCTAAATGACTTCCAAAAATTCCTTTATATATATGTAATTCATCAATCACAATAAAAGATAAATTTTTAAAGAAATTATTCCAATTTATATGTCTTGGAAGGATGGAGGCATGCAACATATCGGGATTAGAAAGAATAAAATCTCCCGAATTGATTATCTCTGCTCTTTTGGAATAATGTGTATCACCATCAAAAGAACCTATTTTTATTTTTAGATTCAAAGTTTTACAAAAGTTATTCATCCAAATCTCTTGATCTCTTGCAAGAGCTTTCGTTGGATACAAAAACAAAGCTTTTATATTTTCTTTTTTTAATTTATTATTTAAAATAGGCAATAAATAGGCTAAAGTCTTTCCAGAAGCAGTACCCGTTGTCAATAATACATTTTTCCCTTGATTCACATATTCAAACGCTAATAATTGATGTAAATACAATTTATTGATTTGCATTGATTGTAGAGTAAGAACAATTCGCTCATCCAATACTTTTGGAAAATCTACAAGTTTTTCTTCTTGTTTTGGTATTCTTATAAGATGTTTAATTTTTTTAGCAAAATTATCATCCTTTTGTATAAATTCAAGGATTTGTCTTAGATTCATATTTTTCAAGTTTTCTTTTTCTTTCTACTAAAGAATTCATTTTTAAATAGGGTTGAGATTTGATCTCGGGAAAATTCCCAATGAATTCCATCAACTCCTCCAAATAGTAAATTGCTTCTTTGTATTTTTTTAATTTATTTTGCAAAATTCGAATTAACATTAAATATTCTTTAGGATTTTTTTTATAATTTAGTTTTTCTTTTAGATACTTCACCGCCTTTTCCCAATCTTGCAATTTCCAATAAGTCTTGTATAAAATATCATAAACTGCCAATTTCTCTTGGTTTTGTCCTAGGTTTTGTTTTAATTTTTCTAATATATTAATGGACTCATTATACATTTTATTCCTAAAAAAAAGTTTCGCTAATTCCAAATTTTGTAGTTTTTTATTTTTTAGTATCCGCAAAGATTCAATCATTAACAAAAAAAGGTGGTATACATCCCATTCATTATGTAAAATTACTTTATATAGATCATCAATTTGATCATAATGAATAGCATCGTAATATATTTTTGGCACTTCTGAACCATCAATATCGTTTTCTCTATAAATTTGCAATATTTTTCTCTCTAAATTTTTTTGACTATAGCCTCCTTCGAATTGTTTCGGTAGAAGTCTTTTCCAAAAAACAAACAAATCAAAATGCTGAAAACTCTCTATAAATTCTTTTGAATAATAGATGAATCGATTTTTTAATAAAGGTACATCAAAGCGTTTTCCATTGTAAGTGGCTATATATTTAAATTTTTTTATAAAATTATTTATATAATTCAAAGCGATTACCTCTTTAGACGAATCCAAAAAAAATATTTGCTTTAGGTGAAAAAAACCATCCTGATAATATCCAAATCCCATAAAAAAAGGCAAATTGGAAACAGAAAAAGAATCTTTGTTTGTAGTTTCTAAATCAAAAAATAAAATTTCATTAGGCTTAACATCATTCAACTTTCCTAACACTTCTAAGATCCCTGTAAAAGGAAAAATATTTTCCAATTGTTCATCATAAATTTTGTATTGTTTTTTTCTAAGATAAATCCCTTCTTCTATTTCGAGAAGATCCCATTTTTTTAGATAATTTTCGTAAATTTCGTTAAAATCTTTTTTATAAGCATTATTTCTGTTATTACTTAAAAAAATACTCATAAGCTACAAATAGAATTCAAGAGATTTAACAATTGCCTTTAAATGTTGTCGCCATACCTTATCGGGTTCTTGTCCTCGTAAAATCTCTAGTGTTATTGTAGGAATATTTCTTTCGAAACCACAATAGGTACCCAAACTTCCGGGTGTCGGATATCCAATATCTTCTTTAGGTTCTAAAGAATTGTACCTTGACATTTCCCGTGCCAAATCTAAACAATTCCCATTATAATTGATCATAGGATTTTCGTAAGAATGAAAGGAAATAATAAACTTGGGTTTAATATTTTCGATTATTGTTAAAATTGCTTTTGTTTCAGGTTCACTTGCTGGATTAGGACCAGGATAATATTTTGGTTCTGTAAACTCATTAGTCCAATCTTTTGTAGGTAAATTTCTATTTAGGTCAACATTATTTTGATTCGTCCTTCTGAGTACAGAGCAACCGTCTGGATTATTTCTTGGGCATATAAAGAGTTGAACACCTTCTGGTATTTTGATTTCGTTTTTTTGAATTTCTTCTAAAAACTTTTCCAAAAACAAAAAACCCTCAGATTCATTACCATGGACGCCTCCCAAAAAAAATACTGAAAATAAATTTTTCTTACTTTCATTAAAAATCTTATATAAATCTATGGAATGATTTTTAACAGAATACCCCACAACAAATTTTTCTATAATTTGCATACATCCACTATTTTGCATATTAATATACTTACAAACAAAACTTTCAAATAAAATAAAAAAAGATTGAAAAAAAATCCATATGAGAATTAATGGTAAATTATGAAAAAAACTATACAATTTAGTTTAATAATTTTGATGCTTGGTACACTAACAATGTGCCAAAGCGGACAAACAACACAACCAGAAGAAAAAAAACCTACAGAAGATAACACAGCAAAAGAAAGAAGCTTAAATTTATTTGAATTAGGCAAAGATTTATCTTTTGTATATGCACCCTATGGAAAAGGATGGGCTTATAAAGATGTAAGTTTAGATAAAAATGATTTTAATCAATGGTATTCTAAAAATAAAGTAGAATTTTTAAAAGTATTAGATACAGTTGATGTAGGTATTGTATTAGAAGTAGTGGGGCACACAGACGAAAGTGGACCTCAAGAAGCCCAACCTGAACTAGGGAAAAAAGGTAATCTATGGTATTCTCAGCAAAGAGCAAATCAAGTATGTAATGCATTAATTCAAGCTGGTATTTCTAAAGAAAAAATCCGATGTGTAGGTGTTGGCGAAAGCGAACATATTCCTGGCATTGATCCCTACGATCAAAGACAAAGAAGAGTTACATTTAGAATAAATAAAAAATAACAATTTAGCATAGCAATAGGGAAATTTCTCCTATTGCTTAAACATTTAGATTGAATATTTATTAAAGAAGAAGTATACCTTTTTACCAATTGTTATCATCCTGTAGCTAAAGAGCTAATCTATTATTTCTCTAAAAGAAACAAAAAACTTGTTCTTTTAGGCAAACATCCTGCTTACCTTTCTTTAATAGAAAAAAAAATAATCCATCGACAACATTACAGAAAGCAAAGGAAGAATTATGTAATTTCCTATTCGATAGATACACGAAATTATCTTCATATAAAAAAATTATTTAAAAATATCAAAAAGGAATGGAATAGGATTGATTGTATTTTCCACTTTGATACCTACTTTTATACAACACCGATACAAAAATTTCCCGTACACAATTTAAAATTATTTTACCAATGGAATATTTTGACTTTATTTAATTTAATCAAAGCAGAAAAAACTTTTTTTGACTCAAATCCAAAATATGTCACCACCCAAATTTTAAACTTAGATCATTTGGTTTACTATTATAAGAAAGGGTTTTTAGATTATTTTAAAAAACATTTGGATTTACACATACTGTTTCTAAAAGAAGATTATTTTTATACAAAATCTACTAAAAAAATGATCGAAAAAACCATTCTATCAGAAAAAGAAATAAAAACTTTAACAAAAAAAATCTTCAAAAAACCTAAATTTTTTTTTAGTTATGCTGATTATATAAAATATTGGATTGGGAAAATAAGGAACTCTAAAAATTCACTATGGAATCCACAAAAAAAATTATTTTTTTAGATAGAGACGATACTATAAACAAAGATTACGGTTACATTTCCAAACCTCAACAAATAGAATTATTGCCATATGTAATCGAGGGTTTAAGTCTTTTAAAAGACTTGGGATATGAGTTTATTATCATTACAAATCAATCGGGCATGGCAAAAAAATACTTTACAAAGGAAGATTTAATAGAAATCCATAAAACATTATTAGAATTATTAAAAAGATATTCGATTTCTATTTTAGATATCTTTTACTGCCCTCATAGCGAAGAAGACAACTGTGACTGTAGAAAACCAAAACCCGGACTCATTAAACAAGCAATTGAAAAATATAAAAACATTGATTTAGAAAATTCATGGATCATAGGAGACAAAATAAGAGACATTTTATCTGGCTCCCAATTTAATCTTAAAGGCATCTTATTACAAAAAGAAAAAACATTAGAAGCAACGGACATACCCAGAAATCTTGTAACTCTTAAAGAGAATCTTTACGAGGCAGCTCTTTTTATTAAAAATTATAATTTCTTATGAATATTTTATCAAATCTTAAAAATATATTTTTTTATCGTAATTCCAATATATTAAAAAAAATAAATAATATTTATAAAGTATTTTTGTTTATTTTTTTTAATAGTTATGTATACCCCAATAACGAAATTGGGATTTTGATAAGTTATAATCAACTTCAACCAAATAGATATTTTTCTTCTTTTGAAAATACTTTTTATAATTATTACCAATTACAAAAGCTTTTTATTTTTGATCATTCCACGAAAAATGACAGCAATCAATATGAATTTTATTTTATCAAACATTCAATTGCAAATGCGGATGATTTCATAAAAATTAGTTTTGGCACCTCAAAATTTCCAAAAGTTGGATCATTGTATTATAGTGACAACAATCAAATTTCTTCTAAATGGAACGGAAACTTTCAATACTTAATTTTACAATACGGAAAAAAATTTCCTTTAAAAGGCTTTTTTAGAAAAAATCAAATAGAAATTTGGGGTGGTTTAGGATACATTTTTAATTTGGAATTCAATTTAACTAAAACTGAATATTCTCAACACTTTTTGTCAGAACCTTTTTCCTACCAAAAAGGAAAATTTTTCTCAAAAGAAGGGTATCATTTGAGAATTGGTTTTGATTTGTTTAACCATTACAAAATCAATAGTTTTCGCATTGGTATATTTTTTCAATACATACTATCGAATTTATCTGACGGAAAATTAAATAATGAACCAACCAAACTTTTTTTATTTAACCAAACTAAAGCTTGGATTTCTACAGACATAACATCATACATAAAAAATAAAGAAAATTATGAATCTCAAAATTTAAATATACTTTATCAATATCCTAAAATAGAAAGCTTTAGATTCATCTATGGAACTATGAGCATTTATTTTACTATTGGAATTTATTTTTAAATATTATAAAAATTCATTTAAAAAGAATTCATAATCTGGTTTTAAACTTTTTGCATATACTGGTAAATGATAACTTAAAATATGTTCAAAAGTAGTATTTCCTAATGTGATAAATCTCCATTGTTTAGATATCTCTTCTAAGTTTGATTCAAAAGATTTATAAAAAGCATCAAAAATACTTGGACTTCCGAAAAGCAAATACGCTTCAAGAGGAATTTCTTGAATCTCACTCTGAGTTAATGTTCTTAATTTTGTTTCATAACCAATCCATTGTTCGATAGAAAAATCATTAAGCATTTCATAAAATTCTTCTCTACTTTCTTTCCCAGAAATAGCAATTATTTGAACACTATTTGGAGAAAATTTTTTAAGTATTGTTTTAGCCATACCTTTAGAAGTACCGTCTTCGCTAAGGAAAATTCTACTTTCTGGAATTCCTAAAAAATTTTCTTGCAAAACTTCTTTTGATTTAGTTCCATTCAAAAAAATAAAAAAATTTGAATCTGGAAAAGTAAAATCACTTTTTTTTAAAGATCGAATTCCTTCTGCACTAAAAATACAATAAATCATATAGGTAGAATTTCTGCTCGGTTTGATAACTTTTTTTATTAAATGATCATAATATAGAATTTCCATTATATCAAAAAAAATAAGCCGATTCTTTTGGTAATTTCTTTTAAAAATTTCCTTTAGTTTTTGATTTTTTTCTTTTTTACCAAAAATCACAATGGGAAGTTCTCTTGTTAATTCTTCGTAGACAAAATGGATTAACTGATTGGAATCTTTATGATATCTTTTTATATAAAAATTTTTTTTCTTTTTAGCATAAGGGTATTCTTCGCCCAAAAAAAGTTTAATGGAATATAAAGAATTTTCTTTATTTGCATATATTCCTAAAGGTAGATTACATCCTCCTTCTAATTTCGATAAAATTTTTCTTTCTATAGATACCAATTCTTCTATTTCTTGATTGTGGATTGTTTTTAAAATTGAAATTAATTCTTCGTCTTCTGTTCTACATTGAATCGCAAGAGTTCCTTGTCCAGGAGCAGGAGGAAAAATTTCTGAATCCAATGAAACGATTTCTATTTTATCTAAAATCTCTTTTTCAATCCAATTGGTTTTGTATTTTAACCTTTCTAAACCAGCACCTGATAAAATTATAGCATCTGGGCTATTTTCTCCAAATAATTTTTTGATTCTTGTAGGAACATTTCCACGAATGTCCATAAAACGCAAGGAAGGGTACAAAAAACGGATTAAAGACTTCCTTCGAAAAGAAGAAGTTCCTACTATCCCATCATTTCGTATATAGGGAAAGTCGTTTTGGATTTGCTTTTCTTTTAAAAAAATCCAATGATCTCGAAAATCCAACCTTTGAGGCAATGCAGCAATAGTCAATTCATGCGAAGATTTTGTAGGAAGATCTTTTAATGAATGCACAGCAATATCAATTTCTTTCTTACGTAAAGATTCTTCTATTTCTTTTGTAAAGAGTCCTTTGGCCTCATCTCCTTTACTTATAATTTCCGAAAAAGATAAAAGATTAATATCTCCTGTTGTTTTAATTATTTTTATTTCTGTTGAATAGCCTAAATTTTCCAAAAGATCTGCAACAAATTCAGTTTGTGCTAATGCTAAATGAGATCCTCTTGTACCAATTCGAATTTTTTTCACAAAGAACATTCTTTTTTTTTATTTTCTTTATTATCAAGTATTTAAAATAGAGTTATGAAACTTTACTTAAGTTTTCTTTTAATTTTTATTAGCTGCATCACAGTAGATGAATCTGGAAAAATCATTCAGGATTTTACTATATTCAAAGAAAAAGAAGAAAACAAATGGAAACTTTCTGATATCCCATTGGGACCTAGATGGTCAGAAAACGATAAAACTATACCTTTACTTATTCTACCAAGAGAAGAGAATCTTCCCTTAACATTTGTATTAGAAAAACTCCCAAAAGTGTCAAATCAAGGTAAGCAAGCCTCAAGTACAGCTTTTGCTTCTGGATATTTAGCAATGAGTTATTATTATCGCACTAAAAAAAATAAAAAAAATTATATCTGTTCTCCTTCGTTTATTTATAATATCTTAAACAATGGAAAAGACGAAGGAATAGAAATTTATGATTCCTTAACACTCTTAAAAAATACTGGTTGCCCTCCCATTGAATATTTTACTTATAAAGAATATGATTACAAAATCCAACCCAGCTCTTTAGTAGTTCAAATTGCAAATGATTATAAAATTCTGGAATTTGTAAGAATGGATCCCTTAGATATGTATCAAGTTGCAACATTTATTAAAAAAGACTTTATTATTATCACTACGATTTATATTTCTGAAAACTTTCTTAGTTTAAAAGAAAAAATATACGAACCCAAAGGAAAATTTTTAGGTAAACACACTTTAGCAATTATTGGTTACGATCTAAAAAATCAATTTTATTACTTAATGAATTCATTTGGTGATACATGGGGAAAAAAAGGAATCGTTTTAATTTCGAAAAATTGGTACGATAGACTAGTGGTTTCAGCTTATGTGATTTTAAAATAAACTATGATACAAATTACAAATCTACAAAAAGGAATATTTAAAAGAAGATATAAGCGATTTTTTATTGATTTTCTAATAGAAAACAAAATAGAATCCGCCCATTGTCCCAATACGGGAAGTATGAAGTCATGTTTAAAAGAAAATTCAGAAATTCTTTATAGTGTAACAGATAACCCCAATAGAAAATTAAAATATACTTTAGAATTTATAAAACCTAATGACTGGGTCTTAGTAAATACCCAAAGGGTAAATACAATAGTAGAATTTTTTTTAAAAATTCAACAAGAATATAAATACCAATATCTATTAAAAGAACCGAAACTAGATTCTTTTCGACCTGATTTTTTATTATTTAATGAGAATCATATCTCAGATTTAACTAAATTTAAATTACCTTTGAATAATAAATTATTATTGAATCCTAATTATCAAAACGATTTAAAACCATTATTTATAGAAGTGAAAAATGTTACATATTATGTAGAAGAAAAAAATTGCCTTAGCTTTCCCGATGCAGTAACCATACGTGGGTCAAAGCATTTGGAACATCTAATCAAGCTAATAGACCAAGGATTCGCTACTGCAATTTACTTTGCACTTTCAAGATCAGAAGGTAGTTTTTTTTGCCCTTCTAAAGATATCGACAAAAATTTTTCTGAACTTCTTGGCTATTTTTATGAAAAAGGTGGTAAAATCTATCCTTTAAGATTTTCATTTAAAATCTATAAAAAAAGTTTTAACAACTATACAGTTATAATAAATTTCTCTGAAATTTTAAAACTTAAACTATAATTTTCTTTACTCATAAACAAAAACAAAAACTTTAAAAGTATGTTAGATATCCGTAAAATAGAAAAGAATCCAGATGAACTAAGAGATACTCTCAAGAAGAGACAATTATCAGATTCTATAGTAGATGAACTTTTAGAATTAATAAAAAAATCAAAAAAGATACAAACACAAATAGAAGAATTAAGATCTATTAGAAATAAACAAAGTAAAGAAATTGGAATTTTAATAGAAAAAAAATTATTCGAGCAGGCAGAAGAAGAGAAAGAAAAAATAAAAAAATTAGGCGACCAGATACAAAATTTAGAAAAAGAGCATTCTTTGATAAACGAAAATTTAGAAAATCTCTTACTTACCTTACCTAATTGGCTAGACAAAGAAGTTCCTTATGGAGAAGATTCTTCTAAAAACATCATAATCAAACAACACGGAGTAATTCAGGAATTTTCTTTTAAAGTAAAACCACACTACGAAATAGGAGAAGAATTAGGTATTATCAATTTCGAAAAAGGAATTCGCTTGGCTGGTTCTAGATTCTACACTTACTTTGGTTTAGGAGCAAAACTTGAACGAGCTCTTATTAATTTTATGTTAGATCTTCATACCAAAAGAAATGGATATACAGAAGTATGGGTACCCGTTCTTATAAAAGACTTTGGTATGGTTACAACAGGCCAATATCCTAAATTTAAAGGTGAATATTACCAATTAGAAAAAGACGGATTATCTTTAATTCCCACAGCAGAAGTTCCTTTAGTAAATTTATTTTATGATGAGATCTTAAAAGAAGAAGATCTTCCTATAAAAGTAACTGCAGCCACTTCTTGTTTTAGAAGAGAAGCTGGCGCAGCAGGTAAAGATACAAGAGGGTTAATTCGAGTACATCAATTTCAGAAAGTAGAATTAGTACAAATTGCGCATCCTGAATCTTCTAACATTATACATCAAGAAATGGTAAGACATGCAGAAATGGTACTCCAAGAATTGAATTTACCATACAGAATTTTGTTATTATGTTCTGGAGACACAGGAGCTACTTCCCTAAAAACCTATGATATTGAAGTCTGGACTCCGGGTTTAAAAAGATGGTTAGAAATATCTTCTATTTCCAATTGTGGAGATTACCAAGCCAGAAGAGGAATGATAAGAATTAAAACAAAAAAAGGAAATCTATACGCCCATACTTTGAATGGTTCAGGAGTAGCAATAGGTAGAACTCTTATTGCTATTTTAGAGAATTATCAAAAAGAGGATGGTAGCATCGAAATCCCAGAAGCTTTAAAAAAGTACTTATATACATAGGTGTTTTTAATTTTTATTACAATTTTTTTATTTTCGTTTTTAAATTGCAAAAACCATATAAACTATCAAATTCCCATAGATTCGAATTCAGAAAAAGTTAAAATCTCAAAAATAGAAACAAATTCAATCAATCAAATTTATTTAATAGAAGATTTAAACTATTGGAAAACCAACTCCCTTTTTGTGATTACTTCAAAAAATGTTTATTTTTTTAGTTCCGGATGGAATCCAAAAAGTGCTAAACAAATTTTATGGAAAGCAAAAACATTAACCCATTTACCATTTATAGCACTTATTTTAGTTTCTCCTTCTCTGGAATTTAGTGGTGGAATTTTTGAATTTATTGAAACAGAAAAAATTCCGGCATATATCCAAAAAGATGGTTATGATTATTTAATGGAAAATTGGCAAAACTGGCATAAGCAAATGAAAAAAAAATTTTCTTCTTGGGAAGAAATGCCAAAATTACCCAACTTTGCTGGTTTAATAGAAGATAAATTTGTTATTGAGGATAACATCATTCTATTTTATCCAAAAAGAATTAAAGAACCCGGAAATTTGGTCGTATACTTTTCTAAAGAAGAAATTTTATATGCAGGCAACCTTTTATTTGATCCAAATGAAATTGAATATAATTTTCAAAATACAAATGTAAAGGAATGGTTAAGCTTTTTAAAAAAAATCCAAGACATGAAAATTAAAAGAATCATTTCTGGAAAAGGAAAAGCTTTACAAAAAAAGGATTTAATAGAAAAATTGATTCAATTTATGAACTCAAAGAATTTGAACAATAATTAAAATTTTTTATAATTTTTTTATATAATTCCTTCCTATTCCAACTATATCCGTAATATTACAATTTTCTCTTTCTAAGAATGAATCTATATAAAATAAAATTCGTTTAGGCAAAAGAGGCCCTTCGTAAACATACCCTGTATATATCTGGACTAAACTGGCACCACACATAATTTTTTCCAACGCATCTTTCCCATTGAATATACCCCCAACACCTATAATTGGAATTTGCTTTCCCAAGAATTTATATGCTTTGCAGATCCAATTTGTCGAAATTTCTTTTAGAGGAAGTCCTGATAACCCTCCGCTTTCAAGATTGGACAAATCTCCATCTCTTCGAGTAGTAGTATTTGTTAAAATAACACCATCAATTCCTGAATTTGCAAATCGCTCCAAAATAAAGTAAAACTGTTTTTCCGTAAGATCGGGAGAAATTTTTACCAAAATTGGTAAAGAAATTTGTAATTCTTTTTTTTTCTTTTGTATAATTTTAATTAATTGAAGGACCTCTTTTGATGTCTGTAAATCTCTTAAACCAGTAGTATTAGGCGAACTTACGTTAATAACCATATAATCAGAAAAGGGATAGAGCACCTCAAAACAATTTATATAATCTTCTATAGATTTTTCATTACTTGTAGTTTTATTTCTACCTATATTGATTCCTCTTGGTATAGTTTTTTTTTGACTTTTAAAAATTTCTTTTGCTTTATCAATTCCAGGATTATTAAAACCCATTCTATTAACCAATGCTTTCTTATCTTGATATCGAAACAATCTTGGTTTAGGGTTTCCTATCTGAGGTTGAGGTGTAAAAGTCCCACACTCTATAAATCCAAATCCAAAATTACTTAAAATAGGATACAATTCTCCTGTTTTATCAAAACCAGCGGCTAAACCCAAAATATTGGGAAAATCAATGTCCCATAAATTTTGTTTAAGTCTATCTGAAGTATAATGGAATGTCAATTGAATCACATTTTCCAATGGCAAAGCATTTAGATATTTTAGAATATTCGTTACTATTTGATGGCTTTTTTCTGGTTCAAAATTAAATAATATTTTTGATAATAATTTATAAAACATATTAAATATGTATTTTTATATAAATTCTAAAATTTTTTCGAAATGTTTTTTGATCTTTAAATTAAGATCCTCTGGCTTAAGAATATAAATCCATTTTGCAAAATAGATAGATTTTTCGAAAAAATATTCTGGAAATTTTGTTTTTACCTTAGCAATTTTCCAAGTTAGATTCTCAATTTCTATAGAACCTTCTATAGTATGAAAATCCAGATAATTTCTTAAATTTAATTCTATATTAGGGTGATATGCAAAAACAATTTCTATTTCTGGTTTATTGGTTTTTTTAATAAATTCTAAAAAAAATTCCCTATTTATGGAATCAAATTGTATTTTGTTTTGGTATTCTAAGACTTTTAGAATTTGAATCACTCTATCTAATTTATAAATTTTATATTTGCTATCGCTTTTTTCTTTTAAATCATATCCTAAAATATAATAACTATTATACATGTTTTCTATTTGGATTGGAATTATTTTTTTTTGTTCTAAAAAAGCACTTTCTAACTTTTTATACAAAAATATAATTTGATTCTTTTTTTGGATTCCCTCTTCAAAAATCTTTATTTTATCTTTATAAGAATTGTAATCTATATCAATAATGTCTTCGAATTGAAATTTTTTGAGTAGTGCATTAAAAAAATTCGGATCGTCTCGTAATATTTCGTACAAGTTTTCCATATCTTTTTTGTTTAATGGGAAGCGAATTCTATCGAAAGATAAATAAGAATTATTATCCAGATAAATAAAATTATCTTCGTAGTATATATTAAAAAAATTTAGAGGAGAACCAAAAATATTATTTGTTATCATACATAAATGATTTACTAAAGATATCGCTTCTTTCTGACTCTTAAGTTTAAGAATTTTTACAAGAGATTTTATTGGAATTTGATTATTATTTTTTTCAGCAATTTTGATAAGTACAGGAATAGAAGTTAAAATTTTTTCTAAATTAGATAGGGATGCCATTTGAGTAACGATGACTATAAAAATTTATTATATCTTTTAAAAAATTTTTGAATTCTTCTTTTACTTCATTAGGTTCCATATTTATGATAGAGTCAGGATATTGGCAAATAAAATAAAATAATCCTGTTAAATTTTTTATTTTTAATTGAATTATTATTTTATTAGTATCTAAACCTATTTTTTTAAAATTTAGTATTTTTTTATTTTCTATTTTTATGAAATTTTTATATAAATCAAAATATTCTTTTTTGATTGCAAGATTTATTGTATAATTTTCTGCATCATTCGAAGTAAATATATTCAATGGATGTGGTAATTTATTTAGAATGAATTCATAAGGTATAGTTATAAATCTTCTATCTTCGTGAATTCTTAGTTTAATTTTATTGATCTTAACTATTTTGAATTTTTTATCTTTAATAATTTCCACATTGCTTATATTATTGATTATATAATTTCGTATATCTTGCTTTTCATAATCCCAAGAAACCAAATAGGAAATATTTTTATTAAAAAATAGCATTAAAGGAAATATATTTCGTTGAATCATCTCTTGCGAATTCTTTTTATTATAAAGTATCCTTAAGGGTTTTTTTTTAAAGAGCAATAAAGCAAATCTATTGCTATCATTTAAAATCCCTTTTTCTTGTTCGGTAAGGATTGATTTAACTTTTTTTTTTGATGTAATATAAAACAGTTTTTTTAAATATTCGTAATCATTATAAAATATTTTTAAAAATAAAACTAAATATCCAACGGGATTTTTGGAAAAATTATTAAGAATTTGTTCTGACAAAATTTTTTTTTCTCTATCACTTAAATAGTTATTATTCTTTTCCTGCAGATGTCTACCGTCTGATAATTGATATTGATCCTTCCCAATAGAAATCAATTTGTAACCGAGTTCTTCTAACGTTTTTTTATCTCTTCCAAATTTCCTATTTGCTGTATGTATATTTTCGCTCTTATCCTCAGAAGAAAAATAAAAAGATTTTAATTTTGTAAATATTTGTTTTTTAGAAATTATATTATGATTTTCATGAAACAATAACAATAAACTAGCAATCCTTTCTAAATTGTTATGTTCTTTCATCGTATAATATAAAGGCAAAAATCATCAACTCAAAATGTCAATTAAAATACATGATATTATAAAAATCATAAAATATTTAAATTTAAATCGCTTTTAAAAAAATTTGAACATTAGAAGATTTTTTTTAGAAAAAAAAGAGCGAAATCCATTACATAATAATATATGAACTGCTATAAAGTAAAAAAAGAACAAAAAGAAGAATCTTTTATTTTAAGGATCATGATTTTTCAGCCTTATCTGCTATATTTAAAACAATTACAAAATTCTTTTAATTCTAATACAGAAATGTTTTTTGATTTGATCTCGAAATTTCAAGCAAAAATTGATAAACTTACCTCTCAAAAAACATCAAGCAAAAAGAAATACCAAGAAATAGCAAATAATTATGCAAATATTGGTATTAGGGTATCTCAAGCAGTGCATCAAATTTTAAAGGATTTCTCAGATGTGACAGGGTATAGTATTTCTGCTTTAGTTCGGTTTCTTATTGAATGGTATTTTTTTGAAGATTCTTCAGAAGAAAATCAATTATTGTTTGATATTGCTGCCAATAGCACTGGCTCCTTTGAAACAGTTATCACAGAGGTAGAAATCTATCACAGATTCTCAATTAAGGACGAGACGGTAGAAGAAACTTTTAGATGGGGGTTTAGCTAAAATTGGTTAGATTATTAAATTTTGAAATATTCCAAAATCTGAATTACAAATTGAGCATCATGGATTGCTTGGATTGCATCTTCTTTTGTATAGGATTCTGTCGGAATAAAATCAATATCTCCATAAAAAGCTAACTCTCTTTCTTTTCTAAGTTTTTTTGATATAAAAGCTAATTTTTCTACTTCATTTTGGATTTCTTTACTAAAAAGATGTTTATACTCAATTAAATATGGACCTACATCATGTATTTTAGGAGGTTCAATGCCTACATACCGTAACATCCCTTTTAATGCTAACTCTACTAACTCTTGGGCTTCTCTAATCACATCAGAATAATCATTCTCTTCTAACAAAATGTTTAAAATTTTAAATCTTTTTTTTGCTTTGATAAAATAACTCAATGCCAAATTTAAATTTGTCATAAAATATAAAATTCCTCACCAAATTGGTAGTTTGATTTTAATTTCCAGTGCCAAGAGTTTCCTCTCCAAATTCTTTCTGCACCCAATTGTTTTAATCTATTTTGTAAATTCTTAAGAATACTAAAAAAAAAATTATGTCTATCAAATAGGATAATTGCATCTTCTATCATATCTATAAATAAAGGACTACCAATCTGAACTTCTTCTTTAGTTTTTAATATAGGTGATATTTCCATTTGTCTTAAACCCAGATGATTTAAATTTTTTTTCAATGAATTTTCTACTTCTAAAAATTCAATATTACGAGCAAATCTATTATTTGGTAGTGCAGAAACTATTATTAAAACATCAATATCTGATGTTTCTGTAAATTTTTTTCTTGCAACCGAACCAAATAAAACCAAAGAGATTAATCTATCTTTGTAAAATCCACTTATCTCTTTGATTAACATAGGTACAAAAATCTCAATTTTTTCTAAAAGCATAGAAATATAACTTTAATTATTCAATAATAACTTTTTAGTCAATCTATAAAAAATATCATATTTAAATAATTTGTTTTTATCTTATAAGAATTTTAAATGCTCCTTAAAGCCTAAAGATTTGGATTTTTACTTGACTAGAAACGAAATAAAAATTTAAATAGCAATAAAACAAAAAAAGGGGTGAAAAATTGTTAAAGAAAAAAAAAGTTAACGAAATCTTAGTGGTTTATCCCGAAGGAAGATTGGATGTAACCAAATCTACAGAAATAGAAGAAGATGTTTTAAAAATCATCGAAGAAGAAAGTGTAAGGAATATTGTAATGAATTTAGAAAACGTAGAATACATGAGCTCTTCTGGTTTTAGAGCATGTATAGCAATCCTGAGAAAATTAAAAAGTTTGAATGGAAACTTTAAATTGTCCAATGTAAGACCTGCAGTAAAAAGAATTTTTGATGTTATTGAACTTACTAGCTTATTTGATATATACGAAACAGAAGATGAAGCGATTAAAAGTATAAATCCATGAATGATACTAAAAAAAATAAAAAAACAAAAAAAAATTGAAGTTATTAATTTTTTAAACCAAAATCAAATTAAAGAAAATTTTGACAGAACCAAACTTAACGAAAAACTAAGCGAAAAAATAAAAAACTATCAAAACAAAGGTTTTTATGCGAACCTAAAAAAAAATTTGCCTGCAGTGATTGCAGAGTGCAAGAAAGCAAGTCCTTCTTTAGGAATTTTGCGAGAGATTTATAATCCTGTGGAAATAGCAAAAATATATGAAAATTTAGGTGCATCAGCAATTTCTGTACTAACAGATAAAAACTTCTTTTACGGATCTCTTGAAGATTTAAAAAAGGTATCTGAGGCTGTAAAAATTCCTGTATTGCGAAAAGATTTCTTAATTTCAGAAGCACAAATTTATGAATCTATGATTTATGGAGCAGATGCAGTTCTTTTAATTGTCAGGCTATTAAGCAAAACACAGCTAAAGAAAATGATAGAAACTTGTCTTAAAGAAAATGTAGACTACATTGTCGAAATTCATAACGAAGAAGAATTAAAAGCTGCTTTGCAGTTTCCTGTTCGAATATTAGGAATAAATCATAGAAATTTAGATACTTTAGAAATGAATTTAGAATTAACTAAAAAATTGGCGCCTTTAATAAGAAAGCATAATAAAGATATTTTAATTATAGCAGAGTCTGGAATAGAAGAGTCTGCGAAAATAAAAGAATTTAGCAATTTAGTTGATGGTTTCCTTATTGGAACCTATTTTATGAAGTCAAAAAGTATTGAAGAATCTTGGAAGGTTCTTTTTTCTTAGCTTTTTTTGTGAAAAACTTTACTATAGGAATTTTATATTTCCTTAAAGCATATTTATAGATGTCTTAAAACAAAATCCTTAAAATCTTTAAGGGGTATGTCTGATGATTCGTTAAAAATTTCGTGATATAAACCATGATAAATTTTTAATTCTTTGTCTTCTGAAGAAATAGTATTATAAAATTCTTTACTTCCCTCTACAGAGGTAATTGTATCCATACTTCCATGACCAATCCAAACTGGAATTTTAATCTTTTTACAATGATTTTTTACAAATTCTATTGCATTAAACATATCCAAACCTAATCGTACACTAATAAATGAATGAACCAAAGGATCTTGGATATATTTTTTCACGACTTCTTGATTGTGAGATATTTTTTTAGGATTTAAACCAGATTTTAAAATCAAAGTTGGTCTAAATAAAAAAATAGTATGACCAATTATTTTTTTGATATATTGAACCCACTCTAAAGGTATTTTCAAAGCAGGAGCACTCAATAATAAGCTTTTAATTTCTTGTTGATTCGTATGACGAACACAGAAATAAGAAGTTACCAAACCACCAAGAGAGTGCCCCAATAGAAATGGTTTTGATATTTTATATTCCCTTTTAATAGTATAAATATATTCTTCTAAATCCAAAACATATCTTAAAATACTTTGCGAATCTCCCCGATTCCCAGAACTTCTTCCATGCCCTCGAATATCATAAGAAAAAAAAGAAAAATTTTCTTCTTTTAGTATCTCTATTATAGAGCCATACCTATCACAATGTTCACCTAAACCATGATGAAATACAATCACTCTATCCGAATCAAAATTTTCAGACAACCAAATTTTTGAATACAATCTAAAATTATCAGAAGTATAAAAGTCAAACTGAATATTGCGAAAATTCATATCATAAATCTGGCAATTCGACATTCAAGCACAAACATAGTAAAGCCATTCTTACATCAACGCCATATTTTGCCTGTTTAAAATAAACTGCATTGGGCAAAGAATCCACGTCTGTTGACAATTCATTTACTCTAGGTAACGGATGCATTATTAAAGTGTTTTTTTTAGAAGCAAGCACCAATTCTCTATTAACGATATAACTACTTTTTAATCTTTCATATTCTTCTTTATCAACAAACCTTTCTTCTTGAATTCGCGTCACATATGCTACATCACAATCCCAAAGAGCTCTTAAATCTTCGGTTTCCTTAAATTCTATACCTTTTTTTCTTAAGTCTTTTCTATACATTTCTGGTATTGCAAGATCAACAGGAGAAATAAAAATCATTTTTACCTTATACAGAGAAAGCAATTTGACTAAACTATGTATAGTTCTTCCAAATTTCAGATCCCCAATGAATGCTATTTGTAAATTATCTATTGTTTTTTTTTCCTTGTATATTGTATATAAATCCAATAAAGCTTGAGTTGGATGATGACCAGTTCCATCACCTGCATTGATTATTGGTATATCCACGGCGCTTGCTGCAAGCTTACTGGAACCTTCCACAGGATGACGAATTACTGCAATATCTGCATAAGCTTCTATCATTTTCATAGTATCATATAAAGTTTCTCCTTTACTTATACTTGAAAATTGAAATCCTACTGTGCTAATCACCATTCCACCTAATCGAAGCATAGCAGTTTCGAAACTCAATCTTGTTCTTGTAGAAGATTCAAAAAATAAAGAAGCCATTAGATAATTCTTAAGTATATTTTGAATTCTATTTTGTTTCTGTAGTTGAACAATATGTTCCGTTGCTAATAAAATAGTTTCTAAATCTTTTAACGAAAATTGATCAGGATCGATAATATGTTTATGGGGAAACTCATATTTCATTTAAAGAATAACAAAACTAAAAAATTTGGCTTTTTGAAAATCATTTTTTTAATAATATTTAGTATTTTTTCTTCACCGTTTTTATTTTCAGAAAACAATTCAGAATTCCTATTCGTTTATGAAATTTACGATATTCGTTTTTGCCACCTTACTCCAGATCCTTTTTTATGCAAAAAATGTCTTAAATCAGATCAACAAATAGCAAGAAAAATTATTATGAATCCAGATGGTAGTTTGAGAAGAGAAAATCTATGTCTTTTTTATAAAAAAAAATATTTGCATTAATGAAATACTATAATCCTATATGAGTTAATTGTGAATATTTGAATTGTATCGGATCGCCTCCACAATCCGTCTCTAAAAATGTTCTATAATGCTTTATAAAAGGATCAATCCGAAGCAATTTTAGAAACCATCTTAACATAAAGGAAACATGATTTAAAATATCAAATCCTCCAAGATAGTTAATTTTTTTTCCAAAAACTTTACAATTAGAAAATTCAAACAAGATAGTATCCTCTTTATAATTCATTGTCTTTGGATGTAAGGTATTTTCGTTAAAATTAAGATGTATTTTACTTATAGGATTCTCAGTTATTTTTTTATAATCTACATAAAACAAAAAAAATTTATATTTTGGATCAAAATTTCTTATAAAATAAAAAGAATTAGCAAAATTCAAAGGATCATCAGTAGATAAAATACACTCTAAACCAATGGAACCAAAGGAGCTCACCTCCTTTCCTCTATATATAAATTGAATCGTTTGGGGGTATATATATAGAATTTTATAATATATGTTTTGATTTTTAAAATCAAATTTAGAAGAAACTGTTGTATTAGAATTGATAGGCAATTTGATTTTAGTATTTATATCGAAAGAATTATCTTTTCCAGAATTTACCTTAATTTGCAATTCATCGTTATTATAAATTAAAGAATTATCATTTTCTATTTTAATGTAAAATTGCTTTTCTTGTGCTTTTAAATGTTGATTTGTAAATTCTAATGTTTTAAGATATTCACTATGTTTCATTTTATCATATAAATAAATCGTAACACCATTATTTAGGTTTCCATTTCCTAAATTACTAATCATAAAAGTTAAAAATAGCGAATAATTATCTGAATTAAAATCTAAATTCCATATTTGCATATATCCTTCGTTTGAATTGGGAAGATACATGCACTCCGAAAAAAGAGGTTTTAAAAAAATGA
The DNA here is from genome assembly GCA_046291925.1 of Leptonema sp. (in: bacteria). Taxonomy (GTDB): domain Bacteria; phylum Spirochaetota; class Leptospiria; order Leptospirales; family Leptonemataceae; genus SKYB61. The sequence continues at coordinate 11,820 of JBKBRY010000008.1, read as the reverse complement.
AAAAAAATACATATAAAAAAAAATTATAACATCTCATTTGGAAAGAATAAAAAAGAATTTAGTAAAGTCAACGAGTTAAGATTTAATGAATTTAATTTTATTTCTTAAAGATTGAAGTTTATTATTTTTGTCTTCTATTTGTTCATCATTTTTTGGTATGATTTTTAATACTTCGCTATATTGTTTTTCTACATCTACTATATTTAATTCGTCTTTTTTAAATGCTTCCGTAGCCAAAATCACTACTTTGTTTTTTGAAATTTCTAAAAAACCCCCATCAATAAAGAAAATATTTTTTTCTTCTTTTGTATCAATGATTAATTTACCAGAACCTAATTTAGCTATCATATCCACATGGTTTTTTAAAATGCCCGCAAGTCCATCATACAAAGGTAGTATGACAGACTCGGCACTTCCTTCGTAATATGGCTTGTAGGGTGTAACTAAGGAAACTTGTATACTCATACTTTTAATCCTATACTTGTACACCTAATGCTTTAGCATTTTCAATTACGTCTTCAATTGTTCCTGTCATATAAAAAGCCTGTTCTGGTATATGATCATACTTCCCAGATAACAATTCTTTAAAAGAGCGAATCGTATCTTCTAACTTAACATAGATGCCTTTTCTTCCAGTAAATTGTTCAGCCACATGAAAGGGTTGTGATAGAAAACGCTCTATTTTTCTTGCTCTAGCAACCAATATTTTATCTTCTTCGGAAAGTTCATCCATTCCTAAAATAGCTATAATATCTTGTAAATCTTTATATCTTTGTAAAATTCTTTGAACTTCGCGTGCAGTTTGGTAATGTTCCATTCCAACTATGCTAGGTTGAAGGGCTCGAGAAGATGAATCTAAGGGATCCACAGCAGGATAAATTCCTTTTTCTGCAATCGAACGACTCAAAACTGTTGTAGCATCAAGATGTATAAAGGCAGTAGCTGGTGCCGGATCTGTTAAGTCATCTGCAGGAACATAAATTGCTTGTACAGAAGTAATGGAACCTTTTTTTGTAGAAGTAATTCTCTCTTGTAATTCACCCATTTCTGTTGCTAAAGTAGGCTGGTATCCAACTGCTGAAGGCATTCGTCCTAATAATGCAGAAACTTCGGAACCAGCTTGGCTAAATCTAAAAATGTTATCAATAAACAGCAAACAATCTACACCTTTAATATCTCTCAAATACTCTGCCATAGTTAAGGCACTCAAACCAACTCTTAATCTTGCACCCGGAGGTTCGTTCATTTGTCCATAACACAATACAGTTTTATTGATAACCCCTGACTCCTTCATTTCTAACCACAAGTCATTCCCTTCTCTAGTCCTTTCACCTACGCCAGCAAAAACAGAATATCCTCCATGCTCTTTCGCTAAATTGTGGATCAATTCCATGATTACTACAGTTTTACCAACACCAGCACCACCAAATAAACCTGTTTTTCCACCTTTTGTATACGGGGCTAACAAATCAACAACCTTAATTCCTGTTTCAAATATCTCTACTTTTGCCTCTAAATCTATCATTTCGGGTGCATCTCGATGAATGGGCCAAAATTCTGTTGCATTGTGAGGTGGTCCATCATCAACTACTTCTCCCAAAACATTAAAAATTCTTCCTAATGTAGCATCTCCAACAGGCACTCTAATAGGAGAACCGATCGCTAACACTTCTTGTCCTCGCACTAAACCATCTGTGGAAGACAAAGCAACTGCTCTAATTCTTCTTCCACCTAATTGTTGTTGTACTTCTGCGACTAATTTTTCTCTTTTCCCAAACCGATCTACCTCAATTTCTAATGCTTCGTAAATCTCTGGTATTCGATCGTTTTCAAAGGCTACATCTATCACTGTTCCAATAATTTGTGTTATTTTTCCTTTTGAAGGTTTGTGTGTTCCTACCATAAATGATTACTCCTTATTATGTTATTTGATTGCATCAGCCCCTGCTACAATTTCAGAGATCTCTTGGGTAATTTTACCTTGGCGTTTTCTATTATAGAGTCTCGTTAAAGATTTTGTCATATCATTTGCAGAATCAGAAGCAGATTTCATAGCAATTCTTCTATAAATCTGTTCAGAAGTAACAGCTTCTAAAATCAGTTTATATAGAGTATATTCTAATACATAAGGTATCATAATATCTAAAATTATTTCTTTCGAGGGTAAAATTAGTATATTAGAAATTTCTTTATTTACATCCCCCTTTTTCGGAGCAATAGGGAGCAATTGAGTTATTTCGGGTTTCTGAGAAGAAGATGAATAATAATGTGTTGAAATAACTTCTAAAATATCAAACTCGTTGTTTAAATACATTTTCTTAAAAAGTTCCATCAAATTTTTGGATTGAATATATTTAAAATTATCATCAAAGTCATAATAAACCTTTTCAATTGGAAATCTGATAAATTTAAAATAAGAAGCCGCTTTTTTCCCTATTACAATTAATTTTATCGTTTTACCTGCAGATTGCAATTCCCTAATTCTATTTCTTGCTAACTTCAAAACATTGGAATTATAAGCACCACATAAGCCCCGATTAGAAGTTATAACTAACAATAAATAAATATTTGGATCATCTTTTACTTTAAGAAATGGAGAATTTAAATCTGCAACATAATTAGATAAATTATTCATTACTTCCAAAATCTTTTTGCCATATGGTTGTGAATCATAAACTCGCAACATCATCTTTCTGGACTTTGCAGCAGAAACCATTTCCATGGTTTTTGTAATTTTACGTATATTTTTTACAGAACCAATACGCTTTTTAACTTCTTTTAATCCAGCCATTGAGTTCTCCTAAATTTTTTATGATACTTTTTTTTCTGAGAAAGATCTAACATCTGGAGATTCACCTTTTATGTAAGATTCTGCATATTCTTTTATAGTATTTTCTAAAGTTTTTTCGTCTTGAATTTCTTTTGTCTCACGTATTGATTTTAAAATTTCTGGATGAGATTCTTTAAGATATTGTAATAATTTTTTTTCAAAATCACGAATCTGATTCACTGGTATCTTATCCATTAAACCCCTTGTAACAGCAAAAATTACTACAACTTGATCTTCTACTGGATAAGGATCAGATTCATCTTGTTTTAAAACCTCCATTACTCTATATCCGCGATCCAACTGGGCTTGTGTTGTCGGATCCAACTCTGTTCCTAATTGTGCAAATGCCTCTAATGCCTTAAATTGAGCTTGATCCAACCTTAATCTTCCTGCAACAGATTTCATGGCTTTAATCTGGGCACTACCTCCAACTCTACTTACAGAAATTCCCACATCTACAGCTGGCCTCTGACCTGCTGCAAATAAACCAGGTTGTAAATAAATTTGACCATCAGTAATTGATATTACATTCGTAGGAATGTATGCGGAAACTTCCCCTTCTTGAGTTTCTACAATTGGCAAAGCAGTTAATGAACCACCCCCATACTTTTTGTTTAATTTTGCTGCTCTTTCCAACAATCTTGAATGCAAATAAAAAATATCACCGGGATATGCTTCCCTTCCGGGAGGTCTTCGCAAAAGCAATGACATCTGTCTATATGCATTTGCCTGTTTAGATAAATCATCATAAATTACTAATGTATGACGTCCATGTTCATACATAAAATACTCTGCAAGAGCACAACCAGAGTAAGGAGCTAAATATTGTAAAGGTGCTGGATCCGAAGCGTTGGCTGTTACTATAATCGTATAATCCATTGCACCAAATTGTTTTAATTTTTCGTAAACTGCAGCTACTTTAGATGCTTTTTGGCCTATAGCAACATAAACACAAATTACATCTTGTCCTTTTTGATTAATAATTGTGTCAATTGCTATTGCAGTCTTACCCGTATTTCGATCTCCAATAATTAGTTCTCGCTGACCTCTTCCTATGGGAATCATAGAATCGATAGCTTTGATTCCCGTTTGTAGAGGTATTTTAACTGGTTCTCGTGTCGCAATACCAGGAGCAATTCTTTCAACTGGATAAGTCATTTCTCTTTTTACTTCAGGTCCACCATCTAAAGGTCTCCCCAATGGATCGACAATTCTCCCTAACAATGCATTACCTACTGGTATTTGTAAAATTTTACCCGTTCGTTTTACTTTATCACCTTCTTTTAGTTGTTCATATTCTCCTAAAATTACAACTCCAACAGAAGATTCTTCCAAATTAAATGCCAATCCTATAGTACCATCTTCGAATTCTACCATTTCATTTGACATTACATTTTCTAAACCATAAATTCTAGCAATACCATCACCTACAGAAACCAACTCTCCATATTCGGTAAACTCCAAGTTTTTTTCGAAACTTTGTATTTCTTTTTTTAACAAGTTTACAACTTCATCTACTTTAATCTTCATATCCTTCTCCTATTATAACTGCTGATTTTAAATTATTATGAATAAATTTTAATTTAGTAAATATGCTTGTATCGATTTCCTTTCCTTCGGATTGAATCACTATACCTCCGATTACTTTAGGCTGCACAATAAAGGAAATATCTGTTTGCTTGTTAAAATATTGGTTAAGAGCATTACGGATATAATTTCTTAAATTCTCGTGCAATTCTATTGCAGTAATTACTTTTACTGGCAGTATATTGCATTTTTGATCATAATAGTATCGGTAAATCTCATAAATTTTTGGAAGATATTCCATTCTTTCGTTTTTTGCCAACACACACAAAAAATTTAAAAATGTTTCTGACAACATTCCAGAAAAGATTTTTTTAATGACTTGAATTTTTATACTTTTGTTCACTGCTGGATTGTAAAAAAAATTTCTAATTTGATCGTCTTCATTTAAAACTATATTTAAATTTTTAAAATATTCAAGAATTTGTTCTTCCTCTCCACTAGTTAAGTCCAATAATGCCTTGGCATACGATTCTGGTAAATTTTCAAAAATCATAATACACCATTTAAAAAGTTAATTTTGCTTGTTCAATTGCTGTATAGTATCTTCAATAAGTTTTTTATGCTCTTCCATATCGAGATTTTTATTAATTATTTTCTTTGCTATTTCTAAAGATAACCCAATAACATATTCATGGATTTCTTGAACTGCCAATTCTTTAGCTAAATTTATTTCTTTTTGTGCCCTTCTTCTTATCTCTTCTGATTCATTTTTAGCTTTTTGCAAAATATCGCTTTTTAAAATTTCTGCATCTTTTTTTGCTTCTTGAAGTATTTCTTGAGCTTCTGATTTAGCATTAGCAATTTTTTCTTGGTATTCTTCGAATTTTTTTTCTGCTTCTTTTCGCAAATTTTCTGCTGCTTTAATATTGCTTTCAATCCTCTCTGCTCTTTCGTCTAACGCTGTTATTATTTTTGACCAAGCAAATTTATAAAGAATTAAAGATACAAGCACAAAAGTAAATGTTGTCCATATAACCAAACCAGGATTGATTTCCAATAAAGCTATTCCTCCAGCAAGATATATGCCCATCCATATTGACAACATAGACTGCCTCTTTAAATCAATAAAACCGGATTATTTTCCGGTTTCTATAACTTGAGGTTTTTCAGCAAATTTAATTAAGACGTTTTCTGTAATTTTTCCACCCATTTGGAAAGCTATAACCAAAGCAAAAAGAGCAATACCTTCAATTAAAGCTGCTGAAATAATCATTGCTAATTGAATGGAACCTGCTGCTTCAGGTTGTCTAGCGATACTTTCTGCAGCAGAAGAGCCAATTTTACCAATTCCTAGACCTGCTCCAATCAAAACCAAACCTATTCCAAGCCCAACTCCAACAAATGCCATGCTTATCATTTTCTATTCCTCCTAAACTATATATAAAAATTAGTACTTAATGTTGATGCATGCTCAATCCAATAAAAATAGACGACAACAAAGTAAAAATAAAAGCTTGTAAAAATGCTACTAACAATTCCAAAAGGTACATAAAACCCATACCAAAAACTGATAAAGAGGTTACCAATACAGTCAAAATTGTCCACTTAGAAAAAGCAAATATAAAACTTGCAATTACTAAAATCACCACATGACCTGCAGTCATGTTTGCCAATAGCCGTATCATCAAAGCAAATCCTTTTGCTATTGGGCTTATGATAAATTCAATTGGCCACATTAAAGGAAATAACCACCAGGGCACTCCACTAGGTACAGCATGCCAAAAAAATTGAATTCCTTGGTATCGGAATCCAGCTAACCAAATCAAAATTGTAGTTAAGCTTGCTAATGTAAAGGTGACTGCAATATCACCAGTAACAGTAATCCCAGGCCACAAAGCAATAATTGGAGATGCTAAGTCTCCTTTTTGATGCACTGGATGATGACCTGTTATGCTTGAATAAATTAACTCTGCAATCTCTCCAAAAGGCGGGAAAAGCCCCAATAAATTGCTAAATAAAATAAAGAAAAAAGCAGTTATAATATAACCTAAGAAAAAACCAGAAGGATGGTGCATATTTGCTTCAGCTAAATCTTTTCTTACAAATTCAAATAAAACTTCTATTAAATTGAGAAATCTACTTTTGAGTTTCATTGGATTTTTTGAAATTTTATTTGCTGCTGTAATAAAAACAACCATTAGGATTAAGGAAACAATCCACATCATTACAACTCTCTTGGTTATGTGTAAAGGAATTCCACCTTCCCATTTATATAGACCTTTTTCGTCTTTAAATATATACCTTCTATAAGGATCTTTATAAAATTCTGGTTCATCTTCGTAAACCTTCCTTCCACCAATATTCCATTCTAATATTGGAGCATCCATTAAATGATGCGAAAGGATTTCATCAAAAGTGGGCTGATGTAAATCTTTATGTTCTTCTGCAAATGTATTTGTTATAAAACCTATAAAAAAGAAAAAAGCGAAGAATTTAATTTTGATTTTCATAGTTTTTTATGTATGTTTTTTTTATAGCCATTAAAATTGCAATCTTAAAAAAATTATAAACTGCTAAAAATACTAAAAAATTATAAACTAAAAGAAAATTTTTTATCTTATTACAATAAAGTGAGGCTATAATAACATAAATAGCATGTACCAAAATTTCTAATTGAATCACAATCACTCCCTTAGGGTGATTTTGTTTAAAAAATTTATAATAATACAAATAAAAAAAGGGAATCGTAATCAAATAACCTAAAATTTGATATAAAAATATATCAAACAAATGTCTTAGAGAAATAGAACCAAAAAAAATCAATACACAAAGAATTAAAGAAAATGGAATTGTTAATAAAATTAAATGAATCACTTTCTTTTTTTTCCTTTTAATTTGCTATCTAAAAAATTTCCATAATCTTGTATTTCTTTTTGAATCTTTTGAATTCTATCCTGAGTTTTTTTTTCTTTAGAGGTTAAAATATTTTTGAATTGTATTTTCTCTTCTTCGACTTTAATGTTAGATAGTTTTTTTGCTCTGTTATACATAAAATAGATTCCTATCATCATTCCAAAAAACAAAGAAAGAATCAAAACTATAAAATTTTCATTGAAAAACTGAGTTTGTATATAATAACCAAACAAACCAAATAAAAAAAGAACACCTAAAAATTCAAAAACTATAGAAAGGATAATGCCAAAAAAATGAACTAAATTAAATTTATTTTTTGAATCCACTTATTTTAAAATCGTTCCCAATCTATACCATCGAACGTCCAATCTTGGTATTCTATAGAATATGGTTCTTTTAAGATAGGTAATTATATCTTCATTATATAAGTTTACATCATAAACACTACAATATTCTTTTTGACTTTTTGGCGGAAAATCTTTGATAGGAAACCCTTCTTTCCCTCCCAGATATTCATAAAAAGCAAAACATATTTGATCCCGCCAATTAATACTAAAATAAATAATTAAAGGTTTTCCCAAAATTCTATCTCTAGAAATAGGTCCAACTTGCCAAAATCGAGAATCTTGTGAATCATCTCTATTATCTCCCATCATAAAATAATGATTTTCTGGAATTATACAACCATTTGTTTCTATTTCGCTACATAAAGAATCTGACGCTATGATTTCAGCAGTTTCTACGAAATAATGTTCCTTGTTACCTATTTTTTCTTTAAAGAGGACAGGAAGATACCCTTCTCTTCCTCTTTCTTCTGGAAAGAGCACTCGAATACTATCTGAATCATGCAAAATATTGTAGGCAGTTGGATAATCGATTTCTTCTATTTCGAAATGAAGCCAATCCCCTTTATCTTTTTCTTTATACTCTACGAAAGCAATAAAAGGTATATTATTTTTCTTTTCATTTTCCTTATCACATTTATATAAGGTTTTTTCTGCTCTTTTGATTGGCAACATGGGATCGCATAGTGAGATATTTCTTATTCGTATCCTATCGCCCGGCATTCCAATCAATCTTTTAACATAATTTTTTGATGGATCCCTTGGAGGAACAAAAGTAACAATATCTCCTCTTTGGGGATCGTCAAAATGTAATAATTCAAAATAAGTAAAAGGGAAATATAGGGAATAACGCATTTTGTTTACAAATAGATAATCTCCTATTTTAAGGGTGGGGATCATGGAACCACTGGGAATATTATTGGCATCTAAGATCGAATGTTTAAATGCAAAAACTAAGATGACTAAAATTACAAAAGAAACTAAATTTCGGATTGTTTCTATAACTTTTTTTTCCATACACAAAACCAATTACACATCATTTTCTATAATTGTATACTGGCAACTAAAATATAAATCATTCGTGATTTAGATTAAATCTCTAAATCCATTCATAAAATTTATATTAAATTATTTTAATACACCAAAGAAATTTTATGGATTTATTTGATTCATTTAGAAAAGCAAAGTGGAAAATCATCTAAAAAAATTTATTAAATTGATTCTCTATAAAACTGAATTCTATTTGAAAGAAAAACAAAAGTCTTTCTTTATTTTTAAAATACTAATGCAACGAAGATTAATTTTAGCAAACACAATACAATAATAACTTTTTCCTTGAATTCTAACTAACAAACTTTAGCCATTATATTCTCTAACCGAAACAACACACAAGTAAAAATGAATGAATTAAAAAATTTTAAAAAAAAGCATGATTTAAAAACTATCAGCCACACAAAAATGGAAACATATCAAACATAAAAATTAAAAACTCAAAAATCTTTGCAATAACAAAGTTTTTCAAAGAATGGCAATTTTGCAAGATTCCTAATGCCTTAAAAAATAAAACTATTCTTAATGCTAATTAATTGTAGTAATTATCAAACGAATCATTTGGATTCATCCAAAATATAGGATTAATCCCTTTTGAATAGTTATGAACTATCAATGATTGGCACCTCAAAATCAAAGCAAATTTTTAGTTAGAACTTATTTCTATTTCTAAAACATTTTTCAATAAATAATGTTAAACAAAACAAACAACAAAACGAACTCTATTGAGGAAAACTCCCCAGGCAGGACTCGAACCTGCGACCCAGTGGTTAACAGCCACGCGCTCTACCGACTGAGCTACTGGGGAATTGCTTCCAAGTATCCAATTATTTGATCTTATTTTACAGATCAAGCAAAAAAATTTAAAATAAGAACTCATTTTGTATAGATAAAGAAAATTTTGCATTTAGTATATAATTTTAAAATCTACAATTTTCGGATCCACAGCGACATTTTGTATATCCAAATGTTCTACACGAGACAATACAGGACCTTTTTTTAAGAGTTTTATAAATTTTTCCATATTTTCAGAAACCCCAATAGCTACACATTCAACATCACCATTATAAAGATTACGAACTGTGCCCCGTATATTAAATTTTTTTGCACATTGAACCGTATATTGCCTAAAACCAACGCCTTGAACCCTTCCCTTTACAATAATTTTTTTGGCAACCAAATCCATTAATTCAAATTTTTTTTGATTTTCTTATTTTGTCTATAATATTATATAGAAAATAAAATGAAGCAAATCTATTTATTCAGTTTTCTTTTTTTTCTATATTGTGAAACAGCTAAACCAATACCAAACCCTTTAAAAGGAAGCATAGAAAATCCAATCCTTATAAGCGGAAAAGAAAACATTCTAAATTGTTTTAAAAAATTCGAAGATAAATACAAATTAAAAATTCGCTATGTTAAATCTTCTTTAGGAGTTGATTTTCATCTTTTAGATAAGTTTATATTTCCTTATTCTGATTTTAAAGAAAAACAAAACATTTCCTTAACAACAAAAGAAAAGTATTTTTATAAAAAAATAAAGCTTTACTTCTATATTGATCAATACCATTTTATAGATGAATGTAAAAATAATTCAATAGAAAGCCTACTGGAATGGGAATAAAAATTGACCGAAAAAAAATCTTTGTTTTCTTTAAATACAAAAACAAATAAAACGATAATAAACAAAGAGGTAAGATATGAAAACTTTCAATTATGGTATTATACTTTTTTTTCTGTTAACTTTTGGTATTGAATCAGGTCCTAAAGAAGGAGTTATGAGTGAATTTAGAGCTGTAGAAGAAGGAATTCGCAAACAATTTCGATCAGAAAAAGAACAACAAACCACTTTGGAAAAAAATCTATTAAATGCTATGAAGATGGCAATCATGAGACGATTCTACTATGATTCAGAAAAATATCTAAAAGAATTGAATGTGGACAATTTGAGCTGGGAATCACCTACAACTCCAAATATTTATTATGTAAAATTTAAATATTTTATCGTACGATTTGACTTTGCCAATGATCCTAAATTTTTTATTCAATCTCCCATTTTCGAAAAATTTTTAATTATGAGTGAATTTGAAGAAGGAGAACACGATAAAATAAACAATCCTCCTAATCAACCAACACAGCCTACGAATTAAATGATACGTATATCAGATACATTCATCGAAGAATTTATAAATCTTTCTTTACAAATTAAGCAAATTCAAAAAGAAGAAAGTTTCGATGTTTCATACAAGGATATTAAAAGCAAGGATCCATTAACCTCTGCCGATTTATATGCAAATGAATTTCTTAAAGAACTTCTAAAAAAAGAAATCCCAGAATCCTTAATTGTTTCAGAAGAATCTCCTCTTACTAATGAACGTTTTTCTTGTGAAACTGTATGGATGATCGATCCAATTGACGGAACAAGAGATTTCATTGCCAAAAAAAATACATTTTCTATTTCTGTAGGTTTATTATATAAAAATCATCCGCTGTTTGGAATTGTTTCCATGCCTGCAGAAAATTATTTAGTGTACGGATATAATCATCCAGAAAACAAAAAAGAAAATTATTTATGCAAAATTGAATTTTCCAATTCAAAACCGTTAAAAAAACAAATCAAAAGTGAATTTCATTACGAAACTAAAGAATTAGAAGAAGCGAAAATTTTAGTTAGTGAATCAGAAAAAAACAAAAATAAACTAAAACAATTGCCCAAAACTTGGAATTTAGTACCTACAGGTTCTGTTGCTCGAAAACTTGCCCTAATTGCATGGGGAGAAGCTGATCTAATGATATCACTAAATCCTAAAAATGAATGGGATGTTTGCGCTGGCATTGCATTAATCTACGGAAGCAATCAAATCGCAAGCACATTGGAATATACCAATGGTGTTTTTAAACAATATTTTTTTAACAAAGAAAATTTAAATTCTTTAGGATTGGTTGCTGGAAATCCACATTTAGTAGAAAAGTATTTAATTTTTCATAAAAACAATAAAATCCAAGTTTTTAACTCTTATTGATTTTTTTCAAATTACCTTTTCTCAAATGACATAATTTTATCCCCACACCCAAAATCACTACCTACATAAGCATAGTTATTAATGTCAAGCATTTTATTTTTAAAAAGAAAAGTCTTTTTTCTGTATATCCATA
>JBKBRY010000089.1:0-516 GCA_046291925.1 Leptonema sp. (in: bacteria) | reverse complement strand
CCAAATAACATAATTGACACCTGCTACTAAATTTGTTTTATCCAAAACAGCAACGGTGTCGTTAGAAATATTGATAATAAATACCTTAACATAAGCACTACTTGAGCCTGCTTCGTTTAAGACAAACCAAATTTTTAATTTTGTTTTTGCCATATTTTATCCCTTTATTTTATATCTTTATGAAAATCATTATAATACCAAACACCTTTTTCTAACATTAATTTTTCTTTTTGTTTTTTACTTGTTAGATAAACTGGTTTTTCATCCAAATAATAATCTACATAAGGCTCAAAAATCTCTTTCTTAAACAAAGGGAATTCTCTTTTCATCTTTTCACCGCATTTATTACAATATTGCTCATCTTTTTCATCGTGTAATACTATTCTTTCTTCTGTTATATTACATTTTTTACAAGTATAATCAAACACTATCATAAAAATACTCCTGTAAAAAAGTATCATATAGAATATTTGCATCTTTTACTACAATGTTGTCATTATAAGCAGGGTCTAATTG
>JBKBRY010000088.1:0-519 GCA_046291925.1 Leptonema sp. (in: bacteria) | reverse complement strand
CTAAATTCACGATGAATCTTTTCGCTTAAATCAGAAATCAATTTTTTCAAATCTTTTTTTGCTTTTTCTAAATCTTCCACTTCTTTTTTTAAAAATTCATAACGCGCTTCTGTTTCTTTTGCTTCTTTTACTAAAGACTCGTCAACTTCTCCCATACTAGCTAACTCTCCTCTTAATCTGATAATTCTTCTTTCTATTGCTTCTCTATCATAACTTACCAACTCAAATTTTATGTTTTTAAATTCCTCGGGTCGTCTTCCTGCCTGAATAATTTGATGACTAATTTCTTCAAGTTGAGTTTGAATCCTTTCTCTTTGAATTAACCTGGCTTGATTTTCAATTTCCCATCTTCTAATTTTTTCTCTAGCAATTTCTACGTTTTGAACTGCTTCTTTAAAAAATTTATAAAATTCTTCTTGATTCTTTTCTAAAATTTTTTCTTTCTCTTTAAATGTTTGGATTTCTTTGCCCATAATTTCTAAATCCTCATTAATTTTTTTGATTGTGTCTTGAATGGAT
>JBKBRY010000087.1:0-527 GCA_046291925.1 Leptonema sp. (in: bacteria) | reverse complement strand
AATACAAATTTTGTTTAATAAAATCAGTTAAATAAATTAAGGACCAAAAAGTCAAAAGACCACCAAGAAGAACTGACCAGAATAATAATTTTTTAAATTTTATAAATTTTGTCAAATAATTAAAACTTATAGCGCCAATTGCTGAACCAACAGCTCCTAAGGAAGCTAAAGTTCCTAAAAAAATTTTTGAAAATTTTAAAACATCAACTTGATAATAAAACATTGGCGCTCCAAAAAAAAGGTGAAATCTCCAGAGAAATAAAAATAAATTAACCAAAAGAAATTCTTTGGTTAAAACTGCGCTTTTGAAATTTTCTTTAAATTCTTTAAATCTTAAAACTGGTTCTTCTTCAGTTTTTCTTAAAAGGATCAAAGCTATCAAGGCTATAAGGAAAGGAAATAAAATAGCAATACTAAAAGTTGTTTGGACTCTTAATTTTTCTGCCGCTAAACCACCAGCAAAACCAGTAATTATTTGAGCAATTGAAACAGCCAACCATTGAATTGACTGAAATTCAGCTAATCTT
>JBKBRY010000086.1:0-531 GCA_046291925.1 Leptonema sp. (in: bacteria) | reverse complement strand
ATAAAAGTACTGGTCGGGCTTAATGTTGATAAATTAAATTATCAACTCATTGAATATGCTGATTCAGATGACCAGAGCGGCCGTCTATCTAACGAGGAGATAAGTTATAAATTTTTTGATTCAGTTAAAAAATCTATTAATTCAGAAGAATTTGATACTTATGAGTTTTACGAACAGGTTAGATTTTTTGTTGATCTTATAGAAAAAGATCGCCTTATTATCAGAAAAACCCTTCGCCCTAATCATGCAAAACTATATATCTTTAAGTTAGAAAGCGAACAGGTGGGTCGTAAAAATCTTTTTATTACGGGAAGCAGTAATCTTACTAAAACAGGTCTTACTGTTCAAGAGGAGTTTAATGTTGAGATAAGTGACTACGGTTTTGAAGATGCTGAGAATTATTTTGACCATTTATGGCAAAACGCCTCAATCCCAATTACCGAAGATAAAACTCTAAAAGGAAAATTGATAGAAGTTATTGAAAATGAAACTCTAATTAAAAAAATCACTCCTTTTGAAGCATTCGTTTTG
>JBKBRY010000085.1:0-540 GCA_046291925.1 Leptonema sp. (in: bacteria) | reverse complement strand
TTTACAAAAAAAGCTTTTAATTTTAGATTCTTTTTAAGACGCGAAATTTCGTCGAAAATTTTCTTTCCGGTTTCAGGGAAAAAAATTAAATTTTCTATCTTTTTTCTCAAAATTTCTTTGGCTAAATTTTTAAAACACAAATTACAATCCCAACCCCCTAAAATTAAGGTTTGAACTTTGTCTTTCAGAGCTTTTAAAGCTCCAATGGTCGCTTCAGGAATAGTAGCTAAAGAATCATTGTAAAAATAAATTCCATTAAATTTCCCAACAAATTCTAATCTATGTGGTAAACCTTTAAAATTTAAAATTACAGCTTTTATTTTACTCTGAGGAACTTTAAAAATTTTGGCAACTTCAATTGCAGCTGAAATATTTAAGATATTCATTGAACCCAAAAGGGATGTTTTAATTCCTAATAAATTTTGTTTTATTTTTTTATCAAAAGCTATTTTTTTAGCCTGAGATCTTTTTACCAAATTTTTCAAAATATTGTTTTGGGAATTATAAATTAAAATATCGTCTTTTTTTTGATGAAGGAAA
>JBKBRY010000084.1:0-544 GCA_046291925.1 Leptonema sp. (in: bacteria) | reverse complement strand
TTGCTAAAATTTTATTTTTACTATCAATATTTTCAAAAAATCTTTTTCTGTTAAATAGAGTTTGAGTAAATTTATTTTCTTTAGCAAACTTTTTAGTTTCTTCTATATATTCGAAAATTCCACTAAATTTTTTAAAATATTTACTAATTATTTCTTTTGCTTCAGTATTGGAAATATTTAATCTGGTTTTTAAACCATATGGGCCTAAACCATAAATTATACCAAAATTAATTGTTTTAGCTGAATTTACTTCCAATGATGAGAAAGAGATTGCTGAAAAAATTTTAAAAGCAAAAGAAATTTGCCAAAAATATAAATTTTTCTTTAGAGAACCCAAGGATGAAAAGGAAGTTCAAAAATATTGGCGACTTCGAAGAGATACTTATAAACTTTTAAGAGAAAAAATTAAAAAAAGAACTGCCTCTCCTTTTATTGATGATTTTATTATTCCTCCAGAACATTTACCCGAATTTTTGCCAGAACTTTATCAAATTTTAGATGAATATCAATTAATTTATACAATTTCCGGTCATTTGGGCGATGG
>JBKBRY010000083.1:0-551 GCA_046291925.1 Leptonema sp. (in: bacteria) | reverse complement strand
GAACGTTTACTTTAAAAAATTGAGCAATTACACTCAAGAACAAATAAAAAATATGTTTGTTGATTTTGTCCATGAAAAAAATATTTTTGTTTTCGCAAAACATGAAAATAAATATTTTAATGATTTAATTGATTATTTATTCCGAAATTTTTTAGAAAACTTAAATTATGTATTTATTGATAATTCTAAAAAAAATTAAATTGAAAAGGAGGTTTGTATGCTAAAAACAATTAAACAAAAATTAGTAAATTTTATAAAACTTTTTTATGTTTCGCATAAACAAAAAATAAATGAAACTAAAAATATTCTTGAAAAAAAACCAGAAGAAAAAGTTTATAAAAAAATTGCAGAAGAATTGATTAAAAACAATTTGAAAAAAAATAAATATGTTTCTAAAAAGTCTAAACAAAAAAAACAAAAAATTAAAATTAATAAAAAGAAATAGAATATGTCTTACAAACAATCAGATTTTGCCGATTATTTTGTTCCAGAAAAATATAAAAATTTAGAAGATATTAAAAAAAAATTAAACTTTTTTTTTGAAGAATCAT
>JBKBRY010000082.1:0-554 GCA_046291925.1 Leptonema sp. (in: bacteria) | reverse complement strand
ATGTAGTAGTCCAATTACTACCATTCCATATTTCGGTGGTATTTAAATCTGAACCATTCCACCCACCAAAACTTAATGCATTGTTAATATTACCACAACCTGCTAATTCACATCTAGCAACATTTAAAGATGATGTAGTAGTCCAATTACTACCATTCCATAGTTCAGTGGTTTTTAAATATGAATATGAATATAAATCACTATTATACCCACCAAAACTTAATGCATTGTTAATATTACCACAACCTGCTAATTCAAATCTAGCAACATTTAAAGATGATGTAGTAGTCCAATTACTACCATTCCATAGTTCAGTGGTTTTTAAATATAAATATGAACCAATCCACCCACCAAAACTTAATGCATTGTTAATATTACCACAACCTGCTAAATGACTTCTACCAACATTTAAAGATGATGTAGTAGTCCAATTACTTCCATTCCATAGTTCAGTGGTTTTTAAATATAAACCATTCGGCCCACCAAAACTTAATGCATTATTAACATCACCACAACCTGCCAACTCATACCTACCAACATTCAAAGACTTGGCA
>JBKBRY010000081.1:0-557 GCA_046291925.1 Leptonema sp. (in: bacteria) | reverse complement strand
CCTGGCCTAAATATAATGAGAAACTTTTGGAAAAGAAAATTTATAATTATGTCATTCAAGTAAATGGTAAAAAACGAGGAGTTTTGACAACCAATAAGTTAGATTTATCTGAAAAAGAAATTAAAGATTTAGTTAAAGATTTACCTTTATATAAAAAATATCTTCTCAAAGCAAAAATTAAAAAGATTATTTTCATTAAGGGTAAAGTTATTAATTTTGTTGTTTGATGTCAACCAAAGAAAGAGGTTCTTTGGCTGAGGATTTAGCTGTTGATTTTTTAAGAAAACAAGGCCAAAAAATAGTTACTCGAAATTGGAAATTAAAGAATTTTGGCGAGATTGATATTATTGCCCAAAAGGGAAAAGTATTAAATTTTGTCGAAGTTAAAGCTCTGTTTTCATCTTTAGAAAATTTCCAGCCTGAGGACCATTTCACTAAGAAAAAATTTGAAAAACTTCTTAAATTGGCAAATTTCTATGCTAATAAAAACAATTTTGAAAATTGGATAATTTCTTTAGTGGCTATTTCTTTAGCTGATGATGTTAAAATAAATTATT
>JBKBRY010000080.1:0-563 GCA_046291925.1 Leptonema sp. (in: bacteria) | reverse complement strand
AAAAGTAAATAATGGTTTTCTTGTAAATTCTTACAAAATAGAATGTACAATCAGAAATTAAGTTTTTTTATGCTTTATAAATTTTTTTTTTAATAAAATTCATCCTTGAATATGATCCTTATGTCGTTTCTAACGCTGTTGCCTTTTTTTCTGATTTCATAGTTATTCCTGCCCCAGTCTGAGGAGGCGGGGTCAAACTGCAAGTTTAAGTCTATATTTGTGTTTGGATTGGGGTTTAAGAGGGGTTTACCTGTAAGGATTTCAGAATTTTTTTGCATAGATTCTAGTTCCCATTCGAGGAATACTCTAATGATAAAACTAATAGAATAGCCAGTGATTTTTCTTAAATCCCAGTATTTATCCCAGATGTAGGGGCTAATTTTATTTAGTTTAAAGTTTTTGTATTGATTGGATTTGGGTTGGTAGGAGGCGGTAGCAGTTTTTTTGATAGGAGCGATTTTTAGGGAAAGGATTTTGTTATGGAATTTAGAGTAGAGGTATTTAAGGAAGGAGTCGAGGTTGTTATTAGAGAGGTTACGAAGGATAAGGAAGTAATGGGGGAG
>JBKBRY010000007.1:0-123921 GCA_046291925.1 Leptonema sp. (in: bacteria) | reverse complement strand
CTTCTGGATATACAAATCGACATGCCTTATCTGGCTTGTTCGTGGTACTTTTATCTATAAGCGATGGTGCGAATCAATATGCATTAGTTACTGTAACAGAAGATAATACAGGAAGTTATGATTTTAATGGTAATGCAAAAGCAATTCAACTTCCTAATGGTTTAACAGAAGAACAACAAGTGGGCTTCGCGATTCTAAATTATACTTCTGGTGTGTCGCTTGCTACTAGTTCGTTGGTTGGAGGTAGTCCCTCGGATCCTATTCAAAAAATTACAGAATCTGGTGTAGATTATTACTTTTTTAAACAAGGTGCTTATAGAATTTTTGTTGTGGATCCTTTGGAACATATTTCCAATGGAGTATACCAAGCAGATAACTCTAGTGTTGCGAGCGAAACTTTAACATCAGGTGTTGTTTTGAATGTAACTTCTGTTTTGGCTCATAAACCAAGAAGAAAGGTCTCGGGAACTTTAGTAGATGCTTTTACTACAGTTGCTGTTTCTGGGGCTCAGGTAGAATTGTTAAAACGAGTCAACCAAAATTTGGTTTCCGTGTACAGAGATTACGATATAATCAGTACAACTACAAGACTCAATCCGGCTGCCCATCTATTGGTAGCACCTCTTAATACCGATTCCAGTGGTCAATATAGTTTTGAAAATATTGATCCCGGAGATTACGTATTGAGAATTACAAGAAACGGATACGAAGACCAACTGATAGATATTACAGTACCGTGGAATTCTAATGTTGTAGCAAATAGCAATCTAATACCCAATAATGGTAGAGGAAATTTAGAAGGACGAGTATTGTTGGCAGGAGGGCATCCTTTTACAGGAACCTATGCGATTGAATTGGTACATCCTGTTTCTGGTGTAAGACCCACAACGGGTGTTCAGCCAGCTTCTTTAACGAATGGAGCAGCAATTTGGTCTGGAACTTCTCAATATTCTATCTTTAGTGTGAATGCGGGACAATGGAAAGTAAAATTTACTTCTGCTGGTTATAAATCTGTGGAAGGACTAGTAAATATTCCCGCAAACGGAAAAGTAGTTTTTGATATTATAACAGCAATTCCAGACTCTCAAGGACCTGCAAACATACGAGGTGTTGTAAGAAATGCATTTAACAATAAACCTGTAAGAGGTTTAACTGTCAGAATTCGTCCAGGGTTGAATATAAAAAGTGGACCTTATGCTTTGGATGGAAATAACCAAACCATACCTGCTGTAAATACAGATTCTAATGGAGTTTATCTAATCCCAAATGTACCCGCTGGCAACTACACATTAGAAGTAAGTGGAACAGGAACTGCAAATAATATTACCGAAACCTATATCACTACTTATGCAACCGTAATTTCTGCTGGATCCAATACTCCATCATCTCAGGATGTGTTGGTTTCTCCTGTTCTTGGAGATAATGAAATTCGAATTGTTCTTCAATGGCAAACCAATGATCCAAGAGATTTAGATTCCCATTTTGAATTTGGTAATAAAGATTGTAGAATTAAAGGTACTTTAACCAATAAACATACTTGCCAAATCTATTGGAAATGGAAAAAACCCAATTCGAGTTATGATCCTTTATTTAGTGGTCTAACCTTAGGAGATGCTAGTTTAGATTATGATGTTGTGACTGGATACGGACCAGAAACGATTACTATCAACAATAGCATATGGACTTTTACAGGTCCAAATACAAATCGAATGGGTTATACAGTGTTTAATTGGTCTCAAAGATACTATTCTTCAAAAACAATAAAAGATTCTCGTGCCACTGTTCGTGTTTATAAAAAAGATGGTTTAGTACGAACATACAATGCTGGTAATTCTGAAGTAAATTTATGGTGGCCACTTTTCTGTATAAATAAATCTACTAAAGCAATTGTTGATGTTGGGCAAGCAGGATGTTCAGCAAGTGATTTTGTAAATGATCCTGGTATATGGGACGGTCGCTGTGATAATAATAACCATAGTGATACCAATTGTCATTACTAATTCTCTCTCCTAAAACTTATCCCCCTTTTTTAAGGGGGGTTTTTTTTATTTGTCACTTCTAAAATAAATATATAGAAAAAAAACAAAAACCCAAGCTAAAGAAAAATAAATGAGGGAAATTGTGAAAAGAGACAATTTCCACCAATAATAAGAATTTATAAAAATCAAAAATAAACCAATGATGGGTATAGAAAAAAGATTCATAATCCCTATTTCTTTAGCAACAGGAGTTTTTAATTCGGGATCTACCATTCTCAAAAGAAGTAAACCTGTAGATGTGGTTCCCGTAACCACTCCAAAAATAGCAACCATTCTTTCTATAGAATACTCCTGCAATCTTTTTCCAAAATAAAAGACTACAAAAAAAGTAGTTATTGCACCAATAATAGCAATGAACAATATGGGAATAAGGAATTGCATTACCACAATAGGTTGGATTGCTATGATTGTACTTACGATCAAGTAATCAACAAAAAATGTGGTAAGTTTTCTTTGTAAAATAGGATTGATCAAATATCCTTTGTTTAATTTTTCTAGGATGTTCCTGAGTACAATAGATACAACCAAACCAATTAAAAAAAAGAATCCCCAGAGAATTTTTTTTACATCTTCGGGTACGAATATACCTAAAATTGTAATCAAAACAAAAGTAATGAGATAGATCAATCCCATTAAAGAAAACTGAAAAGCCAATGGCTCTATACTGCTACTATGGAATGTATTTGGGAATGGAATGAGTTCAAAGGAATTCTTGTCATAAAAGCCTTTTAAAGTTTCTTTTGATATAGGAAAGGTCTCTTTTACTAATTTTTT
Organism: Leptonema sp. (in: bacteria); assembly: GCA_046291925.1. Taxonomy (GTDB): domain Bacteria; phylum Spirochaetota; class Leptospiria; order Leptospirales; family Leptonemataceae; genus SKYB61. Next base: position 121,108 of record JBKBRY010000007.1, on the reverse strand, counting down.
TTTAATAGCCCAATTAACAAAAGGTATACCAATAAAAAAGGAAAAAAAATAGCCTAAAGTAGCAAAAGATAATCCAATGGTTGCCGCATGCCTAAAACCGAAAGATTCCCAGACTTTACCAATGGATAAAGCTTGTCCAGGACCTTCTGTAAATCCCAAAGGTAAAAACAAGCCAAAAGTTGGATGAAGATCATAATAAAAAAAGTTTAAAAAAATAACAAGAATCCCTCCGATAAAAGCTTGGAGTGGAAAACTTACACCCTGTATCAATGCCATCCATAGGGATCCTTTTTTCTTGATAGAAGCAGTTTCTTTTGGTAACAATCCAATAGCAATAAAGGATAAATTAAAAAAATGATACGCAAAGGATTCAAAGAATTCGTACTTTAGATTCAAGAAAGGATTTATTGAATCGATTATAGAAAAATTTTGTAGAGTAAATAATGTCAGCATTCCTAACAAACCACCTATTAAAGAAGGAGGAATGAAATATTTCTGTAAAAACGAAATACTACCTCTCAATATAGTACCAATGACTAAGAATAAAGATATATAAGAAAAAACGAACACAACTTCAAAAGGGAAAGGCATAGCTACTCCTCTCTTTAGTTATAAAATAAAATTTACATATTCTAATAAAATTTGTTCTCTTAATTCAATAGGTAGAATATTCAAAAATTCGTTGATAGGAGCAAATCTTTTGGGTAATTCATTCGGTTTCATTTCTAATTTTTTTATTACTTCTTGAACGAGATTTTCTATATTTATCTGGTTTTTTTGGATTTGATCCATAAAAGATTTAAGTTTTTCCAAAAGAGTATTCGAAGGAAGTTGTTTTGCCTTTTCGATAGAGGCTTCTAAATCAATTAAAAATTCATCTATTCGAGAAACATTTGAATAATTGATTGTTAAGTGAATCGATTCTTTAAAATTCTCGTAAGATAAGACAGGTTGTATATACCAGCCCTTTAGGTTCATTTCATCAACAATATGGAAAATATTGATTGTGTTAGAAGTAAAAGCAAGAAGAGGTATGGGATGTTCTGAAATTAAAGTTAGATCTTTATGATTTTTAATAAAATTCTGAATTTTTTTTAAAGCTTCTAATTTTTTTTTGATTAGTTTTATATATCCGTCTTCTCCTATTAACATTAAAGTAGCATAAGTTGCAGCAAGAGGCCCTCCGCTTTTTGTACTTTGGATAGTAGGGTTAATCATTGTATACCCTATCCAATTAGCACAACTAAAAATTTGGTATTTTCTTATTTCTTTGTTTCTATATAAAATTACAGAAGAACCTTTAGGTGCATAAGCAAATTTATGGAAGTCCATAGATATAGAAGAAACTCCTTCAATGGAAAAGTCAAAATTTGGAATCGCAATGTTTAATTTTTTTAAGAAAGGTAAGAAGAAACCCCCCATACAAGCATCTACATGAAAAAATAAACCATATTTTTTAGCAATCTGAGCCATATCTGGGATGGGATCCAGAATCCCATACGTATAAGAAGGAGCAGAACCAACTATCATTATGGTATTTTGGTTAATCGACTGTTCTAGTTCTTGTAAATTTACTTTTAAGTCTTTATTTAGAGAGATAAGTTTTGTTTTAAGACCAAAATATCTTGCAGCTTTATGGAAAGCAGGATGCGCTGTGATTGGTAACAGGATTTCTGGTTCTTTTATATTTTTTTTGGATAATGTATAATCTCTTGCAGTTTTTACTGCTAAAAGAATACTTTCGGTACCACCACTCGTGAAACTCCCACAACAATTTTCATCTCCGTTTAGATGTCGAATAGAGAAATCAATGATTTCTTGTTCTATTTTAAGTAGACTAGGAAAGACTGTAAAATCTAAACCTGATTTATGATAGTATTTTAATAAGATTTTTTCTGGGAACTTTCTATACTTTTCCGTAGGATCAAAGACATATCCAAACAATTTGCCAGAATTCCATTTTGTATCTGCTTTTTCTGTTTCCTGAAAAAAGTTGAATAATTGCTTAGGATTGAGTCCTTTTTTAGGCAATAGCATATGAATTTTAAATATAAAATCATTGATTAAAATGTCAAATATTATACGGATTTTGCTAATTTTCTTTAATAAAAATCTCCAAATTAGGTAGATCAATTTTCTAAGATAGCATATGGATTTTGAAATCCAAGTTGAAAAACTTTTTTCTCTAAGGATTGCTTTGTAAATCAATGAACAAAAAATGCTTTTAGTTGTATGAATTCTTAACGATTTTTTGTCAATGATTTTATTTTGGGTGAGAATTTTTTTTTTAACTTATAGAATCTATATGTTAAGTATTCACCATTTTGAATTCGAAAAGAATCATAGATATTGTATTTATATCCAACCTGATTTATTTAGCTTCTTAGAAAGAAGATCCAAGGGCAATTATCAAGCCTATTTGGAATATCTTATCCAAAAGTATAAGCAAATGTTGATTTTACAAAAAAAAATAGAAAGTTTAAAAAAATCTACGTGTAGCTACCAGCCTAAAACCAAAAATTACAAAAGTGTGATTCTAAAGAACATAACTCCCGAATTATGGAGAAGATTGAAAACTCTCAAAGCTACCACGGGGTATTCCATTAGTTTTATAATCCGAATCTTTATAGAATGGGAAATGCAAAATGAAAATATTTCTGTAGAACCCTTAATCCCTCAGCTACCAGAATATAGGCAACAAATAAATTATCAAAATTTTCCTCTTCCCTTGTATAACTATACATATTGTCAATGGGTTGATAGAAGAAGTGACAATATATTCTTTGTATTATGGGATTTTCCATAGAAAATTTATACAATTATTATTAATTTTTAAATAAAATATTTTTTTTATAATTATTCAATAAAATTGATTTAGGAATTGAAAAATTCAGTTTTATTGACTCATGCACATTGTTTGTATTTTTTTATTTCATAAATTTATAGTTTATCTTTACGTTGTATATATTCTTCTGATTGAGTTGGTTTTTTGGATTTAGATTTACGAATTCACTTAACTTGAAGATTTTTCAATTGTTGTACTTTTATTTTTGTTGACTTTTTGGGTATACTTCTTAGTTTAATTCTTGTTATTATTGTTTTTGTTCGTTTGATTTTTATAATTTATAAGCCGAAATTTATTGTATACTATGGCCTCAGAAAATAAAGAAATCAATGATCTTTTAGAAGAAACTGATTTCTCCCTCGATTTAGATAATATTGAATTACCTGAAATCCCAGATTTGGATATAAGCGAGGAAGAAAATCTAAAATTGGAAGAATCGGATGAAAATTTAGAAGAATCGTTAGGGGAGGGTGATCTTGATTCCGAAGATCTTGGGCTAAAACAAGAAGAAGGGGAAGAGAATACAGAAGATGGTATAACATTAAATACAAAAGAATTGGATGATATTTTAGAATTAGAATCAATAGAAAAAGAGGGATTGGATCAAGAAAATATTCAATATGTTGATAATATTGAGGATCTTGCTTCTGAAAAAAATTTAGAAGATAAAATCCAAGTTAAGCCTATTGAAATCGATTTAGCAGACGATTTACCCCTAAAAGAAGAAGAAATCGAAATAGAAGATAATTCAGAACAGAGCCAAGAAGAGCCTTTGGATGAGGAATCCATAAGCTTATCCGAAAAAGAACTGGATGATATATTAGGAGAAGAAATTATAGAATCTTCCCTATCTGAAGAAAATGAAGATATTCTTAAGATTCATGATAATGACTTAGTGAAACAAATCATTCCAGAAACCGAAGGAGTAATCGAAGAAACATCAAAAGACACAAGCGATGATGAGGAAATCACCCTACCCCCTCTATCGGAAGTTGAAATGGAAGAGGAAACGATTTCTCTTTCGCCAGAAGAGCTTGATGGGATCATTTCTAACGAAGAGATACAAGTTGTTACTGATGAGATTCAGGAAGAAGAGCAAGAGAGTTTAAAAAATCAAGAAATAGAAGATATAGAACTCCCTGAACCGATATTCGAAGAAAATGAAGCCATTTCTTTAACAGAAGATGAGTTGCATCACATAATTGATGATGTATCCCAAGATCTTACAATTCCAGAACCAGAGATCTATCCTATTGGTGATCAAATAGCCGATAGAGAAAAGTTATCAGATGATTTAGAAAAAGAAACCGGAATCAAAAAAGAAGAGTTAAAGAAAATTATCAGTTATTTGGATTCCCTGTTTGATAAATTGCCTGAAGACGCTATACGAGAATTCAGTAAGTCTGAATATTTCAATTTATATAAGAAAGTAATAGAAACATTAGAAATTTATCCAAAAGAATAAAATATGGGGCTTTTTGAAAAAGCGTTGTCTTTCCAAAAAGAAAAAAAGGGTTTATATCATAAACTACTGGAATATAAAAAAAAATGGGAAGAAGAGCCTAAAAGCTTATACTTAAAAGCTAAAAAATTGCGGGAATTATTAGAAAAAGCAAATTCTTTTAATTTTCCAAAATTTAAGTTGGAAAAAGAGGCTCCCAAGGAACTAGATCCAGAATTGAATCCCATTCAGAGTAGTATAGAATCTCAGAAAGATCTATTTGAGGATTGGGAAGAAGAAGCAAAAAAAGAAATGAAAAATATTCAGACTTTAGAAAAAAAAGAAGAAATAGAAAAAAAAATCATAGAAGATGATAGTGAAATTTTAACATTACCTGAAGAGATTCATATAGCAAGCCAAAAGAGGATCGATTACTACCTCTCCCTTTTTGATATAAACGAAGAATTGCAAGAAATCGAACATTTTGACGAGTTTTTAGAGAATCTTGCTTTTATTATACAAGAACAGTTAGGTACAAGATCCCTTTTGGTTTTTGGAAATAAAGAATTTCCACAATCTGTTCAAAGGTTAGAAAATTTATTTGAAATTGGATATAAATCAGTAGATTTTTTTATTCCATTAAAGGATCCCATATTTACCATTTTTAACAATTCTAATGAAATTCATTATATTACTACATTAGAAAGAGATTTGAAACAAAAAGAGAGTATATATTTTCAATTTAAAGAAATATTTAATGATTTTTCCATTGCATTATTACTTAAAATAGATCCAGATGTGTATGGTTTGGTTCTATTATCAAAACCCTTGGATCAGCCTGATTATGTTTTGGATGATTTGGAGTTTTTGCGAATTTTAACTAAAATTGCTTTATCTAAAATCAAGCAACTTAAGCGCATGTTTGAATTAGAAAAGAAAATACAAAATGTTCAAAAATTCAATCAATATTCAAAATCTATCTTTAAGTTTTTATTAGATTGTTCTAATAAAAAAAATATGGATGAGATTTATGATCTTTTGGAAGAGCTGTTAGACAAGGAATTTGGAATTGGTATGTCCTCTTTTATTGTGATTGTTCCTAATCAAGGTTATTATAAATTATTTTCGGGTAAAAATATTTCTTTGGAAAGCTTGGAAAAATTTCATTTGGATATTAATAGTGATTTGGTTAGTTTAATATCTAACTTGACCACAGTACATCCATTAGAAAATTTTAGAAGCTATCAAGATGTAGTGAATAACTATTCAGAAGAAGATATATCTTTAATGCAGAATTTTATAATTTTTCCTTTAGTTCATTTGAATTGGTTGGTTGGTTTTCTAGTTATACATAAATTCAAAAAAGAGTGGGATTCAGATTACGAAGAAGCCTTGTTGTATTTATCTACTTATTTGGCAACTCTTGTAACAAATTTGGTATTAAGCGAAGAAAAAGAATTGATTTTTCGAGATACGTTTAGTCCCTTAAGAAAAAAAATTGAGTTTGAAATTCAAAAAGCAGAGGAAACTCAATCGAGCTTTAGTATTGTAGATATAAAGATTAAAAATTTCAAAAAATTACTCTCTGTCAATCAGGTTTCTAAGATGGATCAATATCTACGGAAATTAATTGATATAATTCATAGCACACTTTATAAACATGATTATCTTGTACGATTGGCTCACGCAAGATTTGTCATAATACTAACTAAAAAAAGCAAGGAAGAATCTCAAATATACTTGAAAAAATTATTAGCAAAAATTAACGAAACCAATATTTTTTATGATTCACCCATTCAACCTATTTATACTTATGAGATATTTTCTTATCCAAAAGATGCTGATAATCTAAAAAAATTCCTTGCATTAATAGAAATTTAAAAATATTTATTTTAGTATGAACTTGAAAGTGTACTTTTTTATTGTTTGTCTTTTTTTTTTTGCTCAATTGTAGAACTTCCCATAAAATAGAAGAAATAAAAAAAACAGATGTTCAAGATCCTATAATAGAAAAAACTTCAAAATCAGAAATGGATGTATTTATAGAAAGCCAACCGAAATATCCAGTAGAAACAGACGATAGTTTTTTCCTAAATACAACGAATATATTGGATTTAGAAGTTTTTAGAGTATTGATTACAAAACATAATTACCAAGTTAGGCAAATTAATTATAAAGAGAATATAGAAAGAATAGAAGATGTAGCGGGGGATAAGGAACAGTTAAAAATATACGAGGAAATTTACAACCAAATAGACTTTAAAGATTGGGTATTTGAAGGTGTTATCAGAGTCAAAATCAATCCACAAACCAATAAAATTGAAAATTTAAAATATGAGTCTGTATATATACCAAAAACCCAACAAGCTGCGAAACTATTTATGGAAGATATCTCCAGGTATAAATTTCGGTTTTTAAAAAGTATATCCACCCCAAATACATTTCTAATTAGAATGCAATGGAGAATTCAAAAAAATACAGAAATTACAGAAGAACAGGCAAAGGAAAGAGCCATAGAATATCTTAAAAAATATGTCCAATGATTGTTCCTATATATATTGATATAGTTCTATTTTCTTTATTGATGCTTGTTCTTCTGATTTTGAGTTATGGGTTTTATAAATTTATCTATATACCTTCTAAAAAACTTTATTTAGATTTACAATCTCCTCCTCTCGAAGTTGGGTCTGTAACTGAGATTGTGGTAGATCAAAATCAAAAAAAAAAAGTAATCAGAATAGGAAGTTTGCTATCAGATATTTCTTTAAGGTTAAAAGGTATAGAGGACCCTCATGTAGAGATACAGTTTGTTAAAGAAAAAGGTTTGGAAGAATATGAAATTATTTTGTATCCTGTTGCGAAGAAAAAGACTTTATGGAAGGCACCTCATACCCAAAATTTTATTTTGTTAGAAACAAGTGAAAAATTAGAAAGTAGAGAATTTATAGGCCATCCTGGATATCTTAGGTTAGTAGGATTGATGCAATCGGGAAGGCCTTTGCATTATGTAGAAGTGGAGATTTCAGTAAAATATTTCATTGATTCTTTTGGAGAAGAGCGAATGAAATTTTTGTTTAAAATCAATAGAATTTATCCGGGTATTGATTTGGATTCAAGAGATAAAAGAGGAATTTATTCTTTTGGTAGAAGTAAAGAAGCTATTCAAGAGGAATCGTAAGTCTTTTAAGTTCAAACTGAATTTAAAGAAAACTTTATTATCGAAATACTAAGTGAATTTCGATTTTTGAAATGCACTTGCATTTATTGACTAAATGAAAGTAAGTAGACAACGAAAACTTTTTTAAATTCATATTATAAATTTATATAACTTTCAACAATTTTATTTTTGGTAAGAATTTTTTTTTCTCCTTACAATATATATATGTTAAACATCACTCGTTACGAATTGAAATCTAAATATAAAGTATGTGTCAATATTCTGCCAAATTTCCATAAAGAACTCCTTAGACTTTCTCGAGGAAAATTAAATCATTTTTTAGAATACTTATACAATACCTACAAAAGAAAACTTCTACAAATGAAAATTGCACCAATCAAAGGAACTGCCACTACAGAATACCAACCTGATCATGAAGAATATAAACAGATTGTTTTATACGGTATCAGTCCGAATTTATGGAGGCGTTACAAGGATTTAAGGGAGATGACGGGGTATTCTGTAAGTTTTATTTTGCGTGTATTTATAGAATGGGAATTGATGAGGGAGGGAATTCCTCTAACTCCCTTACTACCACGAGATGAGGATTCTGCGGAGGGGGTGGCTGGGTATTCTGAGCAGAATTGTCCTCTTGCACATAACTATGTAATAAGGAGTCAATGGAACAGGCAGAAAAATCAGATCAAGATTCTATTTTGGGATGATTGTTAGGTAAAACTGCTAATCATTTAGAATAAAATATAAAATTTTTTTCGTTGTTTAAGATTATATAAACTCCAAATAATCTCATTTTTAAAAAAACAAAAAAATTCTTTACCTTTAAGAATAGGGTCCTTAAAATTTTTTTGATTGGGTGGTATATATTTTGATTCTCTTTAAAATGGAATTCTATGGATTTGGTTTTGTCCCTTAAGGGATTTTATAGTTTTGGACTTTTTGCAGCTCTTATAAATCCTTCAAATAAAGGATGTGGTTCAATGGGTTTTGATTTAAATTCTGGATGGAATTGGACACCAAGAAACCAGGGATGATCTTTCAATTCTACAATTTCTACAAGTTGACCATCCGGGCTCGTACCAGAAATCAACATTCCCCTCCTTTCAAACTCCTCTTTGTATCTTAAAGTAAATTCAAACCTGTGTCTATGTCGCTCTTGAATTTTATTCTTTTTGTATTCCCTAAAAGCAAGACTATTTTCTTTGATTATACAAGGGTAAGCCCCCAATCGCATTGTACCCCCTTTTTGATCAATTCCTAATTGTTCTTCTAAAAGGGAGATTACGGGGTATTCGGTTTTGGGATCAAATTCGGTAGAATTTGCTGTTTTCCATCCAATTTCATTTCTTGCAAATTCTATAACAGCGCATTGCATACCTAAGCAAATACCAAAAAAGGGGATTTTATTTTTCCTAGCATACTCAATGGCAATAAGCTTACCCTCGATTCCTCTATTGCCAAAACCACCAGGCACCAAAACTCCTTGAGCACTTTTTAATATAGAAATGTCTTTGGTTTTTTCTAGGTCTTCGGGATCTATTTTAATCAGTTCAATTTCTACTTTGTTTGCAATCCCTCCATGGAATAGACTTTCATAAACAGATCGGTAGGCATCATTTAAGGATATGTATTTGCCTACTACTGCAATTTTGACCTTCTCTTCGGGATTTTTTATAATATTTAAAATTCTTTCCCATTTATCAAAATCTAAAGGAGTAGGATCCATATGAAAATGTTCTAAAACTACTTCGTCCAACTTTTCGTTTTTATACATTTCGGGTATTTCGTAAATGGATTTATTAATATCTATAGCAGAAATTATGTTGGTTTTTTTTACATTGCAAAATAAACTCAATTTATCTTTCATCTCTTCAGTTAATGGTTTATTGACTCTACAAACGAGCACATCAGGTTGTATTCCATAAGTCATTAATTCTTTGACACTATGTTGTGTAGGTTTTGTTTTGGCTTCGCCGGCACCACTAATTGTAGGTACTAAGGTTAAGTGTATAAAACATACTTTTTCTCTCCCTTTTTCTCTTCGCATTTGGCGTATTGCTTCTAAAAAAGGTACAGATTCAATATCACCCACTGTTCCTCCGATCTCTACTATAACGAAGTCTAATTCTTCTTCTTTTGTAATATCTAAGATTCTCCTTTTAATCTCATTGGTTATATGAGGAATTACCTGTACAGTTCTACCTAAGTAATCTCCTCTTCTTTCTCTTTGAATGACTTCGTAATAAATCTGTCCTGTAGTAACAGAATTTGCTCTTGTGATTTTTGCATTTTTGGTAAATCGCTCATAGTAACCTAGATCCAAATCGGTTTCTGCTCCGTCCTCCGTGACATATACTTCTCCATGCTGAAAAGGACTCATTGTCCCTGCATCGATATTTATATATGGATCCATTTTGATCATTGCAATTTTATAATTTCTACTTTCTAACAATGTACCCAAAGCTGCAACTGTTACTCCCTTTCCTAAAGAAGAAGAAACGCCACCTGTAATAAAAATGAATTTGGGGTTCATATAACCATTTTTTTAAAAAACTGTACATTTTCTATAATTAAAAAATACTTGTCTTAGTTTAACTTCCTATTTAACTGGGTGTGTGAAAATTATTAAACTTTTTTTACTTTTTTTCTTTCTCGTAAGTTGTAAGCAAGGTAGAGATGGTTTATTCGATCAAGAAGATTCAAAAAAAGAGTTTATTTATTGCGAATTTCAAAAAGATAAAGATTGCAATTTTTCTCTCCAAGAAAATAACCAAATTCTTTTTAGTGGCAAGATAGATCTAAATCCTAAACCCGTTAGGGTTATGAAAGAAATTACTTTTACAATCGAATTGAATCAATATGAATTTGATCCCGAAGAAATTTTATTGGATTTAACAATGCCAGAAATGTATATGGGCGAAAACAAAGTTATACTTAAAAAAAACCAAAAAAATGTTTACGAAGGGAAGGGGGTGCTTCCAGAGTGTTCCAGTAATTTTACAAGGTGGAATATAGAAATTTTTTTTAACAATCGTAAAAGTACCAATATTCAATTTGATATTCTCTCGAAATGAATTCTCTTTATTTTTTGGGTTTTTTTTCTGGTTTTGTTGGAGGATTCGCTCATTGTTCTTTGATGTGTACCCCTATCATTTCTTCTTTAAGAGAGAAGCAATATAATTTTAAAATCATTCAAATGTTCTATCATTCAGGTAGAATTTTTACTTATAGTTTTTTAGGAGCTTTTTTGGGATACAGTGGTTCTTTTGTTGATGTGATTGGAAATTTATTTGGAATCCAAAATTTTGTAAGAATATTCATTGGAGTTTTTTTAATTTTTAAAGGTTTGGAACTGCTTAATGTATTTTATATAAAAAAGATTTTTTATATTTTTGATTGGCTAGAAAGTCGAAGTTTTCGGTTTTCTAAAATATTGGTCTACTTTAAAGACTTAGATTCAGTATGGAAATATTTTTTATACGGAATCGTCTTAGGTTTTTTACCATGTGGATTGTCTTATACAGCATTGATTACTTCTGCTTCTACTTTAGATCCTTTTCGAGGTTTTATGTATATGTTTCTTTTTGGTATAGGAAATGTTCCAGCTTTATGGCTAATTGTAAATTTTTATGATTTTCTATTAAAGAAAATTCACAAATTTTTATATTCTCTTTTGGGGATTGTGTTCCTTATTTTTGGTTCATACTTTATTTATGAAAGTATTGCAAAAACCATTCACTAATAATGAAAATAGTACTAATTACATCTGCCATACAAGAAGAATTATCCGGTTTAGAAAAAATAAATCAGAAAAAAATCAAAAATTATAAGTTCTATTTGTATTCTTTGGGTATTGGGAAGATCAATGCACTACTTAAATTAATAGAAATATTTAATAAAAAATTTTATAAAGAAAATTTAGAAATTATTTTTCTGGGTTCTGGGGGTTCTTATGGGGCTTTGGTTCATCCATTTATTTATTCTAACTTGTTTATTAATTATGATTTGGGAAGTTTAAAAAACAAATCCAAAAATTTGGAAAGCATTTCTTATCTAATAAAAACAAATATGGGCAGTATTTCGAAAGGTTTTATAAAAAAAAATCCCGAGATGCTCCAAGGGATCGTAAATTCTACAGATTCCATTACTCTATCTCCAATAACAAAAATGCATTTTTATAAGATAAATCCAAATTTAAAAGAATTGAAAATTCCTATAGTAGAAAATTTAGAACTTTATGGAATTGCGAAATTTTGTATGATTTATAATATTCCCTTATCTGCGTTTTTGTCTATTACCAATAAAGTTGGAAAAACTGCTTCAGAAGATTGGAAAAAAAATTATAAAACTTTAGCTGTAAAATTCAATAAGCTTTTAAAAAATTATTTAGAATCAATTTAAAATTCAAAAATCTATTAGTCGATAAGTATACAAATGAATACAGAAAAACAAAGCCAAGATTGGAGTTCGCGAAGCAAAAATAAACTTTTAGAAACGAGAGAAGTTTTTTACAGAATCCAACTTACGGTTTCTGTATATAAAAATAAAAAATTAGCCTATAAAAAAGAGATGATTGTACCAACATGGTATACTCGAAGATCAGAGGCAAGGAATCATATAAAGCAAGAAATAGAAAAAAGACTTAAAGAGTCAGATTTCTTTATATCTCCTCGTGTAGATTACGATTTGGTAAGATATTCTCAAGAAGGTAGTTGCAATACTTATATACGATATAGAATTATCGAAGAAGAAGAAGATATTATTAAAATCAAAGATCTTATTGAACCTTAAAAAATAAAAATCATTGTGTCGTATAAACTGGAACCATTTTTAAATAATATTTGACAGATAAAACCGAAAAGCATTTTTTTAATCGTGATCAAAATTAATGAGAATTCTGAAGGATTTCAAAAAGAAGTAATTTGTTATTTATTCCAAAAAATTTTTGAGTCTTTCATTAAAGAACCCACACAAAAAAAAAAGTGTAATTCTGATTTTATAAATTTAATCAGTAAAAAGAAAATAGTTTCTGTAGAAAGTTTGTTATCAAATCTTGATTTTATAATAAAAGAGTTTTCCCTTCCAAAAAATCCGGTAGATGAATTTATAAGAAAGAATTATTTTAAAGCCATACAAATTATAAAAAAACAAAAGGAGATGTTGAATACATTTTTAAAAACCGAAGATTCCCTAAAATTGCTCTCTCGTGAAATACTTGCGAAAGATCTTTCTCAGGGAAGATTCTTAGTGGATACTCAAGATAGGTATTCTCTAAAGCTTTCAAATGGAATCATTCCTGAAATTGGTTTTGATAGAAAACCTATGCATACTCAATTTCTAAAAGAAAAAGAAGATAAAACAAAAGAAATAGAGAAAAAGAATTCTCCTTTAGAAGAAATCTCTGTTTTAAAGGAATTGTTAACTTTATTTCCAGAAATAGAAGCTAAACCAAAAGATATTTTAAAAAATATTTTTAAGTTCGATTATGAAGTTCTAGAAGAAAAAAAATCCCTTATACCAAAAGAAAAAAATATAAATCATACTATTTCGGAAGAAGTATCCATTCTACAAGAGATTTTGGATTTTTTTGGTTTGGAATTAAAAGAAAAAGAAGGACGATTAAATGAATTGCATGAGCTAATAATCAAAGAAGATAACTCTATGATAGAAACAAATCCATTAGATTCCGTTTCAAATCATGGAAATCATTTAAATACTGAGAATCAGGATTTTGAAAAAATCCCATTAGAAATAGGTGCCTACTGGGATTTACGAGTAAAATTACAAAACTTTAAGCTACGGAATCAAATTCAAGAATACCAAGAATTTTTGAATCATTCTGATAATACAATAAAAACTTGTATAGGGATTCTTAATATAATCAACAAAGAATCCCAGTCCCAAAATTTTTCGAAAGACAATGCATTACAGAATCTTGCAGATCATTTGAATTTTTCTTATGAGAGTATACAAGAACTTTATAATAGAATCAAAAAATATAATACTTTTTTAGGCTATGTTAAACAAGGAGGGCAATATCTAAAAGAAAAAAACCCTAAATTATATCCTTTTTTTTTAAAAATTCAAACTTCTCTATTAGAGCTTATAGATAGTTTGGAGGAATATTCTTTTTTAAATAATGAAGAATTCAAACAAGAAATAGAAAAAAAAATCAAAATTTTATTGCTTTTTATTCAAGAAGAAGAAATTAGGACAAACTTAATGAGTTTCTTGATAAGCTTTTTTGTTAAAGCAAGAAATCTGATTCTAAAAAGCTAAAATGTTTTCCTTTAACTATTATATGTATAAATTTTCTTGACCAATAGACTAAGCAAAAAATAAAGGACATTCTAAAAATTTTGCCCTCTTAGCTCAGTCGGTAGAGCACTTCCATGGTAAGGAAGGGGTCATCAGTTCGAGTCTGATAGAGGGCAAAAGAAGGCTGGTAGTTCAATGGTTAGAATAGGGGCCTCCAAAGCCTCTGATGCGAGTTCGATTCTCGCCCAGCCTGGAGGTAGGTAAACTATGTTTAAATTTATAAACGAAGTAAGAGAGGAATTAAAGCATGTGATCTGGCCTAATAGACAAGAAGTAGTAAAGTCTACTTGGGTAATTTTAATTACTGTAATTTTTATTTCCATATTTCTTTTTTTTACGGATTTTGTATTTGAACAAATATTGGAATTTTTGGTAAGCCTTGGGACTAAGTAACTGTATGAAAAAGTGGTATGTTTTAAAAACTAAATCAGGTGCAGAGAAAAAAGCAAAAGAAAATTTGGAAAAAATTATCGATACAAAAGGCTTTAAACCAAAACTGGGTCAGGTGATTGTACCTATTGTAAAAGTTCCACAGATGAGAAAAGATAAAAAAGTAATTGTAGAAAAAAAAGTTATGCCTGGTTATATCATAGCAGAATTGGATCTTGATGAAGAATTGAAACTATTAATAAAAAAAGTTCCTTTAATTTCTGGCTTTTTAGGTGATAATAATCCAAAATCTCTCTCCAAAGAAGAGGTTAGGAATTTAATGAGTTTACAAGGAACCCAAGAAGAAGAAACCAGTACTCCACCCCCTGTATTTTTTGCTAAGGGAGAGAAAGTAAAAATTATTGATGGTCCTTATAGCAATTTTAGTGGAATTATCGAAGAAGTTTTAAAAGAAGAAGGAAAACTAAAAATTAAAATAGAAATTTTTGGTCAATCTACAACGATTGATGTAGATTATCACCAAGTGATTGCAAGTATATAAAATTTTTTATAGGGCAAATTATGGCGCAAAAGAAAATCGTTAAACAAATCAAATTGCAAGTAGAAGCAGGTAAAGCTACTCCAGCACCTCCTATTGGACCTGCTTTGGGGCAAGCGGGCGTTAATATAAAAGAGTTTTGTGATCAGTTTAACAACAGAACAAAAGATAAAGTTGGGTTAAGAATACCAGTTGTAATTACAGTATATTCGGATCGGAGCTTTACTTTTATTACCAAATCTCCACCTGCATCAGTGCTCATTCTAAAAGAGTTAGGTTTAGATAAAGGTGCCAAAGAACCTGGAATCAAAAAAATAGGAAAAATTACTAGAGCCCAATTGCAAAAAATTGCTGAGATCAAAAAAGAAGATCTAAATGCAAACAGCTTAGAAGCAGCGATTCAGATAATAGCAGGAACTTGTAGATCTATGGGTGTAGAAGTAGAATTATAGGAGTGATTTATGAAACATAGAGGGAAAAAATGGATAGAAGCTAACAAAAAAATCAATTCGAACGAATTCACAAATATGGAAGAAGCAGTCAAAAAAATTAAAGAGTTATCCTATACCAAATTTGATGGAACTGTAGAAGCTCATTTTAAAATCAACTATAAATCACCTCAAAATGTTAGAGGAATTGTATTTTTACCGTATGGTACTGGCAAAAAAGTGAAAGTTCTGGTGATTGCAAAAGAAGATAAGCACCAAATTGCTAAAGATGCTGGTGCTGATTTTGTAGGAAGTGATGACATCATTGAAAAAATTCAAAATGAAAAATGGACTGATTTTGATGTTTGTATTGCAACTCCCGATATGATGGGAAAAATAGGCAAATTGGGACCAATTCTAAAAGGGAAAATGCCAAAGCCAAAAGCTGGTACAGTTACAGATGATTTGGCTACTGCTATTAAAAATGTTAAAAAAGGTCAATTCGAGTACAAATCTGATAAAACAGGAGTGATTCATGTGCCCATCGGAAAAGTATCTTTTGATTCTGAGCAATTAAAAGAGAACTTAAAAACTTTATTTCACTCTATTCTTAAGGATAAGCCTTCTGATGCAAAAGGTGAATACATAAAAACAGTTTATATTGCTCCCACGATGGGTCCTTCTATCAAAATCAATCCTAGAACTATTTTATAATAAGGAGAATCAAATGCCTTCTGCAAAAAATATAGAATTACTTAATGAAATTCAACAATATCTAAATGATAAACCAAATTTTATTGTTACTACTTATTCCGGATTATCAGTAGAAGAAATTACTCAATTAAGAAAGAAATTAAGACAAAAAAGTGTTATCTTTAAAGTTGTAAAAAATAACTTAGTGAAAATTGCATTAAAAAATTCAAAACATCATCAATTTGATTCTAGTAAACAAACAGAAAATTTGTTTGTTGGACCTGTAGCGATAACTTTTGTAGGTGAAGAAATGCCTTCGGTGGCTAAATTGCTTTTTGGTGAATCCCAACAAAACGAAAAGATTAAAATCAAAGGGGGGTATTACGAAGGTAAATTTTTGGATGAAAATCAGATGAAAGCGATTTCCAATCTGCCTACAAAAGAAGAGTTGTTGGTAATGATTGCCCGAGGCTTGAATACTCCTGCACAAAAAATTGCTATAGGCATTAAAGAAATCCTTACCAAGTTGGCTAGAGGAATTCAAGAAGTTGCAGAAAAAAATAATCAATAATTTAATATTAAAAGGAGTTTGTATATGACAATCACAGATGAATTATTGGAAAAAATTGGCAAATTAACATTAGTAGAAGCAGCAGAATTGGTAAAAAAAATGGAAGAGAAATTTGGGATCTCAACAGCTGCTCCGGTTGCCGTGGCTGCATCTCCTGCTGCTGGCGGTGTTTCTACTCAACAAGTACAAGAAGAGCCAAGCTCTTATAATGTGGTACTCAAAGCTAGTGGAGAAAAAAAGGTAGATGTTATTAAAGTAGTAAGAGAAATTACGGGTCTTGGTTTGAAAGAGGCAAAAGAATTGGTAGAAAAAGGAAATCAATCAATAAAAGATAATGTTTCTAAAGAACAAGCACAAGAACTTAAAAAGAAATTAGAAGCTGCAGGTGCTGTAGTTGAGTTAACACCTGCTTAATAACAAATTCCATTAATTAGACCTCAAAAGAGGTCTAATTAATAAAACCAGTAAAATCATTTTTCATGAGTTCACAGATTATGGAAACAATCATAAATTATAGTACGCAAAAAAAAACCATTAAGTTAGGTAAAATAACAAATTATGACATAATACCAGACTTATTATCCATTCAATTTAAGTCATATAAAGATTTTTTACAAAGCGATGTTGAGCCAAAAAAAAGAAAAAAAATTGGTTTGGAACAAGTATTGTCCGAAGTATTCCCCATAGAAACAGAAGAAGTTGTTTTGGAATATGATCATTATACAATCGGAACTTGCAAGTGGCTACCTCAGGAATGTAAAAGTAGAGGATTAACTTATGGTGCTCCTTTAAAATTTGTTTTAAGAGTAATTAATAAAGAATTGGGAGAGATACGAGAACAAGAAGTTTATTTGGGAGAAATTCCCTTAATGACTCCATCGGGCACTTTTATTATCAATGGTGCTGAGAGAGTTGTTGTTTCGCAGCTTCATCGATCGCCTGGGATTTTTTTCTTTTATGAGCAAGAGAAATCCATCTATTCAATAAAAATTGTTCCTTACAAAGGCTCCTGGCTCGAATTTGAGTTAAATCAAAAAGGATTGTTATCATTAAAAATAGATAAAAAAAAAGCAATCCCCGCAACCTGGTTTATAAGAGCACTAATTAGCGAAACAGGAACCAACGAAGAAATTATTAAAATGTTTTATGAAGTCGAAACTTTAAATTTAAAAAAGCTAAAGAAAGATCAATTCAAAAAATATATAAATCGTCGATTGGCCTCTAGAATCATAGACGAAAATGATGAAATTTTAATTTATGAAGGCGAAAAATTAGATGAGGACACTTTAACAAATCTAAAAGAAAAAAATATAGAAGAAATTGAATTAATAAAGTTTTATACGGATAAAGATGATGATATTTTAATTAACACCTTGGAAAAAGATGGTCTTTCCAATAAAGAAGAAGCTGTTTATAAATTGTATGAATTTTTGCGAAACGATAAGTTGGATTATGAGGATGCTTTAAAAACTTTAGAAAGTCTTTTTTTTGATGAAAAAAATTACGATTTGTCTCCTGTAGGTAGATTTAAGATCAACAATAAATTTAAATTTATTAATCCTAAAGATTTCCATAATGTTACGGATCGTGCTCTGCGAAGAATAGATTTGATAGAAACCTTTAAATACTTCTTAAAACTTATCAATGACATCCCAGAGTATGGGATCGATGATATCGATCACTTAGGCAACCGCCGCGTAAGAAGTGTTGGGGAGCTTCTCGCAAATCAATTGAAATCTGCTTTCCAAAAAATGGAAAGAATTATAAAAGAAAGAATGAATGCAAGTGAAAAAGATACAATGACGCCCCAATCTCTTATTTCTGTAAAACCAATTGCTAGTGCTATCAATGATTTTTTTGGATTGGGTCAGTTATCTCAATTTATGGAACAAACGAACCCCTTATCCGAAACCACTCATAAAAGAAGATTGAATGCTTTAGGACCTGGTGGATTAAATCGAGAAAGAGCTGGTTTCGAGGCTAGAGATGTTCATTATAGCCATTATGGTAGGATGTGCCCAATAGAAACACCAGAAGGTCAAAACATAGGTTTGATTGTTTCTTTAAGTACTCTTGCGAGAGTGAATGAATTCGGATTTTTAGAAACTCCTTATCGAAAAGTAATTAAAGAAAGAGATAAAAATGGGAAAATCACTAAAGTGTACGTATCGAATGAAATTGAATATATGACTGCAGATGTAGAAGAACATTATGCTATTGCTCAAGCCAATACTCCACTAAATGAGGATGGAACTTTTAAAGTAAAATTGGTTGCTTGCAGAAAAAAATCAGATTATCCTCTTTTGCCTCCCGAAGAAGTAGATTATATGGATATAGCTCCTTTGCAAGTAATTAGTGTGTCTACCTCCTTGATTCCCTTTTTGGAGCATGATGATGCGAATAGGGCATTAATGGGATCCAATATGCAAAGACAAGCAGTCCCTCTTATATTAGAGGAACCACCTCTTGTGGGAACCGGAATGGAAGCCAATGTAGCCTACGATTCAAGAGTATGTATTCTTTCTGAAACTGATGGTGTTGTTGTAAAAGTTGATGCTAAAAGAATAGTAGTTTTAGATGAGAATCGCAAAGAACGAATCTATGAATTGCGAAAATTTGAAAGAACCAATCAGGATACTTTATTCAATCATAAGCCTGTGGTAAAAGTAGTTCATTTTCATTATAGAAAATGGGATGAAAATCTAAAAAAATTTATTTATCCCATGGAAGCTACGGTAAAATCTTTAAAAAATCAACAAATAGAAATTGTAGCTAAATTAGAAAATCAAGAAGAAGTAAAAGTTGTTTATCCTTTGGTTCAAGAAAATGCAGAGTTTTATCCTTTTGTAAAAGAGAGCGAAAAACTACAATATGGTCAGCTTCTTGCAGGCCAAAAAGTTTTTAAAGAGATAAGAAATCCCGATGGAACTATAAAGCGAAGAGCAACGATTTTAGCAGAAGGTCCTTCTGTAAAGGAGGGTCGGTTATCTTTAGGTGCAAATATTTTAGTAGCCTTTATGCCTTGGGAAGGGTATAACTACGAAGATGCTATTTTAATCAGCGAAAGATTGATTAGAAATGATACCTATACTTCTATACATATAGAAGAATTCGAAATTTCTACTCGCGAAACAAAATTAGGTCCTGAACAAATTACAAGAGATATTCCTAATCTAAGCGATAAAGCATTTAGAGATTTAGATGAAAATGGTGTGATCCGAATTGGTGCAGAAGTTAAACCCGGAGATATATTGGTTGGAAAATTAACTCCGCAAATAGATAAAGAAATGTCTCCAGAATTTAAGTTGTTGCAAAGTATTTTTGGGGAGAAAGGAAAAAACGCAAAAGATAACTCCTTAAGAGTTCCAAATGGTGTAGAAGGAGTGGTAGTGGATGTTAAATGGTATTCAAGAAAAAACGGGGATGAATTGCCTTCCGGTATTGAAGATTCTGTAAAAGTTTATATTGCAAGCAAAAGAAAATTACAAGTAGGAGACAAAATGGCTGGTAGACACGGTAACAAAGGTGTGGTTTCCAAGATTCTACCCATAGAAGATATGCCATTTATGGAAGATGGAACTCCTGTAGATATTGTATTAAATCCCTTAGGTGTTCCTTCCCGAATGAATATTGGTCAAATTTTTGAATGCATGTTGGGTTATGCTGCAAAAAGGTTGAATTGTATTTTCGAAACTCCTGTGTTTGATGGTGCTACAGAAGATGATATAAAAAAATATTTAAAAGAAGCAAATTTGCCCCTAGATTGTAAGTTTCAACTTTATGATGGGAAAACGGGGGAAAAATTTGAAAATAAAGTATTTTGTGGATATATATATATGCTTAAACTTTCTCATATGGTAGAAGACAAAATGCATGCAAGATCCATTGGACCTTATTCTCTAGTAACACAACAGCCCTTAGGAGGCAAGGCTCAGTTTGGTGGTCAAAGATTAGGAGAAATGGAAGTATGGGCTTTAGAGGCATATGGAGCTGCGTATAATTTGCAAGAATTATTGTCTGTTAAATCTGATGATATGGCGGGTAGAACTAGAATCTATGATGCTATTATAAAAGGAATTTCTACGGTTAAACCAGGTATTCCCGAATCCTTTAATGTTTTATTACAAGAATTAAGAGGTCTTGCTTTAGATATGGTTATGTTGGATTCAGAAGGTAATCAGTTAGATCTAAGTGATTTAGACGAAGAATACAGTAAAAGCAAAAGGCCACGAGTATCCATAGGGAATATTGAGAGAGATTAAAAAAATTTATAAAACCAACTGTAATATTCAATCATAAAAAAATCAGGAGAATACAATGTCATCCAAAAAAGAAACTACATTTGATGCAGTTAAAATCATGTTAGCGAGTCCAGAAAGGATTCGCGAATGGTCTTATGGAGAAGTAAAAAAAGCAGAAACAATCAATTATAGAACATTAAGAGCTGAGCGGGACGGACTTTTTTGCGAGAAAATTTTTGGAACTACGAAAGATTGGGAATGCTTTTGTGGTAAGTTCAAATCTATACGATATAAAGGAGTAGTTTGTGATAGATGTGGTGTAGAAGTTACTCACAGTAAAGTTAGAAGAGAGAGAATGGGGCATATAGAATTGGCAACTCCCGTTGCTCATATTTGGTATTATAGGAATACACCCAGTAGGATTGGGATTCTTTTAGATAAGACTTTAAACGAAATTAAAAATATTCTTGAGTACAAGAATTATGTAGTAATTGAACCTGCTGATTCGGATAAAGAAGTAGGTGAATTAATTACACAGGATGAGTATAATGAATATTTAGATGAATATGGTGAGAAATTTATCGCTATGGTTGGTGCAGAAGCTTTAAAAGAATTGCTTAGTAGAATTGATATAGAAACAGAAATTCATAAATTAAGAACCATGTTATCTACAGAAAAATCGAAAGCTTCTGATAAAAAAATTTTAAAAAAACTGGAAATTTTAGAATCTTTAAAAGAATCGGGGAATCGGCCCGAATGGATGATTTTAGAAGTTGTTCCAGTAATCCCACCAGAATTAAGGCCAATGGTTCAATTGGATGGAGGGCGATATGCTTCTTCTGATTTGAATGACTTATACAGAAGAGTAATCAATAGAAACAATAGGCTTAAAAGATTATTGCAACTAAGAGCACCTGAATTGATTATTGTTAACGAAAAGAAATTGTTGCAAGAAGCTGTAGATGCTTTATTTGATAATACAAAAAGAGGAAAACAACCCGTAGTAAAAGGTAAGGCGAATAGACCTTTAAAATCTTTATCCGATTCATTAAAAGGTAAAGCAGGAAGGTTTAGACAAAATCTCTTAGGGAAAAGGGTAGACTATTCCGGCAGGTCTGTGATTGTAATAGGTCCACATTTAAAATTACACGAAATGGGATTGCCTCGTAAAATGGCATTAGAATTATTCAAGCCTTTTATTTTGCAAAAATTAATTGATGATGATAAAATTCCTAATATCAAATCTGCAAAGAAAAAAATAGAAGCTGAAGATGCTGAGGTAATTAAAATTTTAGAAGAGGTTGTTAAAGAGCATCCTGTACTTTTGAATCGTGCCCCCACTTTACATCGATTGGGGATTCAAGCTTTTTTACCAATAATTGTAGAAGGAAAGGCAATACAACTTCATCCATTGGTATGTCATGCGTTTAATGCAGATTTTGATGGGGATCAAATGGCTGTTCATGTTCCTCTTTCTCCAAAAGCTCAATTAGAATCATGGATGTTGATGTTATCTTCGCATAACATTCTGAATCCAGCGAACGGACAGCCTATAATTTTCCCTACGCAAGATATGGTTTTAGGATTGTATTTTTTAACTTCCAAGTTGCAGGGAGATGTGGGAGAAGGGAAAAGATTTTCTACCTATGAGGAGGTAATGCATGCTGTTGAAAATAAGGTCATCGGTTTAAGAGCAGAAATCCAGTTTTTGAAAGACAATATAATTCTCACTACAACGCCGGGAAGAATGATTTTCAATACAGCACTACCAGAGAATTATCCTTACGTGAACAATCCTATTACAGACAAGGAAGCTATCAGGATTATAGCCGATGTATATAGTAATTATGGTGTGTTCGAAACAGTGGAAATGTTAGAAAAATTTAAAGAACTAGGATTTAGATATTCCACTAAATTTGCACCATCTATTTCTATTTCTGATATAAAAGTTCCAAAACAAAAATTTGAATTGATCCATAAAGCAAATGAAGAAGTAGAAAAAGTTACAAAAAACTATAAAAATGGAATTATAACTAACGAAGAGAGATACAAAAGAGTAGTAGAAATTTGGGATAGAACCAACGAAGAAATTTTAAAAGCTGTTTTCGAAGAGTTAAAACAAGATCAAAGAGGATTTAATCCTGTTTATGTTATGGCAGAGTCTGGTGCTAGAGGTTCAAAACAGCAAATCCGACAATTGGCTGGAATGAGAGGATTGATGGCAAAGCCCTCAGGTGAGATTATTGAATTACCCATCAGATCAAATTTTAAAGAAGGGTTAAGTGTTCTTGAATTTTTTATTTCTACTCATGGTGCTCGCAAAGGTTTGGCAGATACAGCTTTAAAAACTTCTGATGCTGGATACTTAACAAGAAGATTGGTCGATATTTCTCAAGATGTTATTATAACCCAAGAGGATTGTGGAACTAAAGAGGGAATGTGGATAAGTCCTATAAAAGAAAGAGATAAGATTATCATCAGTTTGGGTGAAAGGTGTTTTGGAAGGATTCTTGCAAAGGATGTTATAGACCCAATTACAAAAGAAGTGATTTTTAAGACTGGAACGATGATTACTAAAGAGGTAGGCAAGAAAATTGATTCTTTAGGTATAGAAAAGATTTATATTCGGTCAGCCCTTACATGTGAATCAAAACGCGGAATCTGTGCAAAATGTTATGGTTTGGATTTGGCTAGGCATAAAATGGTGGAATTAGGAGAAGCTGTCGGTGTGATTGCTGCCCAATCCATTGGTCAACCCGGTACCCAACTTACTATGAGAACTTTTCATGTGGGTGGTATTGCTACAAATGTAGAAAGGGGAGAAAACGAAATCAAAGCTCCATCCATGGTTAAAATATCAAAGATATTTGGTACAGTTGTCAAAACAAAAGATCAAAAAAAATTGTTAGCTACAAGAGGTAAGATTGAATTATTAAAAATTCTTGATAAAAAAAATTTAAAAAATCTCAAAAATATTAAAGTTAAAATAGGAGATGAAGTAACTTCTGGTCAAGTCATAGCTGATGAATACTATAACGAAACGCTTAACAAATGGGAGAGAAGTTATAGTAGCTCACACAAAGGAAGAATTGTTATTGAAAACGAAGAATTATTGATAATTGATGATAATCCCATTACTATAAATTTAAAAATTGGAAGTGAAATTTTTATCGAAGAAGGGGATCTATATCCAACCAATACTCTAATAGCAAGATTTGATTCCTTAAATGATGTAATCATAACAGATGTTTCTGGAAAGGTTGAGTTTAAAGATATCAATAGCGAAAATTTAAAAAAAGATGAGCAGGGGAATAGTAGGATTTATGATGTTCGAGGAAAAAATTTAAATCCAACCATAAGAATCAATGAGAAAGAGTTTCCAGTTCCTGTTGGTGCTGTATTGTTGGTTAAGGACAAAGACAATGTAGAAGAAGGTGATATTTTATTTAAGATTGCAACAAAAGAAATAAAAACAAGAGATATTACTGGTGGTCTTCCCAGGGTAGAAGAATTATTTGAGGCTCGTTCTCCAAAAAAATCTGCAATTTTATCTCCCATAGATGGTATTGTTCTGGATAATAACGAAGTACTAAGAGATAAAAGGGTTATCTATATTTTGCCATTACAAGTAGCTGAAAATCTTAGCGAAGAGGTTGTGGATTTTTCTTACGAAGATCAAGAAGAAGAAATGGAGCAATTGGAATATACTAAATATAACATTTATAACGAAGACAGTTCAGTACCCAAAAAATATAAAATTTTGATTCCTCCAGGACTAAGATTATTAATAAGAAATGGTGATCAAGTATCCAAAGGTGAACCCATAACAGAAGGGCAACTGAATCCCCATGATATTTTGAGGATCCGTGGAATAGAAGCATTGCATGAGTTTTTAATTCAAGAGATTCAAGAAGTATATAGATTACAGGGAGTTTATATTAATGACAAACATTTAGAAATCATTATTCGTCAAATGTTAAGAAAAGTGCAAATTACCGATCCGGGCGATACCAAATTTGTACTGCATCAACAAGTAGAAAAATTTAAAGTGTTAGAAGAAAATAAGAGAGTGGTTGAAGAAGGAGGAGAACCTTGCAAATGGATTCCCATTCTATTAGGCATTACTCGGGCTTCTTTAAGTACTGAATCTTTTTTATCTGGTGCTAGTTTCCAAGAAACTGTAAAAGTATTGACTGATGCTGCTATCAAAGGGAAAGTAGATGAGCTTGTTGGTTTAAAAGAAAATGTGATTGTTGGTCATTTGATTCCAGCAGGAACGGGTCTTAAAAGATATAGAGATATCGAAATTTTTTATAATGAATATGGGGATATCCAAAAGTTGTATAAGAGAAAATTGGAGTTAGAAGCAATGAAAAGTGATTAATCAAGGTTTTTGATAAGATTCTTGTTGATCCCATATTAGGTAAAAAATAACTGGTTATACTTTAAAAAATAAACTAAACAGATGATGTATTATTAGAGGTATTTATGCCAACTATAAATCAGTTAATTCGATTAGGAAGAAAACGACAAAAGAGAAAAACAAAATCGCCAGCCCTCAAGGGTTGCCCTCAGAGAAGAGGGGTTTGTGTAAGGGTTATGACAGTAACACCAAAAAAACCAAACTCTGCTTTGCGTAAGGTTGCAAGGGTGCGGTTAACTACTGGAATAGAAGTTACTGCATATATACCTGGGGAAGGTCATAATTTGCAAGAACACAACAACGTATTGGTAAGAGGAGGTAGAGTTAAAGATTTACCAGGGGTTAGGTATCACATAGTGCGGGGAACGCAAGATGCATTGGGCGTTGCAAACAGAAAAAAAGGTAGATCAAAATATGGAACCAAAAGACCAAAAGCATAAGAGAGGTATATATGTCTAGAAGAAAAATTGTAAGGGAAAAAAGAGAACTTCCACCTGATCCCATATATAAGGATCCAATAGTAACTGCATTTATCAATTATATGCAAAAAAATGGAAAAAAATCAATTTCAGAAAAAATATTTTATAGTGCAATCCAGCTTGTTTCTCAGAAAACCAGAGAAGATGGAATTGTTATTTGGAGGCAGGCATTGGAAAACGTAAAACCCGAATTAGAAGTTAAAAGTAGAAGAGTAGGCGGTGTTTCTTATCAAGTTCCTGTAGAAGTACCTCCACATAGACAGCAATCTTTAGCAATACGTTGGTTGGTGAAATCTGCAAGAGAAAGAAAAGGCAAATCCATGATAGAAAAATTGGCTAATGAAATTATAGATGCGAAGAATAATACGGGTGGAGCCATAAAGAAAAAAGAAGATACTAGGAAAATGGCAGAAGCTAACCGAGCTTTTAGCCACTATAAATGGTAATATTAAAATGAATGGGAGTAAATTTTTATGCCTAGACAGATACCTTTAGAAAGAACAAGAAATATTGGAATTATGGCACATATAGATGCCGGAAAAACTACAACAACGGAACGAATATTGTATTATACTGGGAAAACCTATAAGATAGGAGAAGTCCACGAAGGTTCTACAGAAATGGATTGGATGGAGCAAGAGAAGGAAAGAGGCATTACGATTACGGCTGCTGCTACTACAACTTTTTGGAATGGAATGGAGAAGAAATACCAACCTCATAGAATCAATATTATTGATACTCCTGGTCACGTAGATTTTACTGTTGAGGTGGAACGTTCTCTAAGAGTATTGGATGGTTCAATTGCAGTTTATGATGGGGTAGCTGGTGTGGAACCTCAAACAGAAACTGTTTGGAGACAAGCGGATAAGTATCATGTCCCCAGAATTTGTTTTATAAATAAATTGGATCGGATGGGAGCTGATTTTTTTTATTGTGTAAACAGTATAAAAGAACGCCTCGGAGCAAATGCTGTACCTTTACAATTGCCAATAGGTAGAGAGTCTGATTTTATCGGTGTTGTAGATTTGGTTTATAATCGTGCAATTGTCTGGACTGGCGAAGAATTGGGTGCCAAGTTTGAATTTCGTGAAATACCAGAGGAATTGAAACAACAAGCTGAAGAATATCGAAATCGTTTAATAGAATCTGCTGTAGAATGTGTGGATGAATTGTTAGAAAAATATTTAGAAGGCCATACCCTTACCGTAGATGAATTAAAATATGCTGTAAGAATAGGCACGCTCCAGAGAAAAATTTTCCCAGTTTTGTGTGGTTCTGCTTTTAAAAATAAAGGTGTTCAACCTTTACTAGATGCAGTGATTGATTATTTACCTTCTCCAGTTGATATCGCTCATGTTAAGGGTATTGATCCAAATACCCAGACAGAAATTGAAAGAAAAACAGATGATAGTGAACCCTTTTCTGCCTTAGCTTTTAAAATCATGACAGACCCCTATGTAGGTAAGTTGACTTTTTTTAGAGTGTATTCTGGAACCCTAAAAAAAGGAACTTATGTATACAATTCAACGAAAGGGAAAAAAGAAAGAATGGGTAGATTGCTTCTAATGCATGCAAACCAACGAGAGGAAATAGATGAAGTCAATGCTGGGGATATTGCTGCTGCAGTGGGTTTAAAAGAAACAACAACGGGAGATACTTTGTGCGACGAAAATCATCCCATAGTTTTAGAAAGTATGACTTTTCCTGAGCCCGTTATAGATCTTGCGATAGAACCTCTAACTAGAGCAGATCAAGATAAATTAGGTTCTGCCTTAATGAAACTTTCTGAAGAAGATCCAACCTTTAGAGTTAAAATGGATCACGAAACGGGACAGACAATCATTTCTGGAATGGGTGAGTTGCACTTGGAAATCATTGTTGATCGTTTAAAAAGAGAATTCAAAGTAGAAGCAAATGTAGGTAAACCTCAGGTTGCATATCGGGAAACCATCAGAGATTCTGCTGAAGTAGAAGGAAAGTATATAAAGCAAACAGGGGGTAGAGGTCAGTATGGACATGTGTGGATTCGCATAAAACCAAATGAACCAGGTAAAGGCTACAAATTTATTAATTCCATTGTTGGTGGAGTAATACCAAAAGAATATATACCTGCCGTAGATAAAGGAATTCAAGAAGCAATGCAATCTGGTGTTTTAGCGGGGTATCCTGTAGTGGATGTAATCGTAGAACTGTTTGATGGTTCTTATCATGATGTGGATTCATCAGAAATGGCTTTTAAAGTAGCTGCCTCCTTAGCTTTTAAAGAGGCTAGCAAAAAATCCAAACCAGTTTTGCTTGAACCCATTATGGATGTAGAAGTGATAACACCTGAAGATTATATGGGTGATGTTGTAGGGGATCTAAATCGTAGGAGAGGAAAGATTTTGGCAATGGATCAAAGAGGAAATGCTAGAGTAGTTAGAGCAGAAGTACCCTTAGCAGAAATGTTTGGTTATGCAACTGATCTTAGGAGTTTTACTCAAGGTAGAGCTTCCTATACAATGCAATTTAAACATTATGAGCAAGTGCCAAATAATATAGCAAACGAAATCATTGCTAAAGTTTCTGTATAATTTTTTAAATTTAAATAAAATTAGAGTAGACATAGAACCTGCTTTAAAAAAAGTAACTTTTTAAAATGTAATTTAAAATTATAAAAAAAGGGTAACGTTATGGCAAAGGAAAAATTTGATAGATCAAAACCACATTTAAATATAGGAACAATAGGTCATGTTGATCATGGTAAAACTACATTAACATCAGCCATTACTTTTGTTTTGGCTAAATATAAGGGTGGAATAAACAAGCCTGTCAAATATGACGAAATAGACAATGCACCAGAAGAAAAGGAAAGAGGAATTACGATAGCAACCTCTCATCAAGAATACGAAACAGATAAAAGGCATTATGCTCATGTGGATTGCCCCGGACACGCGGATTATGTAAAGAATATGATTACTGGGGCTGCTCAAATGGATGCTGCAATATTGGTTGTCTCTGCTGTTGATGGGCCCATGCCTCAAACGAGAGAACATATTTTGTTAGCTCGACAAGTAGGGGTACCCTATATTGTAGTTTTTCTTAATAAAATTGATGCATTATCGCCTGACGAAAGAGAAGAGATGATTGAACTCGTAAAGGAAGAAGTGAAAGATTTGTTGGTTAAGTATGGTTTTCCTGCCGATACTCCAATGATAGCTGGTTCAGCTTTAAAAGCTTTGGAAGGTGATACTTCTGAAATAGGGGAACAATCTATCTTAAAACTTATGGAAACGGTAGATGCTTATGTTCCCGAGCCTAAAAGGGATATTGACAAACCATTCTTGATGCCAGTAGAAGATGTATTTTCAATAACTGGTCGTGGAACTGTTGCTACAGGTAGAGTAGAGACAGGAAAATTAAATATAAACGACGAAGTAGAAATTGTTGGATTAAGACCAACTCAAAAAACTGTAGTTACTGGTATCGAAATGTTTAGAAAGCAGTTGGATTATGCACAAGCTGGAGATAATATAGGAGCCTTATTGAGAGGAATTAAAAAAGAAGATATAGAACGCGGTCAAGTTCTTGCGAAGCCTGGAACTATAACTCCTCATAAAAAATTTAAAGCAGAAGTGTATGTGCTAAAAAAAGAAGAAGGTGGTAGGCATACTCCATTTCAGAGTAATTATAGACCACAATTTTATTTTAGAACAACAGATGTAACAGGAACCATTCTTTTGCCAGAAGAAAATATGGTAGTAATGCCAGGAGACAATGTGAATCTAACCGTAGAATTGATTAGTCCAATCGCAATGGATACAGGATTGCGATTTGCGATTCGAGAAGGTGGAAGAACAGTAGGTTCTGGTGTAGTGACTCAGATTTTAGAATAACAAATTTGGTAAATGAAAGATGGATTCTACAAGAAAAATAAGAATTAAATTAAAATCATTTGATTATACTTTAATCGATAAAGCAGCACAAGAAATCGTAGCTGTTGCCAAAAAGAATGGAGCAGAAGTTTCTGGCCCCATTCCTTTACCAACATCAATTGAGCGATTTACGGTTTTGCGATCAGTTCATGTAAATAAAAAGTCAAGAGAGCAATTCGAAATCAGAACATACAAGCGATTGATAGATATAAAAAACCCTAATGATCATGTTACGGAAGCCTTAAGCAAATTAAAGCTACCTGCGGGGGTTATGGTTATCCCTTTAAAAGTTAAAAAAGTTTAATTAGGAGTACAACATGCCTCGTGGATTGTTTGGTATTAAATTAGGAATGACAAGGATATTTGACTCGAACAGAAATGTATGCCCTGTTACAGTTATAGAATGTAGACCATGTTATGTTTCTTCTATAAGAACCATAGAAAAAAATGGATACAATGCGGTTCAGCTGGCTTTTTTATCGACTAAAGAAAAAGCTTTAACAAAACCAGAATTAGGTCATCTTAAAAAATCGGGATTGTCTCCTTTTAAAAAATTAAAAGAAATTCGGGATTTAGAAGGCGAATATCAGTTAGGAAATCAGATTGATATATCAATTTTTAACAAAGGAGATATCGTAAAAGTTACAGCTAAATCAAAAGGTAAAGGTTTCCAAGGTGTTGTTAAGAGGCATGGCTTTGGTGGAGGAAGGATGTCTCATGGTTCAAAATTCCATCGAGCACCAGGTTCAATTGGTTCTAGTACTTTTCCTTCTGAAGTTGTTAAAGGGAAAAAAATGCCAGGTAGAATGGGAGGAAAGACAGTTACTGTAAGAAACTTAGAAATTGTCGAGTTAGATAAGGAAAACCATTTAATTTTTTTGAAAGGTTCTGTACCTGGTCCCACCAAATCTATTGTTAAAATCGAGGTTGTAAAATGAGTTCAAAAAAAGTAGAAAAAAAATTACTGGTTCTTGATTCTCAAGGAAACTTAAAATCAGAGCAACCCTTAGAAGAACAATATTTAATAGAGATTGACGATAAGTCTTACAATTTACTCCATTTTGCATTAGAGGCGGAAAGGTGGAATCGGCGTCAAGGAACAAGAAAAACAAAAACAAGAAGCGAAGTATCTGGCGGTGGCAAAAAACCCTACAAGCAAAAAGGAACAGGATATGCTCGTCAAGGATCCATTCGGGCTCCACAGTTCAAAGGAGGGGCGACTGTATTTGGACCACAACCACAAAATTTTTACAAAAAAGTTAATCCAAAAATAAAAAAATTGGTTTATAAAATACTTTTAAATATAAAAGCTATAAATAATCAACTTTATCTTATAGACAATTTCCCCCTATCTGATTATTCAACAAAAGCAGTATACCAAACATTAAAAAATGCTAATTTGTTACCCTTCAACACAATTTCTCTGTTGTTTGAGGATTCTGAGCCTTATTTGTTAAAATCAGCTATGAATATACCCAATATAGATACAATTAGTAGTTTAAGACCAACCTTACCAGAAATGTATTATAATTCTATTTTGATTTTTACAAGTAAAGGATATGAAAATTTTAAAAAAGTTTTAGAGGTATAATATGGAAGTTGATAAAATATTGATTGAACCATATATAACTGAAAAATCAGACTACTTAAACCAAAAATCAAAAAAGGGCCATATTGTTGTATTTAAAGTTCATAAAAAAGCAAACAAAAACCAAATCAAAAAAGCTTTTTATGATCTTTATAAAATTAAAGTTCTAAAAATCAACATAATCAACCAGCCATATAGAAAAACAAGATTTAGAAATATTGTTTCAAGAAAGCCTGGTTTTAAAAAAGCAATTCTACTACTCGAACCAGGAAAAACTATCAAATTTGATTAGAGGTAAAAAATGGGAATAAAAAAACTAAAGCCTTATACATCCACTACAAGATACCAAACTTATTTGGATTCTTCTGAATTAGATAAAGTAGAACCAAAAAAATCACTATTAAAAGTATTAAAATATAAAGCTGGGAGAAATTCGCAAGGAAGAATTACAGTTCGTCATAAGGGGACAAGACATAAACGATTGTATAGAATTATTGATTTTAAGAGAGATAAATTCAACATTCCTGGAACCATAATGACAATTGAGTATGATCCCAATCGGACTGCTAACATATGTTTAGTCAAATATACCGATGGTGAATATAGATATATTTTGGCGCCGAATGGAATCAATAAAGGCGATGTAATTTTGTCGTCAAAAACAGAAGCACCCATCAAAATAGGGAATACCCTCCCTTTAGAGAAAATACCGCCGGGAACAAGTGTTCATAATATAGAATTAACCCCTGGAAAAGGTGGACAAATCTGTAGATCCGCAGGCACATTTGCAACGGTTGCTGGTTTTGATGGTGAATATGCATTGGTGAAATTACCATCATCTGAACTTAGAAAAATATACAAAAAATGTTTAGCAACAATTGGTGTAGTGGGAGCCTTAGATCATAATTTGATCGTTTATGGGAAAGCTGGAAGGAAACGACATTTGGGTATAAGACCAACTGTTCGAGGTGTTGCTATGAATCCTATTGATCACCCTCATGGTGGTGGTGAAGGTAGAGGAAAAGGCAATCATCCAACTACCCCTTGGGGACAACCAACATTGGGGTATAAAACACGAAAAAAAAGAAGTAGAACAGATTTTCTTATTGTAGAAAGAAGAAAATCTAAGAAAAAACAATCGTAAGAGGTGAGGATATGCCAAGATCACTAAAAAAGGGCCCTTTTATAGATAACCACTTGATGAAAAAAATTCTCAAAGCAAAAGAAACTGACGACAAAAAACCAATAAAAACATGGTCACGTAGATCTGTAATTTTTCCAGAAATGATTGGAATGACTTTTTTGGTGCACAACGGAAAAAATTTTATACCTGTATACGTAACCGAACAAATGGTAGGACATAAATTAGGCGAGTTTGCGCCAACCAGAACCTATAGAGGGCATACGTCTCTTGATAAAAAACTAAAAAAATAGGTTAAATAATATGGAAGCAAAAGCAGTTTCGAATTTTTTAATGATTAGTCCAAGAAAATTGAGATTGGTTGCTAATGAGGTTAGAGGATATTTGGTTGAGGATGCAATCAGTATATTGAACGCAATGCCAAAAAAAGGGGCAAAATATTTAAAAAAAATTATTTTGTCTGCAAGTTCCAATTATAAAAATCTAAATAAAAATTTTGATTCTAATAAAATGTATATAAAAAAATTATATGTAGATCAAGGAACAGTCTTAAAGCGATTTCGACCTAGAGCAAGAGGTAGAGCATTTATGCGTTTAAAAAGAACAAGCAAAGTTACAGTAGTTATCAGTGAATGATTGAGGAATATTTATGGGACAAAAAGTAAATCCAATAGGACTAAGAATAGGGATTAATAAAACTTGGGATTCGATTTGGTATGAATCTGATCGCTATAGAGATTATTTAGTGGAAGACTTAAGCTTAAAAGAGTTTATCCATTCGTATTATCCCAAAGGAACCATTGTTAAAATTATTATTAAACGTTTGATGGAAAAAATCAATGTAACAATAGAAACAGCTAAACCTGGAGTTGTAATAGGACCAAAAGGCTTAAAAATAGAAGCACTTAAAAAAGAAATTAAAGACAAATTTAATAAAATAGTGAACATCTATATAGAAGAAAAGAAAAAACCAGAAACAATTGCAAAAATTATTGCAGATACGATTGCTGACCAAATAGAAAAAAGAATGCCTTACAAAAGAACCATGAAGCAAGCAATACGGAGTGCTATGAGGAACAATGTACAAGGTATAAAAGTAATGGTTTCTGGTCGATTGAATGGTGTTGATATGGCAAGAACTGAATTTTATAAAGAAGGTAGAATCCCATTGCATACATTAAGAGCTGATATTGATTATGCTGTAAGTGAAGCAGAAACAACATATGGGATTATAGGTATCAAAGTCTGGGTATACAAAGGGGATATATTGCCAGTAAAAAATTAGATTTGGGGTAAAAATATGTTAAGTCCAAAGAAAGTAAAATATCGAAAGAAACAAAAAGGAAGACTTAAAGGAATCTCTTCGAGAGGCAACAAGGTATCTTTTGGAGAATTTGGCCTAAAAGCATTAACAGCAGGAAGGATAACTGCAAGACAAATCGAAGCAGCAAGGCGAACAATTACCCGACATATTAAAAGAGGTGGGAAACTTTGGATTAGAATTTTTCCTGATTATCCAGTTACAAAGAAACCAGCAGAAACAAGGATGGGTTCTGGTAAAGGAAATCCAGAGTTTTGGGTTGCAATAGTTAAGCCAGGTAGGGTAATGTTTGAAATTAGTGGAATACCTGAGGATGTAGCCAAAGAGGCCTTTCGTTTGGCAAGTCACAAGTTACCAGTAAAAACATTAGTCATAAAGAAAGAAGTTTTTTAGGAGTTTTTATGCCAAAGCAAAATATAAGAAACCTTTCTACAGAAGAATTGCAAGCACAACTGAAGCAAAAAAAGCAAGAACTAATTCAATTACGATTCCAATTGGGTGCAAATAAAATGATCCAAAAACCGTCTGAAATCAAAAAATTAAAAAAAGATATAGCAAGAATCTATACAATTTTAACTGAAAAGAAAATGAATCGTACGGGTGGAACCTATGGCAGAAAATAATACAAAAAAGAATAAGATACTTAAGTTAGTAAAAGGAACTGTAATATCAGACAAAATGAATAAAACAAGAGTTATTTTGGTAGAAAAAAAAATGATGCATCCTTTGTATAAAAAAACAATTATGAGGTCAGCAAAGATAAAAGTTCATGATGAGGAAAATAAATCAAAAATAGGTGATGTGATTCTTGCATTGGAAACAAGACCTCTATCTAAGCATAAACGACATATATTGTATAAGATCATACAAAAAGGAGACGAGCAATGATTCAGGAACAAACAATTCTTAATGTTGCAGACAATACAGGTGTAAAAAAGGTAATGTGTATAAGGGTATTAGGGAGTACAAAAAAAAGATATGCTACCGTAGGTGATATAATTATTGTAGCAGTAAAACAAGCAGTGCCAGAATATGGTTTAAAAGATTCGAGAGGTAAAAAAGTACACAATAAAGCTGTCCAAAAAGCTGTCATTGTTCGGACAAAAAAAGAATTCAAAAGACCTGATGGAAGTATTATACGATTTGATGACAATGCTTGTGCATTAATAGACGAAAAAATGAATCCAAAAGGAACGCGTATTTTTGGACCTGTTGCACGAGAATTAAGAGATACGGAATTTAAAAAGATTATATCATTGGCACCAGAAGTGGTTTGATTTGTAAATAGAGGGTTCTATATGGATAGAAAAAAACAATTAAAACTATACAAAAAAAATCCTAGATTATACAACAAATTAAAAAGAAAGAAAACAAAGTTAAAGGTAAATGACGAAGTTATAGTCATTGCAGGAAAGCATAAAGGAAAAAGAGGTAAAGTGTTATTCATTGATCGATTAGGAAATAGAGTAGTTGTTCAGGGGATCAATTTAAGAAAAAAATACCTTAGGCCAACACAAGAAAATCCGCAAGGAGGAGTTGTAGAAATCGAGGCACCTATTCATATTTCTAATGTTATGTATTATGATTCCAAATTAAAAAAAGGAGTAAGAATAGGTTATAAAATAGAAGATGGAAAAAAAATTAGATTAGGAAGAATCAATAAACAAGAAAGAGAGATCATTTAGGAGAAATTATGGCAATACTAAAGGAAATATACCAAAAAGAGGTAATACCAAAACTAATCGAAAGATTCAAATATAAAAACATAATGCAAGTCCCCAAAATAGAGAAAATAACTTTGAATATAGGAATGGGGTCGGCTCCCTCTAATCCAAAAATCTTAGAAGCAGCGGTGGAAGAAATTGCTTTGATAACAGGACAAAAAGCAGTAAAAACGAAAGCAAAAAAGTCTATTTCTTCTTTTAAAATTAGAGAAGGGATGAATATTGGTTGTATGGTAACTTTAAGACGAGAAAAGATGTGGGAATTTTTATATAAATTGATTAAAGTAGATCTTCCAAGAGTTAGAGATTTCCGGGGATTGAATCCAAACTCTTTCGACGGAAGAGGAAATTACAATTTTTCAATTAAAGAGCAAATTATATTTCCTGAAATTAATGTGGATAAAATAGAAAGTTATCATGGAATGAACATTACTATCACAACTACTGCTAAAACTGATGAAGAAGCAAAAGCATTATTGGAATTGTTAGGAGTTCCATTTAGGAAAAAATAAGGAGAAATATACATGGCAAGAAAAGCGATGATGGAAAAATCAAAAAGAAAGCCAAAATTTAAAGTTAGGGCAAGGAATCGATGCCCTTTATGTGGAAGGCCAAGAGGTTATTTAAGGAAATTTGGTATGTGCAGGATATGTTTTAGAAAAAAAGCTGGGTTTGGAGAAATACCTGGAGTCATCAAATCGTCTTGGTAAAATAAAATAACATAGGGGAGTTAGTATATGGCAATGTCAGATCCAATTGCAGATATGATAACTAAAATAAGAAATGCACAACGTGTAAATATAGAAACTATCAAAGTACAATATTCAAGAATTAAAGAAAATATTTTGAGCATTCTAAAAGATGAGCATTTTATTTCTAAATACGAAATTATAGAAGAAAATAATAAAAAATTTATAATTGTATATTTAAAATATAATAATAAAAGACCTGTGATTACTCATATAAGAAGAATCTCTAAACCTAGCAGGAGAATCTACATAAAAGCAAATGAGATAAAACCTGTACTGAACAATAGA
Source organism: Leptonema sp. (in: bacteria) (assembly GCA_046291925.1). Lineage (GTDB taxonomy): Bacteria > Spirochaetota > Leptospiria > Leptospirales > Leptonemataceae > SKYB61. Next base: position 84,841 of record JBKBRY010000007.1, on the reverse strand, counting down.
GGTATTTCTATTGTTTCCACATCTAAAGGAATTATGATTGGTAGAAAAGCAAAAAAACTAGGAGTAGGTGGAGAAGTACTAATCGAAGTTTGGTAAAACAAAAAGAGGATGTATATGTCAAGAATAGGAAAATTGCCTATAGAAATACCGAAAGAGGTAGAAGTAAAACTTCAAAATCAAGAACTTACAATTAAGGGGCCCTTGGGTCTGTTAAAACAGCCAATTCCCGACAATATAGAAATAGAAATCTTAAAAGACAAAATAATCGTAAAGCGAAAATCCGATTTTAAAAAAATAAAAGCTCTGCATGGTTTGGTTCGTTCATTGATTAATAACCATATAATAGGAGTAACGAAAGGTTGGACGAAGAGATTACAGTTAGTTGGAGTAGGATATCGGGCAAACTTAAGAGGAAAAACCTTAATCTTGTCTTTAGGCTATTCTCATGATATAGAATATCCAATACCAGATGGAATCAATCTCAAAGTAGATCAACAAGTAAAAATTGAGTTAACAGGGATCGATAAGCAAAAAGTTGGTCAGGTATCAGCAATTATAAGAAATTTTAAACCTCCAGAACCTTATAAAGGAAAAGGAATTAAATACGAAGAAGAAGAAATAAGGCGAAAAGCAGGAAAAGCCGGTAAATCTGGAAAAGGCAAGTAGAGGTATAAGATTATGAAGAAAGCATTTTTAAAGGAATTCAGACTACAAAGACGAATCAAAAGGGTTAAATTCAAAACAATCCCTAAAGATAAAGATAGAAAGCGATTGATCATCCATAAAACCAATCGTTATTTATATGCTCAGATAGTAGATATTCAAACAGGCAAAACTCTATTGAGTATGGGTACTTGGCATAAGAATTTAAACTTACCTCAGAATCAAAGTAAAAAAAATTTAGAATCTGCAAAAAAATTAGGATCCTATTTTGCAAAACTTTGCATAGAAAAAGGAATTCAAAAAGTTTACTTAGATCGAAGAGGTAGGAAGTATTCTGGTAGAATCGCTGCATTTGCTGATGCTGCAAGAGAAGCTGGTTTATTGTTTTAAGGAGTATTTGAAGTATGCTAATAAAGGATCAAAGAGAGCAATTAATAGAAAAAGTAATCAAAATTAAACGAGTATCAAAAGTAGTTAGAGGTGGACGTAGATTTTCTTTTAATGCTTTGAGTGTTGTAGGAAATTTAAATGGAAAAGTTGGTATAGGTTTTGGGAAAGCAAATGAAGTCCCAGATGCTATTCGCAAATCTTTAGAAAATGCAAAAAAGAATATGGTACAAATTTCTTTAACTCATAAAAAATCTTTGCCTCACGAAACATTTGGTGCTTTTAAAGCTACCAAAGTATGGTTAAAACCTGCAACACCGGGAACTGGAATTATAGCAGGAGAATCTGTTAAGGCTTTGTTAGAAGTTTTAGGTGTTCATGATGTCTTATCAAAAGTAATGGGTTCTAAAAACCCCTTGAATGCGGTCAAAGCAACATTAAAGGCACTCAAAGAACTGGAAACACCGGAGGAAACAGCAAAAAAAAGGGGTATTAGTTTAAAAAAACTTTTTGGGGAATTGGATCTTCAGGAGTAATGTATGAGTTTAAAAGAAATCATTAAATCCAAACCAAAAAAAATAAGAGTAATTTTGAAGAGAAGTATGATTGGAAAAATACCGAATCATAAAGCAACACTAAAAGCATTAGGATTAACAAAAATTGGTAAACAAAAAATGATTGATGTGAACAACAAACCTTTGATGGGAATGGTTAAACAAGTTGAATACATGTTACAGATTGAGGTAGTAGAATGAAACAAAATCAATTATCACTTAAAGATATTAAAAATAAAAAAACTAAAAAAAAATTAAAAAGAGATAAAGAAGTAGTCTTACTTAAGCCATTTCAAGGTTCAAAATTTAAAAAAAAACGGGTAGGTAGAGGGGAAGGTTCGGGCTTAGGTAAAACCTCAGGCCGAGGACAGAAAGGACAAAAATCAAGAACTGGTTATTCAAAAAAAATAGGATTCGAAGGTGGCCAAATGCCTCTCTACAAAAGAATACCGAAGCGTGGTTTTCATAACCCTTTTAAAAAAGAATACCAGATTATAAATTTATTTATGATAGAAAAGAAAGAATTAAAAGGGGATATAACCCTAGATGAGCTTCTAAAAGTGGGTTTGATTAAAAATAAAAATTTGCCTGTAAAAATCTTAGGCTTTGGAGATATATCCAATACAGTGAATGTAGAGGTTCACGCCATTTCTAAAAGTGCAAAAGAAAAAATAGAAGCAAAAGGTGGTAAAGTAGAAATAATAAAGTTATGAATACATTATTAACAATAATTAAAATCGAAGATCTAAGAAAAAAGCTTTTATATACTTTAGGGTTATTAATAGTTTATCGTTTTGGGTCTTTTATAACGATTCCGGGAGTAGATCCCATAGCCGTTGCTAATGCAAAACCAAGAGGTCAATCCATATTGGATGTAGTAGATATCTTTTCGGGTGGTGCTTTATTCAAACTTTCTATATTTTCTTTAGGTATAATGCCTTATATATCATCTTCTATTATAATGAGTTTATTAACTGTAATCATTCCTTATTTTGCTCTATTGCAAAAAGAAGGAGAATATGGAAGAAGAAAAATTAATCAATATACTAGATTTGGGACAGTTCTGCTTTGTGCCATACAATCTTTGTTTATATTGTTTTGGGCAGTAGAACAGACAAGTAGAGATGGTTCACCTTTAGTATCTGCTGTAATGCCAAAGACTTTTTTCTATTTTACTGGTGTGATAACTATAACAACAGGAACTCTAATTTTAATGTGGTTTGGAGAACAAATCACGGAAAGGGGTATAGGGAACGGTGTATCTTTAATTATATTTGCTGGAATTATAGCAAGATTGCCAACAAACATAATCAAAATGATAAAAGATCCTTCCATTAGGTTTTTTGATATAGTGATTTTATTAATCATTTTTATATTGCTCATAGCTTTTACAGTTATTTTATCTCAGGGAGTAAGAAAAATACCTCTTCAATATGGCAAACGAATCGTAGGAAATCGAATGGTCCAGGCGCAAAGTCAATCTTTACAATTCAAATTGAATGCTGCAAGCGTAATGCCAATAATCTTTGCATCTTCTCTATTATTATTTCCGCAAACTGTTTTTGGTATGTTAGGAGCACAGTCCCAATCTTGGATAGGATGGCAAATCCTGCAAGAGTGGTTGAATCCTTTTGCACCTACCTTTTTTCAGCAGTTGCCTTATTATTTAATATACAGTGCATTGATTATTTTTTTCGCTTATTTCTATACAGCGATTTATATCAACCCTGTTGAATTGGCTGAACAATTAAAAAAAATTGGAGGTTATATTCCTGGTATCCGACCTGGACAACAAACAAAGGAACATTTAGAATATATATTAAATCGAATTATTTTACCAGGTGGAGTTATGCTTGCTGCATTAGCCATAGCCCCTTATTTGATAATAAACTTTTTGGATTTAAAAGCAAATCAAAATATTCAAGGTTTAGCATATACTTTTGGAGGAACTTCTCTTTTGATTATGGTTGGTGTTGCTTTAGATACTTTAAAACAAATAGAAGCCCAGTTAAAGATGCGAAACTATCCAGGTTTTATGAGCATAAAAAAAAGTAAATTAAAAGGCAGGTTACAATGATAAATATAGTTTTTATGGGCCCTCCAGGTGCGGGGAAAGGTACGCAAGCAAAATTCATTTGTAATGAGTACAAAATACCTCAGATATCAACAGGTGAAATTTTAAGAAATGCAATGAACGAAGGAACAGAATTAGGAGAAAAAGCTAAAGAGTTTGTTGAGTCTGGCAAATTGGTTCCTGACGAAATTGTCATAGGAATTGTAAAAGAAAGAATACAAAAATCTGATTGCGAAAGAGGGTTTTTGTTAGATGGTTTTCCAAGGACTCTAAAGCAAGCTCAAGAACTTGATAACATTTTAAGCGAACTTAATAAAATTTTGCATGTTGTAATCAATATAGATGTTTCTGAAAAAGAATTGGTAGAAAGATTGTTGCGTAGAGCTAAAATAGAGGGTAGATCAGATGATACAGAAGAGGTTATACGAGCAAGAATGAAAACCTATTTTGAGCAAACGTATCCTTTAATTGAGTATTATAAAGAAAAAAAGCTTTTAAGAAATATCGATGGATTGGGTTCTGTTGAGGAAATTACCAGTAGGATAAAAGAAGCATTAAAAAATGTTTGACTATAAATGTATAAGAAAAAATAATACCATTTGAATGAATATGGCCAAAGAAGAACCAATACAAGTCGAAGGAAAAGTAATAGAACCTTTGCCCAATGCTATGTTTAGAGTAGAATTGGATAATGGGCATAAAGTTTTAGCGCATATATCTGGTAAAATGCGTATGCATTATATAAAAATTCTACCAGGTGATAGAGTAAAATTAGAATTATCCCCATATGATTTAACCCGAGGTAGAATTACTTATAGAGTAAAATAAAAAGGATTTTAAAAATGAAAGTGAGAAGTTCTGTAAGAAAAATTTGTGAACATTGTAAAATTATTCGAAGAAAAGGGGTTATACGAGTAATTTGCAAAAATCCAAAACATAAACAAAGACAAGGTTAAAAACTATGGCAAGGATTGTTGGTGTAGATTTACCAAAAGAGAAAAGAGTAGAAATTGGTTTAACGTATATTTATGGAATAGGAAGATCTCGTGCCAATTACATCTTAAATACATTAAAAATTGATAAAAATAAAAAAGTAAAATATTTAGAAGACAAAGAAGTTGCAATGATAAAAGATTTTATTGAGAAAAATTTTAGAGTAGAAGGAGATCTTCGTACAGAAGTCAATTTGAATATTAAAAGATTAATGGAAATCGGCTGTTATAGAGGTTTAAGACACAGAATGGGTTTACCAGTTAGAGGCCAAAGAACGAAAACTAATGCAAGAACAAGGAAAGGGGTAAGGAAAACAATCCCGAATAAGAAAAAAGCAACGAAATAATTAAGGAGCCGAATAAATGTCAACTAAGAAAAAAGAAAAAAGAAATATACCTATAGGGAAAATATATATAAACTCATCATACAATAATACAATCATCACTGTAACTGACGAAAAAGGAAATGTAATTTGCTGGGCAAGTGCTGGCCAATCCTTTAAAGGTACCAGAAAATCGACTCCCTTTGCAGCCCAGGTAACAGCAAAGGAAGCAGCCCAAAAAGCTAAAGAATTTGGATTAAGAGAGGCAGATATACTAATAAAAGGCCCAGGATTAGGAAGAGAATCTGCGATCAAATCAATCGTAGGAGAAGGTATCAAAATACGATCTATAAGAGATATAACTCCAATTCCGCACAACGGGTGTAGACCTCCAAAGAGAAGAAAAGTATAATCAAAATCTTATAAAAAGGTAAAATATTATGAGAGTTTTGATAAAACCATTAAAACGACCAACTACTATCAAATTAGAAACAATAGAAAACCAACCGAATTATGGTAAATTTATCATAGAACCTTTTGAGCGAGGATTCGCAACGACTATAGGAAATGCACTGCGAAGAACTTTATTATCTTCAATAGAAGGTTCTGCAATTACAGCAATAAAAATAGAGGGTGTGCATAATGAGTTTATGCCTATTCCGGGTGTAGTAGAAGATGTTTTTTTGATTATTTTAAGATTAAAAAAGGTTAGATTAATTTATGATGCTCCAAACAATTCTGAACCAAAAGTAATCCATATAGAGAAACGAGGTGCAGGATTGTTTCTTGCGGGAGATTTAGCCGTAGACTCATCGATTCAGGTTTTGAATCCAGAGATATTAATAGCAACACTAAATGAAGATGCAGAAATTATAATGGATTTGCAGATAGAAAGAGGGAGAGGCTATGTTTCTGCGGAAAATTTTAAAAAGAATATAGAAGAAATAGGGACAATTCCAATAGATGCTTTGTTTTCTCCCATTTTAAAAGTAAATTTTACTATTGAAGAACTACAGAAAGGGACTGACGAAGATTCAGAAAGATTGATTTTAGAAATCTGGACAGATAACTCTATCAGTCCCCAAACTGCATTAGAACAAGCTGCTAAAATCCTTTTTTTTAATTTAAAAATCATAGGAAATTTTGATGAAAAAATTATAGAAGAACCAATCGAAGAAGAAATTAAAGATGTAGATGATGAATTAAAATTAAAATTAGAAAAACATGTAGAAGAATTAGAATTTTCTGTCAGGACACTTTCATTGCTAAAATCTTTGGAAATTGATTATGTAATTGATTTAGTTAAAAAGCAAGAGGATGAATTTCAGAAATCCAAACATTGTTCAGTAGAATGTATTGAGGAGATCAAAGAAAAACTTAGTTCTTTAAATTTATCTCTAAATATGAAAGATTTACCATATGTAAGAGAAATGTAAAAGGAGAGGTTCGTATGTATAAAGGAAAAAAAACTAAAAAATTAAATAGAGTAACGTCACATAGGAAAGCTATGCTTAAAAATATGGCTGTTAGTCTACTAAATCATGAACAAATTATCACAACACGTGCAAAAGCTAAAGCGTTAAAGCCATTTGTAGAAAAAATAATTTCAAGAGCAATTAGAAATTTGAATGAGGGATTGTCAAAAGAGCAAAAAATCCACAATAAAAGGATTGTTTTTAAATATATAAAAAATAAAGCAATTCTATATAAATTATTCGAAGACATAGCAAAAAGAAATCAAAACCGAAAAGGTGGATATTTAAGAATTATCCATTTGCCAGAGAGAAAAAAAGATAGTGCAGAAATGTGTATTATAGAATTGGTAGAAAAAGCTAAAATAAAAAAAATACCACGGCGTGAACTTTTAAAACAAAAAGAATCTATAGAAAAAGATAAACTAGATACATTATCTTACAAAAAGAAAGAAGAAGAACCAAAAGTCACTCAGCAAAAGAAAAAGCAAGAAAAATGGTACCATAAAATCAACATATTTAAGAAAAACCCAAAAGAAAAAGAGAATTCAGATAAAGATAAAGAATAGATTGATTTTTAAAAATTTTCATAGATTTATTCTTTATCTTTTATGATAAATTTGCTGAACGCTTCCCCAAATTTATAATGTTTTCCTTCCAAACAAGATTCTAAAAATTCATTGCAATTATTTTCAAATATCAGAATGACTGTGGAGCCCATTTCGAATCTGCCTAACTCCATACCTTTTTTGTAAAAAATTTTATGTTTGTATTTTATGGCTTTTTTTCTACGAATCCAGCTATTGGTTTCTATAGAATCGTAACTTACTTTAATTTTTCCTACATTTGTTGCACCAACTTTTACCATGGCTATTCTACCATATTTTGTTTTTAAAAATGTTACCAATCTTTCGTTCTTTACAAAAAGTCCATACAATCCTTTGACTAAGGGTTCATTTACGGGAAACAAATGTCCCGGTGAATAGAAATACCCTTCTACATAGCAATCATATGGTGTATGAATCCTGTGGTAATCTTTTGGGCTTAAGTAAAATACGGCGTATTTTCCTTTTTCGAAGTAAGGTAAGAACTCTCTGTCTACAATTAAGTCTTTTAATGAATAATAAATTCCTTTGGTTTGTATTAAAAAACCTTTTTCTATATATCCTTTTTTACTTAAAATTGCATCTACAGGAGAAACAATCATGCCTTTTCTTTTGTCTATAGGTCTTACGTTGGCTTTTAGTTCACGTATAAAAAAAGAATTTAAATTTTTAAATTTTTTTAAATCATCCTTAATTTCTTTTAAATTTATTTTATAAAATTTTGCAAATGCTTTAATAACCAAAACCATTATAGGTTGGGGAAACTGAATTAAACTGAACATGCCAAATAATTTTGAGATTAAATTCGAAGGAAGAATTGTAAACAAAATTAAATAAATATCCCTTGATATATCAATTCCTCCCTCATAAGAATCTTTATACTTTTGAAGTTCAAATTTCCCTATGTTGTGATAAATAAGGGCAAATAGAATCAATGAAAGATTTGTGATTCCAAAAAAGAAAATAAAAATCTTATAAAAATCTTTAATTTGATTTTTTTCATTAAAATTTATAAAAAATGTAAAATAAAAATATAGAATAATTGTAATAACGGGATAAAAATTAGGAAGTCTAAATCGATTCATTAACTGTCTTGTGATCATATTCCCACAAAGAAAGTTAGTCACAAGGGAAGTGAATAAAAATCCTGTAAAAAGAATGTAAGAAATGGACTTCGAAAAAGGGTTATTGTTTATATTTATAAGATAAGAAAATAAAGATAGATGAATCGTAGTCAATATTTCTAAAATATGATCGATATTTTTGATTGTAAAAGGATAATTTAAAATAAAATTATGGATTGCACTAGCTATACTAAAAATAAAACCCACTTGTACAAGGGGATAAACAATAGTTGCAATTCCTTGTTTTGCTGCATGATCTGTTCTTACAAAACCAGAAAAATTATGTAAGCGATAAGAAGGTACTTCAGCAAAAATACAGTATAAAACTACGGACACTAATGTATTATAAATTTGATTGGTACTTAGTAAGTTGCTGATTTCATTTATAGATTCCAAAACGATTTTTATATTATCTTTAAAAGAAATATTTAGGAAAAATAATATTAGAAAAAGAATATAAGCGGAAATTTTGGAGTATAGACCAATCCTTTTAATACCACCATTCAATAAAAGAATAATAAAAATTATAAAAAAGATGATGATACTAGAAGGTTCCAAAATAAACGGAATGCGTTGTTGGTTGAAAATACTGGAAATATTTACAGAATTCAATATAGACAAATTCCAAAAACCTATAAAAATCGATGTAATTACAAAAGAGCTACCATATAAAATTCCTAGCCATTTAATTCTTGAATATTTTTCAATTCCTAAAAGAAGCCCAGTTTCCAAATTTCCGTTTTTGTTTCGGATTCTAAATTTAAAACTAACTGTTGATAAGATGAATTCTATGGAAGCTTGCAAAAAGTGTACGATAAATAATAATGTTATAATGGACGGACCTGAGATATAAAAAGCGATTAATAAACCAAAAAAAGTTCCGGGGAAAAACGAACCTAAAATTCCCGAGAAGAATGCCCTACCTGGTGTTATTTTACCTTTTGAACCTTTCCAATCCATTGCACCTGAGATTATTTTAATACCGAAGAATAAGTATTTTAAGATCAAAAATTTATAATAAAAAAATAAAAAGACTCCTGCAACTAAAAATAAAATTATATAGGGATAGATTAAGCTTGTTATTAGTTTATTGGAAATCATTTAAGTTTAGAAAAAAAAAGGAATTTATTTAGTAAATGATTTTTATAAAAAAGTAAAAAAATATCCATCTCTTTAATTGACTTTACAACTTTAATTCATGATTAATTAAAAACTTGCTTTTTTTTTAGTTAATTGAAAGATAAATTCATGAGATCTTTATATTTTGATTTTTCACTTAATAATAAAATTTTAAGGTTATCTTATTTAGAAAATTTTATTAGTACAAACCAAGAAACAATTTTATTTTTCCATGCAAATGGATATTCTGCTCAAACATATACAAAATTGTTAAAAGAGTTTATTAAAAATAATTATAATGTATTTGCATTAAATTTTATTGGTCATAACGGTTCAGAAAATTATTATGATATAAAAAATTGGTTGATTTTTTCTGATCAAATTCTTATGTTTATAGAATACCTAAAAACAAAATACAATATAAATAAGTTTCACTTGGTTGGACATTCTTTGGGTGGAGCCTCAAGTCTTCTTGCGGGATATTTTAACAATACCAATATTTTTTCTATTTCTTGTTGGGATCCAGTTGTTCTTACACCCTTTTTAAGTTTCTTTTTGAATTTCATTGATACACCTTTAGCCAAACAAGCGGAAAAAAGAAGAGAAGAATTCAAAAATTTAGAAATTATCCGAAGAAGCTATCGGATGTCAGATTCTTTTAAAAATTGGGATATAGAGATTTTCGAAGATTATTTAAACTCTTGCTTTTATTTCGATGAATCCAAAAATTTGTATCGTCTTTGTCTTCCTAAAGAAATAGAAGCAAAAATTTTTAGAAGCCTTACATTTGGTAATTGGAAGTACTATAAAAAATTAAGACAAACCATTTGTGTACTTGCACCCAAAAATTCAAAAGTATGCCCTAAAAGAGCATGTAAATTACTTACAAAAAATAATCCCAATTCGAGATACGAAATTCTTTCCACAAAGTCTCATTTTTTTCCTATGGAAATTCCTTTATTAACTTCTCAGAAAACGATAGAATTTATTCAAAAATTGGTTTTATAAATTTCTTCTGTATTGGCCACCAATATCATATAAAGAATTTGTAATTTGTCCAAGGGAACAATACTTTACAGTTTCCATTAGCTCTTCGAAGATATTATAAGGTATATTTCCAGGCTGGTTTTTAGCAACTCTTTTTAACAAATTTAATTTTTCTTTAACATAGGGTTCATTCCTTTTAAAAAATTTCTTTAGATTTTTTATTTGTTCTTCTTTTTCTTCTGTCGTACTTCGAATTAGTTCAACTTTTAAATTTTCTTTTGTGGAATTGGGATTAATAAAAGTATTCACTCCTATGATTGGTATTTTTTTAGAATGTTTTAGTTCTTCGTAGTACAAGGATTCTTCTTGTATCTTACTCCTTTGGTACATTAGTTCCATTGCACCTAAAACACCGCCTCTTTGGGAAATAGATAAAAATTCTTTTAGTACTGCTTCTTCTACCAAATCGGTTAATTCTTCTATAAAGAAACTTCCTTGCATTGGATTGTCATTTTTATTGAATCCGAATTCTTTGTTTATGATAAGTTGAATTGCCATAGCTCTTCTAACGGATTCTTCTGTGGGAGTGGTAATAGCTTCGTCATAAGCGTTCGTATGTAATGAATTGCACCTATCCAAAATAGCAAGCAATGCTTGCAAAGTAGTTCGAATGTCATTAAAATCAATTTCCATAGCATGTAAGCTTCTTCCAGAAGTTTGTATATGATATTTTAGTTTTTGAGATTTCTCGTTAGCATTGTAGTAATATTTCATTGCGATTGCCCAGATTCTTCTTGCTGTTCTTCCTATTACGGAATATTCGGGATCCATTCCATTAGAAAAAAAGAATGATAAGTTAGGTGCAAATTCATCGATTTTCATGCCACGAGAAAGAAAGTATTCTATATAGGTAAAACCGTTAGCCAAAGTAAAAGCAAGTTGGGTAATGGGATTGGCACCAGCTTCTGCTATGTGATATCCTGATATACTTACTGAATAGTGATTTTTTATTTGATTTTGAATATAGTATTCTTGAACATCTCCCATCATTCTTAATGCAAATTCTATGGAAAAAATACAAGTGTTTTGGGCTTGATCTTCCTTGAGTATATCGGATTGTACTGTACCACGGATTTTTTTTAGAGTATCTTTTTTGATTTTTTCATATACTTCTCTTTCTATAAGTTCTTCTCCTCTTATTCCGATTGTGCCATAACCAAAAAGTTGATCATTTGCGATGATAGCTCTTTTATAATGGGGTAGATGAATATTCACACTCTCGTGTTTCTGTAATTTTTTTGATTCTCCTATTTGTAGCAAATATTTCTCAATTTGTTGATCAATAGCAGTATTAAAAAACATTGCGAGTAAAATGGGTGCGGGGCCATTGATTGTCATAGAAACAGATGTGTTAGAATTACATAAATCGAATCCAGCATAGAGTTTTTTCATATCGTCTAGTGTGCAGATAGAAACACCAGCATTTCCTATTTTCCCATAAATGTCTGGTCTATAGTCAGGATCTTCTCCATATAAAGTAACAGAATCAAAAGCTGTCGAAAGTCGAGAAAAATTTAAGTCTTTGCAAAGATAATGAAATCTCTTATTGGTTCTTTCTGGAGTTCCTTCTCCTGCAAACATACGGGTTGGATCTTCATCAGTTCTTTTAAAAGGAAATACTCCAGCTGTATAAGGGAATTCACCAGGGAAATTTTCTTTTCGGAGGAATTCATAAATATCACCCCAATCTTTATACTTTGGTGTAGAAATTCTGGGTATTTTTAAATGGGATAAAGATTCTTCGTACAAAGGAGGTAAAATCTCTTTTTCTTTTTTTATATATTTTTCTTTAGTCTCTTCCCATTTTTTAATGTTTTCGAATTCTTCGATGGGTATTTTTTGTATTAATATTTGGTATTCTTTTTCTAATAAATTTGCAAATTCATATTTTTGAGTTTCTTTTAAGTATTGGATGGTCCCCTGAATTTTGTAAATTTTGCTTAATATTTCGGCTCGATCTTTTGTTTTCTTATGATAATTTTCTATTGTTTTTTTAATTTCTTCTAAGTAATGAAGGCGATTTTCTGGTATAATTGGATTTTTATTGGGATAAAAAACTTTTATAGAGTCTTTTGTTTCCAGATTAAGATTGAATTTTTTGTTTAGATGTTGGATAAAGCGAGAAAACAAATAATCTGTTGCTGGATCATTGAATTTAGAAGCGATCGTTCCATAGATAGGTAGCTCATCGTCTTCAAGATAAGAAACATTTCTACTTCTTCTATATTGTTTTCGTACTTCTCTCAAGGCATCTAAGCTACCCATTTTGTCGAATTTATTGATTACAATCATATCTGCGTAATCCATCATGTTAATTTTTTCTAATTGAGTGGGAGCACCATATTCAGGTGTCATAACATAAATAGAAAAATCAACAAAATCAACTATAGAAGAATCTGACTGACCTATGCCAGCAGTTTCTATGAAAATTAAGTCAAATTCAAATGATTTTAGAAATTCAATCATTTCTTTTATAGTTGAGTTAATGGATTTATCACTTTCCCTTGTTGCGATACTCCTCATATAGATATTTTCTTTATAAATGGAATTCATACGAATTCTATCTCCTAATAGGGCTCCACCTGATTTTCTTTTTGTTGGATCTATTGATAAAATAGCATATTTTTTTTTGGGAAAGCTAAAATTTAATCTTCTTATGATTTCGTCTAATAAACAACTTTTACCAGAACCTCCAGTTCCTGTAATACCTATTACCGTACAGTGTTTTTTTTTTGGAAATTGTTGTATAGGGATGCGATTTTCGATTAAAGTAAGACCTCTTGCTATAAAACGAAAATTATTGTTTAAAAAGCTACTATTTAATATTTGCTCAGTCAAATAGTCGGATAAAAAATTACTTCTTTGAATTCTGTCTATGAGATCTTTTATCATTCCCTCTAGCCCCAAGGATCTTCCTTCTTCTGGAGAGTATATTTTTTCTATACCTTTTGATTCTAATTCTTGTATTTCTGATGGGACTATAACTCCGCCGCCACCACCAAAAATTTTTATAGAGGCTGCGTAATTTTCGTCCAGTAATTTTCTTAAGTAGGGAAAAAACTCATTATGCCCACCTTGATAGCTGCTAACCGCTATAGCTTGAGTATCTTCGCAGATGGCAGCAAAAACAATTTCAAAAGCGGAGCGATTGTGTCCCAAATGAATTACTTCTACACCATTTGCTTGTAAAATTCTTCGTACAATATTTATAGAAGCATCATGACCATCAAATAAACTAGCAGCAGTGACCACTCTTATAGGGATTTCTTTTTTTAAAAATTCCACATTTTAAAATTTTACAAATTTGATTTTTTTGTCAATTCTATTCTATTGTAAAAATAATTTTAAATAAAATAAAGGATTTACTTCTTTGGTTAAAAATAATAATTTTGTTAGTCTTTAATCTTTGTTCTAAAAAAATTTTATTGTAATTCGCAACCTCTAATTACAACCCAAAAACAATGGTATTATTGTATTTAAATATAATTTTTACAAATCGTTTGAACTATAACTGATTCTCTTCTCTTTTTGTATATGGGAATCCCTTAACTGAGTTTATTTTCATATTTGGTTCTAAAACGTACAAACTCTCGTAAGACTTATTTATAACTTTTATAATTTTTTTCTATTTTTTTGACTTTAAATATAGTTTTCCTCTTAGCATCCATATGAGCCCAGAGATTGCTAAAATGATGCCGACAACTTGGCTCTGGGTCAATCCATACCAATGCCAATTTTCAAAATAGAAGGCTGGAGGATTTCCGGGCCAATGGTTGTGGTGTAACAAATCTTTCCCATTAAAAGTAGGGTGTGGTAGTATTGGTATCATTGCGTCATTGATTCTTAAAAATTCTACGAGAAATCTTGCTAAACCGTTATAAATGAAAAATAATGCAGAAAAAAAACCAGGTCTAAAATTTTTGTATCTTCCTTTAAACCAAATCCATGCAAATAAAATCCAGCTTAAAATAGCTTCAATAAGGGGTGTATTCCATACTCGAACACCCATTGTACTCATTGCAGAATTTGGTCCGAAAACCAAAGTAAAAAGAGGAATATCTATATTCGATGCATAACCGTAGCAACCATCACCACTTACCATACAACCCAGTCTCCCTATACCGTAACCAATAGCAAGCATTGCAAAATAAATATCACCATATTCCCATATGGGTAGCTTCCTATATCGAATATCCAAGTAAATAAAAAGTGCTGCACCAATTACCCCACCATAAAAAACGAGTCCACCTCTACTGAATAAGGATTCCCACAATCCTACCGCTTGGGTCGGATATTTTTCTCCCATCCCATTAAAATAAAATAACACATAGCGTAGGGTTTCCCAAAATCCGTTGGGATCAGGTATCCAAATCCTATCCCAAACTTCCCAAACAAAACCGATTTTTGCTCCAATGATAGTTCCTAAAACAGACAAAAAAACATGGTGTTCTACAATTTTGGGATCAAGGTTTTTTCTTATTGCTTCTTTATTTGCCAAATAAGATCCAGCTAAAAAAGCCAAAATCATTAAAATACTAAATGTAGAAATCGAATTAATAGAAGTTCCAGGGATTGTAAAACCTAAAGGTATTTCTGCCCAACCAAAATGAAAACTACTTCCCATAAAATACAAATCCTTTTTTGTTCAATTCAGGACTACTACTTTTTTCGTTTAAGACCTAAAAAAGTTACTTGGTTTAGATTTATACTTTAATAAAAATTTTTTTTAAAAAATATATATAAATAAAGTATTACCATACTTGTAATAGTATGCCAGATTCCATGCCCTTGGATTGGACTATGAGGATTGCAAATGATTTTGAAAAAATCAAGAATCCAAATTGTGTAGGCAATGATAAATAAGAATAGAGACTGAAAAAAATATTTTTTGTAAAGTATCTTTATTTTTTTATTTGTAATGTAAAAAGCGAATATTGTTAAGAATACATAAAAACCAAAGAGAATTCTTCTTGAATTTGGATATAAATATAAAAAGATACCCGAAATAGTTAGAATAACAAAGTATATTACAACTAAAATTCTCTTGTTAGCAAGTTGGGATTTGTAGATTAAAAAAAAGATTAGGAAAAGTACATAAACATACATAAAAAAAACATCCCACCATTGACCAAAAAAGGTCATGGTTGCATGGTAAAAAAAACTACCTAATCCTAAAAAAATGGTTATATAGGCGTATAGAATCGAAAATAAATTACATTTTTGTAACGAAAATAAAATCCCTATACCAGTGTATATATAAAAAATATTTGTTAGAGAATTGATTGGTTGGGCAATCCTGTTGGAATCTATATTTTCGCAAAAACATTGGTGTGGTAAGCAACTTGCCTTTCCAAAAATTTTATAAAAATTTTCAGTAGAATAAAACAGTGGGGGGTAATGGTTATTTAAATACAATACTAAAATTAAAAAAAATCCCAAACATGCCAAAGAACCGTATTTAGAAACCTTTAAATAAATGGCATCCCTATTTAACATATTGTTTATAAATTTTTAAAAAATTCAAAGTCAATAGGATTTTGATTATGGATTTGATAAAAGTTCTGTTTCAATGTTGGTTCTTTTATAGAAATCATTTACAGAAATTTTTGATCTAAAAAAATGTGCATATGAGTCGAATATTGGAAGGTTTAAAGTATACTAAACAACATGAATGGTTAAAGATAGAAAATCAAATTGCAATTGTAGGTATTACTGATTTCGCACAACATTCCTTAGGCGATATTGTATTTTTAGATTTAAAAAATGTTGGAGAAAAAATAACTGCTGAAGAATCCATTGGCACGATTGAATCAGTGAAAGCAGCAGAAGATATTTATTCTCCAGTATCGGGAATTATTTTAGAAAGAAACGAAAATGTTTTAAAATCTCCAGAACTCCTTAATAAGGATCCTTACGAAAATTGGATATTGAAAATCAAAGATTATGACGAGAAAGAAATTTCTAAATTGATGGATGCGACTCAATATAAAGAATATTTGCAATCTTTAGAACAAGAATAAAACTATGAAGTACATTCCTATTTCCGAATCCAAAAAAGAAGAATTGCTTGAATATTTAGGGAAAAAATCCTTAGATGATTTTTTTTCTCATATTCCAAGAGAATTTTTTAAAGAGACTTCAAAAAACTTAGAAGCACCAAAGTCTGAATTTGAGATTCGTAGATATTTTTTAGAATTGATCGGGAAAGAAAATAATTTTTTGCCTTATAAAGTTTTTTTGGGGGGCAACGGGCATGTGCATGATATTCCTTCTATTATTGATCCTTTAGTCTCTCGAGGGGAGTTTTTAACTGCCTATACACCCTATCAGCCAGAAGTTAGCCAAGGCACTCTGCAAGCAATATTTGAATATCAGACTATGATGGCAGAATTAACTGGTACTGAAGTTTCTAATGCTTCTCTTTATGATGGTTCTACAGCAACTATAGAAGCTATATTGATGGCTTGTAGAATTCAGAAAAAATATAAAGTTTTGGTATCAAAAGCGTTCCATAAAGAATATATAGAAACAATAGATACCTATTCTCAATATGGATCTTATGAATATGATTTCATAGAAATCAATGATAAAGGACAAATCAATGTAAATGATTTAGAAAAGAAACTGAACGATAGCATTTCTGCAATTGTAGTCCAATCACCAAATGCTTATGGAATTATAGAAGATTTGGAATCCCTCTCAAAAATAATAAAGTCTAAAAAAGTATTTTTAATTGTTTCTGTTTTAGAGTCTATAAGTTTAGGGCTTTTATCTCCACCTGGTCACTATGCAGATATCGTATGTGGGGAAGCACAATCATTTGGTATTCCTTTGAATTTTGGTGGACCTTGGTTAGGTTTTATAGGAACAAAAAAAGAATTTGTACGGAATCTTCCTGGACGATTGGTTGGAATGGGAGAAGACAAAAATCACAATCGAGCTTTTGCTATAACACTTTCTGCAAGAGAACAACACATCCGAAGAGAAAAAGCAACTTCGAACATATGCACCAATCAAAATTTGATGGCATTAAGGGCTACCATCTATTTGAGCATAGTGGGAAAATATGGTTTAGCAGAAATAGCAAAAAGGTGTGCGAAATTAGCTCGATATGCTAAACAAATTTTGAAAGGGGAGTTCGAAGTAAAATTGGCATATCCTGATTCTCCTTTTTTTAATGAATTGGCCATAAAAACAAGAATGCCTGCAAATGTTGTTTTCGATAGAGTTATGGAAACTTATGGTATAGCCATAGGTTCCATAGTAGAAGAAAATTTAATCCTATCAAGTTTTAATGAAACCATGAAGCTTCCCGATATAGATTTATGGAAAAAAGCACTGATTGTAGCAAATAAATAGCAAATCAATAAGGTAGATTATGGAGAACGAAATAAAAGAAATTCGCTTAGGGCAAACTTTTACAGAGCCTTTGATTTTTGAACTTTCACAACCTGGTAAAAAAGGATATACGATTAATAATCAGGATCTGGAAGAAATATCCATTGATTTATCAGAAAAATACTTAAGAAGTAATTTAAACTTGCCAGAAGTTTCTGAACCAGAAGTAATTCGGCATTTTACTCGTTTATCCACTTGGAATTACGGGATCGATTTGAATTTCTATCCCTTGGGTTCTTGTACGATGAAGTATAACCCCAGAATCAACGAAGAAATTTCGAATTTAAATTATTTTTTGAATTTGCATCCCGATTTAGGAGAAAAATATACACAGGAACTTCTTAAAGTCATTTTTCAATTGCAACACTATCTTAAAGTCTTAACAGACATGGATGGGGTTACCCTTCAACCTGCTGCAGGTGCACACGGAGAATTGACTGGAATTTTTTTAATCAAAGCATATCATCACTCCAAAGGAAATCAAAATAAAAAAATAATTCTTATACCCGATAGTGCTCATGGAACAAATCCTGCAAGTTGTACATTTGCAGGGTATACTACTGTAGAAATCAAGTCAGATAAGGATGGTTTGCTAGATTTGAATTCTTTAAAAGAAAATTTAAGCGACGATGTTGCAGCTTTAATGATTACCAATCCAAATACCTTAGGAATTTTTGAATTACAAATAAAAGAAATCTCTGATTTATTGCATCAAAAAGATGCTCTCTTATATATGGATGGAGCAAATTTTAATGCTATAATAGGAATGATTTCCCTTAAAAAAATGGGAGTTGATATAGCTCATTTAAATCTTCATAAGACTTTTAGCACGCCTCATGGAGGTGGTGGACCTGGTGGTGGAGTAGTAGTAGTGAGCGAAAAACTTGTAGATTTTTTGCCTTCTCCTGTGATTGAATTTGATTCTGAACAAAATCAATATTATTTTAAAAAGCCAAAAAAAAGTATAGGTAGAGTTCGAAGTGGTATAGGGCATGTTGGGATCATGATACGAGCTTTTGTATATATTTTAAGTTGGGGTCATGAGATTCATAAAGTAGCTGAATATTCTACCTTGAATGCTAATTTAATTCGTAAAGAATTGGAACAAGTTTTAAAGGTTTCTTCTGAACAGCCTTCTCTACATGAGGTTGTCTTTCAGCATTCTACTATCAAGAAATTAGGTTATGAAACCCTCCATCTTGCAAAAACTTTGATAGATTATGGATTTCATCCCCCTACAGTATATTTTCCATTAATTGTTCCAGGTGCGATTATGATTGAACCTACAGAAACTGAGAGTCCAGAGACCATAATAAAGTTTACAAAAGCAATTAAAGAAATTATAAAAAGAATGGAATCTAACGAAGAAAGTATAAAATCATCTCCTTTAACTACTTTTGTTCAAAAAATAGATGAAGCTTCTATTGCAAGAAATTTAATACTAAATTACTTTACAAAATAATTTATTGGAAAAATATCGGAATTATGTTACAATGGGAAAAAATTCTTAGAGATTCTGTACAAGAAGGAACTATTAAAGAATTGTATTTAAGACATGTCCCTACTCTTAAAACTTGTGAAAATTGGAATGATGTAGAAGAAATCGGGCTCATTGATCACAAAACAAAATATGCATATTATAAAGGGATTTTAGTAAAATATGGAGAGAGAATCTTTTATGTAACAGAAAAAACCATGCAAGCCCTAGCACCTTATCGCCCTTGGAAAACAAAAAAAGTAATTAAAGTTACTGATGTAGAAAAATAAATTCTTTATTTCCAATCATAATTCCGCGAACACTATTCACTAAATATATTTTTTCGCATCTAAGTACATCATTTATAGTTATGGTTTTTTCTTGAATATTGAATTTTTTTATTAATTTTTCTAAAAAAATTCCCTTCAACAAACCGTCATTATAATTTGGAGTATAAAAACTTTTATCAAGTTTTAGAATGATGTTGGTATAACTTCCTTCTGTTATGTTGTGCTTTTCATTCATAAAGAGAACTTCATCGAATCCTATACTTTGAGCGATTTTTAATTCATTATCGTAAATTTCTCTATGATTTGTTTTATATTTTAAAAAAATATGATTCGATTGGATAGTTTTAGAAGAAATTGCAAATTTAATGTATTTCTTTTTTTGATAGGAATTTAAATCTATTTTTATTTTTCCATTTTTATAAATTCTAAAATGGATTTTAAGTGGTTTGTTTATTTTTCTTAATAGTTGTTCCAATCTACCCATTCTTTTATAAATTTTAGTTGCTTGGATTGGAATTGAGAAAAAATTTTTTGTAACTACTAGCCTTTGGAAATGGGATTTCTTAAAATAAAAAATACCACCACTAAATTTCATCGTGGTAAAAATATATTGAGGTTTTAAGGATTGCTGTGTTTTTTTTAAAAGTTTTGCTTTTAATAAACATTCCTCATATTCTTTTTTTGCATTAGAATCTATAGTAATACCACTTCCTGTATAATAATACCCTTTAGAAAGATTTCCAAAAATTGTACGAATTGCAACATTAAACTTTGCGGTGTTTTCTGGGGTAATATATCCTATAGAGCCTGTATAAAGCTCTCTTGTAAATTTTTCTAAAGTGTTGATAAATTTCATTGCACTAATTTTAGGAGCACCCGTAATAGAGCCAGAAGGGAATAGCGCTTCCCACAAACTTATATCTCTAAAGGTTGTTTTTAATTCGCCTGTGATAACTGTTACCATTTGGATTAAAGTTTTATAAATTTCTATCTTAAAAACTTCTTCTAATTTTATCGTTCCAATTCTTGAAATTTTTCCCAGATCATTACGTATTAAGTCTACAATCATTGCATTTTCTGCTTTTTCTTTGGGGTTGGATTTTAAGGATTCAACATATCTTATGCTTTCTCTTAAAGAATTAGATTTTTTATGCGTTCCTTTCATAGGCCTTAATGATATTTTAGAATTTTGAATTTCGAAAAAGAGTTCAGGGGAAATAGATAGTACAAAAAAATCCTTATCGAATATAAAAGCACTATGTATGCTTTTTTGGTTTTTCCATAAGTGAAAGAAAAGATTTTGTAAATTTCCATAAAGAGAAAGTTGAATCGGAAAAGTATAATTGATTTGGTATACAACTCCTTTATAGATTAAATTTTGGATAGATTCGATATTTTTCTTGTAATGATTCAAGGATTCAAGGATTTTAAAGTTTCTCAGATAGGATTCCTTTTTTATCGTTCTAAGATCAATTAGAAATGTTTTACAATTTTTAAAAAATCCTCCATAAAGTAAAGGCAGCTCGAATAGTTTTTTTTTATCTTTGTTCCTTTGCAAATTGAATAATATATTACTGAATTCATAAGAAAAAAACCCACAAAAATAGTACTTTTGCTTTTTTCGTAATGTTAAAAAAAATTGTTGGATTATTTCTAAGTTTACTTTATCTTTAGTTTGTAAAATCCATTTTTCATCAGGTTCATCAAAATACATCCATTCGGAAAGATTTTCATCTATAATTCTTTTTGGAAAAAGAAAGATCATAAGGAGAATCATTTTTATTAAAGCTTTACAAATCAATTTTAAAATAATAGTTCCCTTAAGAGATGATTCTTAATTCTAAAGATTTTGTTTTCTATTTTTTTTGAATTTTTCACTTTTGGTTATAGAAATAACAATTAAGAATTGCCAAAATTCTTAATTGTAGTTATTTATATCTTAATGGATTGTTTGCTAAGGAGCATATATGAAAGAAATAGAAACAAAAAACGTAAAACGATTTACACCTGAAATGACGGTAGGGGAAGCTTTGGCACTACATCCCGAAGCAGGATTGGTTTTTGCAAGTTACCACTTGGGTGGATGTTCCCATTGCTCTATTAATGAATACGAAACCTTAGAGCAAGTTTGTATGGGGTATGGAATTCCTTTGGATCAGCTTTTGGATAGCTTAAATAATTTATTTGATGACTAACATTCGTTGGGTACACTCCAAAAGTTTTCCAAAAGAAACTTTAAATTCCTTTTTTCTTCATAAAAAGGAATTTGAAAAATTTAAAAAAAACAACGAATAGAGTTAATTAGAGAGTAGGTAGTTGCCTACTTTTTTTTGTCAAATGACGATAAATTTTACATCTTAATTCATAAGGGTATTGAATAAAAATTGTCGTGTTTTCTTAGGTAAAGAAGAGACTTGCAAAGGTTACTATTTTAATCCTTCTGTTTCGGGTAAGCCTAATCTTAGGTTTAGGTTCTGGATTGCTTGTCCTGCAGCACCTTTCATTAAGTTATCAATTGCAGATACAATCACTGTAGTCTTATCTCTTGTTCTAAAAGAAAAATCACAATAATTCGTGAATTGAACTTTTTTTAATTCTACATCTTCCGGATTTGCATAGATTCTAACAAAAGGTTCCTGTTCTATTTGATCTTTTATTCTCTCAAATTCGATATTTACTGGAGAATTCCAAAGAATTATGATGGTAGACAAAATACCTCGGAATGCGGGAAGTAAATGAGGAGTAAAAACCAAAATGCCATTGAAGTCAGAAAAATCTTTTAAATACTGTTTCATTTCTGGTTCATGCTGATGTTTTAAAATTTTGTAGCCCTTTGTATTTTCGTAGATGTTGCTAAAAAGAAAACCTTCGGATTCTACTCTTCCACCAGCTCCGGAAATTCCAGAGTAGGAATTGATAACTATACTTGTGGCTTCTTTAAGATATGCTCTAAAAAAATATAAAGGAAGTAAAATAGAAGTAGGGTAGCATCCGGGATTTGAAATTAATTGAGCATTTTTTATTTTGTCTCTATAAATTTCTGTCAATCCGTAGACTTTTTGCTTTAATAGTTCAGGATATTGATGTTGAATGTTATAGTAGTGAGAGAATGTTTCCAGATCATCAATTCTGTAGGCACCGCTTAAATCAATGACAATTCTTTCTTCTTCTTGGAGTTGCTTTACAAGATGCATAGATTCAAGATTTGGTGTTGCCAATAAAACAGGAATTTTTGGTGGTATAGGAGCATTATGATTTAGAAATTTTAAATTTTCTATTTTAGAAAGTTCAAGTTCTGGAAAAATTTCTTTAATTTTTTTATTTTCAAATTGATTGCTAGTAATATGGATTGGTTTAATAAAATTATGAGAATTCAAAATTTTCAAAATTTCTTTTCCTGTATATCCACCTGCCCCGAGTATCGCAACTTCCATAACGATTCCTAATTATTGTTCTAAAACTTCTTCTTTCTCTGTTTGTAAATTCATTTTATGATTTTCTACTTTATTTTTTGTTAAATCTTCGTTTGAGTTTAGCTTTTCTTTAATTTTTTCTTCTATTTCTTTTAGGATTTCAGGATGGTTTTCCAAAAATAAATAACAATTTTCTTTTCCTTGTCCAATTTTTGTATCTTTGTAGGAAAACCAGGTTCCAGATTTTTCTATGATTTCGAAACTAAGGGCAACATCTACTAAACATCCTATTTGATTGATTCCTTTATCAAAGAGAATTTCAAAATCTGCTTGTTTAAAGGGAGGAGCTACTTTGTTTTTTACTACTTTTACTTTTACTCGATTCCCATAAGCCTCTTCTCCTCTTTTTAGTGTTTCTGTTTTTCTAATATCCAATCTGACAGAAGCATAAAATTTTAAAGCGTTTCCACCTGTTGTGGTTTCGGGAGAACCAAACATAATACCAATTTTATTTCTGATTTGGTTTACAAAAATCACAATAGCTTTCGATTTAGAAATGGTTCCTGTCAGTTTTCGCATAGCTTGGCTCATTAATCGAGCTTGTAACCCTATTTGGGCATCTCCCATATTTCCTTCTAATTCGGCTCTTGGGACTAATGCAGCAACAGAGTCTACGATGATTAAATCAATTGCATTAGATCGAACTAAAGATTCTGTAATTTCTAATGCTTCTTCTCCACAATCTGGTTGAGCCACAAGTAGTTCATCAATATTTACTCCAATTTTCTTTGCATATAAAGGGTCCAGTGCATGTTCTGCATCTACAAATGCTGCTACTCCTCCTAACTTTTGGGCTTCTGCAACTGCACTTAAGCATAAAGTGGTTTTTCCGGAAGACTCTGGACCATAAATTTCTATAATTCTACCTCTTGGTAGACCACCTACACCTAAAGCAATATCGAGAGTTAGAGCACCTGTTGGGATTACCTCTATTTTTTGTTGTTGTGAACTTCCTAATTTCATTATGGAGCCTTTTCCAAACTGTTTTTCTATTTGTTGGATGGCTCCTTCTACAGCTTTAAATTTTTCTTGATTTTGTACAGTTTCAGTTTCTATTTTTACTAAGTTTCTTTTTTTTAGTGCCATTTTGCTACTCCTTAAATCTAATTATAATATAATATGTGTCATTTTTACTATTTTTCTTAATTTTTTTTTCTATTACCATAAAATTATAAACTAAACAAATGTAAAGTAAAACAAATATACTGTAAAATTTTTTTCTTTAATTTTAAAATTACGAAAGCTCTTTGAATTATGTTTTTTATATTGCTTAAAAAAGTTGCAATTTTTTTTTAGAAATTATTTTTGATTAAGATGGTTTTCACATTGGCTGAACCTTTGCATTTCGTGATCCAAGGGGAAGGTAAACATCTTGGTAAAAAAATGCTAATGATTCGACTTGTAGGATGTAATATCAATTGTATTGATTGTGATACAAAATACACTTGGCAACCTAAAGCATGGAATAAACAAAAATTTATAAAGTATGATCTTGAAAAAATTACAATGGAGATTCTTTATTTTAAAAAAAGGTTTTTTGTGAATCATCTTTTAATTACGGGGGGAGAACCCGGCTTATGGGAAAACCATTTATATAGTTTGCTATCTATACTTACTAAAGAAAATTTTAAATTTGATATAGAAACAAGTGGTTATTTTGATTTTATGAAAATCAAACAATTTCAAGATTTTGTTATTTTTAATATTTCTCCAAAAATAGGGGATTTAACATCGCAAATCCAAAATCCTTTTGATGTTGTTATTTTAAATCAAAAACCAAAAAATTATATTATTAAAATAGTGGTTGCAAAGGATCATTTAAGAGAAATTTACAAAAAAATAAGAAAACTTCAAAAGTTATATCATATACCTTCAAAAAAAATCTATTTGATGCCAAAAGGAACCTCAAGGGAAGAAATGATTGAACAATCGGAAGAGATTTTGGAGTTTTGTTTAGAAAATGGCTATAAATTTTCTCCAAGACTCCAGATTCTTTTGTTTAATGATCAAAAATTAAAATAAATTGAAAAAATACCACAAAATGCTTTTTTGTTAATATGGATATTAGGGATGTCATTAATGATATATATGCTAAAAAAAAACATTTTGATTCTTCCGTTTTTATGGAAGAAGAGTTGAATTTTTACGAAAAAAAATTTTCTATTGTATTCCCCGAAGCCTATAGAAAATTTTTACTTTCTGTCGATCCCGATATAGAAGATTTTTATTTTACTGTTCCAGAGAGACACCCAGTTTTAAAGCAATATTTACTTATTGCAAAATTTAAAGATTACGATATAGCTTTTGATAGAAAACACAATATGAAAGTTGTATATCTTTTAGAAAATCAAATTGTAGAGGTATATGATAATTTTTTACAATGGATTGTTGATTTTTGGGAAAAAGAAAACAAAAATTCTAAATGATTTTGTCACTATATTTTGTAAGGAATGTAATTAGTTCTTTTTTTTCAAGGGGTTTTGAGATTAAATAACCTTGTACATAATCACAATTGAGTTCTTTTAAAATATTAAAAGTAGAAATATCTTGTACGCCTTCTGCAATTACCTTACAATTGATTGTTTTACTTAAGTCAAAAAGAGATCTTAATAGGATATATGATTTTTCGTCATTAATTATATTTAGTAGGAAGGATTTATCTATTTTAATGTATTGAATGGGAAAACTTTTTAGGTAATGTAGGGAAGAATAACCCGTTCCAAAATCATCCAAAGCAAAAGAAATTCCAAAATCAACTAAGGAATTAATGGCTTTTATAATAGAATCTGGATCTTTAATAAAAACGCTTTCTGTTATTTCGAAGATAATCTTCTCTGGTTCTATAGAAAGATATGTCAAAGTTTTTTTGAGCGAATTAAAAAATTGGTTACTTTTTAATTGCATAAGGGATAGATTGATAGATATTTTATAATCCCAGAAATTTTTTATCTCTAAATAATCGTTTAAACTTTTTTCGATAACATAATTCCCTATTTCTTCTATAAAATTAAGTTCTTCCAATAAAGGAATAAAAAAAGATGGTTCTGCATAGATTTCATCATGACGAAATCTTATTAAAGCTTCTATATGAGTGATTTTATTTTCTTTTAGAGAATAAATAGGTTGGTATACTAAATAAAAATGTTTTTCTATAATTTTATTTTTAATAATAGATACCAGAATATTTCTAAGTAAATTCTTTTGTTCATAAGTTTTTTTTATACTTTCACTGAAAAAATGATAGGTATTTTTTGTAGTATTTTTCGAATGATACATTGCTAAGTCGCTATTTGTAAGAAGTTCGTTTAGGCTTTTACCATCTTTTGGATAGATAGCGATACCAATACTAATTCCTAAATTGATGTCTATTTCGTTTATAGTGATTTTTTGGGAAACTTCTTCGATAATTTTAGTTGCAAAGATTTGAATGTCTAAATAATTTCTATAATCAAGTTTAGTAGAAAAAAGTAAAGCAAACTCATCTCCTCCAATTCTTCCTAATAAAATTTTCACGCCCAATGGATTATTCTCGCATAATGAATTCAGCCTATTGGAAATGATTTTTAAGGCAATATCTCCAATGTCGTGTCCAAAACTTTCATTAACATTTTTAAAGCCATCCAAATCCATAAAAAAGATTACACAACTTTTTACCTTTTTTAGAATTTGGTTTCCTAAGAATTCAAAGCCAAATCGATTGTAAACTTTGGTTAAAGAATCATAAAAGATTAATTTTTCTATATTTTCTACTAAATTGTTCAAAAATGAACTTATGTACGAAATTTCGTCTTTTCCTTCTATGGGAATTCTGACATTAAAATTTTTATTCTTGATTTCTTCAGAAAAGCTAAGTATATTCTGAAACCTCTTTTTATAATAGTGGTTATAGATAAAATTTACAAACAAAAAAGGAAAAAGGATATGAATAAAAATCATTAAGAGAATTAAATAAATATTTTGTTTGAGAAAAAAATCAATAAAATTTTTTTCGTGGATTAAAACAATTTTCCAATTCAATTGAGGATAATCAAAGATATAAATATAATGATTCTTTATGTGGAATAGATCTTCTTGCAAAGAAGCCAACTGGGTTTGGTAAGGATGCTTATGATTTGGATCGAAGAAATCTAAAATGAAATTGTAAGATGTGAATTCTAAAAATTTTATGTCTTTATATAAATAGAAAATTTCGGTAGAATAAAGAATTTGATTTGTAAGAGAGTTGATTACGAAAATGGCTTTCGTATCGAAAGAAGAATGTAAAAAACTTAACTCTTCGAAAATTTCTTTTTCTTTATCGAAAACTTGCTTTTTATTTATGACTTTTGCTAAAGAATTTTTATATATTCCCACTTGGTTTATAAAGTTATTTTGATAAATTTTATAGATAATTTTGGTGAATAAAATACTAAAAATGAATAAAGAAAAAAAAACTCCTAAAAGATTAAAAAAAGGAATTAAAAATCGAAGAGGATAATCAGTGATTTTTTTTAAAAAATTCATAATATTTATAGTTGGATCATTAATTTAATCCCATTTAAATTGCAAGTTTTTCGTATTTTTAGTTAAAAAAGTTGACAAAAAAATAAAAATCATTAATTTATAAAATAGGGGACGATTTGGCTTCGACTGTTATGGTAAAGTTTAAGCTGCATGCGGAGTAAGGTCTCCAAAAAACCTAAAAAAAGTGCAAACAAAGAATTTGCTCTTGCTGCTTAATGGACAGCAAGCGCCATTAGAGG
This sequence comes from Leptonema sp. (in: bacteria), assembly GCA_046291925.1. Taxonomy (GTDB): domain Bacteria; phylum Spirochaetota; class Leptospiria; order Leptospirales; family Leptonemataceae; genus SKYB61. The sequence continues at coordinate 57,101 of JBKBRY010000007.1, read as the reverse complement.
CTTCCTCTTCCGAGTCTCTAAATGGTGTCACGATAAGGAAGAGCTTAAATACCTTTTCTGGATAGGAGGTATTTAAGTATAAAATATCCAGAGGCAGAAATTCAGCTGTCGATTCGCTGACTTCTGCTATTAAAAAGAATCGACTAAGCATGTAGACGCTTAAATGATACATAGCAGGACGCGGGTTCGAATCCCGCCGTCTCCAAAATAAATAACTTAATCTATCGATCAGACCTTAATCCAAAATCAAAAATAAACCCATTGATTTTATTCAAAATTTTAGAAATACTCCTAAGGAGGAGCCTCTTGCAATTTGAATCTACAAGTTTAAGAACTCCAAAAACTAAGAAAATCAAAAGAATTACTTGTTTAAATTATTTTTTGCTTTTTTTATATTATTTTGGGCAACCGCAAGTAATGCTATGGGAATTCCATAAGGAGATACAGATACATAATCCAATTTAGCCTCATCCATACAAAATTCAATATTTGCTGGATCTGCTCCATGTTCTCCACATAACCCAAGTTTAATATTGGGTCTTACCAATCTACCTCTTTCTGCAGAAAGAAGAATCAATTCTTTTACTGGCTCACCCAAAACTTGGAATGGATTTGCGGGTAACAAATCATATAAGGTATAGGCTGGGAAAAAAGAGTTAATATCATCTCTACTTAGACCATAGGTAGTCTGAGTTAAGTCGTTGGTACCATAACTAAAAAATTCTGCATATTGAGCTAATGTATGGGACTGTAAAGCAGCTGCTGGTAGTTCTACCATTGTGCCGACTTTATATTTAATTTTTACTCCTTCGTGTTTAAAAATTTCTTCTGCGACATCTCGAATTCCTTTTATATAAGTTCCTTCGATTTGTTTACCATTTTTGATATATTTCAATTCATTTGCATTCATCACAATGGGAATCATAATTTCTGGTTCGACTTCTATGCTTTCTTTTTTTAATCTAACTGCAGCTTCGAAAATTGCTCGAACTTGCATTTCGTAAATTTCGGGATATGTGATAGCTACTCGGCATCCTCTATGACCTAACATAGGATTAAATTCATGCAATCTTTCAATTCTCTCCTTTATATCTTTTTCATTTGGTTGTATTCCTTTTTGTTTTAAGTATTCGATATACTCTTGAAAAGATTCTTCATTTCTGGGTAGAAATTCATGTAAGGGTGCGTCCAATAAGCGAATTGTTACAGGATATGGTGCCATAATTTTAAAAAGATCATAAAAATCATTTCTTTGCAATGGTTTTAGATCCTCCAGACACCGAATTCTCTCTTCTACAGACTTAGAAAGTATCATTTCTCGAAATCTATTAATCCTTTGCTCATCAAAAAACATATGTTCCGTTCTACATAATCCAATGCCATAGGCTCCCATCATTTTCGCAACCTTAGCGTCTCTTCCCAAATCTGCATTCGCTCTTACGACAAAATCATTTGTTATAAATTTCTTTATGATTTGAATGAATTCCACCAATCCATTTTTTTGTATATCTGGTGTGATTAATTTTGCTTTTCCCAAATAGATAGTAGGAGATTTGTAAACAGGTGCATCTAAGGTAATGAATTCTCCTTCTCGAATTCTATTGCCTTGGTATTCAAAGAAATTTTCTCCTATTCTAATTTCCGGATGTACTATACTTACTTTCCCTAATGAGCGAGCAACCACTGGTGCATGAGAGGAATAACCACCTTCGGAAGATAAAACTCCAACCCCAACCTCTATAGCTTTAACATCTTCTGCAAAAGAGGCAGGTACACATAAAATCATTCTTGTATCTTCCCCTTTAAGAATTGCTTCTCTATGAGCTTCCATTAGTCTATCAGCATCAAAGTATACTCTACCTACAGCCGCTCCTGGTGCGCCCGTTAAACCACCTTTGATTGCTGGAATGTTAGTCAAAGAACTTTCATCTACAATAGCATGCAAAAGAGTAGATAATTGACCTGGCAGAATCTGTTCAACCAGCCAATCTTCCTTGATAATGTTATCTTTATGTAGATCTAACAAAGTTCTGATATGGGCTTGTGTGGATTTTTTGTCTACTTCCGTTTGGTTAATAATCCAGAGTTTTTGTTTTTCGATTATGAATTTAATTTCTCTGATTTCTTTAAACTTTTTTTCAATAGACTTACCAATTTTTTTTAACTCAGTCAAATATTTTTCGTCTAACTGATTGATATCAACGCCTTCTTTGTCTAAGGTATATCTATTTAATAAAAAACTTCCTTTTAGCTCATCTTCGCCCGTAATAATATCTCTTGTATAGTACATTCCCACAGCAGAATCTTCACCTAAATTACCAAAAACCATTCCTTGTACTAACATGGCTGGTGGATCTTCTATGTCCATTTCGGGATCGTAATATCTTTTAGCTAAATTTTTGATAATTAAATAAAGTTGTTGATAGGGATCATCTGGAACATTTTCTTTGCCTACCAATTCTAACATTTCTATAGATGCTTTTCTAATTCCCTCTACTGTATCCTCGTATTTCGCAAGTATCTCGTCAAATTTTTCGTGTTCTATATCAAAAATCTTTGTTCCAATGGTTCGAATTAAATATCCGTATTCAAACCAAGCAGATTTTTCTCCAATCAGTTTAGAAAATCCATCGATTGTTAAAGGGGATAATCCAATATTAAATACGGTAGGGTAGAGTGGTAGACTTAAATTAGAACTAACTACAACTTTTAATAAAAGTGGATTTTGCGGATCTCCATATTTGCGATTAATGCCTTCTTCGATATAGCTTAGCCCTTTTCTTAAGAGGCTTGTGAAATCTTCTTTTATAAGATTAGGAGTATATTGACTATCTATTATAAATCCTGGTACAACGGGTATCTTCATTTCTGTTAATTCTAACATTCTTCTACCTCGTCTTCCCACTCTTTCGTGTACCTCTGTTGAATATATTTCGCCTTTACCCTGAAAAATATATACATGATTCATTTTGTTCTCCTTTTCTAGTTTTTTTTTCAAATATTGCTGAACAATTTCTTCCTCTATCTTTGCAAATGTATAATGCTTCGTCTGCAATTTTGATTAAATCTTCGTAGTCATTAATAAAATTTTTGTGTAAAGGTAAGCTACTAACACCAATGGATATGGTGATTCTTATTGTTTTATCTTCCACATTAAAGTGATGATTTTCTATTTTATTTCGGATAATTTCTGCGAATTCTAGACCCCTTTTCTCATTAGAGTTTGGCATCAAAACACAAAATTCTTCTCCTCCATACCTTCCTGCAATGTCGTCCTCTCGTGTTTCGTGAATTACACTTAAAATTACTTTTGCTAATTCTTTTAAGGCAATGTCTCCTGCAATATGTCCATATTCATTGTTGATTTTTCTAAAGTAGTCTATGTCGGACATCAAGACTGCTAAAGGTGTTCCCGTATAAAGAAATCTGTTGTATTCATCTTTAAGTCTCATTAAAAAATATTCTTTTCTATATAATCCTGTCACATGATCGATTGTTGCTAAGGTATGCAATCTTGCATTTTCTATTGCTATTGCAGCCTGATCTGCCATAATTTGAAAAATTTTAAGATCTTCTTCGTTAAAGTTTCGATGATTGGTTTTATTCAATACTTGGATTGTACCTAGAACTCTTTGTCTAAAAAGTAAAGGAACACAAATCATGGATTTTGTCAAAAAGCCCGATTCTTGATCTGCTTTTTTGTAAAATCTTGGATCTTTAGAACAATCTTCAACAAGAACAGGTTGTTTATTTTTTGCAACCCAACCCGAAATACCTTCTCCAATTTTTAAGCGAATATGCTTTAGATGTTGGCTTCTCTCTCCTAAAACTGTATGGAAGTACAATTCTTGTTTTTCTTCGTCTACCAACATAAGACTCGAAGCTTCTGCTTCTATAACTTCCCTTGCTTTTTCTAGGAGCCTTTCTAATACGAAAGTAAGGTTTAAAGTTGACGATAGATCTCTATTGGCTTCCAATACTTCGTATAGCTTTTTGATTTGTTTTTGTAGTTTTTCGATTTCTGTCATAATTATATACTTGAAATTTTTATAATTTAAATTATTTTACATTTATGGATGAATTTACCCCCGAAACATTAGAAAAATACATTAGCTCCCAAAGGATTAATCGAAATACAGAAGAAATCCTTTCGCGGATCCAACAAAAGAAAAAAGAAACCCAGGAAGAAATTCCCCAAAAAATAGCAGAGATGGATTCACAAATTAGAAATTTTTTAGCGGAAATCATTAGAGAATGTTTAAGAAAAAACCGTAAAGAACTCCTAAAAAAAATCCTATCTGAACATAAAAATTTTATAGATAACATATTAAATACACTTTCCTAATTATTTAAAGATTCTTGCAGTGATATTTTTTATAAAATCAATCATTTGAGGAATCCTTAAAAATTCGACAACTGTTCTTAGCCAGTAAGGTAATTTTAGATGGAAAGGCAATTTTTTTTCTTTAATAGATATTGTTTCCATAAATAGTTCTAAATTGGGCCTTAGAACATCCATTAAATTATGTAATTTCATTCTTTGTTCATTATAAAAAATTCTTTCTTCTAACAACTTTTCTAAAAATTCTAATACAGTTCTTTCTAAAGGACTCGCGATCCCCTTATCGATTCGTTTGTGTTGTTCTTTTAAATATTTCCTGTATTCTTTTTCTAATTCAATAGCATTATCAGGGTCAGGAGGATATTGAATGCGGATAGACCATAAAGGTTCTGTTAAACTTACAAAACAAGCTGTGATTTCTCCAGTCTTAATAAACAAATGGACCTTAAAGGAACTAGACAGATGGTATAGATCACTTATTTTGATTTTAGTTTGAGAAAATCTTTCCATCACTTTAAAAAATAGAGTTTGTATATCCTTGGGCAACTCTTGGTGTTCATTTGCAAAAAAATGAGCTAACTTTAAAGCTTCAGATAGGTTGTATAACAAAATTTTATCTTTTGGTATTGCTTGTGTTCGAATCAAATATAAATCATCTTTGATGGATAGTAAATCTTCTAATGATTGGAAGGAGTTGATTTTATTAATTAAATTCTGCAGGATTTCTTCAAATTTAGTATTTTTCAATAAACCAATTATAAAATCAGAAGCTTCTCCCAAATCTTTGATTTGTTTAAAAGAATACGAAACTTTGGCTAGTGCTGGAAAATAATTTTTTGATAAATTGAGATTAACCCATTTTTTATCTTCTATCATACCTTGTAAGATTAAATAAAAATTGGAAAAATCTAAAACTTTGAGTTGTTTTACATCATCTATTTTAATGAATTCTAGATCAAAAGGACCTTTGATGTAGTCAAAATTTCTATTTTCTTTTTCGGAAAGAAGTGGAAATAGTATTTTTATCTGATCTTCTATATCGTCTCTTGTTCGAAGTGTAATTGCAGCGTGAGATTTTGTTTTAGATTCATAGTAGTTTACATATTTCGCAAATGGTAAAGAGCCGCCATCAGAAAAAAACTTTGGACGGCAGAAATTATAGATTCTTTTTAGTAAGGTTAACTTTTCCATATCGGGATTCGATACAGCAATTTCTTGTTCTGTTATGTCCCCTCTTCTAAAAATTTCTACAAATCCAGGTAAATAAGGTGAATAAGAAATTGCCATTCGCAATAAATCAGGATTGATTTTCAATTCAAACAACCTATAATGCATTTCTTCTAATGGGTTTACAGCAAGCAATTCTGAATTAAGGTTGAATAAAATACTGATCACATCACCATCAAAATAATAAAAACTAAAATTTTTTAAATCTGCCTTATTAGGAAGTTTTTCTAAAATTTTATTTAATAAAGCATATTCTTTATCGATAGTAAGTCTTGGCCTAAAGTAGTTGGTCGAATCTAATACTCGATTCCCACCTACAAGGATCTGGAAGTCTCCAGTATGTAAATAAAAAATAGAAGATTTCTCTTTGGAAATCTCTTTTTGGTTTGGTGCTTGGTATGTCTTATATTCTACTGGAATATGAAAAGTTTCTGTTTTTTTAGAAGTACGAGATAGATAATTTTCCAAATCGAAATATCGATTTATATAACTCAACAATTCTTTACTACCCACATACCGAATTTTAGATACACCAAAGTCTAATGCACCTCTTAACCACATTTCTTCTAATCCAATATTCCACATATGTCTTTCTGGTAGTAAGACATTGTCTATAAAATTGATATAAGAGATAGGAAATTCATTGCTTGCTCCCAATCTTGCAAAAGGTTTAATATCTTCTAAGTGTAAACCTGTATAAATCAATACAGTATCTCTATCAATCTGAAAAACCCTTTCTTGTCCTCTAAATTCCAGTGGATTGATTTTATTTTTTTGTTTTGTTACCATAACTGTACTCGAAAATATAATTTTTTATTTTAAATTTATCCCCCGATTCAATCAGGTTATTTTTTTTTGTTGTTAGAAATTGAATTTCTTTTAAGAAGTGATTAGGGATCTTCAAATAAAAGGATCCTTTTTTTTCGATTCCTTTGAATTGGATTTTTTTAGGGAATTCATTGGATCGGATTCGAATCAAACAGGAGGGGTCGCTTCCAATAGAAATTGTATTTTTTTCGAATCTATTTAACTTAATTGTTTTTCCCATGGATGGATGCGTTCCTGATTCGTAAAAGATCAATTCTCCCCTTAAACTTACAGATACGTATTTCTTATAAAGAATAAAAAATATGATAAAAAATAGCAACAAGAGTATAATAAGAAAAATCAATGGTGTACCAAATTTAGAGAAAATTTGTGAAAGAAACTCATTCATTAAATTTTCTTTTTTAGTTTTAGATTCCATATCTTTTTTGATCTCTTCTATACCAGTGGGATCTGTTATTTCTTTAGAATCTGGAATCTTTGAATCTTTGGTAGTATCTGATTCTCCGTTACTAATGGGTCTTTCTATAGTTTTAACATTATCAGAAATATCCTGTAATTTGTTTTCTAATTCTTTACTTTTTACCTTAGAAAAACTTACATAATATATATATCTATCTTGAATTTCTAACTTTTCTTTCGATTCATATTCTTTAATATCGACTTTTTTTCTTTTTGTATAAGGTTCATCTTTGCCATCTGTTAGAACAACGATATATTGTTGTTTTTGTATGGTTATAATTTCTCTTTTTGTTTCTTGAATTTCTTCACGTGCGTTTTTATTGACGATCTCTATTAAGTAATCTATTAAGTTTTGGAAATCTGTATATAATCCTAATGGTTTTAGATTCTTCACAGCGTTTTCCAAGATTTCTTTTTGGGAATCATCATAAGATTCTACTGTTAGTATTAGTTTTGGATCTTTATCAAAGGAAATTAAATAAATGGTATCTTCCGGACTAAAAATAGAAATAAAATCGCTGAATCTCTTTTGAATATGACTAAAAGCTCCCCAAGCCATGGATCCAGAAGTGTCTATAACTATATAATATTCTTTTTTTAAAATGGTTTTTTTTTCTTTTTCTTTTTTACAAAAAATTCCTAAAAGAAAAAACAAGAATATAACTGTATAAATTTTACTTTTCCACATATTGTTTTTGCTCTTTTATGTAACTTCTTAAATCTATTTTTAATTCACTATCTCTATCCAAATATTCTAAAAGGAGGATATAAAACCACATTAAAGTGTCCTCGCTCGTTTCTATAATTTTGTTGATTGAGTTTTCCCAATCTTTTATGATAATCCCTTCGTTTAGAATGCAAAGCATATCTAGTTCATGTGTAAAAGGAATTCCCTTTTCTTCTGACGTATGATTAATAGCTAATTTGTGAGATAAAAGGGGAATCCTAGATTTATAGGCGAAAAGAATTGAGTATATTGGGATAATTCTATCTTCTGGTAAATTGTAGTCCATAGCATACATTACTTTTAAAGAACGAGTTAGTTCCATATGCCTTAGTAAGGCGTCCGTAGTCAATTCAGATTCGATTGAAAGGATTGTATAGATTTGATCCAAAAGTATATAACCACTAGTTAATTTAAGAAAACTTTTGCTCCACTTTTTGTAAATAATAAGATCTATGTTTTTATTTAGTACATGAGTTCGATTTCTTATTTTTCCCATAGCAAGAGAAAATCCCGATGGTATATGGTCTTTGATGAATTCATAAAATTCTTTGTATATTCTTAGATCTTTTTCTTTTGGTATTGTTATTCCTTTTTTTTCTAATTTGGTTTGTAAGGATTCTAATAAAAATTTGGATTGTTCTTTAAAGTATTTGCTAAACATATTAAAAAAGATTCAAAACCTTATTTACATCTTTTTTTAAGAAAGTCTCAAATCTAGGAGAAGCACCTTCGTATAGATATTTTTGCAGCCTACTAACACCCTTGATATCCTTCCCTACTATCTGAAACATAATTACGCCCCCGTGTTTTACCTTTCCCCATTTAAAAAGAGAATTTAAATCTTGAATCAATTCCCCTTCATGATAAACTATTACTTTACATTGAGGATATTTTGTATGGTAGGATTCTATAATATTCTTCCAAGCTTCCACATTTCCATTATGAAATAACTCATTGGTAACTTGTACTGAATACTTAGGAGTAATATTCATCCCACCTGTATCCATCTTTTTGGTTTCGGCTGGTTTTTCTTTAGGTGGTTCTTTTTTTACTTCTGGTTGTGGAATTATCTCTTCTGGCAAGATAAATTGGGGATCTTCTTCTGGTATTTTATTTTCTAGTAAAGAAAACAAAGCTTTGATTCCTTTAAGGGCAGTCTCATTACCTCTTTTTGATCTACAATAAGCAATTAGGTATTCATCTTTTTTTAATTCGTGCACTTTGTTCCAATCTTTTTCCTTTTTGGGATTGATCACAATCAAACCATATGTAGGATGGTAGTATACCACCACTAAATCTAGTGCATTCCACTTCTGAAAATTTTGTGTAATCACACTAAAATTAGAAAAGCTATGATTTAAATTCGCATTTAGATAGGGGAGTTTTGCCCTTTCTACTAAAATAAGCCTTAGAATAGAAGCCAATTGTTCTTGAATGATCATTCCTTGGCTCAAATATTCATTAAGAATATCTGCCAGATTTTCTCCTTTTTCGAATCTATCCACTATGTTGGTTGTAAATACCATGTATTTTAGTAATTTATTATAGATATCCCGCTTTGCTGTCGAAAAATATACTTTACTGATCATTAGGATCTCCTATTATTAAATAATAGTTCGTAGGGAGTTCCTACGAACAAGATTAAAGTTCCTTTAAGCCCATATCTTTTAGTTTATCTTCGTAAGATTTGGGGGTAACATCTACAGAACCTTTAATGCCAGAATCTGTGGTAGAATTTTCTTTTATCGTAGGAGTTTCAGTTCCTAATTCCGTATTTGTAGAGGATTCTTCTGTTTTTTCAGTTGTGTATTGACTACCTAATTTTTTGAATTGTACATCTAATTCACTATCTGTTTTAAATGACATTTCTTCGTCAGAGCGAACTGTGGATCTTCTTCGCTTAAATGTTGCAAAAGCTGCATCGGCAAAACCTTTGGAGATACTATGTAGAAATTCATTTAAGACATTTGCCATAGATTTCATCATATATTGTTTTCTTTTATTGGTGCTAATATCAATATCCAACAACAAACCAGGCTGTAAATGATGAGGATTGATTTCATAAATGAATTTATTGAATTGTCTTTCTAATAGATTAATCCTTTCTTCCACTACGACTCTTTCCACTGGGTTTTGGTATCCATACATAACCTGAAGCCTTTCTTTTAATTCTTTTAATTTTTGAGAAGTGTTTTTGATTTCTGTTGTGTAGGTTCTGTTATTTTTCTCTACAAATGTATTTACGGGATCCCTATAACGCAATTTATGCCATTGAATTTCGTCGGGATCTGCATTGAGAGCTTTTCTTTCTTTTATCCATTTAGAGGGCATTACAGATTCAGCTAAATCTTCGAAATCTTTAATAATCTTTTTAAAATTTGCAAACTTTTTCTTACTTCTTTGGTAAAGTTCTTCTACTACCTCCCACACTGCATCCACTTCTCTAATAAAGGCATTCATTCTAGAATCATAAATTCTTTTTAATTCTCGAATTTGAGATTGATCATAATATACGAGTCTTATAGAGTATCTTTCGTCGGGTAGCTGTGTTTCGTCTTCGTCTTCGTATTCTCTAATAAGACATTCTCTTGCATTCTTTTTATTGTCGCAAACTTGATACCCTAATTTGGATGTATCTAAAATAGAAGTTATCGTATTTACAGCAGTATTAAACCCTCTATTTCGGATGTTTTCGTCATCAATGATAGCTTTAATTCTTTCTCTCATATTAAGAGGATCGTAGTCTTCTTGATCGATTTCCGCTCTTAAACCTTCGATTTTATCAAGAAACTTTTTAGCTAAGATCGCATATCTTTTAGAATTGGGATCAGAAGCGTTATCATCTGTAAATTTATCTACCAATTTAATTTTTTCAAACATTACTTCGCTATCTGTTAATTCTTGCCTTCCTGAATCTATAATTTCTTCTTTGAGTTTTTCTACTTCTCTATCTATTAGTTCCATTATGTGTTTTGCTAATGTGTCTTTTAATAGATATTCCACAGTAGCTTGGTAATGAAAGATGGGAGATATCAACTCAGAATCTAATATATTGATAGATAATTTAATATCTGTAACGGTTTTTGGCTTATAAAGATTATCTTTAAAAACACATTTAACTATAGAATAAGCATTTTCACCTCTTACAAAAGCTCCCACATCTGTTTTTTGTCTTAGAATTGCATTTGTCTCATTTTCCAAATCGTTGACACCCCTCTGGATATGTCCTTGCAAGTGGCCATACATATTGATTACGGATTTTTCGATTTCTCCTGTATTGAATTTATCTGCACCAGCAAGCTTATCAATCAATTCAGAAATTTCTCTTGGGGTATATCTTGCAAGAGCGCGGAGTTCTTCTTTGTCGATAAAATCACGAACTTTCTTCATCATCTCGTCTTCTACTGTTACCGTATATCGATTGAACATGTTTACATACGCTTGATTAACATAATTGTAGATTTTATCTTCGATACTTGCCATTATATCCACATCTTTCGTTATCTCGGGTGGGAGTTTGGTTTGCACAAAATCTCTAACTCTTGTTGCAGCATCATCAATGATTTTCTTTGATTCTGCTATCTTATTCCGTCCTTCCCAAACAAGCGATGTTCTAGAAGCCACCGCACTAGGAATTACCGGGTCTATTTTATTAGGGCTTTTTGGAAATTGACTACCAGCCATATTTGTTCCTCCATATTTTTAAAGTTCAATTTGAATTTACACTCCTAATTTTATTATAAATATTATCGTATATTTATAATACCTACTTTTATAAGCAACTAAAAAATTAATAATAAAGAAAAAAATTTATTTTTCTTCTAATCTCTAAATCTATAACCTCCTTTTTTTAATAATTTCTTCTCCCTTTCTGTGATGTACTCAAACTTCATACCTTGTTTTATAAATTCTAAGGGGCTAATATATCCTAATTCTTCTACATAGAGAATTGGTTTTCCTTCTATTTGTTTTACTTCTCCTTTTAGTTTTTTATAACCATACATTAAAGAATACATTTTTATAATCATTTTTTATAATCAAACAGAAAAAGCAAGGGCTGTCCAGAAAAAGATTAAATCTTCTAAGATAGAATCATTAAAATCAAATTTAGGATTGTGTAGATTCGTAAACTGATTTTCTTTAGAAGAACCTAACCATATATAGGCGCCACTCACCTTTTGTAAAAAATAAGAAAAATCTTCGCTTCCCATACTAGGATCTTGAATTTCTACAAATTTATTTTCTCCAAACACAGAACTAATAAACCATTTAAGAAAATCAATTTCTTTTTTTTGATTAACGGTTGCAGGGTAACCTTCTTTTAAAGAAAAACTATAATCAAAATTATAAATTTCCTTTAGATTTTTTAAAAGTTTTTGGATTAATTCCAAAATTTCTGATCTCGTATGGGAATCAAAAGTCCTAATTGTGCCTTTCAATTCGGCTACATCTGGTAATACATTGTAAGTAGTTCCTGTATGGATAGAGGTAAAAGATATAAGTTTATTTTTTATTGGGTTTGTTCTACTTAGAGTTGCATACAGGTTTTGAATCAACAAAGAACATAAAAAAACCACATCTCCTCCTTGATGGGGCATTGCTGCATGGGTTCCATTTGTTTTTAGCTGAATAATAAAACTATCGTAGGCAGACATAATGGGACCACTTTTTAATCCAAAAATACCTTCTTTCAATTCTGGCCAATTGTGAATCGAGTAGATGGAATCCAAATGAATTTTACTGAGCAAACCTTCTTCGATCATTTTTTTTGCTCCTCCTTCGTTTTCTTCGGCTGGTTGAAATATAAAATAAATAGAATTGGGAATTTCTTCTTTATAAAGAGATAAGATTTTGGCTGCTCCTAATAATCCCACTATATGACCATCATGCCCACAGGCATGCATTTTATTAGCATAACGTGATTTATAAAAAAAATCATTTTCTTCTTGTAAGGGTAAAGCATCCAACTCTGCCCGAAATCCTAAATTTTTTTTTCCTTTTCTAGAGATCATTTCTCCTATCACACCTGTTTTTGCCCAGTTGGATTCTACTTCTATACCAAAAGAAACAAGTTTTTCTTGTACAAACTTAGAAGTTTCGAATTCTTCGAAGGCTATTTCGGGTTTAGAATGTATTTCTTTTCTCCATTGAATAAATTCATCTAAATGATTTTTGATTAATTTTCTAATAGGATTAAGATTCATAGAAATTTTTTGAACCACTCTAAGATATCTTCATAAACTTTTTTTCTAAAAGTAGGAGATTCATTTAAAATTTCATGATATAAATCCTCATAACCAATAAAATTTTTGTTTGCTACTTTTAATTTTGTGTAGAATTCTTTAGTTTTTTCGGGATTTACAATTTTATCTCCTAATCCTTGCATTACCTGTGTAGGTACAGAGATTTGATCGGCTTTATCTATTGCCAATGTTTGATTTTTTAAACATTCTATAAACCATCGAGCAGTTGCATTTCCAAATACTTTAGGATCTTTTTTATAAGCTTCTACTATGGATTCGTCATGGCTAATATCTTTTGGATTTAGCCCAGAAGGTAAAGACAAGCCTGGAAAAGGTTTTGCTAAAAGTTCAGCCAATTTTCTTTTCCAACCAGGAACGGGCATTCCTAACCCTAAAAAGGGACAACTAAATATAGAAGCCAAAATAGGAATTTGGCTTGTTCTTGTTTCTAAATATCTTGCTAAAATAAGTCCACCCATGGAATGTCCACAAAGAAATATAGAATTCGCTCTGCCTTTTAGTTGTAAAATTGCTGCATCTACATCATCTAAATAGTCTTCGAATTTTAGAACCAAACCCCTTTTACCAGAAGAGTCTCCATGACCTCTTAAGTCAAAACCAAAAAAATTGATTTGATTTTGATTTAAATAACTTGCAAATTCTTGATACCGCAATCTATGCTCTGCAAAGCCATGGATCCAGACTACAGTAGCCTTTGGGTTCGTTACTTCCCATAATGTACCAACTAGTTTTGTCTTGTTATCTGTTGATAAAAATTCAAAGTGTTTCATAAAAATTTCTCCCCTGTTTTTATAATTTTTTATCTTCCCTTTGCTAAATCACATAGAAATTCTATGATTCTTTTTGTCAAATTTATAATGACACTATATATAAATTTTTTATAAAATTAACTATATAAAAACAATCATTTTTTTATCAATTGCTGTAAAGAGAAATTTTTTTATTGTACGATTGTAAAAGCTTGGATATTAATTTTCTTTTTTTAATTTTCTTTGCATTAATTCTTTTACAGCCTCCTTTGGTTCTAAATTTTCGTATAAAACTTTGTAAACTGCTTCTGTTATGGGCATCTCTACATTGAATTTTTTACTTAATTCAAAGGTAGATTTCGTTGTAGCTACACCTTCTGCAACTTGATGTAAGCTTTGCAAAATCTCGTCTAATTTTTTCCCTTGTCCAAGTTGAAGTCCTACAGTTCGATTCCTACTTAGTTCTCCCGTACAAGTAAGGACCAGATCTCCAAGACCTGTCAATCCCAAAAAAGTTAAAGGGTTGGCTCCTTTAGCTATTCCCAATCTTGTGATTTCCGCAAGTCCTCTTGTAATAAGAGCAGCACGAGTATTATGCCCTAATTGTAAGCCATCAGAAATGCCACAAGCAATTGCAATTACATTTTTTAACGCGCCTCCAAGTTCTACACCTATTACATCGTCATTCCAATAAGTTCTAAAATAAGGTGTAAAAAAATAATTTTGAACTTCTTTAGATAGAAGTTCGTTTTTAGATGCGATACTAACAACAGTAGGATGCCTTTTTACAATTTCTTTAGCAAAACTGGGTCCAGAAAGATAGCATAAATTTTGTCTAAGTTCGGTAGGAAGTTCTTCTTCTAAAATCTCCGAAACAAGTCTTAAAGTTTCATTTTCGATTCCTTTGGATACACTAACAATAGGTACATTATGTTTAAAAAATTTATAATTATCTCTTATAAATTTACTTAAATTTTGAGTGGGAATTGCAACCACAATTAAATTTGTATCTTTTAAACATTCTTCTATATTATTGGTAGCAGTGATATTTTTTGATAGAGGAATACCTGCTAAATATTCTGTATTTTCGTTTTTTGTGTTAATAGAATTCACAACCTCTTCTCTTCTTGCATATAAAGAAACTTTATAATTTTTATCTCCTAAGACATTACCTAAAGCAGTTCCAAAAGAACCTGAACCTAAGACGCTAACCTTCATAAAGTTTGGTATTTACTCATAAACAAATTCGTCAAATATTTTAATATAAGCAATTTTTATATTAAGTATATATAAAAGATTTGTATAAAACACTTATTTTTTTTTATATATAAATTCTTTCTCTTTTTCAGTTTCTTTAGGGAATATTTCATTAAAAATTTCTATGGAAGCATTGTTTTCCTTTAAATTTTTTAAGATCCATTCTTCTATCTGATTTTTATTTAAAGTGTTTTTGGATAATAAGTTTTTAAAATATTTACTTTGTTCCATTATATTGAATTCTCCGATATCAATAAAATCTTGTATAATTTTGATAAGTTTTTCTGCTGTTAACAATTCCGTTCCTATTCCCGCTTGCATTAAACGAGATAAAAAATTGGGTAAATTCGATTGTAGTTCTCTTATTAGAGATGCAAAAAGAAATACAATAAAATCTTTATTTTTATTCTGAGTTGCTATCTTTAAAAATGTCTGAGCTAGTACTTTGGGTGTAATATCTTGATGGGTAGTGTTGTCGATAATTTGAACTTCTTCGCCCCTTTGGAGAAAATGTGCAATATCTTCTAAATGGATCATCTTTTTATTTTTCGTGTCGTAGAATCTTCGATTGCTATATCTTTTAATTAATCTCATCTTTTGTGCAGTGCATAATATAAAAAATGGCTGTCAATTTATTTTTTTACAACTAAGGATAAAGAACTCCAAGAGAAATGGCTAATGGTGAAGTTTTTAAAATCCTTATAAAGATTTGTTTTTATTTTCTAAGATGCTTAAGATCTGTTCAGTATGTTGATTTACCTTCACATCTTTAATTATATCTTGAATGATTCCCGAACTATCAATTATGAAAGTGATTCTTTGGGAAACCCCAAAGAAGCTTAGAACATTGAACAATTTGGATATGGATTTATCATAATCAGACACTAAGAAAAAATTTAAATTGTGTTCTTTCTTGAAATTTTGATGGGATAGCAAGTCATCCGTACTAATACCAAACACCACTACATTTTTTTGGATTAGTTTGTCTAAATTGTTTTTGATATTGATTGCTTGAGCTGTACAACCTGATGTTCCGTCTTTAGGATAGAAGTATAAAACAATGGTATTGCCTTTATTTAAAAACGAATAAAAATTGGTAGTTTTACCGTTATCCAAAAGCATAGAAAAGTCAGGTACTTTATCCCCCTTTTGTAAAATTTTAGGATTTGCAAAAATTGGTATTGCGAATACCCAATTCAATACAACAAACATTATGAACTTCATAACTTTAAGTAAATAAAAAACCACCAAAAAAAAACTAAAATTTCGATACTGTAAAATCATTCTAATGTTTTTTTTTAAAATCAAGTCAAAAGAGTATAAAATATCCAATTCCTATCCTTTTAAGAAATACCATTCTGTTTTGG
Organism: Leptonema sp. (in: bacteria); assembly: GCA_046291925.1. Classification (GTDB taxonomy): domain Bacteria; phylum Spirochaetota; class Leptospiria; order Leptospirales; family Leptonemataceae; genus SKYB61. The sequence goes on along the minus strand of JBKBRY010000007.1, from coordinate 40,881 downwards.
TCGATTTTTCCTTAGAAAATTTGTAGTGGTCTAAATGAAAGTTTTTTAAGAATTCTACATCTTGAATTTGATTTTTTATAATCCAATTTACCATTTTGCCTCTTGCTCTTTTAGAATTCAAAGCAATTGTTGTGTATTTACCATTTCTTTTTTCTTGAAAAATGATTTGGATCATTGGAAATGATAACTTTTTCTTATCAATTGCTTTAGCATATTCATTCGAGGCAAGATTCACTAATAGTTGATTATGTGTATGATGGATTTCTTCGTTAAGGTAATTTGTAACTATATCGGACCAATAAGAATACAAGGAATGGTAGTGGGTTTGATTGATAGTAAAACTAAATTGGGTTGCCATTTCTAATCTGTAGGGATAAATTAAACTAAAAGGTTTTAAGATTCCATAAAGTCCAGAAAGAATTCTTACATGATTCTCTAAAAAATCGAAATGTTCTAATTTGTAGTTATGGAATTCAAAACCTTTGTACACATCTCCGTAATAAAGAAAAATGGCTGGGTAAGATTCTTCGTATTGAAAACGAACAGGAAAGCTCTGAAATCTTTGATAATTCAATTCTCCTATTTTTTGGTTTACTCCTAAAAGCTTTGTAATTTCTAATTGGGATTTCTTTTTGAGCAAATCTACTAATTCTAAAGTCTTTTTTTTAAATATAGGTTCTTTGAAATGTTTCTTTAGTTCTTCGAAGGTTATAGGCAATCGTTTTAGTGTTTTTGCAGGAGAAATTACAAGAATCATTTGCTAATTAACTTTTTTATTGTCTCTTTCAATAACTTTCTACTTTCTGGAAGTCCAAAACCAAAAAGAAGATTGATTAGAGAAAGCCCACACTTTACCAACAACTGAGAAGCCACTTCCTTAGGGAATTTCAGTTCTTTTTCTATTTTTTCTAAAATCGTTTGTTGAACTTCTAACATTCTGTGGTACAAAGGATTTTGTGTAAGGACATGGTCATTCAATTCCAAAAGCTTAGAAAGAACAACCAAAGAAAGTTGATGGTGTTCTTTTGCTTGAATCAAAATTTCAATCAAATTTTCTATAATCTGTAAAGGAGTCTCATTCTTTAAATTTTTTAATAATATTTCGTATTTTTCGATTAACTCTTCTAAAACAGGTTTTAGAATTTCTTCTAAAATTTCTTCTTTGGAATCAAAATAGCTATATAGACTAGCACGAGAAATTTCAACTTCTTCTGCAAAAGTTTCAAATTTCACTATATAGGGGTTTTCGTTAGCAAATTTTTTTTTTGCTAATTCTAAAATATTCTTTTTAATCTTTTCTCTTCTTTTTTCTACTCTTGGGAATTTTTTTTTTTGTTTTCCTTGTTCCTCTCCGGAAGAGTTTTCCTTATCTGGTTTCCCCATCCTTTCCATATAATAATCTCTTTTCCAAATCTTTTTTTCTCAATTTCTCAAAAGAATTGAATAAGTCAAAATATAAACCAATAAAAAAAAGGCTATTCCTTTTTTGCAAGAAATTTTTCATTTAATAAAATCTATTATTTTAGAAAGAATAAGAAAACAACCAAACTCCAATAAAAAAAATCTTCCTATGATTTCTATAGGTTGAATCGAGTTTTCCTTGGTTTACCGATAAAAAGGATAACCTTTTACGAAGCAGCTAATTGGAAAGAAATAAGGGGTCTCAGGGACCCCATTGCATTCACTCTTTCCTTTTTGTTGCGGAGTGGCTCTATTCTAAATTCCCCCTCAATTTCTATTTAAGCAAATTCTGTACCAAATAAAAAAAAGGGATTTTATATAAAAAAAAACTAGATTTCTTAACTTTTTATTGAATCTCACTTATTTATTTTGTATTTTAGTGGTGTTTTTGGAAAAATATGCACAAAAATTGTTCAATAATATGAATTTAATACAGATTAATATTAATCTAAATGAATAATTTTTGTTCCTAACTTTGGACTATAGAAATATAGATTAGATAAACTAATGAATTGATTAAGGTTAATGGAAGTCCTATTTTAAAAAAATCTAAAAAAGTAAAACATTCTGCTTTTTTTTCTGCATTTTGGATGATGATAACATTACTAACTGCTCCTAAGATGGTTAAATTGCCAGCAATTGTACTAGACCAGGCTAAACTAATTAATTCTACAACACTTGGTTTATCCAAAAAAGAAAGAAACAAATAAACTAAAGGAACATTAGAAATCACCTGACTTAACAATATACTTATGACAACTAAATTCAAAAGGTTGTGGAGTTCATAATTTTTAAGAAATTTTTGGATTGAGTTTGTGTTCCATACAGATTGCATCAAAACAAACATAGAAATAAAAAAAATAATTGTAGTCCAATCGATGCCTTTTATGATTTTCCAACGTTCCTTACTTCCAAGAAGGATGGGTAGGGAACCTAAAAGGGCTATATATACCAGATCAAAATCAAAAGGTAGGCGAAATATGATTATAATGATTTTGAACAAAATTAGAAAGGTTACAATAAAAAGAGACGATTTGCTTAGAAAAACCAAATGACTTTTTTTTGAAGGTGGTTTTTGATGAATCCATTTGATTTTTTGAAACTCTTCTTTAAAAAAAAGTTTTAGAATTAGAAATAATAAAAATAAATTCAAAATGGTAGGAAGAAATAAAAATTTTAAATAGGATTCAAAAGGCTTCGAAAAATTAGAATGAGTTGCGATAATGAGATTTTGGGGATTTCCGATGGGACTCATCGTACTACCTATTGTGATGGAATAGCATAAAGATAACAAAAGGAGTTTAGAAGATATACGAAATTTTTTAGATAAACTAAGAGCTATACCCGTTCCGATTATTGCTATAGTATCGTTCATTAGGATAGAAGAAAGGAAACCCATTGTAAAAATAAAAGCTAAGATAAGTTGGTTTGCATTGTTTGTTCTACTAAAGATTTTATAAGATATTTCGTCCAAGTAACCGCTTTTGTTCAATGCATCGCCTATAATAAACATTCCGATTAAAAAAAAGATAACCTCAAAATTAATGGAATTCCATGCCTCTTTTAAAGAAATTTGAAACGTCGCTAAAGATAACAAAGCTCCCAATGACATAATTTGCCATATGGAAAAATAAAACGTACCAATCCTACGGATGATCATCAATAGAAAAACAATTAACAAGATAACCAAACTTAAAGGCATAGGGATAGAAAAAAATAAGTCGAATTTTTTAAAATCATTTATCGTTTTAGATCGATTAGAAGCCCTCGTATTTCTCTAAGATTTCTTAAAATCTCAAAAGCAGTATTTTTTTTTGATTGTATTGCTAACATCATTTTATGTAGTTTTTCGTCTATAATCTTTACATAAGAAAGTAAAATTTCTTTACCAGAAGAAGATTTTCTTTTTATCTGTTCGATCTTTAAATTTTTTTGTAATAATTGTTTAGCAATTTTATGAACAAGTTCTTGGTAGATCTCTAAGTTCTCTTCGGTGGGATCTTGGATTAGTTTTTTTTCTATATCTGGCAATTGGGTCCATAGCTCAAATAGTTCTGACTCTTTTTCGGGTGGAATTACCTCTAAGAGAAATTCTTCGAAACTCGTTTTTGGTTTTTTTTCAGAAAGTATTTTTTTTGTTTTAAGATTTTCTGATTTTTGAATAGGAGCATTCTGAGTCGTATTTAAAAAAAAATTTTGGGTAGAGGCATGTTTATCAATCTTCATATGTGATTAAACTTCGGCTTTTTTTTAAGATCTTTAATAGACAAAATTTTAAGTTTTATTTTATTAGAAATAACTTTTTGGTTGACTGGAAATCAACATAAAAAAGGTTTTAGTTAAACTATGCCAGATTTTAGTAATCCACTAATTGTTCAATCCGATCGAACGATGCTTTTAGAGGTGCACAACCCCAAGTTCGAAGAGTGTCGTGCTTTTTGTAGTTCCTTTGCTGAATTAGAAAAAAGTCCTGAGCATTTTTATACTTATAGAATTACCCCCTTGTCTTTATGGAATGCTGCCTCGAGTGGTATAAAATCCGAAGATATCATTAAAGGTTTAGAGGAGTTTACAAAGTATCCTTTACCTAAAAATGTAATAAGCGAGATTCGTGAGCAAGTTTCGCGATATGGTAAAGTAAAACTTATAAAAGAAGAAGATGGAGAATTGTACATAATTTCCGAAGAACCAAACTTTTTGAAAGAAATAGCCCATAGTCGAAATCTTCAGGATTTTATAAAGGAAGTCCAGAAAGAAAAAATCCATGTCCATAAAGAATTTAGAGGTCACATCAAACATGCATTGATCAAAATAGGCTATCCAGTAGAAGATTTGGCAGGATACGAAGAAGGGGCAGAATATAATTTTAATTTTCGTTCAGTCACTCTTAGTGGGAAAAAATTTAGTATGAGAGATTACCAAAGAAAGGCTGTGGAAATTTTTCATGCTGGGGGTAGCAAATATGGTGGTTCTGGGGTAATTGTATTACCTTGTGGCGCTGGAAAAACTATAGTTGGTTTGGGAATTATGCAGTTAGTAGGAGCTCACACCTTAATTCTCGTTACGAATACCCTTTCTATAAGACAATGGAAAAACGAAATTCTTGATAAAACAGATATTCCCGAAGAAGATGTGGGCGAATATAGTGGAGAAAAAAAAGAAATAAAACCAATCACAATAGCCACATATAACATTATAACCCATAGAAAAACGAAAGGAGGGGATTTTACTCACTACCATCTCTTTAGTGCTGGGAATTGGGGTTTGATTATTTATGATGAGGTACATCTCTTGCCCGCTCCTGTATTTCGTCTAACCTCTGAATTACAAACCAAAAGACGGTTGGGACTTACTGCAACTTTAGTTCGAGAAGATGGATTAGAAGAAGATGTTTTTTCTCTAATCGGACCTAAAAAATATGATGTTCCTTGGAAAGAATTGGAAAAACTTTCTTGGATCGCTAACGCAAAATGTATAGAAATTCGCGTAGAATTGGATGAAGAATTAAGAGCAAAATATTCTGTTGCAGACGACAGGGATAAATATAGAATTGCATCGGAAAATCCTAATAAAATGGATGCCATTAAAACAATTATACAAGAACATGGATTAAATAATATTTTGATTATTGGACAATATTTGGATCAATTGAATTTAATAGCAAAAAAGTTTAAGTTTCCAATTATTACTGGGCAAACACCTTTGTCAGAAAGAGAAAGGCTATATAAGGCTTTTCGGGAAGGTAGAGAGCCGTGTTTAATAGTTTCGAGGGTTGCTAATTTTTCCATTGATCTACCCGATGCAAGAGTTGCCATACAAGTAAGTGGTACATTTGGTTCAAGACAGGAAGAAGCACAACGATTAGGAAGGATTTTAAGACCTAAAGGAGAAGATAATATGGCTTATTTTTATTCGATTGTCAGTAGAGATACAACAGAAGAAACTTTTACCCAAAACAGACAACTTTTTTTAACAGAGCAGGGCTATGAATACCAAATCTATACTTATGATGAATATTTAAAAATGAAAGGAAACGCAAAAGAAATTATTTCGAAGAAGTAAACTATGAAGGTAATATTACTTACAGGTGCAACAGATGGAATTGGTAAAGCTCTAATAAATCCACTTTTAGAGCTTGGTTATAAAGTTTTAATCCACGGAAGGAGTTCAGAAAAAGTCGATGCCCTTGTTTCGGAATATCAAAAGAAATCCAATTCTAACATAGAAGGGTATGTTGCTGATTTAGGTAATTTTAAAGAAGTACAACAAATGTGCGAAATGATTTTGGAAAACCAAAATCAAATCGATGTTATCTTACATAATGCCGGAACCTACGAAAAAAAGTTAATTCTGAATGCTGATGACATCGAAAAAACTTTTGCAGTAAATTTTGTTTCTAATCTTTTAATCGACGAGAAACTTTTTCCGCTTTTAAATAAAAATCTAAATCAGAGAAAAGAAAAAGATGAATATATAAAAATCATTTTTGTAAGTAGCATTGCACACAAAAGTGGAATCTATAATTTTTCTGAATGGATCCGTCCTAAAGTATATAATGGATATTATGCTTATGCGAATTCTAAAATGGCACAAATTATGTATGGGTATTATCTTTCTCGAGAGTGGGGTAAGTACAATATTCTAGTGAACTCCCTACATCCTGGTGTTATCAATACAAAAATTTTAAAAGAAAATTTTGGAGTTGAGGGTGCATCTGTTCTTAGTGGAATCCAGACACCTTTGTATTTGGTTACTACTGAGGAGAAGCACACTGGAAAGTATTTTAACAACCAAAGAGAAGATCAAAGCTCTCCTGAAACCTATAATCAAGACTTTCAGAAGGAACTATATACCAAAACAAAAGAGTTAATCGAAAAATATATTTAAAAAATTTGATTTAAGAATCGATTTTCTATTTTCTATTGCTATATTGCAATTATCAAAGTCTATATAATAAAAACGTAAACTTTTCTGTAGGCTATAAGGCGGAATTTCAAAAAAAATGTTTAGAAAAGCTTCCTATTTTAGGAATCGATATTTTAAAAACTTTTAAAAGCATTGGTTTACAACTCAAAATTTTTATTGATTTTTTTTAGGGCAAAATGTTTTGTTTTTGGATTCTGAAATTAAAATTTATTTTCAATAAAAACAAAGAATGGATAGCAAATCGCTAAGAATCTTTATTTTATAGACATTTGTACGTTTCTATTTTATATGAATTCTTGTGAATGCGGAGTTGAATTTTTATAGAAAAATTTTTATAGAATTTCTTCCTTTATGGGCGGAGCGGGGTGGATATTTAGAAGGTTTTTACGGATCCCATTATATTTACCCCGAAACCATTTCTAAAATACCGATTCAATTTGCCCCTGCTTCTAGTTTGGATGGTTTATTCATTGATATCGAAAATTCCCCCACCAGCCCTCAATTGCTTACCAGTTATATTCAAACCCTATCCCCAGGTGGGATCCTTGTTGCACACCTAAAAAAGGAATTTTGGAATAAAAAAACCATTCTCAATACTTTAAAAGTAGCTGGTTTCGAAATTATTTATTTAAACAAAATACCAAATTATCAAATAAAAAAAATTGATAAAAATTTTTTTAAACCTAAAGGGCTTTTCTATAGATTTTTTTTAGAAACCTTTCCCTTTTCTATAATGAGTTTAAAAAGCCATTGGTTTATCATTGCAAAGAAGCATCTTTCAAAAAATAAATTTTCTGATTTTTTGCAATTTAGTATAGTGATTCCCATAGAGAATAGGGAAAGTGTAAAAAAAGTATTCTTATGGGAGGAATTTTTTCATAATAGAAAAATTTATAATGTGGAATTGGTTATAGTAGAACATTTTAAAAATCATAATATTGAGATTCCAGAAAGCAATTTTTTGCAGATGCAAATCATTAACCATAACTTAGAGACTTCTTTAGAAAGTTGTATTTATACAGGAGTTTATCACAGCAAAGGAAAAATAGTGCTCGTAGACAATACAAAGGAAGCCTTTAAACCAGAAATATTTTTTGAGTTATTGGATCAATATTTGCGACATATAGATCCTTCTAAACCTATAGCTGTATATGCCTATCCCAAGGGATATAAAAACAAATTTATAAAAAAAATCATTAATTTTGTTTTGTATGGGATCAGTATCCCCGAATCTTCTTATAGAATGTACAACTTAAAAAGTGTAGAAATTTTTTTTAGATTTCATCCTTTTCTTTTAAAGAAAAAATCAAATCTCATAGAAAAAGAAATTCGAAAGCAAAAAGGCAAGATTCTTTTCATTCCTTATCCATTTGATTATACCCCTTTAAAAAAAAAATTTTAAAAAGTCCTTTTTTTAATTCTTTGCTTTTTTTTGTAAAGTTCAGTTTTTTTTGGTATCTTTTCTTTTGGATTTATTTTTCGTTCTCTTTTGTTTTAAAAAATTATATAAATTTATTTATTGATTTAATTTTTCAATTTCCTTATATAAAAGAAGCCTTAGATTTTTTTGCTTTACAATTGTTTGCTTTATTAGTACTAAAGTATCAATTTTATTTTAGAATTTTTCTATTTGTCTTGATGAGTTTCTTATTTTTGCATTATTATCAGAAAAAAACCTTCGAAATACCCATTTGGCTGCAGACTAAAAAGTTGATTTTATTAGAATTTTTAGAAATTTTGATAATAACTTTTATTTATATATTTTCTATACAGAATTTCTTTTTTTATGGATTACTGATTCGAATCTTTTTTTATGGAGTTTATAGGGTTTTTTTACATTTTTCTTTTTTTTAAAAGTGTTCAAAACCTTTTTTTGGGAAAATTTCTTGATTCTCTAAAAGAAATTTTACTATAGGTTCTTTCTTAGAAGGTTTTTTATTGGTTACATATCCAATCTCTGTGATAAAAGGTAATTTGATTTTTTTATTAGAAGTAAAAACCAATTCATATTCTTCTCCCGATGCAATAGCCATTTCGTAATTGATATATTTTTTGAAATTTTTATGTATAGGAATTTTTTCTACACGAATGATAAATTGAAAACCACTTGCCTTCGCCATTTTGGTTAGATCTTGTACAAGCCCATCCGATATGTCCATCATACTTGATGCAAAGGGATAAATCTTTTTTGCAATATCAATTCTAGCTTTGGGGGCAAGATGTCTTTTGATAGCTATTTTTTTTAAAGATTTTGGTAATTGTAGTTCTTTGTTTAAAATTTTGTATCCTAAAAGAGATAAACCAAAATGACCTGTTGCATATATATAGGAGTTGGGTTTGGATTTTCTAGGAATATATTTTTTTGTATAGCCTCCCATAGTAAGAGACAAAACCAATATTTGAGAACGAAAGGTATCTCCTCCAATAAGAGTCGTATTGAACTGTTTGCATTCTTTTAAAAAAGACTCTGAGAATTTGTAAAGAAAGTCATTGGAAATCAATTTGGGAAGTCCTATTTGAAGTAAACACCAAAAGGGAACTCCACCACTGGAGATTATATCTGATAAGTTGACTTGGAATAATTTCTTTGCTAAATCTTTAGGGGAATGCCAATCTAATTTAAAGTGGACATTTTCTATCAAAGAATCACCTGTTATAATAGAAATATAATTCTTCTTAACCGGTAAGATTTCGCAATCATCATTACTGAAATTTTTGTTAGATTTCGTAAACAATCGAATAATCTTTTCTTCTTTCATTTTGGTAAGTATAATTCTATATCTTTTTGTGAATTTAAATTATAAATTGTTTCTAAGGTTTCTATACAATGAATCTCTTCTTTTTGTAGTAATTTTTGTAAGGATAATTCTATTTTTTTTTCTTTTTTATATGTTGTATACCACTTTTCTAGTAGGTCGTATTGATAAAGCCCAATTGTAGTCTCCAATAGGTTTTGGTTTTTATAAAAGATGGATTTTTCTCTATGTTTTTCTAGGGCTTTTAACAGGATTTCTATGTTTGTTTTTTTTATCAAAATTAAATCTGTTGCAATAAAAAAAAAACTGATCTTTGACCTTTAAAAGAGCCAAAGACACTTAAAATACCTTTTAATGGTCCTTCTACATTGGGGAGTTCTACATCGAATATAAGGCGATTGGAATAGGTATTGAAAATTTCTTGATGTTTTTCGTATTGTTCTTTTCTTAAAGAAAGATATACTGTATCAAAAAACGCTAATAGTTTGTTTTCGATTATTTTAAACCAAAATTCACCCTTATATTTTAAAAAAGCTTTATCTTGTTGCATTCTGGTGCTATAGCCTCCCATTAAAATGATAGGGATGATTTTAGCTTTCATTTGGGGTAGGGATATAGCCTTTGCTCCATTCTGTTGTGCCATCTGCGAAATATTCTTTTTTCCAAATGGGTGCTTCGTATTTAATTCTATCTATGATGTATTGGTTTCCTAAATAGCATTCTTTCCTGTGGGCGGAGGAAGTAACTACAATTACTGCAATTTCTTCTAAATTGAGAATTCCTATGCGATGGCGTACATAGGCATCCTTTAGTTTAAATTTTTGGATCCCTTCCTCTATAATTTTTTGGATGATGTGATTTGCTAAGGGTTCAAAGGCAGAATATTCTAATTTTTTTACTTCTTTGATGGAATTTTCTCTTATGGGAATGTGATCTCTAACCAGTCCCATAAATACAACTAGGGCACCCGAAGAAGTTTTTTGTATTTTTTTGAGGGCTTCTTCAGGATTAATGATTTCATTGGTGATGTATGAGCTTTCTAAAGTCTTCATTGTCAACCTCCACTGGAAGGAGGTAATACATAGAGGGTTTCGAAACCTTTTACAGTGTCTTTTGCTGCTAAAATTTGACTTTCATTTGCAAAACGAGAAAATTTTAAGATTTCTTTTGCTTGTGGATACTGAGCAATCAATAATTCTTTTAATTCTTGAATCGTAACATTTTCTGAAATCTCTAGGGTCAAATTTTCTGTTAAAATGTCTTTTAAAACGGCAAAAAAGACTAAATGGATTTTGTTTTTGGTTAACATAAATCTATATACAAGTATACCAATTCCCTTTGCGAGTCAATTAAAATACTTTCTTTAAAAAAGAACGAAAAAAGTAATTGAATCATAAAACACCAAAAAATTTTAAGTATAAGCGCCCATAGCTCAGAGGATAGAGCGTTTGACTACGAATCAAAAGGTCGATGGTTCAAATCCATCTGGGCGCATTTTTTCTACAATAGGAATTATCTGAATATTCATTTTTTTTTATATTTTTTTATAAAATCTACAATTTCTTTATGATTTTTTTTATAATTTTTTTCCAAACCACCAAATTCAATAACTAAAATTTTATCTTTATTAGATTCATTAAATTTAAATGCGATTCCATATACAAAAGTATCTTCTTTTGATACTCCTTCCGAAAGAATATATTTAAAGTCTCCCAAGGTTTTTTTTTCTTTGATCATATATCCCTGTTTTTCTATAAAAAACATTATGGAATTGTCCCAAACTTCTAAAGAATCTGCTTTTGGTTCATTTTTTACTTCTCGAATTCCTAATAAAATTCCCTCGGCAGTAATGTATTTTTCTAAAAAAGTATGATTAAAATTGTACTTTGCAAAGCTTGGTAGGTTAGGGTCACCTTTACTCTTTTTTGCATTTTTAGAAATATCCATTCGAAAAGATTTATAAAAATTAAAAATTCCTAAATCAGAGACCCAACCCGGTGCAGATACTAAAGGTAAAGAAGAGGTTTCTAAAAAAGTAAAGAAAATCTGAACCTCTTGGCTAGAAACCAATTCTAAATAATAAAGATAACTTCCTTTTAGCTCTTCCAATTCTTCTATTATTTTTGCAATTTCTTTTTCCATATCGAGGGTTTGCAATAGGTTTGCTTCTCCTGTTAATTGATTTAATTCTCTCAAATATTTTTCTTTTACTTTAATTTTGGTTTGTAACTTTATAAGTTCATCACTATAATCTTCTGTTTTTATACTTTGGGAAACAATAGCCCCTAAATTTTTGATATAATTAATAATTTCTTCTTTTTGCGTAGTTTTGGGAAATATCAATTGAATGGATGTGTTATCAAATTTTTTTAAATATCCATTCTTTTTTTCTGTATATTCCAATAGTTTTTTTCTAACTGTTTCTGGAGAATTTACTTTTAATGCAATGTTGATCTTTAAGTGCTCCAAGCTTTCTTTTGGATGTAAGTTCCCAAGCAATAAGAAAATACTAACAACAATTAAAAATTTCATAGTTTCCACCTTAAAACAAATTTCCTATTTTTGCTGAGGATTGAGTGTAAGCCAATTCATTGGGATAGAAAATTTCCACCACTGCAATTTGTTCTTCTATTAAAAAGATTTGTAGTGTATAATAATAAATTTTAATTCCATCGTTAATTTTAAAGTTCAATGTAAAAATATCTTTTTCTTTTTTTTCTAAGATAAGTTCATAATTTCTTTTTATAAATTCTTGTTTGATTGCTATATTCCAGAATTCCAAATCTCCAAAAGGTTCGTTAGGTACCAGTCCGAATCGAATTCCTACACTCAAAGGTGAGTAGAAAAGATACAAATCTCTTTCTAAAAAATTCCTTTTATTATCAAAAAAGTTCTCTGGTTTTTTTATTTTTTTCAATAAGTTAGCAAAGGTATTTTTTTTATAAAACCCAAATAGACTTTCAAAAATACCCGGAGTAGAATTAAAAATACTTCTTTGTAAGGGATTTAGATTTTGGATCCAAACGAAGGGAGGATTGAGAAAAATAGGTTTATCTTTAGATTCGCTTGTTCTTAAATATAGATCAATAGTAGAATAAGTGGCTTTATCTTTTAAATATTCTTGTCTAGATTCCAATTCTTCAATTTCTGTTGTTAATCTATTGATTTCTTTTAGTATTTTTGCCTTTTCTTCGACTTTTTTTGCATTTTTAAATAATTCATACAGTCGGTTTCTCAATTGCTTTAAAGTTTCGATTCGGGATTCTACATCCTGAAGTTTTCGAGATATATCTTCTGCATATATGGAGTATCTAGATACATTACCAAGTTTGTATAATTCTTCTAAAAATGAAAAAAAATTCTCTATAGGGATTCGTATCTTTAAATAAGAATAATTTTCTTCTTTTCTTTCTTCTAAAATTTCTATATATCCTTTAAAAGAATTGGTTAAAACCTTTAGGTTTTCTATTGCTTCTTCAATTTTTTTTACTTGCAAATCCATATTGGATTCATAAATGATTTGCCTTTTTTGATCCTGCTTTTGAATCGTTATGTTTTGTTGGTTTACGACTTGTTGTGTGGCTTCTTTTGAATAAAGGGATATATCCTGATTTTTGCTTGATTCTGGATAACTTTTTACTATCGATTTGGAAGGGGCATCTTTTTGAAGAGTATCATCTCTTTCTACCTTAGGGGTAGTACTACAAAACAAGAAGGCAATCAATAAAAAAAATATAAAAACATTTGTCATGTATTATAAAATTTCTTTTTTACGAAAAAAGTCAATCATTTTTAATTTTTTTTAATGATTGAATGAATTTTTGTTAAAATTATATAACTACATGCATATAAGATAGACTTCAAATTAAAAAAACTTCTTTTCTTTTTAAGAAAATCAACGATAATAATCTTAATAATGAAAGTTTTTAAGCTATTCATTGGAATCGGTATTATTTTTTTTACATTGTTTTTAGGTTTCCTTATCCCTATTTTTTATATCTATCAGAGTGGTAAAACTTTTATAGAAGAAATTCAAACCCAAACAAAAAATAGGGCTATAGAAATTGCTTTTGCTTTAGATACTATGAGTGGGGAAAGTATTTACCATGATAATATGATTTCTCTAAGTAATGTAATGTTGCGAATTCTGGAGAATAACAATAATAGAAATGATCCCTATAAAATTAAAGAAATCTTTTTACTCAATGATAAAAATCAACTTCTTGCCCATAGTGATTTTACCAAATTGGCAAGGGATTTTCAGCCTTATTATGATCCTTTAAAATATAAGTTAGGAACTCTTTTATTTTCTGGAAGTCCTGTTCAGTTGGAAATTATAGGAACCACAAAGATTGAATATCCTGAAATCATAAAAAAACTCAATTCGATCACAAAAGTTTTTTTTAATATAGAAGATGCTATTCAAAAAGGGATAGAAAAATCTATACCCGATCTATTAGCGAATGAATTCCATTTGTATACAAGTGTTTATCCACCTGATGAAATCATTCCTAAAGGTTCTCTGCATTTATTGATAGAAAATTTAGGGATAGGTCCCTTAGTAAGTTATTGGATTCAAGAAATGTTTTATGTTTTTTCTTTAAGTTTGATAGCCTTTTTATTGTTATTTTTTGGTTTTAGCTTTATTTTGTTTCTTCTATTCTTTAAAAAAAGAGAACCCGATTTCGAAACATACAAAAGCACCATCCCAAAAGAAGATTTGGCATTAGGATTACAAGAAGTGGACAAGGATATTTGGGAAGATAAAGTTTTAGAAGAAGAAAAATCAGATAAAGTGATTCCTATAGAAGATCTCAAAAAATCAAAAGATTTAAAAGTTTCTAAACAAGATAAAGAATCAAAAACATCCTCTGTATCCAAGGATGTAGAGTTCAAAGAAAAAAAAATTGTTAATCAATACGAATCCATTTTGGATGCACAACCTCTTGAGTAATCAAATTTTTTAGTAATGCGTAAAAGGGAAAAAAATGTCCTTGAATTTAGAAAATAAGCAAGATGCCTTAACCAATAAAACCGTATTTCTTAATCTAAGAGGAAAAATCTATGATCAAAATGCTTTGGTATTCAAAAAAAGCATATTTAGTATTCCCGAAGAGAAAAAGTTTTTAATATTAGATGTAAGTTCTTTAGAGTCTCTATCCGACGACGGAATTCGTGTTTTTTCGGAGTCAATAAGATACTTTTTTAAAAAAGGTGGTATTACAATTCTTATAAAACCCAACGAAGAAATTGTATTGTTATTAAAGTTTTTGAACTTGATGCGTTTTCTTGTCATATGCAATGATTATATTCAGGCAAAGGAAATAATAGAAAATTCTATTCAAAACAACAATTTGAATTTTCAAATCGAAGAAAAAAATTTCTTATTTAACGAAAACCAACCCAATGAACAACCGAAAATAAAACCCAAAACTAGCGAAGAGTTAAAATCTATTAAACAAAATCTTTTAAATTTAAATCAACAATTAGTAAAAATTACCAAAAAAATAGAAGAAAAGCAAGAGGGTTTTGTAGATCAAGAAAATGCTAAAATTTTTGATTTTATAGAAAAAAAAATAGAGGAAATAAAAAAATCCAATGAGTCTTATTTTCAGGAATTTCAGATACGAATTGATCATCTTAATGATTCTCAAAAAGAGTTATTTGTTGTTGTTCAGGATTTAAAAAAAGAAATACGGAATATGCAAATCGAAATTCAGGATATTAGGAAAACAAGTAAAACAGAAGAAAAAGTAAAGAAAATCAATGGTTTTTATATTTTTGATTGTCCTAAGTGTAGCCAGCCCTTACGTGTAAAACAATGGGGTAAGCATCAATGCCCTAATTGTGGTGCTAAATTAAATATTTTACACAACGGAGAAGTAGAAATTTTTGGCTAGGGTGAGTTCAAGTGTAAGAAATTCTATCAAACTTACTCTAATGACTATGATCTCTCGTGTATTGGGTTTAGTGAGGGATCATTTTTTGGCACGCTTTTTTGGGACAGGAATGATTTCTTCTTTTTGGGAGATTGCTTATATGTTTCCCAATATGCTTAGGAATCTTTTGGCAGAAGGGGTTTTATCCCAATCTTTTATTCCCTTATATTCAGAATCTTTGAAAAAATCAGAAATACAGGCAAAAAAAGATACGGGAAAAGTTATAGGTTTTTTATCTATTTTTTTTATGATTTTTGTCTCTTTGATGATCTTTTTGTTTCCTTTAATTCTACCCTGGTATGTAGGAAAACCAAAAGAAGAAATTCAACTTTTAATTCTTTTGTCTCAAATTCTATTTGGGATGATAGGTTTTTTAAGTATCTTGTCTATTTTTTCTGGTATCTTAAATACTCATAATATTTTTGTGATCCCAGCACTGGTACCTATCTTATTAAATTTAGTGTTTATTTTTACCTTTTTGGGATTTGTTTTTTTTTTATATTTTTATCAAATACCAACAGACACCATAGCTTTAGGATTGGCATTTACGGTTTTGGTTGGAAGTGGTTTGATTTGTTTTTTTTTGTATTCGTATGTAAAACATAAAGGTTGGGCACCACAAATTCAATTTTTCTTTCTATATTGGAAGGATCCTACGATCAAAAAATTATTCAAACTGGTTTTACCAGCTGTTCTGGGAGCAAGTATTTTTCAGTTGAATCAATTGCTTGATATTTTTTTAGCCAGTTATTTTATCAGAATCGAAGGAGCCATTCCAGCTTTAAGATTTGCCCATAGGTTAATTCAATTACCCACAGGGATCATTGGTGTTGCAATTTCGACTACGATTTTACCTGTTCTTGCAAGCCACATACGAAAGAATGTTTCTCCTATAGAATCAGGTAAAGAGCTTATCCATGGAATTCGCTTTTCTTTATTTCTTACAATCCCAGCTACCATTGGTATGTATTTGCTAGGACCTTGGATCATTCATTTTTTATTCTCGGGAGGCTTATGGAGTTTTCAGTCTACCATAATCACTTGGTGGTGTCTTCAGTTTTATATTATAGGTATACCTTTTTATAGTATGAACAAAATTCTAACTGCTTCCTTTTATGCCTATCAAGATTCAAAAACCCCAGTAAAAATTCTTTTTTTTACTGTAAGCGTAAACTTGGTATTGAATCTTTTGTTCATTCCCGTTTTGGAACATGGCGGGTTGGCACTTAGCACAGCGGTTACCTCTATTTTAAATTTTGTTTTGCTTTTTTATTTTTTTAAAAAAAAACCTATAGAAATTCCTTATGATGAGTTTATAGATTTCTTTAAGAAATCCCTATTTATTTTTTTTATGATTTTTTGTTATTTATTATTTTTAAAGTATTTTTTTAGTTTTCCTTTGGAGAAGGATTTGTTTTTCTTAAATAAAAATCTTTTTAATTTAAATTTAAGTTCTTTTGAAAAATCTTTGCCTACTCGCAAGGATTCTTTTGTCGTAGTTTTTCTTGGTATATCTGGAAGTATTTTGATTCACTTTGTTTTATCTAAAAAATTATTAAAAAAAGAATGGACCATTATAGAAGATTTGGTACGCTCAAAGATTAAAAAAACCTTTTAAATTTTAAGTTTTTTGAGCGATAAACTCTAAAGTATCGCCATAAGTAAATATATTTGAATAAAATTTATAAATTTTAGGAGGGATTAGTTTTAAAAAACCTTTTGCTCTTTCTTGATGATAAGAAGCCGGTTTGATATCTATTATATTTAATTTATAAAGTTTTACTATTTTTTTTAAGGCTTTGGGGTTGTAGTCAACGAAGTGATCTATGGGATGTCTTTGGATCCATTGGAAAGTATCAAATTCAAATAAAGGTCCATATGTAGAAGGAACGGCACAGATCCATAGTCCTTTTTGATTTAAACTTTTGGAAATAAATGAAAAAATTTCTTTTTGTTCTTTAAAATGTTCTATTACATAAAAAGATGCAATTACATCAAAGGTTTTTGTATTTGATTGAATGAATTGCATGAAATCAATTTTTTCTATGTTTAATTTGAATCTTTTTTTTGCATATTCCACTGCAAAAGAAGAAATTTCTATACCAAGAGAACTTGAAAAATATTTTTTAGCTTCGTCTAAAAAAAAACCGGTTGCACACCCAATTTCCAATATACTATAAGAAGATTTGATAAATCTTTTTAAGTTTTTAAGTCTTCTCTTTGCTAAATTTCTTAAGTTTTGTTCGTCTTCCAAGTATGTTTTTTTATAAGAATTTTTGTATTCTTTTAAAAAGTAATCTTCGTCATACTGTAAGGGTTGCCATTTTTCGAAATAAAGAACTTTCGTTTTGGGTTCTATCAAAAAATCAGAAGAATGTTCCCATTTTAAAAGAGGAGAGTTGGTATGGGGGCAATTCATTCTTCGCTTTTAAAATGGTTCCAAATATAAATAGTTCCCTTTTGGTTTTGTATGATTCCATAGTCAGAATTCCATTGAATCTGTCTTTTTTGAATTACTAAAGGGAAGGCGAGCTTGATTTTTTCTTCGAAAGGAATGGCAAAAAGATAAGGTTTCTTGAATAACCCAATAAAACAGATTTTATTAAAGTGATTCTGGTTCGTTGGATGTAAAGGCATCAGTTTATAATTTGTATTTTCGTATTGTATATAGAGCGATTCTTCTTTTTTTAAAAAATTAACATCTTTACTATGAACAAAATAGAGTAAATATTTTGATGGAATTCCTATAAAGGTTTTTTTATATTCTATGACTAATAAATCCCATTGATTTTCTTCTCGCTTTTGCTTCTTTATAAAAGCTTCGTATTCTTCTTTAATTGCATCATAATTTTTTAAAATTTCTTTATAAACAGTTAGAAGCAATATTGTTTTTTCGTGGGCATCTTCTTGTTTAGAGACATCAGGATGGTACATTTTTAAAGTTTTTTTAAAATCATTTTGGATTTCTTTTTTTGATGGAAAAGGGGATGTCTCGGTTAGCCCTAAAATACCAATCATATCCCATAATGTAATTTCTTTAAGATAAGATTGTTTCATCAGAAGTTTAAAATCTAAAGAATTGAGGTATAAACCCAATTCTTTAGATTGCAGCTGTTTTTTCTTTTGTATCCATCTCTGTATTCAATGAACAGATATAATCTCGATTCATTCTTCCAATAAAGTCTTTGCGTATTCCTTTGGGACAAACGGCTTCGCACTCATATTGGTTTGTACAATTTCCAAAACCCAACTCATCCATCTTTGCAATCATTCTTTGGGCTCGCCTGTTTCTTTCTGGTTGGCCTTGTGGTAGGAGTCCCAAATGGGAGATTTTTGCAGAAACAAACAGCATAGCCGAAGCATTTTTACATGATGCAACACATGCTCCGCATCCAATACATTCAGCAGCATTCATAGCTTCATTTGCAATTTCTTTGGGAATCAGTATAGAGTTTCCATCGGGTGCATTACCAGCTTGTACTGTAATATAACCTCCTGCGGTAATAATAGCATCAAAAGAACTTCGATCTACTACCAAATCTTTGATTATAGGGAAGGGTTTTGCTCTAAAAGGCTCAAGATATAATTCATCTCCGTCTTTAAATTTATACATATGCAGTTGACAAACAGTTGTTCTTCCTTCTGGAGAATATTGCCTACCATGGGGAACGCCATTGATTACAAAACCACAACTCCCACAGATACCTTCTCTACAATCATGTTCAAAGGCAACAGGTTCTTCTCCTTTTTCTATAAGTTGGTTATTCAATACATCTAAAAGTTCTAAAAAAGACCAATGTGTGCTTACATTATCTACCTCGTAAGTTACAAATTTTCCTTCTTCATTGGGTCCTTCTTGTCTCCATATATGCAGTTTGATTTTCATATTCACTCCTTTATTGTTATTTATAGCTTCTCGTAGAAGGTTTAACAACTTCGAAATTCAAATCTTCTTTATGTAAAACAGGCTTGTTTCCTAAACCTTTGTATTCCCAACAAGCTACATAAGAAAATTTCTCATCATTTCGGATGGCTTCTCCGTCTTCTGTTTGGTATTCTTCTCTAAAATGTCCTCCACAAGATTCTTCACGATGAAGAGCATCGTAAGCCAACAATTCGGCAAATTCCAAAAAGTCAGCAACTCTGCCAGCCTTTTCTAAGGTTTGGTTTAAAGATTCTGCTGTACCTGTTACTTTAAGATCCTTCCAAAATCTTTCCCTAATTTCTGGTATTTTTTTTAGAGCTTCTTCTAATCCTTGCTTATTTCTAGACATACCGACCTTATCCAACATCAATCTACCCAACTCCATATGGAAATAATCTGGAGATTTTGTACCATTAACATTGATTAATCTTTTAATAAAATCCTCTGTTGTTTTTTGTGCGTCTTTAAATTCAGGTAATTCGTCAGAAACTTTATCCCATCCAATTTCTGCTAAATAACCACCGATGGTATAAGGTAAAATAAAATATCCATCTGCCAAACCTTGCATAAGAGCACTGGCACCTAAACGATTAGCGCCATGATCAGAAAAATTGGCTTCTCCAATCACAAATAAACCCGGAAGGTTACTCATTAAATTATAATCTACCCATAACCCCCCCATGGTATAATGGGGTGCTGGGTATATTCTCATAGGGACTTCGTAAGGATTTTCGTTGGTAATTTTCTGATACATTTCGAATAAATTACCATATCTTTCTTCGATTTTTTCTTTTCCTAATCTTTCTATAGCACTTTTAAAATCCAGATACACTGCATAAGGTTTTTCGCCTGGTCCTACACCTCTTCCTTCGTCGCATACATATTTGGCTGCACGAGAAGCAATATCTCGAGGTACTAAGTTGCCAAAACTAGGATATTTTCTTTCCAAATAGTAATCTCTTTCCTCTTCTGGAATATCGTTGGGATGCCTTTTGTCCCCTATCTTTTTGGGAACCCAGACTCTTCCGTCATTTCTTAAAGATTCTGACATTAATGTTAGTTTGGATTGGTAATCTCCCGAGGCAGGAATACATGTAGGGTGTATTTGAGTGTAACAAGGGTTAGCAAAATAGGCACCACGCTTATAAGCTCTATAAGTTGCTGTTACATTACAATTCTTAGCATTGGTTGACCAGAAATAAACATTGGAATAACCACCTGTTGCTAAAACTACGGCATGGGCACTATGCTTAGTAATTTTTCCCGATACCAAATCCCTTACAATAATTCCTTTTGCATGTCCATTGACTATTACCACATCAAGCAATTCTTGTCTCGTATACAATTTTACGTTACCAGTATCTACCTGTTGCATTAAAGCTTGGTAAGCTCCTAAGAGAAGTTGCTGCCCCGTCTGACCCCTTGCATAAAATGTTCTTGATACTTGTGCTCCACCAAACGATCGGTTTGATAGATACCCACCATATTCTCTTGCGAAAGGAATTCCTTGAGCTACACATTGGTCGATAATATTAACACTAACTTCTGCTAAGCGATAAATATTGGCTTCTCTGGCACGGAAATCCCCGCCCTTTATGGTATCATAAAATAGTCTAAAAATACTGTCACCATCACCTTGGTAATTTTTAGCTGCATTGATCCCACCTTGGGCAGCAATGCTATGGGCTCTTCTTGGGGTATCGTGAAAAGTAAATACTTTTACATTATAACCTAAGCCTCCCAATGTGGCAGCTGCAGAAGCACCAGCCAAACCTGTGCCCACTACTATAATTTCGTACTTTCTTTTGTTAGCTGGATTTACTAGTTTTAAATTAAATTTGTGTTTTTCCCATTTTTGTTCTAAATTCCCCGAGGGAACTTTTGAATTTAAGTTCATAACCATCTCCTTTTGCTTAATGTATAATTCCGATTAAGATCGAAACGGGAATTAATGAATATCCTATGAAAATCAATATTGCGAAACCATGCGAAATCTTGATCAGAGTAGGGAAAATTCGCTTTGTTGTTAATCCGAAAGTCTGAAAGACGCTTTGCACCGCATGATCCAAATGCATGGAT
Source organism: Leptonema sp. (in: bacteria) (assembly GCA_046291925.1). Classification (GTDB taxonomy): domain Bacteria; phylum Spirochaetota; class Leptospiria; order Leptospirales; family Leptonemataceae; genus SKYB61. The sequence goes on along the minus strand of JBKBRY010000007.1, from coordinate 19,795 downwards.
AAAAATACCATTGCGACTATATAGCTTAAAGATATTAAAGGATTCTGAAATCCATAAATGACCATTCGATAGACATCAGGTCTTCCCGAGCTATCTGTTAAATTGGCTTTGAAGGTTTCGGGCTGAACTACACCCAATGTATAATGGAGTAAATGATAAAGTACAAAAGCTAGAATTAAAATTCCTGATAAAGCCATTGTACGCGATGCTAAAGATGCTTTTATATAGTCCTTTTTTTTATAAGGAATAGACCTTGCCATTTTATTTTCTATATTGAGTTGAATTGTAAGAAAAACATGAATTACGAAAACTACCAAAAGACCAATCCTAACTATCCATAAAAGACCACCAAGATTCTGCAATTTTTCTGCATAAGAGTTCATGGCATCTTGTCCTAAAAACATATTCCAATTCCCTACCATATGGGCTATTATAAAAATTATTAAAAGGGAACCTGTTAGTGCTACCAAAAACTTTCTTCCCACCGAGGAAGTAAACATTCGCTTTAAAACCATAATAGATACCTCGCAAGTGATATAGTATTTTGAATTCTTCTACATTCTTTTAGAAAAGATTTCTATGTAAAGAAAAAAATAAACTTAGATTTGAATTTAGATTTTATTATCTTCCTCTGACCATTTGCCCATCAAAAGATTTAAACTGTTTTGAATTAGCGAAGAACTTGTTTTTGCTATTTGTTTGGCAGTTTCGTCTATCACATTTGGACTTAAAACTTCTTTAATAGATTCTTTAAAACCTTTTTTTACCTCCTCTTTAAAAGAAGGTAAGAGTTCTTTCCCTGCTTCTTGAAAGCTTTCTTTTAATTTTATTTTGAATACTTCGATATATTCGTCGATTATATTTTCCATCTTTTTTTTGATGATTTTCTGAGCATAAATATAAAAAAACGAAAAAGTAAACAAAGCAGATAATAGTCCCGATACTATGCTTATAGTAATTCCGTAAAATAAATTTTCCATATTAATTAGTAAAAAGAAATTTTTTCTAAATAGTCAATTTAAAAAAATTATTTTAAACTCATAAGAAATAAAACTACTATAAATTTTTTAACAATCTGAATGTAAAAGGTGTTTGATCCTTAAACTTTAAATTTAAAAAAGTTTTATATCTGTGATTTTAAGAAAAGTAAGGCAAGCCAAAATTCATGCATTCCCACAATTTGGAAAAAAAATAAATCAATCAATTCTAAAGATTTTATTTTTTGTGTTTATAAATCAGATATAGAGGAACGATCAAAAATAAAAATAAAGGACCCCAACCTGCTATAAAAGGAGGTAGGATTCCTGATTCTCCTAAATTGATCCCAAGCCTCAATAATAAATGATACAAAAAAATTGCTACAGTAGAAAGAAGAAGAGATCGTAGGAAAGGACTTCCCCCTCTTAAAGAACCCATATTTCCAGTAATGGCTCCTAAAATACCAATAATTATATTAAAAAAAGGAAAAGAAAGCATGGTATGATAATAAATTTCATATGGGGTAGCTTCTAAAGAATATTTTTTTCTAAATTCAATTTCTTTTTTTAGTTCTAAAAGGTTTAGTTCATTGGGATTTTTATAGGGATTCATAAAAAAATCAATACTTTCTGGTAATCGGATTTCCTTTTCCAAATAGAAATTCACTTTGGTTATTTTTAGATTCTCATCAAATCGCATTTCTCTTACTTTTTGTAAAATCCATTTCTGACCTTCTATGAATCTTGCACTTTCTGCATCGATCTGGACTATAGGAATTTCTAAATTTTCTTGCATTTTAAATTCCAAAATAGAAAAACCACCAGAAATCATTTTTTTATCTGGGTCCAAATAATTTATAAAATAATAATGATTTTGTCCTTTAAGATTAACCTGAAAAATAATGTCCTTTGGGTCGCTCATTTTTTTTAAATTTTTTTTATATTCTTTTAAATAGCTTTGTGAGATTCTATTGTAAGGTACTACGATAGAATTTTGAAAAAAAATCAAAAAAAAACTAAGCAGTATACAGAAAAAGAATATGCCTGCAAGAGTCCTATAAAAAGAAATTCCTGAGGAAAAAATTGCCATATATTCTCGGTTGTACGTCATAGAAGAAATAACGTAACTAACAGAAAACATAATGGAAGCCGGGGTAACAAAAACCAAAATTTGAGGAATCGAATAAAATAAAGACAAATACAATATTTTTTTACTTTGGGTGCTTTCTATTTTTAAGAGTTCTAAAAGGTTTATAAATATAAAAACTAAACTCAACCCTATTAGAGAGAAAAAAAATGACAAGATTACCGAACCTGTTATATATCTATCCAAAAGTTTCATGGGATCAAAGAACAAGAGGAGAAAAATAAGATTCTACAGGAAATTCAAAGAGATAGCTTAAAAGATTTACACTTATGGCAAAGGATAGAGGAATGGTTAAGTTGTCATCTAAAAGACCATATAAACCTGTAAAAGAAAAAAGTTCTACCAAAGAAGTGATAAGAGAACTAACTCCAAAAATAATCAAAACAGTATAGATTGTTTGGTGATTCCAATTGTATGCGCTTTCGATTCCTAAAATACTTATTGAAGATGTATAAAGAATTCCCACTACAAAGGAAGATACGAAAAAAGCTAAAAAACCTTCGAAAGTTTTTTCTTTGAATATTTTATGTTTTCCAAAAAAAATACCAAAATAAGCAGCAATTGGATCCGAAACCATTAGAACTAAAGAAGATAAAAAAATAATATCTTTTGTAAAAAAATAAAATAGAATCATATTGGCAAAGACATAGGATACGGAACCATGGATTCTATGGTATTCACTTTCCTTCATTAAGGAACCTACTGTTTGAATAAAAAATTCATTAAAGGGATGGTAGTTTAGCCTTATGATTTCTAAAACCAGCAAAAAAGTAAAAAAAATCAATAACAAAATAAAACCGACCCATCTTGTAATGTTTTCATCCTCTGGTTTTAAAAAGCGAAAGATATCTAAGTATAATAGAATAGGGATGATCAATCCTAACAAATGCCAAATTTTTCTTTTTGGATTAAAATTTTTTAAGGAGTTATTTCTTTGTTCCATTTAGTCCCTTAGAATGTAATCTTCTGTAGATTGGTTACTTTTAATTATGAATAACCTTTTTTTTGCATCCATTCCTAAAAACAACTGATATAAATCTGTTAAAATATCTTTCTTAGAATAATATCCATGTCCCAATCCTCCAATCCCTAAAATGGGAGAATCGATTCGATTTACATTGATAACATCAATACCCTCTGTTTTGTAACATTGTCCTAATCTTTTTTCTCCGTTAACTTTTTCCGAAGCAAGTAAAGCATTGTCTTTAGGGGAACAGTACATAGTAATTCTTTTGGCAGTTTTTTTAATTAATTTTTCTTCTGTTTTCCACTGGGGAATAGAATAATCGGGTGCATTAAAAATCAGTTCCTCAAATTTGCGGTTTTCTAAAAAAGCTGACAATTCTACAAGAGATGGGATTACAATTTGATGCCCCATAGAGTGGACAATCAAATAAAGCTTTGTATTTTTAGATTTTTTTTCTATGAGTTTTCTTAAAAATTCTTTAAAGTGGGGGATGGTATTTTTAGCATTTTTTTGGTTGGTTCTGTAGGTCTCGTTAATCAATAAATTGCTAAATAAACCATTTTTTTCTGAACCTGCTGGCCAAGTGAACAAAACCACAATCCCTTGAAATTTTAAATCATATTTGATTTGAGCAGCTCTAAAGAGAGCTTCCTCGAATTCTACATTAAAGCCATGAACAAATACTAAAATTTCTTTTTCTCTGACTATTGTATCATAAAAATTTTTTTCTTCGAGTTCTGTAAAATTTTTAGCAAAATAATAAGTATCTTTATCTAAGCTTTCGTTTTTAGCAGTATCTAAAGCTCCAATAGAATGATTTTTAGGAACATTAACAAAGCAAATCAACCATCTTAAGGTTTCTGGTTGATTTTTAAAATAATTGTTAGAACAATCTTGAGTTGTGTTTTCTGCTTTTCTGTTGGTTATGATATACACTGGAATTTCTTTAGAATCAATCATTGGATCCATGATTCGGTTGTTCAATTCTTCCTCGATTCTTATTGTAGTTCTGCATAATGTCAATATAGACAACATCAAAAAAGAGATAAGTAAAGGGAAAGGGAATTTCATGGTGCTAATTTTTTTAGAAATAGAAAATTTTTGGCAACTATTTTTTTTCTATATCTTCAATTTTTTCTGGTCTTAACAAGGGGAAAAGAATCGTATCTCTTATTGAATGTTGGTTTGTTAAAAGCATTACCAATCTATCAATTCCAATACCCAATCCTCCAGCAGGGGGCATTCCAAACTCCAAAGCCCTAATATAATCATAGTCTATAAATTGTGCTTCTTCGTCTCCTAATTCTCTTTTTTTTGTTTGCTCCAAAAACCTTTCTTGTTGATCAAAAGGATCGTTGAGCTCGCTGAAAGCATTCCCGATTTCTCTACCAGCTATATAAGGTTCAAATCTATCGACAAATTCTGGATTGTTTGGATTGGATTTTGCTAAAGGAGAAATTTCTTTTGGATATTCAACAATGAATACAGGTTGTATAAGATGCTTTTCTACACCTTCGTCAAAGAGAATTTCCGCAACTTCCCAAATAGTTTTTGCTTCTTTAAAAATTTCCTTAGAAAACCCGTTTTTATTTGCAATTTCTATGATTTCTTTTAGATCAGAATTCGGATGGATTTCTACACCTGTAAATTCTTTAATGGCTTCCAAGTATTTTATCTGTTTCCAAGGTGGTGTTAAGTCGATTTCAAAATTTTCGTATTGAAATTTTAATGTACCCAAAATTTCTTTAGCAACAGAAACAATCAAATTTTCGCACAGATTCAACATGGATTGCATATTTCCGTAAGCTTCGTAGACTTCTAACATTGTAAATTCTGGATTGTGTTTATAGCTGATTCCTTCGTTTCTAAAATTTCGATTCAATTCAAAAATCTTTGTAAAACCTCCCACTAACAACCTTTTTAAATAAAGTTCAGGAGCAACTCGAAGGTATAAATCAATTCCTAAAGCATTATGGTGTGTTTTAAAAGGTCTTGCATTTGCTCCCCCTGGGATTGCTTGCATCATTGGGGTTTCTACCTCTAAAAACCCCAAATTACTTAAATAATTTCTAATAAAGGTAATGATTTTTGACCGAATCAAAAAGGTTTTTCTTATTTCTGGATTGACAATCAAATCTACATACCGCATTCTATACCTTTGCTCTTTGTCTGCGAATGCATCGTAAAGCTTTCCATCAGCTTCTTTTACGACAGGTAAAGGCCGCAAACATTTGGCTAAAACTATGATTTTTTCTGTGTGTAAGGTTTTTTCTCCCACCTTTGTTAAAAATAAAAATCCTTGAATGCCAAGAATGTCTCCCAAATCTAAATCTTTAACTATTTCGAAATCCTTTTCTAAATCATTTTTAGAAACATAAAACTGAAGTCTCCCTGTTTCGTCTTCTATGGTAAAAAAACCTGCCTTTCCCATCATCCGTTTAGAGCGTATTCTTCCTGTTATAGAAAATTTCTCTTCTTGTTTATAAGATGCGGGATCCCTATCCAATAGTTGTTGGATGGTATGAGTTCTTTTGAATTCTTGTTGGTAGGGATTATAAAAGTTTTTTTTAAGTTTGTTTAATTTTTCTAATCTTACATTGTACTGCTCATTCATCTTAAAGCCAATTTTTTTTAGGAAGATTATAAAAAAATCATTAAAAAATCATAATTTAAATTATTTGAATGACTAAGGAAAATCTATTGATTTTTAGGTAAAAATATATAAAAAAAACATATGAAAATCCCAATTAAAAAAAACAATTTGTTAACAACAAATGCTCTACAAAATAAAAAAATTTTATATTTAATCAATGGAACGATCATTTTTGGCATCAATATACTTTTAGCCTACCTAATTGTTCGGATTCCCTTTTCTTCTAACGAAAGAATCCAAAATAACATTTCCAATGCGATTACAACCGAATTTATGGTATTTATTTCTTTTTTTATTCACAATAGATTTACTTGGAAAAACAATAAAGAAAAGCTTCTTAAAAAAATTATAAAATACCATTTGGTTATGATGATTTCTATTTTGATTAGATTGTTTTCTTTTTTTGTTTTTGATTTTTTGAACTTTCCATTTCTTGTTTCTACTGTATTAAGTATTGCCATTATCGTTTTGTTTAATTTTTTTGGCTTTGATCGATTTGTTTTTATAGTTTCGAAATAAAAACTTATCTAAGAAGGTTATGATTACGCAGAGGAAATCTATGAAATATACATTAAGTGTATTGGTGCCTGCCTATAATGAGGAAAAAACTATTGCTATTGTTTTAAAAAAATTATTAAAATTAAAGTTTGTTAAAGAAATCATAGTAATTAATGATTGTTCAACAGATTCTACAGAAGAAATTGTATTAAAATTTAAAAAAAAGCATCCCAAACAAATTATCTACGAAAAATTAGAAAAAAATTCTGGAAAAACAGCAGCTATTCGCAGAGCAAAAGAGCTGGCTACTGGAGATATTCTTATTATTCAAGATGCGGATTTAGAGTACGATCCAGAAGAAATCGTAAATGTAATCGAACCAATTCAAAAAGAAGTTGCTGATGTAGTTTACGGGAGTAGATTTCTTGTAAAAAAAGCTGCAAGAGTTTTATATTATTCTCATTATATTGCTAATAAATTTTTAACTCATCTGTCCAATCTCTTTACAAACTTAAATATGACAGATATTGAAACTTGTTATAAAGCTTTTAGAAAAGAATATTTTAAAGATATGCCCTTAACAAGTAAAGGCTTTGGGATGGAAGTAGAAATTACTGCAACGGTAGGTAAAATGCCTGTTCGAGTTTACGAAATACCTATATCTTATTATGGTCGCACTTACGAAGAAGGGAAAAAAATAGGATTTAAGGATGGTCTTTATGCCATTTTCTATATTTTTTATTACAATCTTTTTGGTAATTTAAATAAACAAAGAAGAGAATTTCTTCGTCGCTTTAAAAAAAATAATTCTATGATAATTAATGATTGAAAGGATTTATTTTTACAGAGTAGATCCCCAAGGAAATTTATATTTTCAGGATTCTTTGCTAACAGATAAAAATTTTTTAAACTTTTTTTTTAATCAAATTCAATACAATACTACGGGAAAGTACAAAAATTATAAGTATATTTCTCCTTGTGGTAAAGAAATGAATTTTATCGAATGTACCGATACTCCAATTGTATTTCGAAAATTAGAAGAGGGAAACTTAGTGTATGCAGGAGATTTAAAAATTCCTTTTTATAGAGAAAATTTGGTTTATCTTGCTCAAAATAGCCAATTGTATTATAAATTCATAAATAAAAAAAAGCAAACCCTTTATGGTAGAATAGGGAAGCATCTCTTGCAAGAGATGGCAATGTGGATTACTATAAATAACGAAGAAATTTTTTTTAAGGATTTACCCATTAAAAGTTATAAAACCTTATCAGATTTATTTCTTTGATTTAAATAAAAAAGCAATTTAGCAAGAAAAGAAGTAAAAATACTGCTAACAATGATCAAGGGTAATTTTCCATAAGGATCTTCCCTAAAAAGAAATAAAAAATAAAAGCTATAAATAACTAAAGACATCCAAAAAGATAAGCATTTTACACAAGCTCCTATTTTAGCCATTAAAGAAAACAAAGCTAAATTTTTATTTTTGATTGTATCCATCCTTTTCTTCCAGACTCGGTTTTGAATTAAGAAGTTACAGAAGCTTGCTATAAAAATACTTAAAACCAAAGTCAAAAATAAATCCATTATAGACATAGATTTCTCATAGATTAATTTTTTACTTTAATAAAATTTTATTTTTTCAGAAAATACAATTTTTCTTCCGCGTATATTGTATTTGCTTTTTTAAAAGGAATTTTTTCTATAATTTGTATGTTAGGGTATTGCCAAAAAAGCTCAAAAATTTCTTTTTCGGATACAGAAAAAGGAGGACCATACTCTTGCTCTTTGTAAAGGGTTTGGATTTCTGGTTTAAGGGTATATTCCATATTAATTAAAAAATATATGGGAATTTTTGGAAATAGATTCCTCATTTGTTGGACATAAAGGATTCTCAGATCTTTTGGTAATGCGATTAATGAAGCTCTGTCGTAAATAGCATCGATTTCTAAAGAAAAACTATGGAACACCTCTTTAGTTAAAGAAAAAAAATCTCCTTGGATAAGAAAAATGGAATTATTCTTTGAAATATAAAAAACAAAATCTTTGTGCTTTTCTTCTGTATATTCTATTTGGTTTTCTGAAAAAAATTCTGTACAAGCTATTTTGGAAATTTCTATTCCCAATACATAATGCTTTCTTTTTAGAAACCAAAGCATATCTTTTGTCTTGCCAGACAAAGGAACAAAAACGGTTTTGGAATCTTTAAAAAATGAATTACCATATTTTTTTAAAAAAGGATTGATTTCTAATTGATGGAATCCTATTTCTTTATTTTCCCATCGCTTTATCCAGAATTCCTTTTCCATGATGGATCATTAATTAAAAAAGCACTTAGAATAGTGCTTTTCTTCCTTATTACTTGAAATTAAATATAGTTCGGGTTTTTTCTCTTTACAAATTTCTTTTTTTATGGGGCATCGATTGTAAAAAATACAATCATTATGGATTGTATCTACTTTGGGTGGTTCCCCTTCTAAAAGGATTGGTTTTTTCTTTCGGTTAAGGGTAGGAATTGCGTTTAATAAAGATTTTGTATAAGGATGTTTTGGATTAGAAAATATAGTTTTTGTACTTCCAATTTCAAGAACCTCTCCACCATACATTACGCACACAGTATTGCTAATGTATTTTACAAGGGAAAGGTCATGGGTAATAAAGAGAATTGTAAGGTTTAATTTTTCTTTAAGTTCAAATAAAACATTAATAATATATGCTTGAACAGAAACATCTAAGGCTGAGGTAATTTCATCACAAATTAAAATTTCGGGATCTAATGAAATAGCTCTTGCAATTCCAATCCTTTGTCTTTGTCCACCAGACAATTCAAAAGGATATCTTTCAAGAATGTTTTTGTTTAAGTGCACTAAAGAAAGAATGTATTCTAATTTTTCGTTCAAGTAATTCGGAGTTACCAATTTGTGTAAAAGAAGTCCAGAACTTAAAATTTTTTTGATTTTATGTTTTGGATTTAAAGAAGAGTAAGGATCCTGAAAGATCATTTGAATTTTTCTTCTTAAAGTTAGATCCTTATTAAGCAAATTGATTTTCGAAGATAAAATCGTTTGGTTTTTAAATAGGATTTCGCCTTTATAGGGGGGGATTAAGCCTGCAATTGTATTTCCTAATGTAGTTTTTCCACAGCCGGATTCTCCAACAATCCCTATGAAATCTCCTTGGTTTATTTCTAGATTAAAATCTTTTAGGGCATAGTTCCAAGTGGGTTTGGAGAGTAAATTCTTTTTAGATTTATAATAAGTGTGCAATTGTTTAATTTTAAGAATCATTTATTCTGTTGGTCTTTCGGAAATAATCACCACAAGATCTAAAATAGTTTGGTTTCGTTTAATTTTTAGTTGGACTTTTTTCCCAATAGGTAATTCGTTTACAATTTTGATTAAATCATCGGGGGTTTTTAGTTCTTTTCCGTTTGCTTCTAAAATAATGTCTCCAATTCGAATTCCAGCTTTTGCTGCGGGGCTATCTTGCACGATTCCTATAACGACAACGCCGGTTTTGTCTTTGATCTGAAATTCATTTGCCAAATCTTCTGTAATGGGTGCTATTTGAACTCCAATGTATCCTCTTTTTACTTTTCCATAAGTTTTTAATTGCTCTAATATTGCTTTCGCAGTATTTATGGGGATGGCAAAACCAATTCCTAAATTTCCTCCTGTCTGGGAATATATCATTCGATTGACACCGATTACTTCTCCATCAATGTTAATTAAAGGACCACCCGAATTCCCTGGATTTATCGAAGCATCTGTTTGTATATGAGAATTTCCCATTTGATCTACATCTTTTCGAGAAAGGGCACTAATTACACCTACTGTAAAAGTTCGATCCAATCCAAAAGGATTTCCAATAGCAATTGCCCAATCACCCACTTTCACTTTGTCTGAATCTCCAAAATATACTGGTTTTAAATGATTTACTCCATCGATTTTTAATAGTGCAATATCTACAAATTTATCTGAACCAACGATTTTTGCATTGTATTCTTTATCATTGATTTTTACTTTTACTTTATCCATTCCCTCAATCACATGGTGGTTTGTACAGATATAGCCGTCACTCGAAATAACAAAACCCGTTCCTAATCCTCTTTGTTTTTGTGTTTCTGGAAGATCAGGTATATTAAAAAATCTTCTTAAAAAAGGATCATTATAAAATGGATTTTGGATTCGAACCGTTTTTTCTGTGCTGATAAATACAACAGAGTCTTTATAGAGTTCATAAACTTGGTGAAAGGCTTCTTGCAATTCGTAGACAGAAGTATTTTTATGCTCTTTTTTTAGAGGCGACTCTGCAAAAACTTCTTTTAGAAAAGACTTACTTTCGCTTTTTATACAGAAAAAGATAAAAGCCACTCCTACAACAAACAATGTTAGATAACTAAAAATTTTTAAATGATTTTTTTTGATTTTAAAACTAAGAGATTCTTGTGTATCCATAGTTGCCAAAAAATAAAAAAAAAGTTTTTTAGCAATATTAATTTACTATCTATGAGTTCCTTAAAAAAATTGGATTTTTAAGAGAAATGGAATGATTTCTCTAAATTATAAAATTTACAATTTTCGGGCATCTGTTCTTATAAGGGTTCTTCCTCTACTTCTTCTTTCGGGATGTTGAGTTAATGCATATACTTGTTTTTCGATTTCTTCTTTAAATTCAGAAAATTCTATCGTATTCTCTAAAAAAATAGGATTTCCAATATGAAATTGAACATTGATTTTGATTAACTCAAAATTTAATTTTTGGATCCAATTGGAAAGTTCATGAGTTCCTTGAATTCCACAAGGGATAATGGGAATTTTATGATTGAGACTTATTAAATAGATCTCTTCGGTAAGTTCGTAAGAAAAAGGATTTACTATACCTGTTTCTGATGGTTTTAATTCAGGAAAGATAAATAACAAATTGTTTTTTGATATTTTTTGAATATTTTCGCTAAGCTCATCTTTAGGAATTAAAGAAAGATTGAATAAATTTAAGTATGGATTTAGGTTCTCATTAAGAATTATCTTAAAAATACTTTTTTCTAATGGGTTTTCTGTATACAAAACATAGATCTTTTTTTCTAAATAAAAAATAGGGATCACCAAATCTATAAAATCGAAGTGGTTGCTTAGGATAATTCCGTATTTTAGATCTTTTAAGAATTCCATACCTGTGATTTTCACTTTTAAAAAAAGATTTAAGAAATTTTGTGAAACTTTTTGAAGAAACAAAGGCGGAGATTCAAACAAAATCATAAATTTTTTAAAAAATCTTTGATAAAATCTGTCAATTCAAATTCTGTCTACCAGTCCATTGGATTGCAAAAATAATGAACTACAATTCTACATGTGCCGGGGTATATGGGAATTATTTTTACAATTTTAGCATTATTTAAACAGATTTTCCAATGAGAGTAATAATTGCTTTTTAATCGATCATACCATAAAGTTTGTAGCTCTATATATTTTTCTGTTATCCCTAACCATTTACTGTCAGAATACATTTTTGCATCTTGAACACATTGTTCTAATTTTTTTATATATGGTAGATCTTCCGAAGAAGGCATTGTACCTTTGCCAAGAATTTGTAAATAATCTTTGCCGAAGTAGAAATCATAATGGTAGTTTTTATCTTCTGTGGGATTAAATGTTTGACAATTCATAATTAAAAAAAAAATATAAGCGAAATGAATTTTCTTGTTTCTGTTTTGATTTTTTTTGTTGTAACTATTTTGCATTCCCAAGATGCAAAAAATCAAATTGCAGTATTTCCTTATAGAGTAGAACTTCATAATGCTAAAGGGATTCAAAAATCAGAGACAGAATTACCAATCTTATTCCAACAAGCGAGTATTTTTTTATTAAAATTATTGTTCGAAAGTGAATTTTTGGATGAGACGAATGTAAATTCTATCTATCCTTTGTGGAAACAAGGGTTGTCAGAAATAGAAGCAAGGGTTCAGATTTCAAAAATTTGTCAGGGGAATCACTTTTCTTATTTTGTAACAGGCGAAGTTTCTCTTATAGAAGATAGGATTATTTTGGATAATCATGTATTTTCTTGTAAAACATTCCAAAAACTCTACTCCAGCAACAAAAAGGAAAAAATCGATGCTTTGCAAAATATACTTAGAGAAAATTTAAGAAAAATCTTTCCTTTCTTAAAAGAAAATTCCTTTTATAAGAAATGGATTTCTCGATTTTCTGCAAAAAAAGAGGTATATGTCCTATTGGATGTATCGGGTTCTATGGAAATGATGTCTCCTATTTTAAAAAGAATTCTTGATCCGAATACTATGCACATCTATGGCATTACAAGAAATGGAATCAATAAAATTTTAGATGTAAACGATATACAAAATTCGGGAGAGAATACTACAAAAGATTTAATCCTTGCTTTAGAAGAGATAAAGAAAGAAATTCTACCTTTCCAAAGTGAATTATGGATATTTTATGATTCCTTTTTGGAAAGCTCGAAGGAAATGAAAAATCTTGGAATTCAAATTAAAGAATTCCATAATTTTGGCGTGGGAGTAAAGATATTCCAAACTTACAAAATGATGTCTACAATTTGGAGTCAGCTGGAAACTTTTGCTTTTTATCAAAACTATTCTGCAATTCCTGTAATCTATGGAAGAACCTGTGGTTTTTCTGATGGCTCTAGTTATTTTTTTTTAAGAAAAGGGGGAAATTTCTTTTTGTGCAAAGAAGATAAAGAAATCGAATATCTAAAAGAAATTTATCCTGTAGAAGAATGCATAAAGCTACCAGTTTATAATTACACTAGCGAAGATTTGGATTTGGATCAATTGTGTTCTGCATATGAAAAAAAGAACAAAACCAAATTGCTTTATGTAAGCTCTGTTAAAACAAATTTAGATAAGCAAGTCAATAAAAATCAAAAATACGATATTACTGGAGAAGTCGTATATAAATTTCTATTAAAGAACGAAGATACTTCTTTCTGGATTTATACAACCGATCAAAAACTATTAAACCAACTTTTGGAATACAAAAATCAAGGAGAAAACTTTTATATTGGATTGTCTTTTGATAAAAAAAATCAATTTCAAAGCACTCTTAATAAAATTTTATTTCTGAAACAAAAAGAAATACCAAAATTGTTCTTGGTTAACTATAAAGAATTAGAAAAAAGAACTAAGATCTATTCTGATGATATATGGTTTTTCTGGGTAAGAATTCTGGATATGCGTTATGAATAAAAAAACAAAAAAAAGAAAGACAAATTCAATAAAAAATTCAGAACTCGCAATTCAAAATCAAGTATTGGAATTACAAAAAAATACTTTACCAGTTTTAGCAGCAGGATTAGCTCACGAACTAAAAAATCCTCTTGCTGCAATTCATTTACATCTGCAGCTATTGGAAAATCAGATTTATTCCATTGAAAATTCTTCAATTAAAGAAAATTTGTTAAAAAGAATTCAAGTAATAAAAAAAGAAATTATAAGTTTAAATAAACTATTACAGGAATTTATTAAAATGATCCGTGCAGAAAAAAGAACTTATTCTTTAAAAGAATTAGATGATCTGATTCCTTCGATAATTTCTTTATTAGAGCCACAGGCAAAGAAAGCCAATATAGAAATAGAATTTCAGAAGGGTGAGTTGCCTGAAAAAATCAAAATCGATCCTATTTTTATAAAGCAAATTTTAATCAATTTGATGATTAATTCCATTCAAGCTTTTTATGTGGATAGAGATCCTACCAAAAAAAGACGAATCAAAATTTCTATAGGTATGGAAAACGAAGTTCCTTTTCTAAGGGTTATGGATAATGGACCAGGAATTCCAGAGAGATTTCAAAAAAAAATTTTTGAACCTTTTTTTACTACCAAACAAGAAGGTAGTGGATTGGGTTTATCTCTTGTAAAAAAAATGGTTGAAGAAATGAATGGAACTATTGATTTCATATCCAAAGAAGGAGAAGGAACGGTTTTTACAATTTACTTTTCCCCGAATCCAAACATGATAGAAAAAAAAGATGATTCAAAACAATCGTAAAACAATTTTAATCATCGAAGATAACAATGTTTTTCGAGAAGGGGTTTGCGAATTTTTAAAAAACCAAAATTATAAAGTTTTAGAAGCAAGGAATGTTCAAGAAGCGAAAGAAGTTATAGAGAACCATACTATTGATTTGATTCTTAGCGATTTAAAGTTACCAGATGGCAACGGTATTGAAGTTTTAGAATTTTCAAAAAACAAGAAGTTTTCTATTCCTTTTATTTATTTAACGGGGCAACCTGATGTAGAAAGTGCAGTAAAAGCCTTAAAATTGGGTGCTTGGGACTATTTAACGAAACCTGTTGAAATTGAACATTTATTAAAAAAAATAGAATCTTGTTTAGAGAATACATACTTAAAAATCGAAAACGAAAAGTTAAAAAAGAAGCTTTCAGAAGTACAACCAGAAACAGCGATAATAGGAAATTCTGTAGCAATTCGAAAAGTATTAGAAAAAGCGAAACAATTGGCACCTACGGACGTTTCTGTTTTGATAGAAGGAGAATCGGGAACCGGAAAAGAATTAATTGCAAATTATATATATGAAAATTCATTGCGAAAAGCTTATCCTTTTTTAAAAATAAATTGTGGTGCGATCGTAAAAACATTATTGGAATCAGAATTATTTGGTGTAGTAAAGGGGGCATATACAGGAGCAGATAAAGACCGACAAGGGATTTTTGAATCAGCAAATCATGGAACCATTTTTTTAGACGAAATTGGGGAGTTGGATTTAGAAAGCCAAGTAAGACTTTTAAGAGTTTTGGAAGACAAAATGGTGCTAAGGGTTGGTTCCACAAAACCGTTTCCAGTAGATGTGCGAATTCTTGCTGCAACAAATAAAAATTTGTTACAAGAAGTTACAGAAAATCGATTTAGAGAAGATTTATACTATCGATTATCTGTTGTCAAATTGGTGATACCACCTTTACGGGAACGAAAAGAAGATTTATTGCTTTTGTTTAATCATTATGTAGTTTTATTTAACGAAAAATACAATAAAAGTGTAACGAAAATTTCCAATGAAGTTTTAAAATTTTTTCAGAATTATGATTGGCCTGGAAACATACGGCAATTCAGAAATATTTTAGAATCTATGGTAATCCTTTCAAAAGATGATACGTTAACAATGGAAGATTTGCCTGAGGATCTGTGGAAAGGTCATTCTCCTACAATGAAAAAAAACTTAGTGGATACGATTATCCCCGGAATTTCTTTAGATGAATACGAAAAAGCAATTATAAAAAAAAATCTTGAATTTACAAACTATAATAAAGAAAAAACGGCGAATCTACTTGGAATTTCAAGTAGAACTTTGTATAGAAAAATAGAAGAGTATAAACTAAAGTAATGAAACTTCAAAAGGGGAAAGGCTTTATAATGCGTAAAACGGAAGTAGGGGAAGGAGATGTAATTTTAGATACTTTTTTATTGGATCCTGAAAGTTTTTATTATTCAAGAAGAAAACTAAAAATTTTTGGAATTTTAAAATCTAAGAAGAGAAATCCAGTAGTAGTAGAAATAGGAAATTATATATCTGTGAGTTACTATTATAAAGAAGCTCTGGAGATTTGCAATATAAAAGAAATTGATTTAATAGAAAGATTTAATGAAATTAAAAAAAAATACGAAACTTTTTATAGTTTTTCTAAACTGATACAAATCACGAACACCGTTGCTGTATCTGATAAAGATTTAGAAGAAATTTATAAATTATTTTATTTTGCTATCTACTTTTTAGAGAATTACTTAAAAACTCCGAATTTAGAAATACAAACCATTTTAACAAGCTTAAATTTGAATTTCTGGGATTTGTTTTTTTTGTTTTATGTGATTCGTTTGCTAAAAATCATTGGCTATGTGGGGGATCTAAACCATTGTTCTAATTGTAATCAGCCCATTATAAAAAAAGCAAAATGGCAAGAAAAAATGTATTTTTTTTGTAGTGTTTGTGATTTCACTGCAAATCAAATAGATTTTTTTTATAAACAAATGATTCTATTAATTTTACAAAATAAATTTATTGATTTTTTATATAAACTAAAAGAAATTGTTGATTCAACATCCGAAAAAAATCAAGAATTTTATTTATCCCAATTTTTAGAACCTATGAAGAAAAAAATCAATAGTATTTTGAATGATTTATTAGAAAACCCAATAAATCTTTTTTTCTAATCAATCTTAGCTTTTATAAAAAGAAAAAGATTTTCATTTTTATAAGGCAAAAGCAAAAATAAAGATAAAAAACGTGAATGCTTTAATTAGCTGGTAGCAAATAGCTATAAAATATAAAATGGACAATCCATATACTTTTTTTGTGTTAAAAAAAGCAAAGAATTTCGTTTGACATACAATCCCTATCTTTAAAGAACAACTTATGAAGTCAAATCGCTTAGGAAGAAGCCCCATATTTGTTTCTTCTTTATGCTTAGGTACGATGACTTTTGGCTCTTTTACTGACGAAAAAGAAAGTTTTAGAATTATGGATCAAGCCTTGGATGCAGGAATCAATTTTCTGGATACAGCAGAAATTTATCCAGTGCCTCCCGATGAAAAGTGGGTATATTTAACAGAAGAAATCATTGGTAAGTGGTTAGAAAGTAAACCAAGAGATGCAGTGGTAATTGCAACAAAAGTAGCTGGTCCTCCTCATGGTTGGTTTACTCCTCCTTTGCGAAATGGGATGACTTTTTTAGATAGGCACAATATTTTCAAGGCAATCGAAGGAAGTTTAAGGCGATTAAAAACAGATTATATAGATGTATACCAAATCCATTGGCCCGATCCAAAAGCAGATAAGGAATCCCTCTATCTTGAAATTTTAGAAACCTTAACCAAGCTCCGAGAGCAAGGAAAAATCCGTATTGCAGGTTGTTCTAACGAAACCCCATGGGGATTAATGAAAAGTCTTGCCGTAAGTGAAAAATATAATACCATTCGATACGAAACCATTCAAAATAACTTTAGCATTTTAAATCGAAGATTCGAAGATTCTTTAGCAGAAATTTCGAGAAAAGAACAAGTTAGCCTGTTGCCCTATTCTCCTTTGGCTGGTGGTGTAGCTACAGGGAAATATCTACAAGAACATCCTCCCGAAAACGCAAGATTTGTATATTACCAAAAAATGGGTGAGAGGCAAAAAAAACAAGTAAAAAAATATTTAAATCCAAAAACCTTAGAAACCGTAAAAAGGTTACAGCCAATTGCACAAGAATTAAACATTTCCTTAACCACCTTATCCATTGCGTGGTGTATGGATCATGATTTTGTGGCTTCTGTAATTTTTGGTGTTACCCATTCGAATCAACTTATTGATATTCTTAAAGCAACAGAGGTAAAATTGGATAAAGAGATCAAAAAAAAGATTGATGAAATCACCACCGATATTTTATACCCGTTAGGATAGTTTACCATTCCATACAGTATACAAAATTCAAAGAACTGCATCTTAAAAAACTGAATTTCATAATTAGAAAGTTTTATAAAACCTAAGGCTTTTTTATTGACTTATTAAAATAATTTATTTTGTTTTTTTTATGAAAATCTTAAAAATCCTTTTTTTTTTCATTAGCTGTTTTACGATTGCTTTGGTTGGTTTTTTTGTTTATCAGGAAATGCAGGAATATGAACTATACACCAAAAATAAAGAAGGCTATTGGTTGCTTACCGAGTTAGCTACCTTTTCCGATCCTAAGAACCCAAAGGAGTTGGAAAAGGTTCTTAACGAATCTTTAAAAAATTTTAAAAAGCTATCTACCGAAAGTCAAGAATTTTTGATCCATCATCCGAATCACTTAATGCTGTATATTACTAGCGAATATGCTTTATCGAGTAAAAATTGGGAAATCCTTTTTTTGCAAGAGTTATTGAAAAACTTTATTTATTTACGTTTTAGCAAAAGAGAAGATCGAATTTTTTATCTTGCTTTCATTAAAGAACTAATTCAAGA
Source organism: Leptonema sp. (in: bacteria) (assembly GCA_046291925.1). Classification (GTDB taxonomy): domain Bacteria; phylum Spirochaetota; class Leptospiria; order Leptospirales; family Leptonemataceae; genus SKYB61. The sequence goes on along the minus strand of JBKBRY010000007.1, from coordinate 1,576 downwards.
TCCAACCATACCAAAATTTTCAAAAGAATTTCTTTTGTTGGTAGATAGCTTAAAAAAAGTCGATATAGATTCTGTATTTCTTGAACAGGATAGTTCTTTTTTAGGTTACACCCAAGAAATCAGAACTTTTTTGTTTGGAATCTTAGAAAAAGAATTTTTTGAGTCTCTTTTCCAGACTATTTTTCTTTTAGTAATTATTTTTTTGGCTTATACCTCTTTTGTTGTTTTTGTTTGGATTGCAAATAAACGCGAGTTAAAGTCAAAAAACTTAATTGAGAAAAAAAATTATACCATAGATACTTTTCTTAGATTTATTCGTCTTCTTCTCGAAAAAATCCAAAAGTTTGATCTGAATATCGAAGAGATGGAGGTGGAGACTGATCATAAAGAATTCTTGGGTAGTGATTTAGAAAAAATCAACTTTTTATTTAAAAAAATTATCGTTCGTATGAATCTTCTTTTAGGTTACCTAAAGCAAGAATTCATAGGTGTTAATAAACGGATCCATGATTCTCAATCTTATCTGACATCTACAAAAGAAACCTACCAAGATTTTTCTTCTAATTTCGAAGAAATGGCAGCTTCTTTTGAAGAAGTAAATGCTACCTTAGAAAAAAACTTAGAGTTCTCGGAACTTCAAAGAAAAGAGATCTTACATCAAGAGCAAAGGATTCAAAAAGAAATAAAAGAGATTCAGGAGATTTTAAAAAATTATGATTCTTTGAATCTTAAATTAAAGCAACAATTTTCCCAAATCACACTTTTAAAGGAAAGTAGCAAACAAGCATTTACAATCCTAAAAGTAATTCGAGATATCACAGAACAAACCAATCTTTTGGCCCTAAATGCTTCGATAGAGGCGGCAAGGGCGGGGGAGCAAGGAAAAGGTTTTAGTGTGGTTGCAGAAGAAATTACAAAATTGGCTGAAAAAGTTAAAAATTCTACCAAAACAATACAAGAAATTCTTTCGGGCATTCAAGAAAAGATTGGTAAATTCGAAAAAGAGGGAGAGTCTATTTCTATTGAACTAAACCAATACGGAGAAGTTTTTTTAGAAAAACAAAAGAGCATATTCGAAATCGCTCATTTTTTAGGAAAAATAGCATCTTATGTAGAAGAAATTCAAAGAGCTTCTAAAGAAAATTATACAACGAATAAAGAACTACAACTAACAACTGAAAAAAATTCTGTATTATTAAACGATGTTTCAAGAATGGTTGATAATTTGTTTACAAAAGCCTCTGCTATTTCTTACCAAGCTTCATTAGTAGAAGAATTTTTAAAATCAATTCGATTAAAATATTCTATTTCTTATTCGAAAATATTTTCTACGGAGATAAAGCGAATCGATGAACATCACGAAAAGCTTTTTAGCCTTTTTAACAAATCACTCGAAATTATTTATAGTACCGATATGGAAAATTGGAACCAAAAATTTCAAACTGTTATGGTAGAACTGTATGATTATACGGTTTATCATTTTAATTATGAAGAAGAATTGATGAAGAAATACCAATATCCAAATTACGAAGCTCATAGAAAAGCACACGAAGCTTTTAAAGAAAAGGTTTTGCAT
>JBKBRY010000079.1:0-571 GCA_046291925.1 Leptonema sp. (in: bacteria) | reverse complement strand
TAATTATATTCTAGCACTATCTTTTATTGATCAAAATCTTTCTGTTTTCAAAGAGGATCAACATTTTGTTTTTGTGTCTTGGTTAAAAAAAGATTTAAATTTAATAAAAGATAACAAAATAAAACCATCTGTTGAAATACGAAAATATGTAGAATCTACTATGGAAAAACTCTTCTTCGAAAAAACTAAAATTTACAGAAAGTATCTCCATAAAGAAAATTTATTTTTACCACCTTATTTATATTTCAAAAAAAGATTTTATCCTATTTCTTTAAGTCATCATGGAAGGTTTTTATTGTTTAGCTTAGCTTTAAAAAAACATTTTATAGATTCTATTGATAAATTTTATAAAGATCATATAATAAAAATCTCCGATTTGCATTTTTTAATAACAGAAGAAAACTGAAATTTCTTTCTCTATTTTCCGCAATTTAAGAGTTAAATAAAAAATAAAATAAAAAATGAGAATAATAGAAAAATAAATAATTACATCAGCTCCGCGGCCGACCCCTAAAACTCGGGCTAAAAAACTAGTTGATTCTGGCCAACTAATAATTATGAGGCCCGCTAT
>JBKBRY010000078.1:0-579 GCA_046291925.1 Leptonema sp. (in: bacteria) | reverse complement strand
ATATAACTAAAAATTTCAAATTTAAAAAAAAAACAACGTTAGCTAAGAGAGGCACTTTTAGTGCCTCTCTTGCTAACTTTAGTTATTTTTTGTTTTTTCGTTGAATAGCTTAACAATATCTTCGAATTTAATATTTGCAAACAAGTTCTTGTAATATGTTTCAATTAAAATGAAGATAGAAGTTATACTCCAGTCTTCCAAGTTATAATTTTCTTTTAATTGCTTTTTAATTATATTTAAAGATAAAAAAAGATTAAAATCTTCTACGATATTCTTAAAATTAATGCTAATAGAATTTATCGATTCTATTTCGTCTTTATTATAGCTTTTAATATTTAGTAGTTTATTAAAATCTTCTTTATTCAAGTAAGCAAACAAAACACAAGCTACATGAACTTTGTTTACTTCTGTTTCATTATCTATTTTAAAAAATATTATTCTATTTTTAAGATTTTCATAATTTAATCCATAATCTTCTATATTAATACCTAACTCTTCTTGTGCTTCTCTTTTAGCACATTTAAAAATGGTTTTAAATAGATTTTCTTTATTTAATTGATATATAGTTGTTCCATCAGT
>JBKBRY010000077.1:0-591 GCA_046291925.1 Leptonema sp. (in: bacteria) | reverse complement strand
TTCTTTCCTTCTCTTATTAAATCACTTGCTCTTTTACCTTGAATTTTGATTGCTGAATATGGTGGTGGAGTTTGTTCAATTTCACCAACAAAGCTTTTTAAAAATTTTTCTATTTCTGAAAATTTAGGAATAGGCTTACCAGTTGCAACAATTTTCCCTTCACTATCATAAGTATCAGAAACTGCTCCTAAAACAATTTTCGCAATATAAGTTTTTCTACTTTCTTTTAAAAATTTTGTTAATTCTTTAGTATATTTTCCAATACCAATAATTAAAAGCCCTTGAGCAACTGGATCTAATGTTCCACCATGCCCAACTTTCTTTTTTGTCAATTTTTTAAAATAATTAGTAATTTCAGCTGAAGTTTTTCCTGGTGGTTTATTAAATAAAACAATGCCTTCCATTTTTAAAAAATTTTTAAAAAACTTGACATTTTTATTTTTTTATTTAGTTATTTTATACTTATTTTAAGTTAAAAAGTCGCTTATTAATAAAATTTTAAAAAATGAATAAATATCTAATATTTTTGCTCTCTCTTTTCATTATTTTTTCGGTCGGATTTGCTTTATCTCAACAAGAAAATAAAGGTGT
>JBKBRY010000076.1:0-592 GCA_046291925.1 Leptonema sp. (in: bacteria) | reverse complement strand
TTTAATTCTTTAATAAATTGGAACTATTTTAAAGAAGAACGTTTTTTGTATCATTTTGATGTGACGATTGTTTTGTTGATTCCCGCTTTGTTAATAATATTTGAAATTATAGAATTACAAAAAGATATAGAAAAATTGAACCAACAAAAAGGGGCGAGAGTATTAGTTCCCATTTACCAAAATGAAAAAAATAATTTAATAAGTAAGAAAAGTCGCGAGGAAAAATTTTAAAGAAATTTTTTGAAAAAATAAATAAAAGACCAAACAAATAACCAGCAAAAATCAATCGGTCGTCAACTAAAAAAGTTTTTAAATCATATAAAGCTAAAACAAAAAGAATACTTAAAAAAATTAAATAAAAAATAAATTCTAAAATAGAGAAAGGAGTTAAAGTTGTTTTTAAAGAAAAAGCTAAAAGAAAAAAATGTAAATTTTATTTGTTTTCTAAGCATAAATATAATGATTTCGATACGATTAACAAAGAATTTGCAAAATTTATAGTATCAAATATTTGCAAATTAAAAGGATATAAATTAAAAAATTTTGATTGCAGAAAACAACTAATAAAATACAAAAACTCAGAGATTTTAAT
>JBKBRY010000075.1:0-600 GCA_046291925.1 Leptonema sp. (in: bacteria) | reverse complement strand
TGAAGCCTTAGAACCCTATATTGATAAATTAACAATGGAGATTCATCATACCAAACACCATCAAGCTTATGTTAATAATTTAAACTCCGCTTTAGAAAAATATCCTGAATTTCACGATTTAGAGTTAGAAGAAATTTTAAAAAATCTTAATCAACTTCCCGAAGAAATAAAAACTATGGTAAGAAACAACGGTGGCGGTCATTATAATCATTCTTTGTTTTGGGAAATTATGAAACCAAACGGCGGTGGTAAACCTCAAGGCAAATTAGCTGAAGATATTAATAATACTTTTGGTTCTTTTGAAAATTTTAAAAATTTATTTTCAGAAACAGCTTTAAAACATTTTGGCTCAGGCTGGGCTTGGCTTGTTTTAACTCCTGAGAAAAAATTAAAAGTTTATTCTTTACCAAATCAAGATAATCCTTTAATGAACGGCGATTTACCAATTATGGGACTTGACATTTGGGAACATGCTTATTATTTAAAATATCAAAATCGAAGAAATGAATATATTCAAGCTTGGTGGAATGTTGTCAATTGGGAGAAAATAGAAGAAATTTATAAGCAGAAAGTTAGAATTGAAATAAAATAAAAAATAAT
>JBKBRY010000074.1:0-601 GCA_046291925.1 Leptonema sp. (in: bacteria) | reverse complement strand
TCAATAAGTCTAAAAAAACTTTTTGAAAATTATAAAGAGATTATTAATTTTGATTTTTTAAAAAATTTATCATTTTCGGAGTTTAAAAAATTTTTAAATGGAACACCGCTTGGAGAAGAAAGATTTAAAATTTTAAAAGAAGTCTCTGAATTTGTGGTTAAAAAATATGCTGAACCAGTGAAATTTGTTTTATCTGCTCAACAATCAGCAAAAATTTTACTTAAAAAAATTTATAAAGAAATCCCCTATTTTGATGATATTGCTTTTTATCAAAATAGAAAAATTTATTTTTTAAAGAGAGCCCAAATTTTAATTGCTGATATTTATGGAGCTTTTGGTGGCAAAGGTATTGGTCATTTTAAAGACATAGATTATTTAACTTGTTTTGCTGACTATAAATTGCCGAAGATTTTAAATCATTATGGAATTTTAGAATATTCGAAAGATTTAAAAAATAAAATTAAGAAGAAAGAATTAATCCTGGCCAAAAGTCATGAAGAAATTGAAATAAGAGCTAATACTATTTGGGCAGTTGAATTTTTAAAAGAAGAATTAAAAAGATTAGGAAGAAATTTAAAATCTTTAGAAATAGACTGGTATC
>JBKBRY010000073.1:0-611 GCA_046291925.1 Leptonema sp. (in: bacteria) | reverse complement strand
AGAGGTTGGAAAAGTTTTTGGTGTTACCAGAGAGAGAATAAGACAAATTGAGGCTAAGGCGCTTGAAAAAATAAGAGAGCATAAAAGAGCAAAGGCCTTAGAGGGGTTTGAAGATCTTGTTTGAAAAATTTTTGATTTCGATTTTTTTATGTTTAGTTCTCAGGAAATTCGTCAAAAATTCCTTACTTTTTTTAAGAGACTTAATCATACCATTGTCTCATCTTCTTCTTTAATTCCGGATGACCCATCCGTTTTGCTTACTACTGCCGGTATGCAACAATTTAAAAAATATTTTACTCGCGAAAAAGATCCAATTAAAGATTTTGGAACCCAACGGACAGCTTCGATTCAAAAATGCTTTCGAACTACTGATATTGAAGAAATTGGCGATGAAAGACATCTAACCTTCTTTGAAATGTTAGGTAATTTTTCTTTTGGGCCAATAGGCAATGATAATCCTCAAGATTATGGTATTTCTGGATATTTTAAAAAATCAGCAATTTATTGGGCTTACGAATTTTTAAAAAGCTTAGATCTTGATATTGATTGTGTTTCTGTTTTCAAGGGTGAAGATAATATACCTTTTGATAGGGAATCTTTTAATATTTGGC
>JBKBRY010000072.1:0-613 GCA_046291925.1 Leptonema sp. (in: bacteria) | reverse complement strand
AGAACAAATTCTTTAAACGAACCCCATGGCCTTTTTACCTCTTTCATTATCTCTAAAACAAATTTTTACTTAAATATTTTTTGAATTCAATTTCTATTTTTCTTTATGATTTTTCTTTATGAGAAAAACTAAAAAATTTAGCAAAATAGGATCTATATCTATAAGCTATGAAAATTATTAAAATTAAAAATATTTTCTGTTTCTGAATTCGAAAAAAAGAGCGAATCAAGCATTTTTAATTCTAATTCAAGTTGTGAAAATATAAATTCAGTACCTTCTCGCAATAATTTATTAATTTTAATTAACGAGATTTCGCACATGCGATTGTTGTCTAAATCAATATAGTAAAACGGTGCTTTTTTTTCTAAAAAAAAACTATAAACTTGATTAACAAAATTTAAAAATTCGCTTTCAGTTTTTTTTGAAAAATTTAATGTAATATTTATTTTTCGATTACCTTTAACATTAAAAATTCCTGAAACCTGAACGAATTCGCTTTCAATTGATTCATTAAAATTTTTATTTAATTCAATATCGCTGATTTTTATAGAATGAGTATATTCAAAAATGTTTATAGTTTCATTATATGAATTGATCAATTTTATTTTCATAT
>JBKBRY010000071.1:0-627 GCA_046291925.1 Leptonema sp. (in: bacteria) | reverse complement strand
AATAAAAACACCAAAAATTCCACACTTCAACAACCTGCAACTGAAATTTTCTCTTAATGGATGCAGTCCCGGGCGATAAATTCCCAAAAATTCCACACTTCAACAACCTGCAACTGAAATTACCTTGGCAGCAACGTGGGACACAGCCTCAAATCCCCAAAAATTCCACACTTCAACAACCTGCAACTGAAATTCTCATGGATTCAGTTTGTTCGACTTTTTCATCACCCCAAAAATTCCACACTTCAACAACCTGCAACTGAAATAAGTTTTAAATGTTTCTATTGAAGATGTGCGAAAATCCAAAAATTCCACACTTCAACAACCTGCAACTGAAATAACAATTCCTGCAATTGCAGAAAGCGAAAATGATTTCCCAAAAATTCCACACTTCAACAACCTGCAACTGAAATGAAATTTTTGAAAATACTGAAATTGAATTTCTTGACCAAAAATTCCACACTTCAACAACCTGCAACTGAAATTCTATTCATAATGTACATAAACATTTCTAATTCTTCCAAAAATTCCACACTTCAACAACCTGCAACTGAAATTCGCATATTTAATGCGAGAGATTTTTTATGAGCAACCAAAAATTCCACACTTCAACAACCTGCAACTGAA
>JBKBRY010000070.1:0-629 GCA_046291925.1 Leptonema sp. (in: bacteria) | reverse complement strand
ATATTGAAGCTTATGGTAAAAAAGAAAATTTAGAAAAATTTTTAAATAATTGTTTTAAAGGAACTCCATTTTCTAAAGTTTTAAAAATTGATTATGAGTGGATTAAAAATGAGAATATTTTTTATAAAAATTTTGAAATAAGATTTAACAATAAAGATTCTGCATAATGCAAGATACATCTTGGACTCTATGAGACCATAATCTTATGGAGTTTTTTAATCATTTCCATTGTAAATATACGGGTATCAAGGGTTTTTTGACTGTTTATAATGATGCATTAAGATATCGGTATATGATTACAGAAAAAGCAAAATATAAGGCCAAAGTATTAATATTTTGGGAAAAGCATGGCCTTAAAGCAACCTTAGATGCTTTTCCTCATAAAAGGTCAACTCTTTATCTTTGGAAACAAAAATGGATAAAAGGCAATAAAAAGCTTGAAGCTTTAAATGATAAACCAAAAACTCCACAAACAAAAAGAAAAAGACTATGGCCAATAGAGATTATTGAAGAAATAAAAAGAATAAGAAACAAATATCCTAATTTAGGTGGAGAAAAGATTTATCCTCAACTTCAAGCTTTTTGTCTAACTAAAAACCTAAAATGTCCTAAACCAAGAACTATTGCTA
>JBKBRY010000006.1:112500-125695 GCA_046291925.1 Leptonema sp. (in: bacteria) | reverse complement strand
TTTATTTTGCGTGTATTTATAGAATGGGAATTGATGAGGGAGGGAATTCCTCTAACTCCCTTACTACCACGAGATGAAGATTCTGCGGAGGGGGTGGCTGGGTATTCTGAGCAGAATTGTCCTCTTGCACATAACTATGTAATGAGGAGTCAATGGAGCAGGCAGAAAAATCAGATCAAGATCCTATTTTGGGATGATACTTAAGAAAAAAATATTAAAATTGTATTTAAAAACGCTATTAAGAAATAATTTATTCATAACTAACTATAAAAATTCCTTGTCAGTTCAATACATTGTAAAAACATTTAATGAATTTATATCTATTTATCAAATTCTGTGTATTAATGCAATTGACCTTAAGCTCTTTAAAAATAGAGTGTATTGAATATGTTTAAGAAGTTGTTGGTTGTAGTGTTATTTATTTTTGAAAGTTGTTTTCTAATTTTTCCTGAAAAAATCAATGTGGATCAAATCCTTGATATAGAGAAGGATTTAATTGGAAGTTTTAAAGGAATTCGATTTTATTTTAATAGATTTAATGAAAATCAAGGTTTTGGTTTGGTAAATAAAAAATGTCAAATTGAACAAAAAAATAATATTCTTTGTCAGGAAACCTATATATTCAACAATTCTTCTATTCACAAAAAATATTGTTTTTTTTATGATTACCAAACCTCACAAGAGGCTTATGTAAAATTTAATTATAACTGTTCAAAAGATAAAAACTTCTTGCTAAATTTATCAGGGAAAGAAAAAATAAGAGGAGGTGGTTTTATGCTCTATGCTTTTGATAGAGATCCAAAAAATTTAAACAAAATTTATCCTATTTCTTTTTATCTTACAAAAGGAGAAAAGGGGTATTTTTATGAAGAAAAAAATTATTATTTTTTCTTTTTCTTTTTGGGCAAGGAAATTACAATCTGGGAAAAAACTAATGATTTTTAGGTTAAAAAGTATATGGCAACAAATAAGACATTGTCTCATTTACACATGATTGCTAAAGATTTTATTAAAATCACAGATGAAGTAGCAAGAACGATTTACAAATATTCCGGCAAAAATGATAAAAACAAGGCTGATCAAGTGGCAGTAGAAACTATTGAAAGATTGTTGGATGATTTACCATATAAAATTCGTGTGGTAGTGGGAGAGGGTGAAAAGGATAATTCAGCCGTTTTAGATCAAAATAAAAAGTATGGAGTGAAGTTAAAGGAAAATATTGAATTAGAAGTTGTTGTAGATCCCCTTGAATGTACCTCCAATTTTGCAAAAGGATTACCAGACTCTATGTCGGTTATTTTAATTTCCGAAGCTGGCATGATTCAAAAAGTTCCAGGTACCTATATGAAGCAACTACTCCTTCCAAAAGAAGTAAGAGAATTGGCAAAAAAAGAATATTTAAGCAAATTAAAAAATTTAAGTGAAGAAGATCTACAATTGATTGATAAATATATCAAACTATCAGATGATAATAAAAAAGGAATAGTAAAAAAAGAACTTTTGGATGCTGAACCAGAAGAAATACTGCGGCTTGTTGCTATTGCATTCGATAAAGAGATTTCAGATCTAACTGTTGTAATTCAGGATAGACCAAGGCATTTAGAGTTAATTGATAAAATCAGAAAAGCAGGTGCTGGTATTGCTTTGATTGAATCTGGCAGTATTTCTGCATCTGCTGAAATCATTATTCGAAAAGAGGGTCGTTATAGTCTGCTTATGGGTACTTATGGAGCACCTGAGGGTTTAATACAAGCCTTTATGGCTAAATCAACCAATTCAATCTTTTTAGGAAGAATACAACCACATAATGAAAAGACTGAATATGAGGCTGAAAAGTTAAATATATTAAATAAAATTTTAAACGAAGAGGAATGGGTAAAAGGAGAGGCCATTTTAGCCATGTCTGGAATACATTCTTCTACTTGGTTACCCGGCGTAAGAAAAATACAAAAAAAAATTTATAAGAAAGGAGAATCTCCATTTCGATATTTGGTTTCGACTGTAGTTTGGACAGTTAATAACGTAGAATTATACGAAATGGAAGAAGGTGATTTAAGAAAAAAAGAATTATTATTTCAATGATTTCTGTTTTCAAAAATTTAAGACAAACAAATATATTAAAATCGGGAGTACTCTTTATATCGCGTTCTTTTCATTCTTTGTCTTCATTAATTTTTTCTTTAGTTGTTGGTCGTCTTCTTACAGTAGAAGAACATGGTTTATATAGCCAATACTTAGCAAGAATTGTAGTTTTACAAGCAATTTTGGAGGTAGGACTGCAGTATTCAATAATAAGATATTTAACACCATTTATTGTTCAAAATAAAGAAAGTAAAGTTTCTCATATTCTTAGAGCCTCCTTACTGATTAAATTGTATTCTATTATATTTTGCTTTTTTATCATACTGATCTGGTTATTGGTAAGTTATTTGCAATCGCGGTGGGATTTAGCAATTTATCTTTTCCCCTTTGAATTTTTCCCAGAGCAGCTAACAAATGTTTGGCTGGTTTTTCTCTCAGCAATCGGAATGTCTTTTTTTTCTTATTTTGATGCTATTTTAGTTTCGTTCAAACAATATAAGTATCTTACTCTTTGGATACCTTTAACAAGTCTTAATCGAATCATCCTATTACTTTTCTTCTTCTTTTATAATCAAGGAGTATTGCAATTGAGTCATGTTTTATTTTCTTTTATGTCTGGAACATTTTTGTCTTGGCCTTTTTATTTTTTAATGTTCGATATAAAAAAATTTTTGTATCCTGTATATAAAACAAAAGTGAACTATTGGATAAGAAAACTCCTTAGATATAATAGTTGGATTATTTTAGCTTCTTTTTTCGCAATATTATCTGATTGGATGGAGATATTACTTTTACAAAATCAAAGTGATACAGGTATATACAATGCAGCAAGAATTCCGATGCAAGGGATAGTTATATTATTATCTACAATGCAGTCATTCATTATGCCAACAATGAGTACATTTAGTAGTAGCAAAGAATATTGGAATTATTTTAAAAAAATATATATGTATATAATCATTTTAATTTTAATTTTATTGCCTTTTGGTTATTTTTTAGAGAAAGTTATACCTTTATGGTTTGGAGCAGAATATTATAATTCCATTACTGTACTAAGAATTATATATCCTAGTTTTTTATTAAGAATCTTTTTTGCGCCTTTAGGAATAGCTCTATTTACATTGGATCAACCTATGGCTATCGCAATAGAATCAGGTTTGCGTATGATTGCTGGTTTGCTTTTAAATCTAATATTAATTCCAAATTTCGGAATTTTAGGTGCCGCTGTTTCTTCTTTAGTTTCTCAGTTTTTTGGATGGATTTTTCTTATTATTTTGTTTTTCTTTTATTTTAAAAAAAATACTTTTCCAGATATAGTAAAAATATTTCAGATACATAAAAGTTTAAAGATATGGTAAAAAACGATAAAGATTTTATAGAGAGAGTCTTTTTTAGATTTATCAATGATCAGTTTTCTAATATTTTGGGAAAAGCAAATTCAAAATCCAAAGTAGTCTTTATTTTTTTTGTAATCATTTTTTTTGTTTTTGTATTGAATATCTTTTATTTCAGTGATCCTATATTAGTTTGGTTGGTTGAGGATTACGAAAGGCCTTCTATTGTTTATGGTTATGATAACAACGGAGAGGTAGTTCCTTATACTGAGTTTTATACACAACAAAGAAAGATAATAGAGTTGGATAGAAATTTTAATCAGTTAAATGTTGTAAAAACATTTATTGCAGCCGAAGATATTCGTTTTAATGAACATTTTGGTATAGATATTCCCGGTATCTTTAGGGCAATGATCATTAATATTTTATCAGGAAAAATTAAAGAAGGAGCCTCAACCATAACACAGCAATCGGCACGTCTAAGATTTTTGAATTTAGAAAGAACTATAAAAAGAAAATTGAGAGAATTTAGTCTTGCTATTTTATTAGAAATAAAGTATCCAAAGCACAAAATTTTAGAAATTTATTTTAACGAAGTACCCCTTGGACATGGCACATTAGGTATTGAATCTGCTTCTCTTTTTTATTTTGGTAAAAGCTATAAAGATTTAAGTATTGGAGAAGCATCGGTTTTATCTTCTTTAACGACAAGCCCTAATAACTATAGTCCATTAAAAAATCCAATTAAATCTATTTCTAAAATGCAAACTACATTTAAAAGATTGGTAGAAAATGGTGAAATATCTTTACAGGAGGCGGAAAAAGAGTATCAACATATCCTTAAAAATTATATTTTAACTTTAAATCGATATCCCGATGAAAGTTCTTTTACTAAAAGGTTAAACGAGACACCTTATGCTGCTTCCTATCTTTTGACCTTACTTCCAGAAGAAGTAAAAAAAAATTTAGAGACTGGTGGCTATAAAATTTATACAACATTGAATTTAAAAAAACAAAAGATAGCAGAAAAAGTATTAGAAGATTGGCTAAAAAAATTAAACGAGAAGCATACACTTTATAAAAAGTCTTTTACAAATTATGAACTTTTTGATGAACATTTTGGAGAGTATTTCCCTCTTTTAAAATATTTGTTTGGTATTTCTGATTTTAAATACTCTTTATCTAAGGAAAAGAGAGATTTTCAATTGAAATATTTAAGAGAGCATAGAGATGATTTAATTTTACTAAATTACTTTCTAGGAGAAAAAAATGTAGTTTTATCATTAGAGAATAATTATAAAAACGAAATAGAAAATCCAAATTCACAAAAAGAATTTATAGAAGGAGCATTAGTTTCTATCAATCCATTGAATGGAAAAATAGAAGCTATTGTTGGTGGTTCAAAATTTTTACCTTCCAATCAATTGTTAAGATTTTTATCCAAAAGACAACCGGGAAGTTCGCTTAAACCTTTTATTTATTCTGCGGGTATGGATTATTTTGCTAAGCATCCTTTAGAAACAGAACGATCTTTGACAGCAGCAACAGTTTTTGAAGATTCTCCGATAACTTTTATTGAAAAAGATTTATCAGAATACGAACCAGAAAACTTTGGGGGAAGTTATTTAGGACCTATTCGTTTACGAGATGCTTTAGTTTTATCTAGAAATGTAGTAGCAATCCATGCCTATACAAAAATAGGTCCAAAAATTATCAATTCTTATTTGGAATCAGTATTGAACCTTCCAAAAGATACCTTGCCTAGAGAAGTTTCTATTGCTTTAGGTTCTTATGAAGTTTCGCCATTGCAACTTGCGACTGCTTATACAGTTTTTCCGAGAAATGGAAGTTTAATTAAGCCCTTCTTTATAGAAAAAATTATCGATAAAAATGGTACGATTATCTACAATGCTCCTGCACCAGAGATTAGAGAAGTATTTTCTCCAGAAACTGTTTTTATCATTAAAGATATGCTAAAAGAAGTAATTACTAAAGGCACGGGAAGAGCTGCATTTATACCTGGTGTTCCTATTTATGGAAAGACAGGAACATCAAATAATTTTACAAATGCATGGTTTTCTGGTTTTACTCCCAACAATGTAACAGTAGTCTACATTGGTTACGATTTAAATAAATCTCTTGGAACATCGGGAACGGGTGGAAGTTATGCGGCTCCTGTATGGCGTGAATATATATATAATGTTTTAAAAGATATGAATTTTCCTAAATATCAAGAGGAAACTATACCAGAAAATGTTGTAATAAAAAATATTTGTAAAAGCTCTGGATTTTTATCAAGTGACAATTGCGAAGTTATACCGGAATATTTTGTTAAAGGTACTGAACCAACTACTATTTGTACGTTACATAAATCAAACAATGAAAAAATTAAAAAAAATTATAAACCAGACTTAAAATTTAAAATCGAAGAAGAATTATGAAGTATTGTTGTTATTGTGGCAACGAATTGCTTTTAAAAATCCCTGAAGGTGATCATCTCAAAAGATATGTTTGTAGTCATTGCGAAACAGTTCATTATCAAAACCCAAAGATCATAGTAGGGACAATTCCGGTTTATGATAATCAAATTTTACTTTGTAAAAGAGGGATAGAACCCGAGTATGGAAAATGGACAATACCTGCTGGGTTTTTAGAATTAGAAGAAAAAGTAGAAGATGGTGCTATACGCGAAACAGCAGAAGAAGCAAATGCAAAGGTGGAAATTATTAAATTACAGGCTGTATATAGTATTCCTAAAATTAGCCAAGTGTATTTGCTCTTTCTTGCAAAACTTATTGATAAAAATTTTTCGCCTGGAAGCGAAACCTTAGAAACTGAATTGTTCAATATAAATGAAATACCCTGGGACGAATTAGCATTTTCAGCAGTTCGCTTCGCTATAAAAACTTTTATAGACGATATAAAAATTAATAGACAAACAACTACTCATATAGGATTTTATCCCGATCAAATATGAATTCAGAGTCGGGATCCTACTTATTAGAAAATCATGAATTATTTGATATAAGTTTTCAAGAAACGAAAAATATAAGAAAAGAACTATTTCCTGATTTAGATAATATAAATACCTTTGATCTCTTATTAGCGATTCGGATCTTTCAATCCTATAAGATAAGAATTCAATATATATATAATAGATTATCTAGCTTAACTAACTCTAGAACTCGTTTATTACCTCATCAAGTCGAAGCAACTTATAGAGTAATAAAAGCAATCCATCATAGATTTCTGATTGCTGATGAAGTCGGCTTAGGTAAGACAATCGAAGCTGGCTTGATTATGAAAGAATTAATATTAAGAAAAAATTATAAAAATATTTTAATAGTTGTTCCTGCACCTTTACAGATTCAATGGAAACAAGAATTGGCAAATAAGTTTAATGAAGATTTTATTATTTTAAATAAAAAAAATTTTGGTATTATAAAGGAAAAAAGCTTAAACTATAAAATGATTACATCAATTGATTTTATTAAAAATAAAAAAATTTCAAAAGATATTTATGAAATAAGCTGGGATTTAGCAATCTTTGATGAAGCTCATCGATTGCGAAGAGATTTTCATAAGATTACTCAAGCTTATCATTTTGCTGAAAATATTTCTAAGCGAGTTGAGTCTTTATTGTTATTGAGTGCTACACCTTTTAGAGGAAAAATAGAAGAATTGTATTTTTTGGTTAAATTATTGGATCCTCATTTATTGGGACCTGAACATTCTTTTTTTAACGAATATGTAATTCCTGCTAGGAATGGAGAAACCATAAAAAAAATACGAAGTAAAATTGATTCTATAATCATTCGTAGAAGAAAAATAGATGTAGGTGGATTTACAAAAAGAATTGCCAAAACAATTAAATTCGAATTATCTACAGAAGAAAAAATATTTTACGAAGAAACAACAGAATATGTAAAAAAAACATACAACCTTTCCCAAAAAATTCAAAATCGTGCCATTAGTTTTATTATGATTGTATTTCAAAAATTATTGGATTCTTCTACGAGGGCATTATTAAAAGCATTGGAAAAAAGAAAATCTATTTTAGAAAATAAGTTATTAAGTTTTAAATCTTTTAAAACAGATATCGAGTATGATATAAATGAATATATTGAATATGCAGAAAACGAAGATGAAATTTTAGAAAATGTATCGAATTTAGAAACCAATTATTCAATTAAGGAAGTTCGAACAGAAATTATGGTTTTATCGCATTTAATTGCTTTAGGAAGAAAAATTAAGCAAGATACCAAATTAATCAAATTAAAAGAAACTATAGAATTTCTAAAAAAAAACGGACACAATAAAATAATCATTTTTACTCAATTTCGCACAACTCAGGAATATTTGTTAGAAAATTTGAAAGAATATAAATGTAATATTTTTAATGGATGTTTAACCAATGATCAAAAAGAAAAGGAAATTATAGAATTTAAAGAAAGAGGAGAAATTTTAATAAGTACAGAAGCTGGTGGCGAAGGAAGAAACTTACAATTTTCTGATGTCTTGATTAATTATGATTTGCCGTGGTCTCCTTTAAAAATGGAGCAAAGAATTGGAAGAATTCATCGCTTTGGTCAAAAAAAAGATGTATTGATTTTGAATTTTTCTACAAAAGGAACTGTTGCAGAAAAGATATTAGATGTTTTAGAAAATAAAATTAGAATTTTTGAAGATTCTATCGGACCTTCGGATATGCTTTTGGGTACTATAGAAGAAGAATTAAATCTTTCTCAATATATCATGGAGCTGATATCTGGTAGTAGCAAAATTGAACAGTTGGAAACCAATTTAGAAGAAAAAATACGATATATCAAGAATTCTTATAGATTATTAGAAGAATTGGTTTCGCCTAATGTTGTTGATTTTAATCTTTCTGATTTTTATAAAGTTATTCAAGAAGAAAGATTGGTAACTCATCAACATATTGAAAGATTGGTTTTAGATTATTTAAACGAAAATCCCCACTCTACTTTTAAATTAAAAAAAATAAAAAAAATAAAAAATGTAAATCTTTACAATCTTTTACCTGAACATAAGATTGCAGTATTCGATGCTACTACAGCATTAGAAAACGAAAATTATGTTTTTCTTGCAATTGGGCATAAATTGGTGGACGAAGCGTTAGAGTATTATTTGAATTCATCTAAAAAAAAATCTTTAATCAAACTTAAAATAAATGATTATGTTAAGAAAGGATTGTATATTATATGCGAAATCATCTACCAAAACCCAAAAGAAAAAAAAGAAATTCTGATAGTATATACAAAAGGATTTACAAATAAATTCGAAATATCTCAATTTTTTCCATTAGAAGATTTTTTCTTAAAACCGAAAAAATTAAAAGAAATTGGCTTGATCGAAATAACAAATAAAGAAATCAATTCTATTCGGAGAGTACTAAAAAATATGATGGTTTGGTTGGAAGAACAGATCAAAGAAATAAATTCTGGATGGTTTTCTGATATTAAAGAATTATATAAAAATGAACAGTATAAGTTAGAAATAAGCTATGGTAAGAAAATTCGAGATTTAGAAGAACGAAAGGATATCGAAAGACTAAAATCTAAAATAGATCCGACTTTAGACAGAAAAGGAATTCAGACCAGAATCGAAAATGCAATTCAATCAACAAAATTAGAACTGGCAAAAGAAATTCGCCTTTTGAATAAAAAAACCATTCTTAAAAAAGAAATAGAGGTGCTACAGATTTATTGGATAGTATAATCTTTTTTTACTAAGCCCCCGTAGCTCAGAGGATAGAGCATTGGTTTCCTAAACCATGTGCGCAGGTTCGAGTCCTGCCGGGGGCATTGATGTTCCTATTTGATTAGTTTGTGGATTTTTAATTTTCTAAACCCTCTCCTTTTATTATGATGCGTACTTCATCTCCGACTGCACCGGGCATATCATTCCAATTAATTCCAAAGTCGAATCGGTTTATTTTTGTTTCTGCAGTAAAACCAATTCTTTCTTTTTTCTTCATTGGATCGCTCATTTTTCCAACAAATTTTACATCTAATACAATATCTTTAGATATTCCTTTAATAGTTAGCTTTCCTTTTAATTGTTTTGTTTCTCCTGGTTTGATTTTAAGTTCTTCAGTGCTTACAAATTCAATATAAGGATATTTTTTAACATCCAAAAAATCTTCACTTCTCAAATGCTTATCTCTTTTTTCGTTTTCGGTATCTATAGATTGAGCCTTGATTTTTACTTTAATATTTTTTAAGATATTTGTTTTGCTATCATATTCAAAAATAGCTTCGTAATAATTAAATTTGCCATCTACTGTGGATAACATTAAATGACTAACTTCGAATCCGACCTTATTATGTGCATAGTCAATTGTATAAGAATTTGCCCATAAGCCCATTGACCATAAAAGGGATACTCCTACCCATTTAAATATTAGTTTTCTCATGTAAAACCTCCAAAATTTGTAATTAAATTTAAACTTATCTACTGATTACTTCGATATTTATATAATTAAAGTTACACTATATATAAAATTTTTTATTAAAATTACTGAATTTTTCAATGGATTTGTATTCTATGTGAGCAAAACATTCTTTAATATTATTATTGAAAAATTGAATTGCCGTAAAGCCAAAAGCTACAATATGAATTGTTTTGTAACAAATAAACCCTAAAAAAAATCAGATTGTAAAACATTAATTAAATAATACATTATAGAGCAAAAAGGATACAAAGGTAAATAGGGTATTTGCTTTCAAATTGTTTAAAAAAAACCGATTAATGCTCCAAACGAAAATTCTTTAATAAGAATGCTTTTTTTGAATATTATCTTTTGAAACTACTAGGTCATTCAAAGTCGAATATAAATCAAAAAAATTTTCCAAACGAATCAGTTTAATTTTGATTTGCTTATTCATATTTTTTTGCTCCCTCTTTTATGATTTCTTCGATTTCATTCGTAAATTTTAATTTTGCGTAAGGCTTAATATCGTTTTTTGCAAACCAGTTTCGATTCATTTCTAATGCGTATTTGGCTGGTTTTGAAGAAGTATGAATTTTTTCTGATAAAGGTTCTAATTGTTGTATTTCTATTAAAAATCCGTCTTCGTCAAAAAATGCAAGATCCAAGGGGATGTATGTGTCCTTCATCCAAAAATGTAGATAGTCTTCCTTTGGAAAAACAAAAAGCATTCCGTGGTTTTCTTTTAAAGATTTTCTTTTCATAAGTCCTTTTTGCCGTTCTTTGGGTGTTATAGATATTTCGATATAGATTTTTTTATCATTTATATAAGCAATATAAGTTTTATTATTAAATGAATTGCAGTTTATTATGGCAAGTATAAGGATTCCAAAACTAAACAGGGAGTTTGGGGATTTGATTTTCATCAGTTATATAACTTCCTAAAAATTTATTTTGAATTTCGTCTTCTAATTTTGGTATATTTGGTTCCTCTTTTGGTTTTTCTGATTTTTTAATTTCTCTATCTTTTGGTTGAGAATTTTCTTCCGAAGTGTAAAAGAGTTTTTCTTCTGATATGTCTATGCCTTCGAAATATTTTGTTAATACATTTATATCTCTTATGATTTCTTCTAATGTAGGTTTTTTTAATTTTTCGTGTATCTTTATCAAAGTAATTTCTAAAAGAACTCTTGCTTCGTATGAATTTTTTAATTTTAAGAGATATGCTTTTGATTTTAGCTGATAAAATTCTTCAAAGATAGCTAAAATTTTTTCTAAGCTGATTGCTTCTATAAGGTTTTTGATTTTTTCTATGTCTTCTGGAATCAATCCCAATATTTCTTTATTGTACACTCCCTTTTTTGCTAAAATGCAAATTCTTAAAAATTCTAAATATTCCCAGATGAATTTTTCTAAGTCTCCTCCGTTTTCAAAAATTTCTGTTATAGGTGCAATTAACTGCTCAATAGAAATATCAGTAAAAAGGTTATAAGTCAGATTTATAAATAAATCTATAGGAAAATTTCCCATTAATTCTTTGATTTTTTCAGATGTGATTTCTCCATTACAATAAGCAATCACTTGTTCAAAAAAAGAAAGACTATCTCTTACGGACCCATCACCTTTTTTTGCAATTAAAAATAAGGAATTTTTATCAATTTTTATTTTTTCTTTTATTGCAATTTGTTCTAAATAGTTTTGAAGCTTGTTTAAATTTACTTTCTTAAATATAAAAATTTGGCACCTAGATAAGATGGTTTCTGGAATTTTATTAATTTCTGTGGTTGCTAAAATAAATAAAATATGTTCAGGAGGTTCTTCTAATGTTTTTAATAAGGCATTAAAGGACTCTCTCGTTAACATATGAACTTCGTCTATTATGTATATCTTTTTTTTACCTAATATAGGTTTGAATTTTACATTTTCTCTCAAATCTCTTATATCTTCTATTCGTCGATTCGAGGCTGCATCAATCTCTATAACATCCATAGAAGTTCCAGCAGTAATTTCTTTGCAGGATTCACACTCATTGCATGGTTCAACTCCTAATGGTTGAAAGCAATTTACTCTTTTGGCAAGGATTCTGGCTATAGTTGTTTTTCCTATACCTCTAGGACCAAAAAATAAATAGGCAGATCCCAATCGATTTTCTTTTATTGCATTTTCTAAGGCATATATAGTATGACTTTGTTCAAGTACTTCTTCAAATTTCTGAGGTCTATACCGTCTAGATAGGACTTTATAAGGATTCATCATTGATGTTAATTTTCAAATAATTTTTACAAAGTCAATACGGAAAATATAATTAAAAAATATTAAAACTAATCCTTAGATTATGGAATTTTCAAATTTTAATTTTTTCTTATTGCATTATTGAACAATACCGATTTTTTTATATATTATAGATGGAGGTATAATTATGGTAGATACAAATATGTCTCAGGAGGAAATCGATGCTTTATTAAGTGGGGTAGAAAGCTTAGAAAAACCTGAGGCGTTTCAGGAAAAAAGTCAAATCAGCAATAAAGAAATTAGTATATCTCCTTTAGAAAGGGAAAGGTTAAGTGACGAAGTATTAAAGGGTCTTTTAAGAGGTTCTTCTGGTCTAAAAGCATTATTAAATCTTGATTTAAATATAGAAAATCCTTATGCTGAGTTAAGATCGACGAATGAAATATATAAAGATTTTAAGGGGAAAAATGTTATTTTTGGTATTAAAGTAAATGGTTCTTTAAATGGAGAATTTTATATTATATTACCTAATATAGAAATACAAAAAATTGTAAGTATTATTATGGGTGGAATGGGGCAAGACGCAAATGATGAACCTCTTGATGCAGCTCAAATGTCTGCGATAAAAGATGCTTTAAATCCATTGTTTTATTCTCTTATAAGCTATCTTTCTGTGTTAATAGGAAATACCATTACTCCCATCGGTATCTATGCCAAAAATTCAGAAGATTTTACGGATTCCTTGCAAGAAAATTTCTATTTAAGGATACAATATAGTTTTATAATTACAGGTTTTGTAAATACTAAGCTAATTGTTATTTTGCCTTTTGGTCTTACCAAAACTCTCTTGAACCTAATTCAATCTAAGGAGGTAACCAAAAAAACAGAACAGAAAGAAGAAGAGAAAGAATCATCGATTCCGATTAAGGAAGTTGAATTTCCTTCTATTAGTACTACGTCACGAGGTTTAGCAACTCCCAATATGGAATTGCTTTTGGATGTTCAAATGAATGTTTCTGTAGAATTAGGCAGAACAAAAAAATATATTAAAGAAATTTTAGAAATGGGCGAAGGTTCTATCATTGAATTGGATAAA
>JBKBRY010000006.1:0-107500 GCA_046291925.1 Leptonema sp. (in: bacteria) | reverse complement strand
GAAAATGTAAGGGGCTTAAGCATAACACCGAAGCTACGGATCTGCTGTAAGGCAGGTGGTAGGAGAGCGATGTGTATAGCGATGAAGGTATATCGAGAGGGGTACTGGAGCATACACATGTGAGAATGCCGGCATGAGTAGCGATAAAGGAGGTGAGATTCCTCCTCGCCGTAAGTCCAAGGTTTCCCTGGCAAGGCCAATCCGCCGGGGGTTAGTCGGGTCCTAAGGTGAACCTGAAAGGGGTAGCTGATGGGTAGTGGGTTAATATTCCCACACCACCATAATCACGTTTGAGCGATGGGGTGAATCAGGAGGGTATGTTAGCGTAGTGACGGGATACTACGTATCTGCATGTAGGCGATGAGGCAGGTAGGCAAATCCGCCTGCTGAGTTGAGGTGTAGATGGAGTGCATCTACGGGTGCACGAAGTAGCAGAGCCCATACTGACGAGAAAAACCTCTAAGTGAGTGGTTATGGTGCCCGTACCGCAAACGGACACACGTGGACGAGGTGAGAAACCTAAGGCGCTTGGGAGAATGCCTGCTAAGGAACTCGGCAAAATAGCCCCGTAACTTCGGGAGAAGGGGTGCCATTTGTGGTGAAGGTATTTACTACTGGAGCCATGAGTGGTTGCAGTGAAAGGGGAGCGGCGACTGTTTAACAAAAACACAGGTCTCTGCCAACTCGTAAGAGGAGGTATAGGGGCTGACACCTGCCCGGTGCCGGAAGGTTAAGGGGACGGGTTATCTGCTGTTAAGGTAGAGAAGCTCGGAACCGAAGCCCCGGTAAACGGCGGCCGTAACTATGACGGTCCTAAGGTAGCGAAATTCCTTGTCGGGTAAGTTCCGACCCGCACGAATGGTGTAACGACTGCTTCGCTGTCTCAGCAGGCAGCCCAGCGAAATTCTAATGCCCGTGAAGATGCGGGCTACCCGCAGTTGGACGGAAAGACCCCGTGAACCTTTACTGTAGCCTGGCATTGGACTTTGGTTTGGTATGTGTAGGATAGGTGGGAGGCGAGGAAGCCTAGACGCCAGTTTAGGTGGAGCCGACGTTGAAATACCACCCTTACTGAGCTGGAGTTCTAACTCTTGAGAGGGAGGACAGTGTTAGGTGGGCAGTTTGACTGGGGCGGTCGCCTCCTAAAGGGTAACGGAGGCGCCCGAAGGTTCCCTCAGCACGGCTGGAAATCGTGCGTAGAGTGTAAAGGCATAAGGGAGCCTGACTGTGAGACTGACAAGTCGAGCAGGTGGGAAACCAGGGCTTAGTGATCCGGTGGTTCTGGATGGAAGGGCCATCGCTCAACGGATAAAAGGTACTCCGGGGATAACAGGCTTATCGGTCCCAAGAGTTCATATCGACGGACCGGTTTGGCACCTCGATGTCGACTCGTCGCATCCTGGGGCTGGAGTAGGTCCCAAGGGTTTGGCTGTTCGCCAATTAAAGCGGCACGTGAGTTGGGTTCAGAACGTCGTGAGACAGTTCGGTCCCTATCCGCTGCGGGCGCAGGAGATTTGAGGGGAGCTGTCCTTAGTACGAGAGGACCGGGATGGACGAACCTCTGGTGCACCAGTTGTCATGCCAATGGCACCGCTGGGTAGCTATGTTCGGAAGGGATAACCGCTGAAGGCATCTAAGCGGGAAGCCCACCCCAAGATAAGATCTCCCATCTGCGAAAGCAGACTAAAGGCACCTCGAAGACTACGAGGTAGATAGGTCTCAGGTGTAAGTGCAGTAATGCATTGAGCCGAGAGATACTAATATGCCGTGAGTCTTGGCCATATTACCCCGAGTTAAATCATTTAACTCGGCAAACAAAAGCCCTGCTTCGTGCAGGGTTTTTTATTTTATATGCACCTCGGGAATTTCTATTTAAAAGATTTTAATAATTTGTTTATTTTTTTTTCTGAATGTGAAAATTAATTTCATATATTGAAAATAATTTTAAATAAAAGTCTTATAAATTTCAATATTTTAAAATTTTTATAAAAATTTATATTGGTTTTTTACTTACAGTTTTTAATCATTTCTCTAGTTTTTTAATTTATTCGAAATATAAATTATGATAAAAAAGAATGCTAATTTCCAAAACGATAATGAAATTCTTCCCGAGCATTTAAGAGATGATAAAAAAAACGACTTAGTAGATTTTTTATTTAACGTTGGGGATGTAATCAAATTTCATAGACAAAGGCAAAAAATGCGAATTGAGGATCTCTCTAAAAAAATTTATGAAAAATATAATATAGAAATCCATCCTTCTATAATTTCTAGATACGAGAATAAAAGAATACCTATTAAAAATCATCACATTGCTTATATATTCGATGTATTGGGGATTTATTTAGAATCCGTTTTTTCTGATAAAATTGTAATTGTTGAGCTAAAAGAGTTGACAACTAGTCTAAAATTTCAGTATTTAGTAAAGCAGCTAAGAAATTTTTTTACAGATGCGGAAATTTTGAATATCATTTTAGCAGAGTTAGAAAATAAATTGCATTATTCATGGAAGGCAGCAGAATCCTATTTCAAAAAATATCAAGAAAAACTCAAAGTTTCTGAAAATAATAAGTAATAGATTTACTTCGTTTTTTATGTTTCCATATCAAAAATTAATTTTTTCATAAATTCGCCAATAAGGAAATCCATTAAAAAAACAAGTTTCCTACAAAAAAAACTACGGGTATAAAAAAAGCTATAAAATCTAACAATAAAAATCTTACTTATAGATTACAAGTCAGGGATTCCATAATCTAAAGAATAGTGTAAACATTTATTCCTCCAAAATTTTTCTTGAAGTAGAACCTTATAAAAAAAAAATGATACCTGATGATAAAAGTATCGAACCTTACTTTAAAATATGGGAATTTTTCTGCAGTAGATAATATTTCTTTTGAAGTATCTGCCGGCTCTGGAATTACTGGATTGTTGGGTCCCAATGGTGCAGGAAAAACTACAACTATGAGAATTTTAACAGGATACTTGAAACCTACATCTGGCTATGTAGAAATTGATTCTTTACCAATGAATCCAGAGGAAAATCTATTGGAAATAAAAAAAAGAATTGGATATTTACCAGAATCTAACCCTTTATACCCGGAAATGTTGGTAGAAGAATATTTAAATTTTATTGCTAAGGTAAGAGCTTTGGATGGGAAAAAGTTAAAAGACACCAAAGAGTTTTTAATAGAAAAATTGGCATTAAAATCTCATCTTTATACACCTATAGGTTTGTTATCTAAAGGATTTAAACAAAGGACAGCACTTGCAGCAACTTTAATTCATGATCCTTCTGTAATCATTTTAGATGAGCCTACCTCTGGTTTGGATCCAAATCAAATCAGCACGATCAGAAATTTTATAAAAACTTTATCAAAGAATAAAACATTAATACTTTCCACTCATATTTTAAAAGAAGTAGAAGATATTTGTGAGCGAGTCATCATCATTCACAAAGGGAAAATTGTTTCAGATAAAAAAATAGCAGACTTGCAAAAATCAAATTTATACGTTTTAATAGCTAAATCAAATTCAACCAAAGATAATATTTTGGATATTCTAAAGCAATTACCTCTAATTTCTAAGGTGCAGATGGAAGCCATTTCTCATTCTGAATTTAAAAAATATATTTGTGAGTTAAAAGAAAATAAACCAGAATTGCTTTTTAGAGAAATCAAGAACTATGACTGGGATGTGATAGAATTTTCTTCTTTAGAAAGATCTTTAGAAGAAGTGTTTAAAGAATTAACTTTAAATTAGAGGTGGATATGGAGCAAATAAAATATTTTTATAAAAAAGAATTATCAACTTATTTTAATACACCTACAGGTTATGTTTTTATAGTAGTAACCATTTTTTTCAATTTTCTTTTCTTTTTTATTGGGATTTTTGATTTGATTCCTGGTTTTTGGAATGCTCGGGTTGCTTCTATAGAATCCTATATGAATTTATTGCCTTTTACTTTTATTTTTTTAGTTCCCGCAGTTACAATGAAAATTTGGGCAGAAGAAAGAAAGTCTGGTACAATAGAGATTTTAAAGACATTACCTTTAACGGAATTTCAATTGGTTTTGGGAAAGTTTCTCGCATGTTGGAGTTTTGTATCTTTGGTTGTAATATCTGCAATTCCTTTAACTTTGACCATTTCTTTAATGGGCAATATAGATTGGGGGAGAACATTGGCATTGTATTTAGGTTCTCTTTTGATGGCGGGGGCATACATTAGTACAGGAATGGTGGTCTCGGCTTTAACAAAAGAGCAAATTGTTGCATTTATTATTACTTTTTTTATAAGTTTATTCATGTTCTTAAGTAACTATTATTTGATAAGTCAACATGTACCCTCAGAAATGAATTTTTTGATTGGATTTTTTTCTCATAGTTTTCATTTTTCAAGTTTCTCTAAAGGAATGGTATATTCGGGAGATCTTGTGTACTTTTTCTCTTTTATTGGATTTATGCTTTATCTGAATACAGAAATTATAAAAAAATCATAAAGGATGGGTATGAAGTCATTCAATAAAATTTTTCAATCAAGAGAGTTTATTATTATTAATTTAATCATTTTATTCATTTTGATTAATTTGATAGGTTATAATTTAAATTTGCGATTGGATTTAACAAAGGAAAAAATAAATTCTGTATCACAAAGTACATACAAGGTTCTTCAAAAATTAAAAATTCCTTTATTGATAGAAGCTTATGTGTCTAAAGATATACCTGGCCAAATTCTCTCTCAGCTTCAGCCGATATTCTATCAATTGGAAGATGTAAAAAGAATAGGCGGAGATAAAATTACTCTTAAGATCATTGATCCAACAACTGAAGAATTAAAAAATTTAGCAACCAAAAGAGGGATACAGGGTATACCTATTGAAGAAGCAGATATAAATAAAGCATCTGTGCGATTGGGGTATTTTGGAATTTATCTGCAATATGGGGATAAAACATCAACAATATCTCTTGTGGAACAAGGTGGTATAGTGGGAAATTTTGAATATATTCTTTTAAAAGAAATCAAAAAATTAACCTTAGATAGAGAGAAAAAAAGTGGGATTGGTTATGCAAAAGTAGAGGGTACTCTTGAATTTCGAAGATGGCAAACTAGACTGGATATGGATAAAGATAATTTATACGCTTTTAAAAATTTTATAGAAAGAGAACTAGGTACGATCCAAGAGATATCTTTAAACGAACCAATACCTGATACAATTGAAACTTTGATGATCGTAGGACTTCCCAAGTTTTCAAGAAAACAGCAAGTTTATTTGGATCAATTTCTTATGAGAGGGGGGAACTTACTATTTATGCTTAAAGGTTTCGATTTTACTATTACTCCACCCAATCCTCAACTATTGCAGATGGGAATTTCTTCTGGAACAGGTGGTTATGTAAATTTTCCAGAAGAGGTAGATCGCATCAACGAATTTTTAAATCGATATGGTTTTGAAATTAAAAAACGAGTGCTTTTGGAACCAACACTTGCTGCACCAGAGTTGGATGTACTCGGGCAGTATTTTGGCAAATATCCTAATCCCTCATGGTCTATTTATTCTCATGAATATCAAAATATAAACAAAACCGAAGAAATCATTAAAGACATTTCTTATGTGATTTTTCCTTGGTTTTCCGATATCCAATTCAATCCAAATGTACAGCCTAATGTTTCTTATAAAGTTCTGATTCACACTTCTAAAAATGTAATAGAAAAAAAAGAAATAGCATTAAATTTAAAAGAACTTCAAAGCATTCTAAAAAACCAGGAGGCTTCTTTAAATCAAAATCTTCCCGTGATGGTTTTTGCTAAAGGAAAATTTGTAAGCGGCTTTAAAGAAGATTACGAAAACAATCAATTAGACGAAATAAGCGAAAATCTAAAACAAAATTTTATAAAAGGTCAAATAGGAAATACAGAAGGCAAAATCTTAATTTTGGGAACTCCTTATTTGGTTTCTGATATCTTTTTTCGAAACGAAGGCAATTTAGAGTATTTTAAAATCAACATGGTATTTATCAGTAATATTTTAGAATATTTACAAGGTGATCTTGACTTATTAGCAGTGCGTTCCAAGATCTCAACAGTTCCTTTTCTAAAAGTAAATTTAGGCCAAGGGTTGGAACTAATTTTTTCTTGGTTCCATACTTTATTTATACCCGTTGTATTAGGTTTCTATGGTTTTATACGTTTGAAAAAAAGATATAGAAAACAAGGGGTAGAAGAATGAAATTTTTAAAACTTTATAAAAATAATTTAGGGTTATCATTATTTCTTACGAATATAATTTTGTTTATTGTGTTTTTGGTGCTTCGAGATCCTTTTTCGATTTTTAGCAAAACTTACGATAAAGCTCCTAATCTGATAACCATTGATCCAAATCGATTCAATAAAATAGAAATTGAACAAAAAGATAAAAAAATAACATACGAACTAATAAAAAAGGATTCCAAAGAGCGTAAATTTAAGAATCTGGAGGAATTGATAGAAAATACAGAATGGTCTTTCCTTCTAAAGCGAGAAAATAAAAACGAGGAGTTTTCAGTAGATAAAGAAAACTTAAAGAATTTATTAAATGAAATCCTTAATTTCAAAAAATATTATTATTTGGAAAAGAATTTAGAAAATGAAATCTCTACGGGAATTAAAAATTCAAACTTAAAAATTCAATTGTTTTATGATCAAAATTCAAAATTAACCATAACTGTTGGACTTTCAAGTATTCGAAACAATACTACATACATAGTGCTTGATAACGAAGATAAAATATACCAAATTGAGGGAAATTTAAGAACCCGCTTAGGAAGTGATGAAATTTATTATTTTAGAAATCATAAAATCATCCATCTCGATAAACCAAAAATAACAAAGGTTTTGGTATCCAACAAAAATATAGTCTATGCAAAAACAGGAAATGAATGGCAGACTTTACAGCCAAAACCAGAAAAGTTGCAAAGTTCTTTTTTTGAAGGCATTTTAGACGAAATTGTCAATCTAAAAGTAAACACTTTTTATGGTAAGGATTTACCAAAAGATGCTTTCGAAAAATTCCAAATTATTTTAGAATTCTATATCCAAGAAGAAAATTTAGGAGAAACCAAGAAGGAAGTTTTAGAAATCTTAGGAAAAAAGGATTATGTAAAATATTTGATTCAATGGAAAGATGAATTTTATGAAACTTCCTTATATCGAATTGAAGATTTGTTAGAGCCAGAAAAACTTACAGAGAAAAAATAAATTCAATACATTTTAACTTTAGAAAAAAATAATTCTTCTTCTATTTTTTTTAAAAGTTTATCTAAGCCGATCTTATGTAGGGCACTAATTGCAACAAATGCATTGGATTTTTCTAAAGTTTCCCTATCCGATTCTTGAAGTTTATCAATTTTATTATAAACTAAAATTTGAGGTATTTTTGTCAAACCCAAATGTTCCAAAATGGCAATTACATCATAGATTTTTTGTTCCTTGAGGGGATCAGAAGCATCCACACAGTGAAGAAGCAAATCTGAAAATTGTAATTCTTCTAAGGTAGCTTCAAAAGCCTTTTGCAATTCGGGTGGTAAATCATAAATAAAACCAACGGTATCTGCAATAATCACTTCTTTTTCTTCTGGGAATCGTAATCGTCTTGTAGTAGGATCTAAAGTGGCAAATAATAAATTTTCTGCAAAAACATCAGAATTGGTTAAAGCATTGAGCAATGTGGATTTTCCCGAGTTTGTGTAGCCTACTATGGAGACAACGGGAATCCCACTTTCTTTTCTGATTTTTCGATTGATTTCTCGTCTTTGTTTGATTTTTTTTAGTTCTTGCTCTAATCGATGGATCCTTTCTTCTACTCTTCTTTTTCCAATTTCAAGTTTTGTTTCTCCGGGTCCTCTTCCTCCGATACCTCCCGTCAAGCGGGACATGTTGTCATCTTTTTCGCTTAGTCTACCCTTTAAGTATTTAAGTTGTGCCAATTCTACTTGTAGCTTTCCATCTCTACTCTTAGCATGTTTTGCAAAAATATCTAAAATCAATTGGGTTCTGTCTATTATTTTTAAATTCGTTTCTTTTGATATTTTTATAGCTTGACCTGGAGTTAATTCTCTATCAAAAATTAGAATATCTGCATCTTTTTGAACTGCTAAAAAACATATTTCTTTTAATTTACCAGAACCAATTACTGTAGATGGTTCGATTTTATCTTTTTTTTGAATTACTGTTTCTACAGGGATTACACCAGCAGTTCTACACAACTCTTTGAGCTCAGAAATGGAGTCTTCGGGTTTTCTCCGTTTACGCATCTCTGGGGTATAAACTCCCACCAAAATTCCTTTGGGTAAAGAACTTGCGACTTTTGTAGATTCTACAAAATTTTTATATTCTGAATCGATTAAAGGGAATATTTCTTTTAATTTAATTTTATTTTGTCCTATTTTTTCTGTTTCTAAGATTTCGTAACCCTTAGGACTAGCTGGTGAGAATCTTGCACTATATAGATTTTCGGGTAGTCCATTACTATCTATCGTTATAGCAGTAATTAAATCGAATCTGAGTAAAGTTAAATCATATAAATCTTCTTCCGTTAAAGGTTCTTTTTTTAAGTGTGTGTGTAGAATTCTTAATTCTTTTAATCGGTTTGATCTTTCTCTTTCTAATTCTGGAATAAGGATTCTTTTATCATCACCTACAAGAATAGTTTTGATTTTCCCTTTTCTATCAAGAATCAATCCAATCTGGCGAAAAAGACGAAAAGAGATGTTTGTTAATTCTTTTGCTAACTCTGGAGTTATAAGTAAGTTTTCTTCTATTTTTCTTCTTGTAATTTTTTTTAAATTATAGATTTGGGATGGTTTTAGTCCTTCAAGATTGCCTGTTATGTTCAACAACCTTCTCCTTAATTATTTATAATTAAAATTTTCTAAGCAAAAAATCAATTAAAATTTCAAATTCCATTTGGATTTAGAAAATTTATAATGAAAACAAATCTCATAATCTATTATTTTTTTTAAGAGTCTTGAAATTGAATTGACTTTTTCTGTTTATTTATTTTAATAAGCTTTAAAAAAGAAATTCCAAAAAAGGAGAATTGAATGAAGCAACTTAACTATTTCTTTCTATTGGTTATTACTATACTATTGTATAGTATAATCCATTGTAAAAAAGAAGAAGAGAAACCAAAAAATTCTGAAGAAAAAAAAACCTCTTATAATATGGGTGTTGGTCCTGTTCAAACAAAATTAGACTTAGGAGCTCTAGATGCGAATTTAGCAAAAAAAGGGCAAAAAATCTTCGAAGAAAAATGTACTGCATGTCACAAAATCGAAGAAAGATATGTAGGGCCTTCGTTAAAGGATGTAACAAAGAGGCGTACCCCCGAATGGATTATGAATATGATTCTTGATCCAATGAAAATGACTGCAGAAGATCCCGATGCAAAAGCACTTCTTGCTGAATATCTAACACAAATGACCAATCAGAATATTTCTTTAGAGGATGCAAGAGCAATTCTAGAGTATTTTCGGCTAATTGATAATAAATAAAAATGTATTACTTTAATACTTAGGAGTATATTATGAAAAATCCAAAGAAACTAGTTTCCCTAGTTTTTGGTTTAATGGTGGCCTTGGCAGTTAGCCTGGGTTGTGGTGGAAAAGGTGGTGGCAAAGTCGGTTTAGCCTCAGATGCAGCTCAAAAAGTATATGTAGCACCCGGAGAGAAAGACGAAGTATATCTTTTTACTTCTGGTGGATTTAATGGTCAAGTTGGTGTGCATGGAATTCCTTCTGGCAGACTATTTAAAATTATTCCCGTATTTTCTTTATGGCCAGAAAATGGATATGGATTCGAAGAGGAAACCAAAGGGATGTTGATGACTTCTCATGGTTTTCTACCTTGGGATGATAGCCATCATCCAGAAGCTTCTATGACCAAGGGAGAACAAGATGGTAGATGGCTATTTATCAATGGGAATAATACTCCAAGAATAGCAAGAATTAGTCTTTCTACTTTCGAAACAGAAGAGATTATCGAAATACCCAATAGCGGTGGAAACCATGCCTCACCTTTCTTAACATGGAATACAGAATATGCAATGGCTGCAACCAGATTCTCTGTGCCCATTCCTCAAAGGGATCTTCCTATAGAAAGTGCAAAAGAAGGCAAATTCAATGGAACGATTACTATGGTTGCTGTAGATCAAAAAACAGGAGCAATGAGTATTAAAGCACAAGTTTTGGTTCCAGGTTTTAATTACGATTTATCTGCTTGTGGAAAAAAAGAATCGGGAGACTGGTGCTTTTTTTCTATGTATAATACAGAACAGGCTTACGATATTTTGGAAATCGAGGCTTCCAAAAATGATAAAGACTATATTTTAGCTTTTAACTGGAAAAAAGCAGAAGAATGTGTAAACCAAGGTAAGGGGAAAGATGTTGTAGGAGTTCATTACAGAAATTATAAACCGCATGCAAAACCTGCAATTTCAGAAAAAAGAAATACTGTAAGGATGATGGAACCAAAAGATTGTCCAGGAATGATGTATTATTTGCCAACACCAAAAAGCCCCCATGGTGTAGACGTGGATGATACAGGAGAATATATAGTAGGTGGAGGTAAATTGGCAACTGTAATACCCGTCCATTCTTTTAGCAAATTTCTTAAAGTAAAAGATGATCCACAAAGTCAGATTACAAAAATTATGGACATTCCAGTTCTTAAATACGAATCTACTTTACATGGAGAAGTGGACAAACCTTGTTTAGGACCCTTACATACACAATTTGATGGAAAAGGAAGAGCCTATACTTCTTGTTTTGTTTCTTCTGAAATCGTTCAATGGGATATAAAAAATCTAAAAGTATTGGCACATCTACCAGCTTATTATAGCATTGGACACTTAAGTGTAGTTGGTGGCCATTCTACCAAACCATATGGGAAATATGTTCTTGCATTAAATAAGATTACAAAAGACAGATATTTACCAACAGGTCTGGAATTGGTCCAAAGCGCTCAATTGTATGATATCAGTGTAGAACCACCTCAATTGTTGTTAGATTTTCCAACTACAGGAGAACCCCACTATGCAGAAATGATCCCAGTAAGTTTGCTTTTAAAAAATAAAATACCACAAGTTATACCGTTAAGTGAAAATGATCATCCCTACGCAACAAAAAGTGAAAAAGAAGCAAGAGTGGAAAGAAAAGGTAAAGAAGTTCATGTTTATATGACTGCAATTCGTTCTCACTTTAAACCTTCTAAAATAGAAGTAAAAATAGGAGATAAAGTTTATTTTCATGTAACCAATCTGGAGCAGGATTATGATATTCCCCATGGTTTTGCAATTTATGGTGCACCTCTACCCAATATTTTGATTATGCCCGGTCAAACAAAAACAGTAATATGGGAACCTAAACAAGTTGGAGTATTTCCTTTTTATTGTACAGATTTTTGCTCAGCTTTGCATCAGGAAATGCAACACTATATTCGAGTAACTCCATGATATTCAAAAAATTTAGTGCCGGTTTTGAATACCGGCATTTTTATAGAATATTATATACAATACCTTTGTATTGTATATACCACAGGAGGTAAATATGTTTCGTATTATGAATCAAAAACTAAATAAAACCAATAGAATATTAATTTTAGTAGTAGCTTTTTTGATGCTTTTGGTGTATTTTTTGCCTTTATGGATAGTGAATCTATCTGCTCCTCAGTATCCAGAAACTTTAGGAATGTATATCTACATTAATGATGTTAGAGGAAAAACGCCTCATGATTTACAAAACATCAATATTTTGAATCATTATATAGGTATGCAAAAAATTGCAAGTGATTCAATTCCAGAATTGCAATTTATGCCTTATATTTTAGGTTATATGATTGCGGGAGGTATTATTGCTTTTTTTATCAATAGAGTTTTTATGGTAGTTTTGGGGATTTTGAATACAATATTAGTTGGGATTGCAGGAATTTATGACTTTTGGAGATGGGAATACAATTATGGTCATAATTTGGATCCCAATGCGCCGATCCAAGTTCCAGGGATGAGTTATCAACCTCCTTTAATTGGTTGTAAAGAATTATTAAATATAAATGCATGTAGTTTTCCTCATGTAGGGGGATTCTTATTGACTGTTGTTTTAGGAATTTTAATTTGGATCTGGTATAACGAATATCGAAATCAAAATATTTAGGAAATTTTATGAAAAAGATTGCTTACAGTTTATTAGTTATTGGTTTTTTGTATTGTGCTCCTAAAGCACCAGTAGATATTCAGGTGGGTCAAGAAGAATGTGCTTTGTGTAAAATGAAAATTGTAGATTTAAAATTTAATACTCAATTGCAAACTTCGAAAGGCAAAATTCTTCATTTCGATAGTATTGAATGTCTTGTAAGGTGGTTAGAGCAAAATAAAGAAGTTGCTATAAAAAATGCTTGGGTAAAAGATTATACAACAGGGGAATGGGTAGTTTATAAGGACGCATATTATTTAGCATCTAAAAACCTTCCTTCTCCTATGGGTGCTTTTTTATCGAGTTATAAAAATAAAGAATCTGTAGAAAAGATCCAAAAAGAAAAGGATGGAAAAATATTAGAATATAAAGATTTAATCCATTATCTAATAGAATTAGAAAAAAATGAAGGTTCTCGTCATCACCATCACCATCATTAGTTTTGTACCTTCTCTTTACGGAGAAAATCTAATCGTTTGTTTGCAAGAAGAATGTAAATTTAAAGATATCCAAAGTGCTATTGATTTTGCAACTCCTTATTCAACTATTTTGATTGATAAAGGAGTATATATTCTTAAAGAAGAGCTTTTGATTCGGAAACCTCTAAAAATTCAAGGAAAATCTAAGGAATCCATTCTAGATGGGAATCACTTAAAAAATGTTATTCGAATTTCAGAAACTGAAAATGTGGAAATCTCAGATTTCATCATTCAAAATAGTGGGTATAGTGATATCCAGGAATTTGCAGGAATTTACATTGAAAAAACAAAAAATTGTAAAATTCATAATAATTTTTTAATCAATAATACTTATGGAATCTACCTTGCCTACGTTCAAAATTGCATTCTTGAGAAAAATCATATTATTTCTAATGCAATAAACGAAGTACAAAGTGGAAATGGTATACATTTATGGTATAGTTATGATAACATATTAAAAAATAATCTAATAAAAAAACATAGAGATGGATTGTATTTCGAATATTCAGAAAACCTAATTGTAGAAAATAATATTAGCATTCAAAACATTCGTTATGGAATCCATTTTATGTTTTGCCATAGTTCTAAAATCCATAGAAATTATTTTTTATGGAATGAATCAGGAATTGCACTAATGTATTCCAATCGGTTGGAATTAGGAAACAACAGAATAGAATACACTTGGGGTAGAGGATTGAAAGCTTTATTGCTAAAAGATATCAACGAGAGTGAGATACATCATAACTATTTTTATAGTAATACCAGTGCTATTTATACAGATAATTCTAATCGAAATAAAATTTATAAAAATCAATTTATTAAAAATGGTATCGCTATGGAGATTTTAGGAAATTCTTATACAAATGAAATTACTTTGAATTATTTTGAAAATAATTTGTTTGATGTAGCAACAAATTCTAGAAGTAACCCCAACCTATATAAAGAAAATTTTTGGGACAAATATAAGGGATATGATCTAAATAAAGACGGTTACGGAGATGTTTTTTATAGACCGGTAAGTTTGTTTAGTTTTTGGGTTAGCAAGTATTCTGATATTTCTATTCTACTTCGTTCTCCTATGATTGATTTTCTTGAAACCTTAGAGAAAGTATTCCCTATGATTATTCCTGCTGACTTGAAAGATGAAAAGCCTATTTTTAAAAAGCAGATTATATTGAATGCATTATGATTCAGATAAAAAATTTAAATAAATCTTTTCGTAAACAAAAAGTTTTAAGAAATATCAATATAGAAATTCCAAAAAACCAACTAATCTGTTTATTGGGTCCCAATGGTTCTGGGAAAACGACTTTTATAAAAAGTTTGTTAGGATTGGTAATTCCTGATCAAGAAGCAAAGATATATCTTGATGATAAAGAAGTTAATTATGATTTACCAAAGTTTTTAAATATTGGTTATGTACCCCAAATGCCTTTATTTCCACAAAACTTATTGGTTAAAGATCTAATAGAATATTTATCTACCTTCGAAAACCATTATTCTATTGAACAAGATTCTATTATAGAATTGTTTGGAATTAAAGAATTTTATAAAAAAAAGATTTCAGAATTGAGTGGTGGGATGAAGCAAAAAATCAATATCCTACAGTGTTTTATGAGAAAACGAGATATGTATGTTTTAGATGAACCCACAGCAAGTTTAGATCCTTATCATAGTTTTATTTTAAAGAATTTAATTAAAGAAAAAAAACACGATGCCTATTTGCTTTTTATAACTCACAATCTATCAGAAGTAGAAGAATTGGCAGATCAGATGATTGTTTTGATTGATGGAGAATTGAAGCTAAATGAAAATCCTGTAGAATTTATAAAAAAAAATAATGCTTCGAATTTAGAAGAAGCCCTAAGTAAGGTTCGGGAGTATATTAAAATATGATTATAAAAAACATAATTCTTTTTGAATTAAAAGATTTAATAAAAAGCAAATGGTTTTTTATCTACTCGACAGTTGTTTTTATTTTTAGTTTTATTGTAATCTATTTTTCTTCTGGAAAAACAAACGAAATCATAGCAACATTAACCAACTTTTTTTTACTTGTGGTTCCTTTATATACTATGATTTTTAGTGTGATCAATTTATACGAAAGCATAAATTTTCAGAATTTACTTATAATACGAGGAGTAAACCGTCGTTTGATTTTTTTTGGAAAAGTTTTAGGTTTGTTATTGGGATTATTTTTGAGTTTTACATTGGGTATCCTGCCTATTTTTATATTTTATAAGAAATTAGAAAATTTATTTTATATATTTTTTTTATTAATTTTTTATAGTTTCTTATTGCATTTGATTTTTATTGGAATTGCTTTTTTTATTAGTCAATTCAAACTTCGGTTAGAAATATCTATAGGTATTTGTATCCTTTTATGGTTTTTCTTGTATATTATTTATGATAGTATTATTTTTTTAATCGCAATTAATTTTGGTGATTATCCACTTGAAAAAATCATTTTGGCTTTGTTATTTCTTAATCCCATGGATTTAATTCGTACAGTGCTATTTATTCATGGTGATTTATCAATTATCATGAGTTATAGTTCTGCAATTTATATCCAAGTGTTTGGTTCCCATTTAGGAATTGTTTCTGGAATTTTTTTTCTTGTTTTCTTGAGTATTTTCTTTCTACATTCTGGATTAAAGAAATTTTTGGAAAGAGATGTTTGATCCATAAACGCTCCGGGCAGGATTTGAACCTGCGACCGCTGGATTCGAAGTCCATCACTCTATCCCCTGAGCTACCGGAGCATTGACAAAGTAATAAAATTTTTGGATTTTACGAAGTCAATTTTTTTCAATAAAT
The DNA here is from genome assembly GCA_046291925.1 of Leptonema sp. (in: bacteria). Taxonomy (GTDB): domain Bacteria; phylum Spirochaetota; class Leptospiria; order Leptospirales; family Leptonemataceae; genus SKYB61. Next base: position 91,985 of record JBKBRY010000006.1, on the reverse strand, counting down.
TTAATGATTATAAACTTTGGATTAATTTTTTCTTTACAAAAATTTGTATTTTTAAAAATAGAAAAGTACTATGTTAACCCCTATGAGTCCATCTGATATAAGGCAGGAAGTTGTTAAATTTTCAAATTATTTAAAGAAAAAAAATTTAAAGATTACAACACAAAGACTTCTGATTGCAGAAAAAATATTTTCCTCTAAGAACCATTTTCGGGTAGAAGATTTATTTGATCTATTTAAAGATAAAAGAGACGAAATTTCTAGAGCCACTGTATATAGGACTGTTGCATTGTTGGTAGAAAGTGGGCAACTTGCTGAGCATGATTTTGGACAAGCCTCGAAATTTTATGAATTTTGCCCTACTGCCAGAGAACATCATGATCATATAGTATGTTTGGATTGTGGAAATATAGAAGAATTTTATGATTCTAAAATAGAAAAGATTCAATCAGAAATCATAAAAAAGTTTGATTATGAATTGGTAGATCACTCTTTGAATTTATATGGAAAATGTATTCAATTAAAAACTACAGGATTCTGTTCGAAAAAAAATTCAAAACAAGAAAAAATTCAAGAGCAAGGAAATACAGAAAATAGTGTAAATTCTCAAAATCACCCTAAATGAGTTTAAAAGATAAGGATATCCGTCTATCCTTTGAGTTTTATAAAACACCTCCTAAAAAGCCCGAATCAAATGATCCACAAGAAATTCAAAAATACATAAAAGAACTTTCTGATTTTTTAAAGTTTCATCAATATTTATACTATATTAAAAACGAACCAATTCTTAGTGATAAAACTTTTGATGAAAAATTAAAAGAATTACAAGAATTGGAAAACAAATACCCCGAATTTGCTCTTCCCGATTCTCCAACCCATTTAGTTGGTTCAGATTTAGAGCAAGAATTGAATAAGTTTGAGCATAAGATTCCTGTTCTATCTTTAGTGAATTGTTATACTATTGCAGAAGTGCAGGAATGGGCATACAAAACTAAAGCAAATCAATTTTTAGTACAATGGAAAGTGGATGGTGCCACTTTGGTGTTGTATTACGAAAAAGGATATTTAAAAAATGCTGTCACGAGAGGTTCTGGAAATATTGGAGATGATGTAACCTTAAATGCCAAAACTATCCGTAGCATACCCTTAAAACTAAAAAAAGAAACAGATTTGATAGTAAGGGGCGAAGCTTATATGACTTATACTGACTTTCAAAGATACAACGAAGAAATTGGTAGTATTTATGCAAATCCCAGAAACTTGACCAGTGGTTCCTTAAAACATAAAAAATCAAAAGAAGTTGCTAATAGACCTTTACGATGGGTTGCTTTTGATGCTTATCTTCCAAATCCATATAAATCCGATTATGAAGTTTTACAATACATTCAGGAATTGGGGCTTCCTGTATTTTCTGATTCAGTTTTATGTAGTTTAAATGATTTAGAAAAAACAATTAAGGAATTTGAAAAAAAACACAAAGAATCCGATATTCCTATTGATGGTTTAGTAATCAAGGTAGATGATAGAGATTTAAGAGAAGAGCTGGGTTATACATCTAACTCTCCTAAATGGGCAGTTGCATTTAAATTTGAGCCAGATTTAGCAAGAACTAAAATTTTAGATATAGAGGTATTTGTAGGTAGAACGGGTAGAATTACCCCTCGTGCAAAGCTTGAACCAGTCAAACTTTCGGGAACCACAGTTTCTTATGCAACTTTGCATAACGAAGATTATATAAAAAAACTTGGTGTTCGTATAGGGGCAGAGGTATTGGTGAGTAAAAGAGGTGAGATCATTCCAGCTGTAGAAGAAGTAATCGATGTGGGAGATGGACCAGAGTTTGAATTTCCCAAATTTTGTCCAAGTTGTAAAAGCAATCTTGTAAAAGATAAAAGCAGTGTAGATTGGTTTTGTCCGAATCCCGAATGCGATGAAAGATTAATCCAAACTTTGATTTTTTATTGTTCTAGGAAACAAATGGATATTACAGGAATGGGAGAAAAAACCATTCGGACTTTTTTTAAAGAAGGATTTATTCGCTATATAGAAGATATTTATGAACTTTCAAAACATAAAGAAAAATTAATACAATTAGAAAATTTTGGGGAAAAATCAATAGCAATCATTTTAAATGGAATTAAAAAATCAAAAGAAAAAGAATTTAAAGTTTTATTGCCGTCTTTGGGATTAAAAGAAATTGGCCCAAATGTAACAGAACTCTTAATAGAAAACGGGTTTACTTCTATAGATAAAATTATCGATTTAGCAAAACAAAAAAATGCAAAAGCAATATTAATGAATATCAAGGGAATTGGTGAAGAAATTGCAGAAGAAATTATCAGACAATTTAATGACAAAACCATCTTAAATAGAATTGAAAAGTTAAAGCAATATTCTTTGCAATTTGAACAAAAAATCTTAAAAGAAGAAAGTGAAGCCATATTTAAAAATCAAGTATGGTGTATTACGGGAACATTAGAATTTTTTAAGCCAAGAGAAAAAGCATGGGAAGAAATTCAAAAAAGAGGTGGAAAAGTCTCTTCTACTATAACAACAAAGACAACCCATTTACTTTGTGGAGCAAACCCTGGAAGCAAATTAGAAAAAGCAAAAAAAAATCAAATTCAAATTGTAACAGAGCAAGAATTTTTAAAATTAATTAATCCTTAGTTTATAAAAGGACATTTTCCGAAAAGAAGAAACTTGCAATTCCTCCTGTAAATAGATCAGCAAGAGTAGCGGACAATAACGCTTTCATAGAAATTTCAGACAATACCTTTGTTTTTTCGGGGATGATTGCCTGAATGCCTCCTAAAAAAATAGCAAGAGATGGGAAATGGGTAAAACCACACAATACATAAGAGGTTATAACGGCACTTTTTAATTGGATTTCGTTATTTTGTAATCGAATTGCTAAATCTTGGTAAGAGACTACCTCTGTTAAAATTAATCGTTCGCCTACAATAACAGAAACTTTTAGAACATCTTCTGTAGGAATTCCAATCAACCATAGGAAAGGATAAAATAAATAGCCAAAGAGCATTTTTAAAGAGAGAGAAAATCCAAAAAAATTACTTATCTTGATTAAAATCACATCCAGTAACGTAACCAATCCTATAATGGATAAAAGTAGGGCTACAATACCGAAAATTAACTTTAAACCATCTTGGGATCCTTGCAAGATAGCTTCGATTAAAGAGTTGTTTTTTTGGATTTCTAATTTTATATTTTTGCCCATTGTAATGGGTTCTTCGGTTTCGGGAATAAGGATTTTAGAAAACATCAAACCAGCAGGAGCTGAAAGAATAGAAGCTACAACAAGATGTCCAGCAATCTGAGGGAATACATTTTGTAAAGAAAAAACATAAATAGCCAATACATTGGATGCTACCGTTGCTAAGCCTAAAGTCAAAATAGAATGCAACTCAGATCGAGTCATACGAGTTATATAAGGTCTAACGGTTAGGAAAGATTCTATTCCAACAAAAATATTACTAACTGCCACTAAAGATTCAGCCCCAGAAACTTTAAATATTTTATTAAAAAGAAAAGCAAAAAACTCAATCAATCGATTCATAATCTTATAATAGTATAAGATCGAAATCAAGGCAGAGAAAAATACAATGGTTGGCAAAGCTTGAAAAAACAAAATAAAACCCAGAGAACCTTCTTGACCGGGAGAAATCGATAAAGGACCGAATAAAAATTTAGAACCTTCAGAAGCAATTTGGATTAACTCTATAAGAGCCTCGTTTACCGTGTTGAAGATCCATAGACCTAATTTTTGTTTAAATAAAAGATAGCCTAAAAGAAATTCTAAGAGAATCACACCAATAATTAAACGAAAATTTTGTTTTGATTTATTCTCAGAAAATAGAAATCCAAATGCGATTAAACTAATTAAACCTAAAATACTAAACCAATTCATAATCCAATTTTTTATGATTGTATTCTTTGGAAAATCACTTTATTTTTCCAAAAGTTTTTAATAAAATAAGATTCTATTATAAGTTTTTTATATAGAATGCATTCTAAACTAGATTTTTATAATGGATTGACTTAGTATTGAATTTGATTTTTTTTATTCATAAATTATGGATAGATTGAAAAAAAATATTTTTATCGTAGCAAACCATTTTGAGCAAAGATTGATTCTATCCCGAGAATTTGCACAGTATGGTTTTCAGATTTTTGAATTTCAGAATACACAACAAATAATCCCTTTTATGAAAATTCAAAAGCCCAATGTATGTATTATTTATTATGAAAAAGAAGAAAATGACATTGCAATTCATTTATCTCAAGTTTTGGAGGAAACCGATCAAAAGTGTTTTGTGATTTTTTTGTTAGCTGAGGAACAGAAAAAAAATGATTTACAAACAAGATTGAATATTTTGAGAATGGGAGGAAAACAAATTTTTTACTTAGAAAATAATCAAATTAAAGATCTAAATCTAATTCTTAAAGAAATTGATGATCATTTAGATTTAGAATCAGGAGATTCTCATTATATTTTATATTTAAAAAATAATGAGAGTTTTAATGAGCACTATATAGATTTACTAAGACAAAAATTCAAAGTGGATGTGTTTTCTTTTCGAGAAGTTTACGAGTTATTGAATTCTAACAATATTTTTGTTTTAAAGGAATTGTATTTTATGATTATTCTGAATGTTTATTATGAAGATTTTTTAGGTGTAGAAATTGCCAGCATAATAAGACAATTTGCGGAATTAAAACACATACCTATTATTTTTATTTCCAAAGAAAAGGAAATTGGGAAATTACTTTATACAATCCAGAGAGGTGGGGATGAATATTTGATTCATCCAATAGATCCAGAAATCTTTTTTACTTTTATCAATTCGCACTATCAAAAATATAGACTTTTGATGAATAGCTTGGAAAAAGATAGAATGACCAATTTATACAATCATCACACTTTTATACAAAAATTAACTGCAAAAGCACGAATCTATAAAAAAGCCTCACAAAATTTTGCTTTTTGCTTAGTGGATATTGACAATTTTAAAAGAGTAAATGATACTTACGGACATTTGGCTGGAGATCAAGTGATTGTAAATTTAGCAAGATTTTTAAAACATAATCTCCGTGCTTATGATTTGATTGGTCGCTATGGAGGAGAAGAATTTTCTATTTTTTTGAATGTTTCGGATAAAGATACTGCTTATAGTATTTTAGATCGGATTAGAAAAAATTTTTCGAATATTAAGCACTATTATCAAGATCTATCTTTTAGTTGTACCATTAGTGGGGGTATTGCTATGTATTTTGACTTTCCAGAAGTTCAACAAATGATCAGTGCTGCAGATAGTGGTCTTTATAAAGCAAAAGAAAACGGCAGAAATAAAATTATTGTTATGGAAAAAAAATAGTCTATTATAAAATGCAAAAAAAATTAACTCTCTATGGTGATTGATTTAACTACACTTTCTCCTAATCAAATTTATTACACAATGATGCAAACTCTTATTCCAAGGCCTATTGCTTGGGTTCTTACAAAAAATAAACAAGAGACTTACAATTTGGCTCCTTTTTCTTATTTTAATGGTATTTCAAGCGATCCTCCCTTAGTCTTGTTATCCATCAGTAAAAAAGATGCAAATACTAAAAAAGATACTTGGATTAATATAGAAGAAAGAGATGACTTTGTTATTCATATACCTGACGAAGCTCTTGCAGAAAAGGTAAACGCAAGTTCCAAAAACCTTCCTTATGGGGTTTCGGAAATAGAAGAATTAGGAATCGAATTAGAATTTTTGGATCCAAAAATTTCTTATTTACCAATTATAAAAAAAATTAAAGTAGCCTTTATTTGTAAAAAATACCAAATTATTGAGATTGGGAATACTCCTCAGGGGCTCATATTAGGTTTAGTGCAATACATATATATTGATGATTCTTGCATTACCAACAAAGAGAATAATAAAATTTTTGTGGATCCTATGAAGATGAATCCTTTAGCAAGATTGGGTGCAAGTACTTTCTCTACTTTGGGTAAAATTTTACACATCAAGAGACCCAAATGATGGTTATATCCAAGGAATTTCGTTTCGAAGCAGCTCATTATTTACCAAATTTACCAGAACATCACAAATGTAGGCGATTGCATGGACATTCATTTCGATTCGAGGTTGTTATAGAAGGTCGAATAGATCCCCGAAAAAAATGGGTTTTGGATTATGGTGAGATCTCTAAAATTGTAAAACCTATTGTAGAGGAGTATTTGGATCATAGACTTTTAAACGAGGTAGAAGGCTTGGAAAATCCAACCTCAGAACAAATTGCTATATGGCTTTGGGAGAAAATCAAGCCCAAGTTATCTAATTTAAAACAAATTGTTGTATACGAAACTTGTACCACAAAAGCTATTTATACTGGCGAACTATGAAAAAAAAAGCAATTGTTTTATTAAGTGGAGGTATAGATTCTGTAACCACATTATATATTGCTAAGACAGATTATGAAATTTTGGCTTTAACTTTTGATTATGGACAAAAACATAAATATGAAATTCAACTGGCAAAAAAACATTGTAAAACAACAAAAAGTAAACATTTAATTCTACAATTAAATCCTAAAATTTTTAAAAATACAGCTCTCGTAGATCAAGATATCCAAGTTCCGATCAATCGAAAGTTAAACGAGCAAGATATACCTGTAACTTATGTTCCAGCCAGAAATTTATTGTTTTTATCTTTCGCGGTAGCTATTGCTGAATCAAGAGGAATTCAAGAGATTTTTATTGGTGTCAATAGAATTGATTATTCAGGTTATCCTGATTGTAGACCAGAGTTTATCGATGCTTTCCAGAGAACTGCAAATTTAGCAACCAAAATGGGTATAGAAGGAAATCCTTTTAAAATTCATACCCCACTTATAAATAAAAAAAAATCAGAAATTATCAAAGTAGGTACAGATCGAAAAGTAGATTATTCTTTAACTTCTAGTTGTTACCAGCCCCAAAAAAATGGAAAACCTTGTTTAGTGTGTGATAGTTGTAAAATACGAATCCAAGCTTTTAAGGAATTGGGTTTGGAAGATCCTTTGTTAAAAAAATACAATTTAAGATGATTCAACTAATTCTTTAATTCTTCTATGTTTTGCCAAATACAAGGGTGTTCGAAAGTTTCTGATTTTATAAACAAAATAATATCTTGCTATGTGGTAGGAAGGATCGAAGCCAAAAAAATTTTTCTTTAAGTTTTTTAATTCTTCGTTTTGATAATCTATTAGAGGTTTTTGATGTTCATCTTGTTCTCGAATCATTTTTTTCTTATATAAAAATTGTTTCCAATCTATTGATTTCAAAAATTTCTTTATATGATTTCTCACAATTTTATCAAAATTTTGAATGTCTCCTTCTATTTCATCATCAATAAAACCGAGATCTTTTGCAGTTTTTGTACTCAATGGCAACCTGGAATCCATAATTCTTTTTATCATACTTTGGTTCACTCTTTTGGGTAGTGAATAAGTCCAAAATTCTGATCCGTATAAATTCCCTATGGATTTATAATGAGGGTTTAGTATTATCCCTTTTCTTGCAAAAACAAAATCACAGGTCAGAGCTAAATAACATCCTCCTGCGCCAGCGTTTCCTCTAAATATAGAGATAGTAAGGTGATCTGTATCTCTAATGATTTCTTCGCATAATTCATCCATTTTTAGTATATTTTGCCATGACTCAAGGGCTGGAGATTCTGAATTTTCTATTATATTTAAATGTATACCATTAGAAAAAAAGTCCTCACCCCCCATGAGAACGATAACATTAATTTTTTTGGTTTTTAATTCTTTATATGCCTTTAAAAGTTTTTCGCATTGTTCAGAACTCATAGCTCCATTATAGAAGTTAAAATATAAATAACCAATAGATTCTTCTAATGTGTAATACACTTCCTGAAAAGTATTTTCCATTTTTGAATAGCCTATAGGGATTTCGGGAAGGTTTTCTGCTATTTCTGGTAAAATATAACTGGCAGGCAGTTTGAACGTGGGTTTATCTTGTTTTAATTTCATTGTATGAATCCAAAGACAACCATCTATGGTTTTTCTTAAAAAAGCGTGATCTCTTTTTGCAAGCCAATCTCCTGGATTTTTTTTCCTAAATTCATTATGCAATGTTTTTTCTTCGAAGGCATTGAATAAATAAATCTCTTTATCCTCAATTTGTTCTAATACTCCAGGAAAGCTATCTGATGAATAAATTTTTTTTAGTATTGTTTTTGTAGTATCTTCTTTCCAATTGATTTTTCTTTGTTGTTGTTTTAAATAAGGATTCCATTTTCCTTTGATTTCTGGATTGGAATAATCCAAAGGGATGGGTGGAATTTTATTTTGTAATTTTTCTAATCCTTCGAATATAGCTCTGATTGCTGCCTCTGTTATTTCTTGGCGATATAAGGAGCTTTTTTTGACAAATCTTGTAGGAAATTCATAACTTGACCAAATTTCTCCTGCGTCCCATTCTTCGCTTGCTTCGATTATAGTAGTACCCCAGATTTTTTCTTCGTTTAAAATGGCATAATCTAAAGAAGAGGGTCCACGATCTCCTTTAATTCCTGGATGGACTATCCAACATAAAACCTTATTAAAGACTTCTTCTGGTATTTTGCTTTTTAAATAGGGTGCTATTACTAAATCAGGTTCAAACAAAGTAATCGCTTCTTTTGTGGTTTCGGGATTTATATCAAATTCAACAGAAACATCATATCCAGCTTCTACCAACTCAACGAAAATTCTCTGGCTTAAACTCTGAAAACTATCTGTCAATAGTAATATTTTTTTTATATTTGTTTTATAAATTTTTTTCATAATTTTGATTAAAGTTTTTGTATAAATAATACGCAGCACATGCACCCTCGGAAGATACCATACAAGAACCCATTGGATTTTCTGGTGTACATATTTTCCCAAAAATGGGGCATTCTGTCGGTTTTTTTAAACCCCTAAGTACAAAACCACAGATACAAGCTTTATTTTCTTTTGGTTTTGGTAGTAAGACTTGGAATTTTTTTTCTGCGTCTACTTTAGAATATTTTTTTTGTATTTGTAAAGCACTGTATGGTATCAATCCTAACCCACGCCATTTAAATTCTTTTCTCAATTCAAAAACATCAGAGACCAAAGTTTTGGCTTTTAGGTTTCCTTCTCTTGTAACAAATCGCGAAAGTTCATTAATTAGTATTGGATTTTTATTATTTATGCTTCTGATTAAAAATAATATTGATAATAATAAATCTTCTGGTTCAAATCCGGAAATAGCAACAGGTTTTTGGAATTCTTCTACAAAGTATTCGTAAGGTTCATAACCAATAATTGTACTTACATGGCCTGGACCGATAAATGCATCAATGGGAACAGAATGCATTTCTCGCAATTCGGGAGAATTTAAGATATGTTGTATTGCTGATGGAGTTAATACATGATTGCTAACTACAGATAAATTTTTGATATTTTCTTTTTCTATAGTCTTAATAAGAATAGCAGTGGGAGGTGTCGTTGTTTCGAAACCTATAGAAAAAAAAATTATTTCTTTATTAGGGTTTTTCTTTGCTATCTCTATGGTTTCTAAGCAGGAGTATACCATGCGAATGTCATATCCTTCTGAACGGAGGTGTAAAAGGCTTTTTCGATTACTACCCGGAACTCTTAATAAGTCTCCATAGGTACATAATATGCATTGGGATTGCTTTGCTAATTCTATTGCCAAATCGATTCTTTCGATTGGCATAACACACACAGGGCATCCTGGTCCATGGATCATTTCTATTTCTTCTGGAAGTAAATCTACAATACCGTATTTTAATAGAGAATGGGTATGACCTCCACAAAATTCCATTATAAAATATTTTCTTCTTTTTTGAATTTCTTTCTGAATCTTTTTAATTAAGTTGTGTATGTTTTGCTTTTGGAAAAACTCTAAAGTTTTCATAATCTTTTATATTTGTTTTGATGGTTCTCTATAATCCAATCAGCCAACTTGTCTATACCTTGGTTTTTTTTCGCAGATGTTAGAAAAATCTTTGATTCAGGGTTGATTTGTTTTATATTTTTTATGATAAGATTAATATCACTTTCTAAAATTTCTGCTAAATCTATTTTATTGATTATGGCACATTGTGTTTTTCTAAAGATTCCTGGGTATTTTAATGGTTTATCTTCGCCTTCTGTTACTGAAAGAATCACAATATTGTAATCTGAACCAGTATCGTAGCTAGCAGGACAAATCAAATTGCCTACATTTTCTATAAGTAGAATGTCAAAATCTTCTCCTTGCAATTCTTCTATTGCGCTTAATACTACATTGGATGCTAAATGACAGCTTCCACCAAATTTGGAGGTATTGATTAAAGCAATAGGAATATTATGATGTTGTAATCTTTTGGCATCGTTATCTGTTTGAACGTCTCCTTCTATAATCCCAATTTTATATCCTTTTTGCATTAAAAATGGAATTAATGTATCCAAAAGGGATGTTTTACCAGAACCCGGAGAGCTCATAAAATTAAACATAGATTGTTTTTTAGAGGTCAAGATTTCCCTAATTACATTTGCTAATTGATTGTTCTTCTCCATTACATTTTTTACGATTTTAATTTCTTTTAATGTTGTGTCCATATTCACTCCTTTAATCTTGTATAATAATTTTATCAATAAATGTTTCTTTCCCTTTGATGATTTCCAATCCTTTATTGCATGTTGAGCAAAGAAACAATGGATCTTCGATAGAATATAAGGTTTTGCATTGTATACATTTGCCAATTAAAGGTAGAGATTCAATGAATAATTCTGAATTTTTTAGATTTTCATACTCTTTTTTTATTATGTCAAAATAAAATACCAAAGAATCTGCAATTATTTGATCTAATTTACTAATTTTTAAATATACTTCTTTTACAATTTTGGAATTTGATTCTTCTCTTATTATTTGTATAATGGTTTCTGCAATACTCATTTCGTGCATGTTAACATATCCTTGGTAAAATCTCATTAGACAAAATATCTAAGATGCGTTTTCCACCTGTTTTAGTATGTAAGATAACACGAGAAGGATAACGATTGGTTATTTCTCCTATAACGGATGCTTCTTTGGAGATATGGAATTTTCTTAAAATAGCTAAAGCTTGATCAGTTTCTTCTTCTGAAAGAATACAAACAAATCTCCCTTCGCATGCTAGATGAAAAGCTTCTATTCCTAATATTTCGCATAGACCTCTTACTTCTTCTCTAATTGGTATTTTGTCTTCCCAGATTTCGATTCCCCATTTTTGATTTTTTACAAATTCATTTAATATTGTTCCTACACCACCTCGTGTAGGATCTCTCATTATTTTAACAGTTCTACAAGAGTTTAGTAATTCTTGGATTACAAAATTTATGGAATTGCAATCACTTTGGATTTCTACATTAAAATCTAATTGATTTCTAAGAAGATAAATACAAGCTCCATGATCTCCCATAGTTCCCGAAAGGATTACTTTGTCTTTTTCTTTTATAGAATGTAAACCAGAAGGAGAATTTTTATGAAGAGTTCCTATTCCTGTAGTGGAGATGAAAATTTCATCTACTTCGCCTTTCGAAACGACTTTTGTATCTCCTGCAATGAATTCTATTTGATTGTGTATCAACTCTTGTTTCATAGATTCTAAAATTTTTTTCAAATTCTTAATCGAAAAACCTTCTTCGATTATAAAACTTGCTGTAATAAAGAGAGGTTTGGCTCCAACAACAGATAAGTCATTAATAGTTCCTGTTATAGAAAGTTTTCCAATGTCTCCACCGGGGAAGAAGATTGGTTTAATTACATGAGCATCAGTAGTGATAGCTAAATTTAAGTTTTGAATTTGTATTTTTGCACTGTCTTCGCTTTGAAAATTCTTATGGTTCAAATACTTTAAAAATGTGTTTTGTATTAATTCTTGGGTTTGTTTTCCACCATTGCCGTGCGAGATATGAATTCTAGAGTTCATAGTTTATTGGTTAGTTGAATTGAATCAATTTTGGTTCTTTTGATTCGAGATCAGATTCTTCGGGAAAAAGTTCTTCTCTAACTTTGCTTTCTTCTTCTAGAATTTTCATTGTTTCATAAAATTCTTCTTCGTCGATTTTTTGTATAGCAAAGCCTGTATGCACTAAAACGTATTCTCCAGCTTCTATAGGTGTTACTAAGGAAATGTTAATTCTCTTTTGAATTCCTTTATACTCTACTATTCCAAATTCTCCTTCTATAGAAACTAATTTCATTGGTATTGCTAAGCACATAATTTTACTCCTAATTGGATAAAATTGCATTGGCTACTAAAATTTGACCAATCGAAATATTTTCATCGTTAGGTGAAAGATTTTTATGGAAATAAACTTTGTAGTCTTGTTTAAGTAGCGATTCGTAAAAGTTATCCAGTAAATATCTGTTTTGAAAGCAGCCTCCAGTCAATACTACTTTTTTGATTCTGGTTTGAACCTTGATCAGATTTAGTATCTCTAAAAAGCCAGATACTAATGTATTATGAAATTTTTGGGATATTATAGATAAATGTTTTTTTTCTTTTAAATCCATTAAAATGTCTTTGATAATAAATCGCCAATCTAAGTAATAGATTTGATTCTTAGGATTTTTATAAATTTTATAGTTATAAATGTTTTTGTTATTGAGTTTTATTTTATTAAAAGTGTATAAAGATTGTTCTAAAAGAATTGCTGGGTGACCTTCATAATCAGATTTTTCGCATAGTCCCAAAAGATAAGAAACTCCATCGAATAATCTTCCACAACTTGTTGCTTTATAAAATTGAAGATTTTTTAATAGTAACTGTTCATAGTAATCTATATCCTCCAATATTAATTTACTATAAAATTCTTTTATAAAATCTTTAAAATTATATTTAGAAAAGAATTTTTTATAAACTTCGTAAATTAATGTAAAGCCGATTCTTTTGATTTCTTTAGTGGCTTTATCTCCACCAATTAATCCAATAGGATGAATACTCCCTAAATGTTTAAATTCTTTATAGGTAGAGAAGTAAATTTCTGCTCCGCAAATTGAGGGATGATTTTTTGTTGTTCCGAAACCAACTCCGTCTAGAGCTATCCCTAAAACTGGTTCTTGAATTTGATTTTCGAACATACAAGAGACAATATGTGCATGGTGATGTTGGACATAAATGATTTTGTTTGTTGAAAAGTTTTCTTGAGCCCATCGTGTGGTTCTAAAGTTAGGGTGGTAATCAACAGCTATATATTCTGGATTTAGGTAATAAATTTTTTTAAATAATTCAATCGTTTTAAAATGGTGTTCCCAAGTTTCTATATTTTCTAAATCTCCAATATAAGGAGAAATTATAATTTGATTTTTATTTGTGATTGCTATTGTGTTTTTTAATTCAGCACCCAATCCTAAAATTGAAGTTTTTGAATCAAAATCAAAACATTTGGGTGTATAACCTCTACCTTGTCTATTAAATATTGTAAAATATTTGGATTTAGAAACGACTGAATCGTCGCAATAATTCACAATTTCTCTATTGTGGTATAAAACATAATCAGCAATTTGAAATAGTTGTTCCCAATCATCTTTATAGATAATAGGTTCATTAGAAAAGTTTGCACTTGTCATAATCAGAGGTTTTTTATAAAAATGCATTAATAAATAATGTATAGGGGTATAAGGGAGGAAAACACCTAAAAAATTTTGTCCTGGATTGATTTCTTCTGGCACAGAAACATTTTTTTTTAATTTTAATAACACTATTGGAGTTTCGTAAGATAATAACAATTCTTCTTCTTTTGGATCTAAATAGCAATAAGATCGGATGGTTTCTATATTTGGGAACATGACAGCAAAGGGTTTGTATTTTCTTTTTTTTCTAATCCTTAATTTTTGTAAAACTTCTTTATTGTCTATACTACAACAGATATGATAACCTCCCAATCCTTTTATGGCTAAAATATTACCTTTTTTTAGTAATTCAGCTGTGGTTTTAAAAAGAAAATGATAATCTATTTGCTTTTCTTTTTTTATTTTAGCTTTTAAATCTATTATATCTTTCCTTGAAATTAAAATGATCTCAGGGCCACATTTAAGACAAGATATAGGTTCTGCATGAAACCTCCTATTGAAAGGATCTTCATATTCTTTTCTACAATCTTCGCACATTGGGAAAGAATTCATCGAAGTATGAATTCTATCATAAGGATGGTCGAAGATGATTGTATATCTAGGTCCACAATCTGTACAGTTAATAAAAGGATAGAGATACCTACGATTCGAAGGATCCAAAATTTCTTTTTGGCAATTTTTGCAAATAGCAATATCTGGTAAAATATTCGAGGTAACAAATTCTATTTTTTGGCTTTCTTTTATTTGAAATGTATTTTCTCTGATGGCATTGATTTTTTTTATCTTTAGAGATTTAATTTTAGCTAAGGGAGGTTTTTTAACATTTATATCAGAGATGAATTTTTCAATCTTTTGCTTATCCCCTTGAATTTCTAAATAGACTTTCCCAGAAATATTTTTTACAAATCCCGTTAGGTTGTGTTTGTTTGCTAATCGAAAAAGGAAAGGTCTAAAACCTATTCCTTGAACATAACCCTCTATTTCTATTTGTTTTCTTTCTAATTGTTTAGTTGACGGAATTTGTTTTGAGCTCATCAAGGATTTGATAAATTTCTTTTTTTAAATAATCATAGATTTCTTTAAATTTATTTTGTAATTTTTCAGAAAGTTTAACAGTCAAAATACCGGGGAGTTCTTCTATAGAAATTGTATATAGATTGATTTCTGGTAATTCTTTACCTGTAAGATAAAAGGTATCTAAGAGATCTTTGAGTCCAATATCGTGTGCTGTTAAGGTTCGGGGATAGTCGGAAGAATATTTAGGAATTATTTTTTTTACTGTACCTAAAGGTGCATTATCTTTTGCTGCATCAATAATTATAATCTTTTTAGCATTTTGTAGATATTCCAATAAATGAAAACCACCTACTCCTCCATCGAGAAGTAGGATGCTTTCGGGGAAGCTTTCTTTTTCGAGTTCACGAACAATATGAATACCAATTCCTTCGTCTCCCATTAAAAGATTCCCAATCCCTAACACTAAAATTTGATTAGAATTCATTCTTTATCTTTGGGAATAAACTTCCAGCCGCTTACAATCGAAGAAATTCCACCTCTTCCTTCTATGTAGTCATGGTAGGAAGCAATATAAACATGGATCATTGCAAAAATAATAAAAAACCAAGTCAATATATGGTGTACCATACGCAGATTATATTCACTACCAAATAAAGGTACAAGCCAAGAAAAAAGTTGAGGTAACCAAGCATCACTCATCTGAGAATAATAAGCAAATCCTGTCGCCATTTGAAAAATTAAAACAAGAAAGAATATCCAATAAGATAGAATTGCTAAAGGATTGTGACCTATAGAAATCTTACCTTCTAATTTTGCTAAAAAAATATCAGCTTTTAATACATCGCTCAATTCTTCTCTTTTTTCTTTAGAAAAAGGATTCCAGTTTTTCCAATGAGTATATTCATTTTCTTGAAATCCCCAGTAAACCCTAAAGATAAAATTAAAAACCCAAATGTAAGCTAAAATAAAATGAATCATTCTGACATTCCCAAACCAAAATTGTTCCGATGCTTCTAATTCAGAAAGAATGGCGGGAGGATTTCCAATGATAAATCCAGTAATCACCAATCCTAGAATACAAATAAAATTAATCCAGTGAAAGGATCGTATGGGGAATCCCCATACATATTTTCTTACGAAAGTTTTATTGTGGTGCATAAAATCCTCCTTCTTTACATTACCCTTACTTGAGAAATATGATTTCCTTTTGGATCATATAAATGTACAGCACAAGCAATGCATGGATCAAAAGAGTGTATTGTTCTTAAAATTTCTACGGGTTGATCGATTCTCGCTAACTTTGTACCAATTAAAGACTCTTCGTATGCAGAACGCAATCCATTGGTATCTTTAGGAGATGCATTCCAAGTAGAAGGAACAACCAATTGATAATTCTCTATTTTTTTATCTTTAATTACTATCCAATGAGCTAAAGCACCCCTAGGAGCTTCTGTCATTCCAACACCTTTTGCTTCTTTTGGCCAACTCGATGGTTCCCATTTTTCTTTAGTGTGTGTTTTTGTATTACCATTTTTTATATTTTGTATCAATTTATCGTATAGCTGTAAAGACCAATCAGCGATCAATTGGGTTTCTATACCTCTTGCAGCAGTTCTTCCTAAGGTAGAAAATAATGCATTCACTGGTGCATTTAATTTTTTTAATACTCCATTAACTGCTTCTTGAACTTCCTTTCTACCGGAGGCAAAAGCCACCAACATTCTAGCTAGTGGACCAACTTCCATTGGTTTCCCTTTCCATCTTGGGGTTTTTAACCAAGAATATTTTTGTTCTACATCCAAAAATTCGTAAGGAGGTTTTGGACCTGTATAGTTGAATTCTGTTTCTCCATCCCATGGATGTAATCCCTCTTTATCACCTTTTGAATACTTATACCAAGATCGAGCAATGTATTCTTTGATTCCTTCTTTGTCTTTTGGATCAACTTCATGCACTTTAGATAGATCTCTATCTAAAACAATACCTCTAGGTAATAGATATCCACTTGGATCGTTTATACCTTTTGTTGGTAAATCCCCGTAGGCTAAATAATTTTTTAAACCTCCACCATATTGGGTCCATTCTCCTTTGTAAAATTCAGCAATTGCAAGTAAATCAGGGATGTATACTAGATTTACAAATTCTTTTGCTTCTTTAAAAAGCTTCCCTACATAATTTAATCTTTCTGTATTCAAAGCATTGGCCTCTTCGATATTGATTGCACAAGGAACACCACCCACTAAATAATTGGGATGGGGATTTTTACCACCAAAAATAGTATGCACTTTAACAATTTCTTTTTGCCATTCTAAAGCTTCTAGATAATGAGCTACGGCTAGTAAATTTACTTCTGGTGGTAGTCTGTATGCAGGATGTCCCCAATATCCATTTGAAAAAATACCAAGTTGTCCACTTTCTGCGAAAGATTTCAATTTTTTTTGTAAATCAGAAAAATACCCTACAGAACTTTTAGGCCAATTCGAAATAGATTGGGCTATTTGAGATGTTGTTTTTGGATCTGCTTTCAAAGCACTTACGATATCTACCCAATCTAATGCATGCAAGTGGTAAAA
This sequence comes from Leptonema sp. (in: bacteria), assembly GCA_046291925.1. Taxonomy (GTDB): domain Bacteria; phylum Spirochaetota; class Leptospiria; order Leptospirales; family Leptonemataceae; genus SKYB61. Next base: position 74,756 of record JBKBRY010000006.1, on the reverse strand, counting down.
ATGAACAACATGATCTTGCAAATATTGAGCACAAAACATTAAATTTCGAATTAAATCAGCATTTTCGGGTACATTAATTTTTAGAGCATCTTCGACTGCTCTCACGCTAGCTAAGGCATGCACTGTTGTACATACCCCACAGGCTCTTTCTGTAAGAGCCCAAGCATCCCTAGGATCTCGCCCTTTTAGTATGATTTCCAATCCTCTAACCATTGTTCCCGAGCTATAAGCTTCTGTGATAACACCATTAGCATCGACAACTGCTTCTATTCTTAAGTGTCCTTCGATTCTTGTTATTGGATCTACTACGATTCTTTTTGCCATACGCTCTCTCCTTATTTTATTGTTTCTCTTCTTGTTTGGATTGTTCTAATAATTTCTTTTTACGAATGTTTGTAGCTATTGCGTGTGCCGCAATACCAACGCCAACACCTACAGTTAATGCGCCACCAATTCTATCCGCAGTTTGCTCAGCACTCAATTCTGTTACTCCGCCCAAATGTTGATAGAAAGGTGCATTATCCCAAAAATCATCTTCGCTACAACCAATACAAGGATGTCCTGATTTGATAGGAAAGCTTACACCGTTATTCCAGCCAATTGTTCCACATGCATTATAAGTAACAGGACCTCTACAACCCATCTTATAAAGACAATATCCTTTTTTGGCGTTTTCATCGTCCCAAGATTCTACGAATAAACCCGCATCAAAATTTGGTCTACGATAGCAAGTATCATGAACCCTTCTTGAATAAAACTCTTTAGGCCTTCCTCTAGAATCTAATTCTGGAATTTTTCCGAATACCAAGATATGAGTTACGATTCCAGTCATTACATCCGCGATAGGTGGACATCCAGGTACTCGAATGACTGTTTTTGATATTAATTTATGAATGGGAGTTGCTCCTGTTGGGTTTGGTTTTGCAGATTGAACACAACCAAAAGATGCACAGCTACCCCATGCAATTACAGCTGCTGCATGTTCAGTTACTTCTTTTAAAATTTGTAAAGCAGTTTTTCCACCAATTGTACAATAAATTCCTCCATCTTTTGTGGGTACAGAACCTTCAATTAAAACTATATATTCTCCTTTGTATTTTGTTATAGTATCATGTAAGGATTTTTCTGCTTGAAATCCAGAAGCAGCTTGTAAAGTCTCTGTGTAATCTAGAGAAATCTTATCTAAGACAACATCAGCTACTATGGGATGGTTGGACCGAATAAAAGATTCACTACAGCAAGTACATTCCTGAAAGTGCATCCAAACTACAGGAGGCCTTTTTTTTCTTTCCATCGCAAAAATAACCTTGTTTAAATCCGAAAGTGCTATACCAGCTGTTGCAGCAGCGTAGCTGCAAAATTGCAAAAACTCCTTCCGGGTATATCCTTTATCCAACATATATCCGAGAATGGAGCCTTTTTCTATTTTTTTTGTTGCCTTTTTTTTATTTTTTATTTTCATAGTTAATACCCTCTCTTTTATTTTAAAAACTAAAAATATTTAAAGTTTAGAGATTTTTTTTGTAATCATTTTTTTATTTTAGAGTATAAAAACACCAAAATTTAGCTGATATTGAGATTTATTTTCAAATTCATTTCTCTATATTTTTAAATCCCAACAAGTATCATATTTTTTATATTCAGGAGGATTGCTTATAGGCAAATCAAGAATTTTTATATTATAGTTAGTTTCTATAAGTTGTAAATAATAGAAAACTTTTTGGTCTTCTTGGTTTTCAATGGAGGTTTTTTGGAGTTTTCTGTAAAGTTCTTTTAGTCTTTGGATTTTTTGGGGATATTGTGAACCCAATCTAAATAAAAAATTCGGTTCTAAATTGATAATAGGGAAAAAATTTGTATTCATTATAGAATCGTATTCTTTGTGTTGCAAGGAACAAAACAAAACTTTTCTCTTAATTACATTTTCTGTACTAATGCTTTTGTTATGGCCCACCCGATTCCAAATGGTTTTTCCTGTTAAAGCAACTTCTTTGTCTGTTATTCCAAGTTGATCAATCAAAATGACTTCTGGTCCTGCAGCAAAGCCGAAATAACCCAATCCATAATCATCTTCTGGAGCACATTTTGCGTCCAACCAAGAATTTGTGATAACAAAGGGTTCGTATTCTAAACATTTTTGTAGTTCTTTAAATATGGTTCCTCTATCGTACCATTTATGCTTTACGAAGAACCATTTGTCTTTCCAATTTTGGGTTTTGTTTACGTATGCTCTATATTCATGCACGATTTGGTTTTTTCCCAAAACGGGAGTGTGAATTTTTTGGACAAAAAGAAAATAAATGCTTGTAAAAAATAAAAGTATATTTATGGAAAACAATAGAGATTCTTTTTTTATTATTTTTGAGAAATATATAAAAAAATAGATATAAAGAATTACTAAATCGGGAAGAATAAATCGATAAGCCATAAAGTCACCACCAATAGAAATCAAATATAGGATATGAAATCCTACTGGTAATAAATCTCTAACAAAGTATTTGCTTTGGATTTTATTTTTATAAAAAAACCAAGTGATCAAAACTATTAATAAAGTTGGCAACAATAGGGGAGAATGGAGAAAACTATAATAAACATAATACAATCCATCTTGCCACAAAATTTTAGCTGATTTAGCATAAAAAGTAGTTGGAAAAAGATCTTTGTAATAAAACCATCGGAATAAATGATAACCCCCTCCAAGGATCAAAAAGGGAGTTAGGTATTGAAATACTAATCTTAGAAAGCTAACATCTATTTTGAATTTTGAATCTTGGTATTTTTTTAATACAATCACAATTCCATAATAAATATAAAAAATTCCCAATTCTGGACGATTTAGATAAAGCATAGATAAGAGAAAAGAAACCAACATTGGTTTTTTGATTTCTTGATCTGCAATAGTACTTAGTAGGATAGTTAATAAAAAAAATGTAAGAGAGAATTCCATTCCCGAAGTCCAGAAATCCCTAAATCCATCATGAATGATAAAATAAAAAGGGATAATTAAAACTGCTTTGTATAAAAAATGGAGTTGGTATTTTTTATATAAAAACTCGTAAAATAAGATAAACATTCCCATAGAAGTAAAAAACACACCCAGTAGTAAAGAGCTAAAGTGCAAAGAAAGACCAAAGGAACTCATAAAAATTAAAAAGAATACCCATAAAGGATGAGTAAATCCCTCGGTTCTACTATTTGGATTGAAAGTTAGACCGTAACCTTCCCAAAAATTTTGTATATGGCGAAAAGTTATATAAGCATCTTCTGCCACCCAAATTCTACTTAAAAAAGAATAATAAAACAGTAGTGTTAAAATTAAAATAAATAGTAAAGAGATTGATTTTTTATAAAAAGGCATACAAGAATCAATTTTTAAATATATTTTTTAAGTAAAGTTTAATATTTATAGTATAAAAACTAAAATTCAAATTTTTTTTACAATGATAAATATTGAACTACAACTTTAAACTAATTTTATAGACAATAAAAAAACCTTTTATTATGTTATCACTATGAGTACAAATGTAAAATTTAAAGGAAATGAAATATATTTGATTGGAGAAACATTGGGTGTTGGAGAGTTTGCTCCTTACTCTTTGGTTGTAACAAAAGATTTAAAAGAAATCACAATTGGTGGTAAATCAGATAAAAGACAATTGGTGATTACGGTTCCTTCGCTGGATACAGGAGTATGCGAAAAAGAGACAAAAACTTTTAACGAAGAATTAAAAAACTATTCTAATGTTAATGTTACTGTAGTTTCTATGGATTTGCCTTTTGCGCAAAAAAGGTTTTGTGATAGTTTCCATATTTCGAATCTTACGGTAGCTTCTGATTATCGCTATAAAGATATGGAAAAATGGGGGGTTGTAATTGCGGAAGGTCCCCTAAAAGGGTGTTTAGCAAGGATTGTTTTTATCATAGAAATGGATGGTAAAGTTTCTTACAGACAAATTGTTCCCGAAATAGGACAAGAACCAGACTATCAGGATGTTTTAAAACATTTATAAAAAAAATTGACTACAAACTAAAAAAATTAAAATTGTGTTTATCGGGCTGTAGCGCAGGGGTTAGCGCACACGTCTGGGGGGCGTGCGGTCGCTGGTTCAAATCCAGTCAGCCCGATTGCTATAATATCCAATTAAATCTTTTATAGAAAAATTAAAAATCAAATCCATGAAATTATATCTTTTTTAATTTAAAATTTTTAATTTTTGCTGTAAACAATACAATATAAAAAAATATTGATTTCTATGAGTTTAAAAATTCCGAAAAAAAGATTACCCTTTCTTCATAAACAATATGTGGCTTGGGGAGAAATGGATGCTTTTTTACATTTAAATCATGTTGTGTTTGCCAAATATTTCGAAAATGCAAGGGTAGAACTTTTGCGAGAATTGGATTTATGGAATATAGATGCACAAAATAAAGAAGGTCCTATAATTACAAATTTACAAATTCGCTACATCAAACAAGTACGATATACAGATCTTTTGGATGTTACCTTGGGTATTTTGAATATAACAAATAGAAGTTTTACAATTGGTTGTACTATGTGGAATCAAAAAGAAGAATTGGTCATTGTCGCATATGGGGATTTTCTGTGGTTTGATTTTACTACACAAAAAATAGTTTCTTTACCACAAAATTTAAAGTTTAAATTCGTAAAGTACAAAATATAATACAAACAGATATAACACTATGAAGAAAATTTTTTTTGTTTTATTCTTTTTGGTTAGCTTACAAATCCATTGCGAAGAAAATTTAATTTATAGAGTTGTGATTGATCCTGGACATGGAGGAGCACCTACAAAGTCTAAAGATGATAAATGGGATCCTATTACAGAAACTTATTTAGATCATTACAATATAGGGATGAGGTACAAAAATTATTATGAATATAAAATTGTTTTAGAAATAGGGAAGAAGGTTTATAAATATTTACAACTTACAGAAAAAAACTGGAAACAATTCGAAAATATTTTAAGAGAGTTTTCTGATCAAAAAGAATTTAAAAGAATCCAAATACAATCGTTTTTAACAAGAACCATTAATTGGGAAAATACAAAACTAAAAGAAACAAACCCAAATGTAAATGATTTGTTTCGATTGTATGACTATCCAAAAAAAAATAAAATTATGCCCGGTAGGATTTCAAGGATCAATGCTTTAAAGCCTCATTTAGTAGTAAGCATTCACTTAAATCCAGGTGGTTCAGAGCATCCCGGAGGAATGGCAGCTGTACTAGCACCAGGATTTAAAACTTTCGAATTAATAAAAAATATTTCTTTGGGTAAGCAAAACATTCAACAATTTGATCAACTTGCTTGGGCACCCTATTGGCTGGTGAATGAATCGGGTTGGACAAAATTAGAAATGGCTATTTCTGATACTTGGGTTTATTTTCATGGCTATAAGTGGAACAAAAATACCAAAAAACCTTGGTTGGGAAAAAATCGAGGGATTCGTTATAACATGGTACAATGGATTTACCAAGATGATAAAGATTGGGTTCAAAGAGCAAAAGAACAAAGGGAAAAAGGATTGCCAGGTCCCTATACTTTGGATTATACAAAATATATAGCAAGTGGCAAATTTTGGGAAAGGGAACAGTCCGAGCTTGAATATTGGAGGAGGGAATCTCCCTTACCAGAAATGAAGATTGCTTTTGGTGGAGATAATCATTATGCTTCTGATGAATTATTGAGGTTCATTCAATATGGAGTTCGTATTCAAACATCAAAAAAAAATAAAAAAATAAAAATGGGTGCAATTTTAGATCCTTTTGTTAGTACTTATGGTTTACCTACTTTAGTGAATGCAATCTGTGCCTATTTAGAAATTGCTCACCTTGATGTTCAACAAGATAGGGAATTTGTATTAAAATACCAAGAAGAAATAGCAAAATCTCTTGCCGTAGGAATTTATTCATTATTTGTTGGATTGGAATTAAAAAAAGATTATAATGGTGTATTCAAACCAAGAGGAATCAATGTCGATTATAATAAATATATAGAGCATAAAGATGGAAATTATTTTGAAAAAGTTGTTCAAAACTAAGCTTCTTGTTCTTGTTTTGTTAGCTAAAGTTTTATACCCTCAAGAATTAGAAATTGCTGGCAAGGAAGAAATCAATATCTATATGGAATTATTAAAAACAAGTGGAGAGAACTTATTTATTCCTTCTCCTGAAGATTTAGAAACTCTATTTCAGAATTATTTGAGCGAACTTTATCAAAGCCAACAACAATTATCAGAATTTTATAAAATTTTAAAAACCTTGGGATATATTGATGATAAAAATATAATGGAAATGGAATTACGCACTTATAAAGAACATTTCTTTGAGCGAAAGGAAATGGAAATTTTCTCAGAACATCTGCGAATTGAATGGGAAGGAAGTAACCCTAAATGGATTATTTTTAGAAGTAAAAGTAGTATGGAACCAAAATTAAATGTTCGTAATACTATATTTATATTGCCAGCTGTAAAAATGGGTGATAGCCAACATCAACTCGAAAAAAAATATATAAAACCTTCCTTGCAAGTTATAGCAAATCTTTCTTACTCTGCAGGGATGGGTGAAAAATATAATTTTTATTTGCCAGGAGAAGATACAGAAAATTTTAAATACAAAAATAATATCCAAATTTTTGATTATATAATAAAAGATGTGCCCCCAAGAATTATCGATGATCCAAGATTAAAGATATTAACTTTACAATATATTGTTTATCGAATGAGATACTTAGATATAAAAATAAGAAGTATTATAAAAAACAAACTTAGAAAAAATATTTCTGATTTTTATAAAAGTATACCTGATACAAGATACTAAAAAAGTGAATTTTTTGATTCAGTAAAGGAGTTCTAATTCTTTTTTTTTCCGTAAAAATAGTGTCCTTTTTTGTAGATGAGTCCTTTTTCGTACAGATTTTGAGCAATGATAGAAAGCCCTTCTAACGCTTTTTGACCGGATTCTGAAGATTCTTTTTCCAAAGTAATAGCAAGACTTAAAATTTCTTTTTGTTTATCCGTTAAAATAGATAAAATACTATTTGCCAGTTTTCTATCCATGCTTTTCAATGCCTTTGCCATAAGAGCTACTGGTGTTTCTTGGATCAAATAATAGAAGGCTAAGTTGTCGAAAAACAGAAAATCTTTTATTTGGATCTTATTTTGATTTTTTGTATCCATTCTTTGGTTCTACAAAGATAGAAAAACAAATTCAAACGGGGAACTTATTTTTCTTTAGTAAGATCAATAAGAAATTCTTTGGAAGTATCGTAAAGATTGTCTGCTATTTTTGTTAAGACTTCTTCGTTAAGATTTTCATAAAAACCACTCTTTAATTTTTCTTTGATTTTTTGAAGTTTTTCTAATCTTTCTTCGTCTGAGTTGTTGGATTCTTTGATGTAGTTAAGTAAGTTTTGAATTCTTGCTTCTTCGGAGATTTCTATTTTGTCTTGCTTAAAATTGACAGAAGGTATCTCATTCGTTTTGTTTACTTTTTTTTGGTTATAAAGTGGACCAATTTCTCCAACTTTGTTTATGTTCATTGTGTTACCTCTTATTAGCTTATCGGTTATTTTGTATTATTTATAAACATTTTTTTAAGATTTTGTACTTTTTTTTTAAACTTCTTTTGGTGCAATCAAAATTGTAAATTCTCCTTTTTTGGGGATGGATTCTAAGATTTTTTTAAGGGAATTGAGAGGAAAAACTAAATATTGTTCAAATTTTTTTGTCATTTCTCTACCCACTAAAATTTTTCTTTCAGGAAAAAATTCTTCGATTTCTAATAAAAGTTTCTCAATTCTATGAACAGCTTCAAAAAGCAGAATACTACCTTCAAAAGTAGAGTATTTTTTTAAAACCATTTTTCTTTTATGATTTTTTGGACTTAAAAATCCTAAAAACAATAAAGGATGATTCTGCCATCCCGAAACACTCAAAATTGTAGATAAAGAGGAAGGTCCGGGAATCGGTAGAACAGGAATTTCCGGGAATTTTTCCCGTATTTCTCGAACCAAATGGGAGCCAGGATCAGAAATGCCCGGAGTTCCTGCATCTGTTATAAAACCAAGAACTTTTTTGTTTTGGATTTCTTCTATAGCAAATTCAATATCTTTTTGGATTTGATGAACACGAAAAGATTTCAATGGAGTATGGATATCGTATTTATGAAAGAGGATTTTTGCTTTTCTTGTATCTTCGGCTAAAACTAAATCACAATTTTTTAATGTTTCTACTGCTCTATAGGTAATGTCTTTTAAATTGCCAATGGGAGTGGCAATGATATAAAGGCATGGCGTTTTAGTAGGAGAATCCATAACAGGGAGAAGTACTAGGGCATTGTAAATTTCTTGGTGTAGCACAACTAGAAATTTCGGCACTAGGAATGGCTGGGATTCCATTTCTTAGAACTGCTTTTAATCGAAAGTAATACCTTTCGCAAATCTGAAAAGGGATTTCGGAAGGAGATGGTTTTAAATTGGGAATTCTTTTTTGCTTTATATCTTTAAATAAAGTGCTAGCTTCTTCTTTTGTATGATAAAAGCTAGGTTCATACCCTGATGGTAGATAGGGGTTTAGTCCAATTCCTGCTTGTACAAGGTCGGGGGATATAGAAGAGGTCGTAATATAAAGATTATAGCCAATAAATTCATCTTCTGTATTGGTTACATAATAAAAAATGTCAAATTCCATACGAATTTTATTGTCATTTGTTTGGACTTCGATAGGTTTTATGTCTACAATTGAGGGAGAAGCAATTGCTATTAAATTGTATATGGGATATACGGGCACATTTGTATTGGTTCCACAATAGGAGATGAAAATGATTGCAAAAACCAGTAGATGTTTCATTGATTTCTTGTTTTTATAAATGTTTTGGAAAAGAAAGTAAATTTTTTATTTAAAATCTGAATTTTTAAAGTTTTTGGCACAGGATCGTAACCACCTTCATTTATAGGATGGCATCTTAAAATCCTTTTAGTACTTAAATATAGTGCAATAAGGAAAGGATACTCTCGAAAACTTTCTATAGCATATTGGGAACAGCTAGGTTGGAACCTACAAGAGGGTCCAAAGAGGTATAGGATAATAGGAGAAAGAAAAATTTGGTAGAATTTGATAGTGAATATAAAAATTAAAGAAATGGAATCTTGAAAAAACAAGAGAATTTTTTTGATCATATTATTCTGTAATAATCAAAATTTCTACTCGTCGATTTTTTTTTCTATTTTCTGGAGTATCGTTGGGGTGTAAAGGTTTTTTATCTCCATAACCTTTATAGGAAATTTGGTTTTCGGGAATGCCATTTTGAATCAAATATTCTGCTATTGTTTTAGCTCTTTTTTCTGATAGTTCTTGATTATAATTTTCATCGCCTATATTATCTGTGTGTCCAGAGATTTGAATTTCTTGGTTTGGATATTTTTTTAAAATTTCAATAATAGAATCTAAAGTTTTTTTGGATTTTTCTTTTAATGAGTAAGAATCAAAATCAAACAAAATGTTATCCAAATCTATGGCGATACCCCTTTCTTGATTCCTAACTGTAAAATTTTCTTTATTTTGGATTTGTTTTAAGTTTTCTTCTAAGTTTTCTTTGTTGATTTTTTTTATCTTTTTATACCAGGTTTTAATAAAAAAAATTTCTCTTATAGGTTTTTGGTTTTTTAAAGTGAATTCATAAAATAAATTTTGTTCGTCGTATAGAGGGATATGCATTTCTGGAGAAAAATAAAGGATTCCTTTTGTATTTCCTTTTATAAACTGAATAGGCCCTTCTCCTGGAACGACTTTATGTTTAAGTTCGTATCCAAACTGAATTTTATGAGCAAGAACTTTCTTCCCAAAATAATCTATTTCTTCTGTACCCAAATAAGTATAATCAACTATAAAAGGGACAAAAATTTTTAAATTGATTTCTAAGAGATTGATAACTTCCTTACCTGGTTTTTGCCACTTTTTTGGCAATTCTTTGGTATCTTGTATTTGAGGAAAAGTAGGTATGCTTTGGACATTAGGGAATTTATATTTTTCTTCTACTAGATATTGACCATCGTTTTGAATAATGAACGAAGAAAAGAATTCTTCTTCTTTTTTGAACTCCTTTTCCGTGGGAAGTTTTCTAACATAAGTAGTAAAGACAGCGTCAAAATGATAAGAATCATTTTTAATTTCTTTTATGCTCAGATGAATTTTATTTTTTTCTTCCCTTTCTGTATGTTTATTGATTACATGTTGGAATTTTTCAATAATTAGAATGTCGTCTGGTTCAAAGTAAAACTCAAAAGAAGGAGGTTTAGGAATTATTGGATAAATCAATACGAAAAAAAGGAAAAGGAATCTGTTTCTACAATCCATATATATCTAAGTCGACCTATAAAAAAAAATCTTAATACCTTTTTAAAAGATTGAAAAATTAAATATAAAATAATTTATGTCTTTATTATGGTGGTAATTGAAAATTTGGATCATATAAGTTTGGGGACTGCGAATTTAAGCAAAGCAATCGAATTTTACAGAGATATTTTGGATTGTGAGATTCTAGAAGAAACAGAAAAATATGCCATTCTTGAATTGGATAGACTCATTATTAAATTGAACTTAATACCCAACTATAAATTTCCTATAACGAACCCGGCTGCTTTTACTTTCTCTTTTAGTTTGGATGTGGATGATTTTACCAATGCGATTATAGAACTAGAAGAAAAAAATATACCTATAGTACATGGTCCAATTCCCATAGAAGGGGGAGAAACTATATTAATAAAAGATCCCGATGGGCACTGGATAGAATTACAATACAAAGAAGATTGATTAAGTAGTATAGTCTACTATGGTTCCTTTAATTCTAAAAGTATCCATGGCTTGGGAGGGCAATATGGCATTTTGGGCTTTTTCTTGGCTTCTGAATAGCTTTCCTTCTAAAGGTTGTCCTGGAATATTCGCTTCTTTTGGAACAGGTGGTTCTTGTTGATTCAATGGTTTATAGTAATTTACATTTTTTAATCCTAATTCAGGTGCTAATCTTGTTTCCATATTTTTATTTTAATTCCTTTTTATTATAAAGTCAACAATTAAATGTTGCAAAGTAAGAAGATTGTTGGATTTTCTAAGCCTGACATTACTGATAAAGAAATTCAATCTGTAGTTCGGGTATTAAAGTCTAATTGGCTTACTATGGGGGAAGTTACAGAATCCTTCGAAAGGGCAATTCAAAAATACTTACAAGTATCTTATGGAATTGTTTTGAATTCAGCTACTGCAGGATTGCATTTGGGTTTAAGAGCATTTGATGTAAAATGGGGAGAGTCAGTAATTGTACCTGATTTTACTTTTACAGCGACGGCAGAAGTTGTATTTCGCTGTAATGCCATACCCCTATTGGTAGATATAGATCGCACAGATTATTTGATCTCAGAAGAAAAAATTCGAGAATTTATCAAAAAATACTGTATTTGGAAAAATAAAAAATTAATTCATAAACCAACACAAACTCATATTCGTGGAATTTTATGTGTTCATTATGGCGGAAGAGTTTGCGATTTATACAAGTTAAAAGAATTGGCAAAAGAGTACCAATTGTTTTTGGGAGAAGATGCTGCCCATGCTTTTGGTTCAGAATATGATAATAAGAAAATTGGAGGTTTTTCTGATTTTACTGTATTTAGTTTTTATGCAACAAAAAATTTAACAACAGGGGAAGGAGGGGTTTTAACTACAAATTCCGAATTGATTGCTAAAAGAGTTCAAAGAATGAGGCTGCATGGGCTAAGTAGTGAAACCTATAAAAGAAAAAGCGCAACCTATGATGTAGTTACCGAAGGTTATAAATACAATATTTCTGATATTTTGTCTGCTATTGGAATTGTACAATTGGAACGCTACAATGAGATCTTAGAAAAACGAAAGAGAATTCACCAAATTTATCAGCAAGAATTTTCAAAATTCGAAAAGCTAAAACTCTGTCCAGAATATTCGGGTTCTTCCTACCACTTATATACAATAGAAATAGATCAAAGAAATCATTTTGCAGAAGAGCTAAAAAAATTAGGAGTTTCTACAAGTATTCATTTTAAGCCATTACATTTGATGACTTATTACAAGAAAAAAAAAATCTATAATCCGGAAGATTATCCATCTTCTATGAAGATTTATAAAAGAATTTTATCTCTTCCTATTTATAGTAGTATGTCTGAGGAAGAGATTCACCATGTAGTTTCTGGTGTAAAACTTGTGTATGAAAATTTATTGATAAAGAAAAACTCCAAGAAAATTGTTCCTCTGTTCCCTTTGCATAAATAAAATGAAGAAAAAAGGGTAAATAAAATATATATACCTTCCAATCACTGCGAATTCCCTTAGAATAAATTGTTTTTTTATCTTTTTCGTATATAGATTTATCGAAACTTTTTCCTATTTCATAAAATGGAGCCAAAGAAATCCAATGAACGCTTACTTCTGGCAAAAACCATAAAATTCTTTTAGAAAGGTATAAAAAGGGAAATCTGTATTCCCATGTCATTACTATATTTCCTTTTCCATAGGGCGAATCATTTACATTTAAACCATTTTGATAATTGGCTAGATTGTATCGAATTATATCCCTGTCTTTTCCTATATTGTAATTAACAAATAAAGAAAAATAAGGGACATGGTTATTTAAAAACCAAGGGAAAAAGAATTCAATTCTACTTGAGATATTCAAGTAGTCGAAAGGTATTTTAGAATTATCTTTAGAAGTTACAAAATTCCAAAAAGAAGGAAAATATTCAGTTCGAATTTGGAATCTAAATCCATTTTCGGGACTTATAGAAAAATAATAAAAATCATAATATGATAAATCAAAATTAAAGAAAATTGATTTTTGATCTATATCATTATATAAAGAAGAATAACTTTTATTGGAATTCAAATTTCTATTTTTTTTATTAGAAAATCCTAAAGAATACATAGTTTTGATCAATCTGAAATTATAAGGGTATCTTAATGCGATAGAGTAACTTTCCAATCCATATAAAATTTTACAAAAATAATTGCGATAAAAAGAATTTAGCAAAGGAAAGCAATCCTTATCAGACGAAAATGGATTTGTTTTCCAATACGAAAGATCCAAAAAAGGCAAAAATCGATTATAACTATAGTTTAAAAAATATAGCGTATAGAGATCCAATTTTCCAATACCAAAATTTAAAATATGTCTTTTTAAGGGATCAAAGCCAGAAATTTGTAGAGCATATTCTGTATTGAAATTACTAAAAACACCATCTAAATAAAAATGAAAGTTTTTGATGTGATAATTTGTAATTGTATGGAAATAAGTGTCTTCTATAATAGAATTTTCTAAATTTTTTTTTGGAATGTCTTCTTTTTTAAAAGAAGAAAGATCGATTTCTTTGTATAACAAAGCATTTTTGGGTATTCGAAAAATATCATAACCTTTGTAGGTTTCTCCGAGGACATACAAATAGGATGGATCCAGTAAGGGGCTTTTTAAAGAGAGTAAGGAATTGGTTAATTGAAAAATTTTAGCGTTTTCTAAATTTATGCTATAGATTTCGTAATTTCCATCAAGATTTGAACTAAAAAGGAGTTCGTTCTGTTTGGAATTGTAATGTAAGGTTTTCATAGAGTAGGGGATTTCGATTATGGATTTACAATTAAAAGTATAGAAATCACATTCTTTAATAGAATGCCAAGAAGAATCATTTTTTTTATGAATAAAAAAAATTTTATTATCTGCTAAAATTGGGAAATGAATCACATCCAATGGATTTGCTTCGAAGACAATTTCTTTGGAATTAACAGAGGGTGTATTCATAAAATCCCAATTGATTTTTGCTTTGGTTATTTTTGGTTTTTCGTCTAAAATCTCTATAAAAAAAACAAAATTCTTGTATTTTATGGGAAACCATTTGCTTTTTTTTATATGAGGTTCAAGTTCATAAAAAATGATTTCATTCCCGTTTAAATATAAAGAAGTATTTGTAAAGTTTCCCAATGTTTGTATCTCTGATGTTATGATGTCATTCTCTTCTATAGAAAAATCAAACAAATAAGAAGCCTTATATACAAGATCTTCTTCTAAGTTATAAATCCCAGAACTTCTATAAGAGCTCTTTTCGAAATAATAAATTTTGTTGTTATAAATTTTTAGATACTCTTTAAAACCTCCATTAGTGGTGATCTGTTCATAGTAAGTTATGGGAGATTTCCATTTTTTGTTTTGAAATTCTTTTAAAAAATCATATTCTTTTTTTATAAAATCTTTATAATAATTTTCTGGATTTTTTAAGTTGTTATTTGTAAATCTTGATCTTAGGAAAATAGGTAAACTTTTAGAATGGAAAATTTCTAAAAATTTTTCTTTTGTCTCTATTTCGAAGATAGTATGCAAATATCTACTGCCGTATAGATAAGGGATTTGTCCTAATGGCCAATAATAAGAACCCCCTAAAACTTCCTCTAAAGTAGGAAATTTATGATACAAAAGTTGTTGTCTTAAAATAGAACTTGTATTGGTATCTTTTAGTCTACCGATAGATTCTGTTTGTGATTCTTCTAATACAGAAACTCCTTCCAAAATTCCAGCGGGTAGCGCTAAATTGGGTGGTGCACCAAAAAAAAATCGGAATAAATAATTCCAAAAACCCTGATAATTTCTTAAAGTCAAAACATGTGTATATTCATGTCGAAGTAGTTGCTCAATCCAGTTTTCGTAATTGGCAAACTCTCCCACAAGAGGTTGTGTTAAGTAAAGGATGATTAAATCCAAACCTTGTACTTCTGTAAAAGCATTGATGAGATCTTGCCGAATTATAAGAACTAAATGGGTTTTTGGATTCTTGTCCTTGTAAATAGGAGAAAGTTCTTTATGGATTTCTTCTATTTGTATTAAAATTTTTTTTGCAAGTTTTGCATATTCTTCTGGAAAGTGAATGTAAAAATGTGTAGAAGATAAGGTTTTGTAATTTAGATAGGATTCAACTAAAGGAGAAGAATAAGCGGAAAAGCTGCAAACTAAAAGAATTAAAAAGAATTTCATTTTTCATTTTATAATAGAACCTTCTTCTACTTCTTTTTCTGGAACGATCAAGGATAATTTGCCTTCTTCCCCAGTAGCTAGTACCATAGCTTCGGAGATACCAAACTTCATTTTTCTTGGTTGTAAATTTGTAACTAAGATAATCTTTTTTCCAATAAGATCTTGTGCTGAATAGGACTTTTTGATTCCTGCAAAAACATTTCTTGGTTTTTTTTCTCCTATATCTACAATTAGATTTAGTAATTTCTCTGAACCATCTACCTCTTTGGCTTCTAAAATTTTTCCAACTTTTAGTTCAACCTTTTGGAATTCTTCTATGGTGATATAACTTTTATCTTCGAGTTTTTGATTTTCTTGAATTTCATTTTCTTTTAGTTCTTCCTTAAACATACTTTCCACCATTTCTTTTGTAATTCTTGCCGCTAAATGTCTATAGTTTTGAATTCTATGATTTGCGGGTAAAAATTTTTGTTTTTTTATGTCCTCGGATAATATTGTAAAATTTTTAGGGTACTCGTAAGGAACGTTAAGTAAATTTTCGATTCCTTGACAAAAAGAAGGTAATATTGGTTTTAAATAGATACTCAACAACCATCCTGCATTCATTGCATCTGTTAAGATTTCTCTTGCTTTCTCAGGATTGGTTTTGATAACATTCCATGGCTCTTTTTCTGTAATATATTTGTTGATTTCGCTTCCTAATTCTACTAAGGTTTTTACTACTTTGTGGAAGTTTCTATTTTCGTAATTATCTAAGATCATTGGTTTTTTAGATAGAATATGTTTTATTAAACTTAAACCATCCTCACTAATTTTAGAGGCTAACTGGTTATTTAGATTTTCTAAGAGTTTTGCGGAACGAGAAAAAATATTTGCAAAGTTTCCCACCACATCGTTATTGTATTTTAAAATAAATTCATCAACAGTTAAATCAATATCATCAATAGAATTGGATAAGCGGGATGCGTAAAAATATCGCAAAGCTTGAGGATCAAGGTATTTTAGATAACTTGTTGCTCTAACCAAAGTACCACGAGATTTGGACATCTTCTCTCCGTTAATGGTAAGAAATCCGTGGACAAAAACTTTATCGGGTGTTCGAAAATCTGCTGTTTCTAAAATGGCTGGCCAAAATAATGTATGAAAGTATATAATATCCTTCCCAATAAAATGGTATAACTCAGTTTTCTTATTTTTGAGCCAGAATTGATCAAATAATTTTTCTTTGTCACTTTTTTTGAAGTAATTATAAGAACTGGCAATATATCCAATCGGAGCATCCAG
The DNA here is from genome assembly GCA_046291925.1 of Leptonema sp. (in: bacteria). Classification (GTDB taxonomy): domain Bacteria; phylum Spirochaetota; class Leptospiria; order Leptospirales; family Leptonemataceae; genus SKYB61. Next base: position 58,414 of record JBKBRY010000006.1, on the reverse strand, counting down.
CCATACATAAAAAAATTTATTTGTTTCGCCCGGAATTGGAAAACCAAAATAAGGACCATCTCTACTAATATCCCAGTCCTTTAAACCAGATTGGATCCATTCTAACATTTTATTTCTTATACTTTCTTCTGTATGTTCTTGCAGCCAATTCTCTAACCAATTGCTAAACGATGATAGTTTAAAAAAAATATGATCTTCTTCTTTTTCTATAGGGGTCGTTTCGCAAATAGCACATCGAGGTCCTATTAAATCAACGGGTCTATAGGAAATTCCGCACTTTTCACAAGAATCTCCATATTGATCCTTTGCACCACACTTTGGGCAGGTACCTTTTACATATCTATCGGGAAGAAACATTTTATCTTCAGGACAAAAAAGCTGTTTTACTTTTTTTTTGTAAATGTAACCTTTTTCCTTTGCTTTAAAATAAACAAATTCAGAAAATTTTTTGTTTTCTTCTGAATTCGTTGTATAATAATTGTTAAATTCTATTTCGAATAAAGAAAAATCTCTGAGATGCTCTTTATGTATTTTTTCGATCAAATCTTCTGGAGAAAGATTCATTTTTTTCGCAGTTAACATTATAGGTGTTCCGTGTGTATCGTCTGCACAGAAGTAGTAAATTTCATTTTCTAAGAGTTTATGATACCTTACCCAAATGTCTGTCTGGATATATTCTACTAAATGACCGAGGTGTATTGGGCCGTTCGCATAAGGTAGAGCAGAAGTCACAAGGATTCTTCTTTTTGGTTTATTCATATTTTTCTGGATACCATATTCTTACATTTTGTTTTGGCAAGTCTGTTTTTCTCCATTCCATCCATGAACCTAAAAAAACTTTAACATTTCTGTAATTGCATTCTTTTAGGACTAACGCTGTAAAACATGAGCGAGCACCATTAAAATCATACAAAATGGTAGGTCTTTCTACAATCAAATTTGCTAATTTAAGTTTTTTCAAAATTTCCTGTTTTGGGTGTAGAAAGCCATTTTCGTCATATAATTCTAACCAATCGAAATGAATAGCCCCGGGAATTTTACCACAAATACTACCTTCTTCGGGATTGACAAGTATAGGCAATTTTCCCTCGAATTCTTCTTTGGTTCTTACGTCGATAAGCTGTACTTTAACCAGATTCATTTGCACATAGCTTAAAGGAACAATATCTTTAATAGGAAGAGGTTTTTTTAAGTTGGCTTCTTCTATAACCAAAGTTCCTTCTTGTTTGTATTTATCATCAATTTCCGAGAAGATTTGGTTCAGAATGTAAACATTTTTTAGATTCAGACCTCTTAACAAAAAAGCCAATTTACCAGTAAACATTCCCAATCCTTCATCAAAAACTACTATATTGTTGTAAGAACTAGCAATATCTAAAATGGATTTTAAAAAATTGGATAGTTTTAATAATGATTTTTGACTAGAACCATGGGGTTTTCTAATCAAATGGGCACTGTAAGCACTTTTAATTGTTTGTTTTTTAAAGTTTTCTAAAGATCTACAATCCAACAATAGACTATTTTCTGGTATTTGATTAACAAGGAACTTCCAAACTGATTTTTTTTCTTCTTCTACTTTTTGGATGTGCTTTTGATTGTCCATTGTTATGTACAAATTTTTTTTAGTTGTTTATTAATCAAAAAAGTTTATTAAAAATATACATAAATTTATTTGGGCTTAGAATCCCATTTTACTGTAAAAATGGTTTTGTTTATTAGTAAAACAATTTTTTTTGACTTATGAAGTCTATTTTGATTACGGGAACTAGTAGGGGTCTGGGGCATGATTTGGCAAAAATTTTTTTGGAAAAAGGATACATGGTTATAGGTCTTTCTCGCAATTCTTCTTCTTTAATTGATGAGTATCCCGACACCTACAAACACATTTATTTTGATTTAAATCATCTAAATGAATTATCTGAAAGTATTCATAATTTTTTTGATAAGACTTTTTTTAAATTTTTCCCGATCGAAATGGAAACCTTAGTATTGAATGCGGGTGTCTTAGGTAAAATTCAAGAAATCCAAAATACCACTTTAAAAGAAATCGAAACTATTATGAATGTCAATGTATGGTCTAATAAAATTTTGATTGATACCTTTTTAGAAATGGAAAAAAAACTAAAAATTCAAGGCTTAAAATACGTTTTATCAATATCTTCGGGAGCTTCTATAAAAGGAGATAAAGGCTGGTCAGGTTATGCTTTATCAAAAGCTACATTGAATATGTTAATAAAACTCTATGCAAAAGAACTTCCTGAAAAAAAATTTATATCTTTAGCGCCGGGCTTGGTACTTACAAAAATGCAGGATGAGATTTACTACCAAAATATAGATTTAAATAACTTTCCTTCTTTTATTAGACTAATCGAAGCACGAGAAAAAAATCAGATGCAGACACCAGAAGAAACAGCACAAAACATTTTTACAAAGTGGGAAGAAATTTTTTCTAATGAATCAGGAACTTATGTAGATATAAGAAATATTTGATATAAAAAATATTTATAAAAATGCTTAAATTTTTTTTGATAGGCTTTTTGGGAGTTTTTCTTCCTGGACCAGATATGCTTCTTATATTGAGGATTTCTTTAAGCTCTAAAATTCAAAATGCTTTTTTAACTTTATTTGGAATTTTAACAGGGAATTTCGTTTATGTAATTCCAGTATTTTTTGGTATTTCTATTTATTTAAAAAAATTTATAAATTATTTTTTAATATTAGGATCCTTGTACTTAATCTATATAGGTTTTTCGTCTTTACGAATTCGAGAACAAACATTTTTTAAACAGCTAAATGTTCCAAATCATTATACAAATCCCTATTTACTTGGACTTTTTACAAATTTATCGAATCCCAAAGCTATGTTGTATTTTGCTTCTGTTTTGTTGCCGGCATTTCAGATGGAATCTTCTCTTTTTTTGTTAGTTTCTTTCTTCTTAGGAGTAATCTCTGCTTTTGTTAGTTTAATTTTTATTGGCGTTTCTATATCAAATTGGATAGAATCTCATTTATTGTATAAAATTCAAATTATTTTTAGTATTCTCTTTATTGGTTATGGAATCACTCTATTTATAAATGGTTTAAATTTTTTTTTTAAATAATCTTAAGATTTTCTCTTTTGAATTTTCCAAATTGATTATAGGAGTTGGGTAATCCAATGTGTTAAATTCTTTTATCCATTTTTTGCAGTATTGAAATTCTGGGTCGAATTTTTTTTGTTGCAAGATAGGATTAAAAATTCTAAAATAAGGCGAAGCATCTACACCGGTACCACTAACCCATTGCCAATTCCCTACATTAGAAGCAAGCTCAAAATCCATTAATTTTAGGGCAAAGTATCTTTCTCCATAACGCCAATCAATCATTAAATTTTTAACCAAAAAAGAAGCGCATACCATGCGAACTCTGTTATGCATATACCCTGTTTCTGAAAGTTCTCTCATTCCGGCATCTACAAGGGGGTATCCCGTTTTTCCTTCTTTCCATCTTTCAAAAAGCTTTTTAGATTCTTCCTTTTTTTCTATGTCTTCCCACAATTCTCTTAAATAACTATACTTTTGATTCCACTCTGTATTTATACTATCTGGAAAGTGGTATAAAATCATTATATAAAATTCACGCCAAATCAATTCTTCTAATAATTTTGAGCTATATTCTTTCGCGTATTGTAAAATTTTTCTTAAACTTTCTAAACCAAAACGAAGATAAACACTAGAATTGGTAGTGCCTTTTTCCAAATATGGAAAATCTCTTGTATCTTTATAGTTTTTTATTAAATCTGCATCCTTATTTAAAGGTTTTAAGATATAGGGAGTTTTTATGAATTTGATTTTTTCTAATAATGGATTTGGAAATCTGCCTTCTTCTAATGTTTCTAATGTTTCGTAAATATTCTGATTTTCTTTAAAAAAATTTAGCCAAATCTCTTTATAATTTTTTATATCTTCTCTTTGGATAAAGTTATGAATCCAATCTTCGCTTGGATAGTTTTTGATTTCTTTTTTTGCAAACTCTTTTAACCATTGCTTTTTATATTGAGAATAAACACAATAAGGAGTTTGATCTTGCTTTAAAATTTCATCAGGTCTAAAAAGTATATGATCTAAATAACAATTTACTTGGAGATTCTTACTTTTGTATATATTTTTTACTTGTTCATCTCTTTGTATGGGGTAGGGTTCAAAATCTAAGTTAAAATATAAATTTTTTACTGGAAAAGTTTCTATTAATTTTTGGTGAAGGATTTTAGGATTTCCATAAAGAATTATAAAAGAAGAATTTTTACTTTCCAAAAATATTTTGAGATTTTTAATAACATCAAAAATCAAATTTACCCTTTTATCATCTTTTGGCAAAAATTTTAGGATTTCTACATCAAAAATAAAAATCGGTACTACATTTTTATTTTGTTTTAAAGAATAGTATAAAGCAGGATTATCATGAATTCTTAAATCCCTTCGAAACCAGAAAATAGAAATTTCCATAAAACCAAAATAAATTTTTAATCTTTTTTTAGCAAGTTTTGTCATAATTTTTTTTAAGTTTGATCAATTTTGAATCAAATTGAATAGGTAGTTTATGATAGAATGAAAGGCTTTCTTCTTGAATCTTAGCCCATATAGAATTAAGTGTAAAAACTAAAAAAATTCATATAAAATTTCGCAATTCTGATATTACTAATACCAAGCTCTTCCTATGTTAAAAATTCCGATTTTTCGGATTTTGCCATCTCATTTTTATTTATGGATTTTCTTTTTGTAGAGAAAGCTTCTTCTTTCTTGAAGTATCAAAAAGATAGGGCTATCATTCTTTAGGAAGATTAAAAAATTCAATTCCTCAAAAAAGATTTTTTCTATTTTGAAAAAAGTTTTTATTAAATATTGCTTGAGCTTCGTTATATAAAAAAATATGAATTTTCTTTAAAAATTCAATATTTTTTTCTTTGAGAGATTTTTAAAATTGCATACCCTGATATACCACTAATCATCGAACCAATCAAGATTCCAATTTTTGCTTCTTCAATAAGTTTGATTTCTGTATAAGCAAGGTTGTTGATAAATAAAGACATAGTAAATCCTACTCCACCTAAAAAAGCTAAGCCAAAGTAATGCATCCAATTGTTATTTTCTGGTAGATTGATTTTAAAAAGTTTAGTGCAAATATAAACACCTAAAAGAATTCCTATGAGTTTTCCAAGAACTAAAGAAGAGGCAATATTAAAAGAAAGAATACTAAAAGATTCTGTAGATACTTCTACACCAGCATTTGCAAAAGCGAAGATGGGCATAACGAAAAAAGCAACAAAGCCATGGAATTGGTTTTCTAATTTTTGTAAGGGTGATTGGATTGAGCGAAGGGATTGGTTAAGTTCTTCGATAGTTTCGATTTGTTCATCTTTCAATAGAATTTGATTTTTAGGTTCGATATTTTTCTTTAACTCTTCTTTTGTCTTTTCTAATTTATCTAAAAAGTATGCAATGTCTCCTTTTGGTTTAGCAGGTATAGCAAATGCCAAAATAACGGCAGCTATGGTTGGATGGATCCCACTTTTTAAGAATAAAATCCAAAGTAAAACACCCAAAATAAGATAAATACTTAAGTTTCTTATATCAAGATAATTTATGAAAGCTAAGAGAAGGATCACGAAAAAAGCGAATCCTAAAGATAAATAATTTATGGATGAAGAATAAAAAAAAGCAATAATTAAAATTGCACCCAAATCGTCGATAATGGCAAATGCAGTTAAAAAAATTCTGGAAGTTATGGGTACTTGATCCCCCAAAAGTTTTAAAATACTAAGGGAAAAAGCTATATCTGTTGCCATGGGAATACCCCAACCTTCCTTACCTGGTCTATCGCCATGTAAAATCAAAAATAAAACTGCAGGTAAGATCATTCCACCTAAGGCTGCACCTATGGGCAAGGTAGCTTTTTTGAAATCTTTAAGTTCACCTACTAAAATTTCTCTTTTTATTTCCAGTCCTACCAAGAAAAAGAAAAAAGACATCAAAGCATCATTGATCCAAAGTAACAAACTTTTTTCTAAATAAAAATTTTCAAAGCCTATTTTAAATTTGTATTCTAAAAAGGATTGGTAATAAGGATTTCCCTTAGAATTGGAAATAACAAAAGCCAAAATCGTAAGAAAAAAAAGCAAAATTCCTGAACTAGATTCGTATCGAAAAAAATTTAAAAATGCAAAGTGTAAATTTTTGCTGTTTGGATTCATTTTATTCAAGATAAAGTTTTTTTTGATTTAGTCAAATAAAATAATTCATTCTATCTTGGTATAGGGGTTATATGAAATACTTTTTGATTTGTTTCTAAAATTACGTACAACTGATTTTCTTGTTGCAATTCGATTAAGGTTTCGGCTAAGATGGATTGGAATTGCCTTCTAAGATTCCCTCCTAATACATATCCATAATGATTTAAGTAATTTTTACAAAAGGGCATAAGGATATCATTACAGAGATATTCTAAAGAAACATAGAATTCGTCATAAAAAATATCAAAACTAATTCCATAAGAGTGGGTAGAATTTTCTATCGCATTTAGATTGGATTTCTTAAGCTTTTTTTGATAATCTTCTGTTCTTAAAACAGAAGATAAAGCAAGTTTTACTATTATGTCTTTATTTTGGTAATGAATTTTTTCATTGAATTTTTGTCCTATCAGAACTAAAGTTTTATAAAATTCTTTTCGAAGGTATCGGTTTTCTTTGGGTAAATTATAAAAAAAATAAAACTTCCGAACTTCTGGATTTTCTAAATTAATGAAATTTCCTATAGAAGTTTCTTTTTCAAGATCTTCTTTGTTTTTGATTATCTCTAAATTGGATTTATAGGCTATTTGGATATGTTTGGGATATAAATTTTTTCTTAGTTCTTGGAATTTCTCTTTGTTTAAATAATCTTCTAAAATTGGAAAGTTTTGTATGATTTTCTGTTGAAATTCTTTAGTAGTTCTTGTTTGTTCTTCTAAAAATTTTATGAGTTTCCCTTTCTCTTGTCTTTCTTTATAGATTGCATATATCGTCCAGATGACAAAGAAAACAAAAAGAAAAACAATAAAAAAAAATATGTTTTTTTTAATTAGTTTCATTATTTTTTAAATATTTAATAAGCACTGCACAATTTCCTTTTTTATTGTACATTACTTTGTCAAAAGCATTTTTCGTAATAAAAATCCCTCTACCATGCAAAGATCCGGATAGATGTACATCTTTTTGATTCATATATTTGGTTGCATCAAAACCTTTTCCTTGGTCTGTAATTTTGTATATAACTTCACTTTTGGTAAATTTGTATTCTATTGTCACTTTTCTATGATTATAAAGGGGATTCGTTAATCTTTCTTTAAGAACTTCTGAATAGATTCCCTGATGTAGTAGTCTTGTTTTCTCTTCGTGGTTGATTTCTAAGTTGCCATGTTCAATCGCATTGATCAATATTTCCCTTAATCCTATGCGAATCATACTGATGTCCATTTCGGAAAAAAATTCATTTAAATCTTCTGTTAAATAGCTAATGATGTTATCGATATAGTTAAATTCATTATTGATTATGAACTTTACATAGCTTTTATCTAAGTAATGTAAACTAGGATTTCTTTTTAGTAGTGTTGCACGAATTAGATACTCTTTTTCTGGTTCATTTACTTTTTCGAAAAATAAATTAAAGTATTTAAAAGGAATATCATCTTTAAATTTTAGAGGGATTTGAATTTGCATAGAATCTCCAAACTCTAAAAACTCTTGAATCTTTTGAATTATCCCTTCGTTAATATGTTTGAGATTGGCATCGAAGTAAATAATTTCCTGAAGGGGTTTATTTATATATTCTTCTTTGGATAGCCCCAAAACTTTTTCGAAACTGGAATTTAAATTTGTTAGGACTCCTTTTTCGTTTATAATCATCAATATATCCGAAGTTTGGTTGAATAAATGTTTATACTTTTTTTCTGAAATTTGCAGTTGTGAATAAGCTATTTTTAGTTCTTGAATATTTTTTTTTAATTTTTTATTTAAATCTTCTATGTTTTTAAGCACATCCAAAAGATTTATAAAAACTCTTAAAGAAGCACCAGTAAGGAATACCAAAAATCCATAATTGCTTAGCCCAGGGCTCTGTTTTTTCGAAAGATTTATATAAATATCGTAAATACTTAAAATAGCAATAAATAAAACTCCTATCAAAAGATTTCCAGGTATAGAATACAACAATGAATTTAACAAAGAGAAAAATATATTAGACGTTTTTCTAATTTTAATAGATTCTTCATAGTATAAGGAAAATATTAAAAAAACAAAACTTAGTAACAAAAAAGGAGTTGTTAGTTGCCATAGTAGTATTAAATCATATAGAGAATTTACAGGAAGGATTACAGAACCAAAAACAAATATGGAACTATGAAATATTCCTATATTGGTAATATAATAAATTAATTTTCGTTGTTCAGATACAATATTTTCGATATATTTTCCAAATAAGGGAACTAATAAAAATAAACTAAATAACTCACTTCTAAAAATAAGGTTTGCATCTACATTTAAAATTTTTTGGCTAAGGGAAGAGCGCATAAAAATATATAAAGCAAGAAATAAAGAAAACAAACTAAAATACAAATGGTATTTTTTATTTTGATCTTTTATGTAAAAGATTAAGCTTAAAAAGCCAATAGAACTGTACACTGTGACCAAAAAAATCAAAAGATAGTAAGTATTTGATTCATAAATAATATTTGTAAGTTCTCCTAAAAGGTATGGTTTTCCATAATACAAACCTGTTTCTCGAGATAAAGGATCACCTCGAATCTGTAAGCATAAAACATTGGTACCTACTTTTAAAAAAGAAATAGGAAAGTGAATGATTACATCTTTTTGGTTATAGCTAATGGTGTCAGAGAGATTGTCATCAATTAAGTGATTGTTCAAGTATACCTTCCAAGACTCTCCAATTTCAGCAAATAAAAAAGCTGGGGATACCATTTTACCAAAATCATTTTCGTTTAATTCTATATAAAATAAAATTGTGAAATCTTTTTTTTCAAGTCTTCTAAATTCAAAAAATTTTCGCTTTGGTAAATTGGAAAACTCCAAATCTACTATATGGATTTTTCTATTTCCTTGATTGGGTTCGATGATTTTATAGATTTTTTGATCTATATTTTCTTTTTTTAACTGGCAGTCATCTCTATGAAATCCAACTCGGACATAAGCTGGAAGCTCAGTAAGATCTATGGGATAACCATAAAGATTTTTATAAATAAAAAATATAAAAAAATTTGCAAATAAAATTAATCTTTTTTCAATAATACAACAGCCAAGCATCCTATCCCTTCTTTTCTTCCTATAAAACCCTTTTTTTCTGTTGTGGTTGCTTTTAAAGCAATTTGGGTTTTACTTAGATTACACAGAGAAGCTAAATTTTCTTTTATTTTTTCTCTAAAATTTTTTATTTTTGGTTCTTCTGTGATCAGTGTTATATCCATATTTACAATACTGTAATTTTGTTCTTTTATTTTGTGTAGTGCTTTGCGAAGAATGATTTTTGAATCTAAATTTTTTGTTTCTTGTATAGTATCGGGAAAATATTCTCCAATATCTGCCTCCCCTAAAGCTCCTAAGATGGCATCTGCCAAAGAATGGATGATGATGTCTCCATCAGAATGTGCAATAATGCTCAATTCAGATTCAATCTCGATTCCTCCTAAAATCAGAGGTTTAGGGTGATTTTTTTTTAATGCCAATTGATGAAAATCAATACCTTGCCCAATACGATACATATTATTAAAAATAGGGATTTTGGTTGTTAGAAGTTTTTGAATTTTTATCTTCTATAGTTTCTCCACCAAGGGGTGTTGCAATTTGTTCTAAGATCTGATTCCACTCATCTTGTTGAATAGCACAGGTAAGTATAAATAAAAAATAAAAAGTAAAAAGAGAACTAATGTCTAAAAGTAAAATTAAAAAAGAAGAATCATCCCCAATTAAATTGTATTTTTTTCTTATTTCTTGGAATTGTTTAGAAATTTTATAATCCACATAAAAACCCCATAAGCCACAAGTTAATATACTAAAAACGAAATCCAACCAAAAGGGATTTCGAGTTGGGGTAACATTTGTAATCCTTACCAATTCTGAATACATTTTAAAATACCAATAAATCGTATACAACCCACAAGTAATCAAAGTAAAAACGATTACCAATAAAGGACTTCTTTTTTCGATGGTTTTATACATAGAGGTCAGTTATTCCTTTTAAAAAAATAAAGCAATAGAAAAAAATTTTAATATTTCTTAGATACGTTCTTTAATTTTCTTCAATCAAAATGCTTCGAGAACCAATATAACGCTTCTTCCAATAGGGATTCTTTAAATCAGCAATTTCGATAGATTTTCCAGTTCTGGGAGAATGGATAAATTTTAAATTTCCTATATAAATGCCTACATGACTAACTTGATTTTTGTAGAGGGAGAAAAAAACCAGATCCCCCTTTTTAGGGATTTTTATTTTTTCTAAAGTAAAGTACTGATCGGTTGTAGTCCTTGGTAAAGTATATCCTATTTGTTTGTAAACATATTGAGTAAAACCTGAACAGTCAAAACCAGTAGGAGTGTTGCCTCCAGCCTTATAAGGGGTACCCAAGAATTTTTTTGCTATTTTAACGACTTCTTCTCGAAGCTCCAAGGTGATTTTTTTTTCCCTTTCGTAGTGGTTGGGAAAAAGGGTCTTAGCTAAGAAAAAAATAAACCAAAAATACAAGACATGTGGTTTCATATAATAGATTATCGACAGATTTTGCTAAGAAATTGTTCTTAGAAAACTTTTTAATCTACTAAATTTTGCTTTATTTCATATAAAAATTCTAATAAAATAGTTTGGTGAGGAAGTTTAGAGCTATTTTCTAAGAATTCTATTGTTTTTTCTATCCATTCTTGATTGTATAAGTTTTCTTTTCGTATAAAAAGATATTTTATAGATTTTAAAGGCTTAATTTCTTCATATTTTTGTTGCTTATCATAATATAAAATTGAGTAAAGTTGTTCTATGTCGTTGTAATTGAGAGTTTTAGCAAGTTCTTCTATCCAAATGAATCCGTGGTGTTGTCTTTCTATATATTCTATTGCTTTTTCGATTCGGTTTGGAATCGTTTTTAATTTCTCTTTAGGAATGTAACGAGACTTTCTTCTTAAAGGTTTTGCTTTTTTTATTTCTGGTTCTGAAGGATAGGGTTTTAAAGTATTTTCTGTTGTTTCTTTGGGAGTAAAGATAAACAAATTTTTGATCCATTCCCAAATCACAACAAAAATATTTTTTTTAACTTTTTTTTGATTTTGTTTTTCCCAATCTTGGATTGCTTGTCTGAGTTGCCTTTGCTCATCGGCTAAAATTTTTGGTACTGAGGAGGTTATTGGGGTATGAGAATATAAAAAATCATAAATACCATTCAAATACCCTAAATGTTTTAAGACTAAATGGATAAAATTTCTTTGATTTTTATTCCTAATAAAACATTGAGGGATATTGACTTTGTAAATGATATAGTAATTTTTATTTTTTTGAGAAGTTTTGGATTCGTAAACAATCAAATCAGGATTTTTTTTTAGTTTTGAAATAAAAGTAAAAAACAATTTTTCTTTTTCTTCTTCATTTATAAATTTTTCTGCTATTTTGGGTATAGTAAAATTTTCTATAGAAAGGTTTACGAAAGAAAATTTCATATTAAGGTTTTTTAAAAAATTTTTTATTGTTTGTTCTATTATGATTTCTGTTCGAATTTTACCAAACCCCTCGCAAATTTTTAGCAAGCTATGAATCACTTCCAAAAATTCTTTAAAATTTGGCCATAACTCTTCTGATTGTAGGGAGGGATGGGTACTTAACAATGAGAATAAAGAATCCCAATCGGGATGAGGATTCTTTATATGAAAATCTACATCTAAGTAATTTGCTAAAAGAACCAGAATTTCTTTTGCTATTTCTAAAAAAGATTCCAATTCTGTTTTTTGAATTTCGATTTTTTCTGTTTCTTCATCAATCAACATCATATAAGAAATGGTGGGATAGTAGTATAAAAAGCTTTCGGATAGTTCTATTAACACTGGGTGTTGGTTTTTTTCTAAGAGATATTGTTTGCATTCTTCGTCTAACTCTTTGTTTGTAGATAAAAAATCATAAATCTCATGTCCTGATTTTGTTAAAATTTTTTTTATAAAATTCCACAAATCTGATGAAATTTGTAAAAGTTTATAATCACTTTCTAAAGAATAAGATAAAAATCGTTGTATCATTTCTAAGATAAAAGGTTTTTGAATCATACTTGTAAAAAGAATGTTTTCTTTTCTCTGTTGGATTAATAGGGGATGGCTTACGATAAAAGTTTTTTCTTTATACAGAATAAAGCGAATCCAAGCAACTAAAGAAGATTCTTTACATATTTGGATTGCTTTTTCTGCATCCTCTCTTTTTAAAGAAGTAGGCCTTATCAATACTTTGTTTTTAATAAGATTTTTTGTCGATTCATCAATTTCTAAATATTCATATTGCAGAAAAACAGAACGGCTTTCTAAAAGTTTTGCAGTGGATTCATCCACGTTTGTTAAATCAGATATTTTTTTAAGACTTTTTGCAGAATGAGTCATCAACAAAGAAGCAATAGTACCTTGCTCAATACTTCGTATATCTTTTTCTAAGGAAGGGCTTAGCCCGATTAAGGCTGCACTTAATTCAAAAGAAGAGATAAAATCTTTTTCCATCTGAATTTAGATTTTAAATTTCTTTAAATTCTCCTCCACATTACCTTTAAAAATACTTGCTCCCATAACCAAAATATCAGCACCTGCACAAAGAATTTCTTTATAGTTACTCTCTCCAATACCACCATCTACTTCTATGAGAGTTTTCAAATTCTTTTCTGTAATTTTTTCTTTTAGCTTTTTAATTTTTTCAAGGGAAAAACCAATAAAGCTTTGACCATAAAAACCTGGTTCTACACTCATCACTAAAACTAAATCTATTTCTTCTAAAAAAGGCTCAATCAATTCTATCGGTGTTTTGGGATTTAGAGAAATACCAGCTTTTATATTGTTTTTTCTAATTTCTCTTGCAAGTCGTACTGGAAAATTGGTTGCTTCGTAATGAAAGGTAATCACGAAAGGTTCAAACTCATAATATTTGGGGACCTCCTTTTCGGGATTTTCTACCATTAAGTGCACATCCAATGGAATTTTTGTGTTATTTTTAATTGCTTTTACATACACTTCTCCAAAAGATAAAGTTGGAACAAAATGAGCATCCATAATGTCTAAGTGTAGGAAGTCCACACGATTTTCTAAAAGTTTTATTATATTTTTTAAGTCAGTAAGATCGCTTGCTAAAATGGAAGGTGATAATTTCATATTGATTGGTTATATATTATAGTCTGGGGAGTATTTCTCTTTATCGATTAGTTTGTCATTGCATAGCAGGTAGATATACATTAAACCTGTCCTGTAAAATAGGATTTCTATTTTTCTATCAGGAAATACATTTTCTGTAGAAAACCAAATTTTTTGTTCTTTTTTGATTTCTTTAATGTCTTCTGTTTCTTTATTGGATGCATAGACTTCGCATTTTTGGTTTAATTTGATTTTAAAGTTGCCTCTTTCGTAATCTGAATAAAAAGAATATTTTTTGGATTTATTATAATATACAGATATTTCGTAGTAGAAATCATTTTTATTTTTTTTTATCTCTTTTACTTTTCCATTAAGAGCATTGTCCTTTGTGGGAATGGTTTCGGAAATGAAATACATTTGATTTTGATGCATAAAATAATTGGATAGAGGACCAATTTCCAAATCCTTAAGATTTTCTATGGATTCAGAATGATCCGAGGAAACAATCAAAATAATTTTTTCGTTGAGAGGAACTTTTGTATTTTCTGCAGGGAATTGATTTAAAACAACATTGGGTGGTATATCTTTTTTATGTATATAAATAATCCGAGTTATATTTAGTGAATAGATTTTATCTTCGTATGGGATAGCTTCTAGAATTTTTTTTGCATTTTCTATAGTTAACCCAACCAGTTTTGGCATAACAAGAACAGGTTCGTAGTCATTAATAATAAGAACCAATTTATCTTTTGGTTTAATTACTTCTCCAGGTAAGATATTTTGTTGTATGATAATTCCATTTGGTTTTTCGGCAATATAAATTTTTTGTAATTCTAATCTTAAGTCGTATTTTTGGATTAGGTTATACACTTGTAAAATGTTTTTCCCTGTTACTTCTGGCATTATATAAGTTTCGTTTTTTTGAATTCTCAAAACAACTACAAGGTAAGAAATAAAAAAAAATAAAGTAATTAAAACCACAAAGTTTGAAAAATTTTCTTTTAAAAAAATTTTTATTTTTTCAATCATAAAAATATATCTCCTTCTTTAACTAAATTTCCGTTTATACAATCGTGTGCCATAATTTTTTTTTTGTTTGGAAACTGAAGTTCTAGAATTTCAATAAAATCATTTTTGGTTTTTACGTAAAGATGATTGTTTTTGTTGATTCTTTCTGTAATACAATAACCTATTGGCACTTCTGTGTTTTTGATAAATTGGTGAATCCTCGTTCTGTAGATTTTTATATTTTCAATAATTTGGTTTTCTCTTTTTAATGCGCTTTTAGCAATAGGATTTGGATTTAGAGCTCTTACTAAATTATGGATTTCCTCTTTTGTACTGTTCCAATGGATCCTTGTAATTTCTGGTGTTATTTTTTTACAATAGGTAGCTTGGTGTTCTTCTTGTTTTTTTGCATTTTTTAAATAAAATTCTAAGTTTTCTAAAACTTCTAAGGTTAGTTCAATCCCCAAAGGAAGTACTCTATCCAAAAGTTCTCCGTAGGTTTCCTCGGGGTAAATTTCAAATTTCTTTTGTGCAAGAATATCGCCTTCGTCCATTTTTGGGGATACTTTTTGCAAAGTCCATCCACTGGTTTTGTATCCATACAAAATAGCTGTTTGCAAAGGAGAAGCTCCTCTTAGATTTGGTAACAAAGAACCATGCAAATTCAAAGATTGGTATTTAGGAATTTCTATAATTTCTTTAGGTATAATTTTACCGTAAGAGAAAATGATAAAAACATCTAACGAAAGTTTTTTGATTTCTTCTATAAGAGATTGATCTTTCCATTGGGAGGGTCTGAATAAAGGGATTTTTTTTTTGATTGCGAATTCAGAGACGGGTGTGGGCTTTAAAATTTTTGTTCTATCCGATGGGGAATCGGGATTAGAAACCACGCATTGGATTTGATGAAATTCATAAAGTTCTTCTAAGAGTTTTAAAGAGTAGTCGGGACTTCCAAAATACCCAATTTTCACGAATCCATTTTTTTTGATTTCAATTCCAAGAAAATAGAAAAAAAAGTACCTATGTCCAATATTCTTTTAATAATTCTTTGTTTTTTATTGGGGATCATTTTTAGACGATTTAGTGAAATTGGTTCTAATGATAAAATTGGTTTTCCCCCGGAAACTCCTAAAGTTTTGAATGCTTTTATTATTTATATTTCATTACCATCTTTGATCTTACTGCATATTCATAGTTTAAAGTTTGAGTGGAGTATGATTGCTCTTATGGCAATGCCATGGATTCTTTTTGTTGTAGTTTATTTTTTGATCGTTTTTCTTGGAAAGATCTTTCATTGGGATAGAAATCTACAAGGAAGTTTAATTTTAACTTCTGGCTTAGGAAATACTTCTTTTGTGGGTCTTCCCATGATTGAAGCCTACTATGGAAAAGAATATGTAAGTTTTGGACTTTTGGCGGATCAAGCTGGTACTTTTCTTGTTTTATCGACTTTGGGAATGATTACTGCTACTTTGTACTCGCAACCATCAGGACAAAATAAAATTTTATTGGGTAGATTATTAAAAAAGGTTTTGGTTTTTCCCCCTTTTTTTGTCTTAATGTTGACTTTGTTTCTAAACCCCCTTTCTTATCCTGATTGGTTTAAGGAAGTCCTTAGAAACTTAGGAGCTACCTTAACCCCTATTGCTTTGTTTTCTGTTGGTTTTCAATTAAGGCTACAGGATTTTAAAGGAAATCAAAAATATATTTTTTGGGGACTTTTTTTGAAATTAATCTTTTCTCCTTTGTGGATTGCCTTTTTGTATGGTTTTTTGGATCTTCCTAAAGAAATTTATCATATTTCCATTTTTGAAGCTGCTATGGCTCCCATGATTACGGGTGGAATTGTAGCTATCAATTATAATTTAAATCCTCCCTTGGTAGTTTTAATGCTGGCAATTGGGATTCCTTTATCTTTTTTAACTTTACCAATATTTTGGTACTTTTTTCATTGATTTTTGAAAAAATGAAATTTCTTAGTGGAGTCGTTTTTTATAATAAACCAAAAAATATAACCTCTTTTGGTCTGGTTAAAAAAATCCAACGCCAGATAGAAAAAATGTATAACCAAAAAATAAAAGTAGGGCATACGGGAACTTTAGATAAATTCGCAGAAGGGCTGATGGTTCTATTGATTCAGGAAGCAACAGTTTTTTCAGAGTATTTTTTAAAAAGAGAAAAGACATATATTGCAGAAATGCAATTGGGTAAAGAAACGGATACTTTGGACCCGGAAGGAAAGATTCTCAGAGAGTGGGGGGAAGATGCGATTCGAGATTTTGTTATTGAAAATAAACAAAAAATTTTAAGAGAAGTAAAAGATCTTGTACATTTAAAAAATCAAATTCCTCCTAAATATTCTGCCATCAAAATTTCTGGAAAAAGATCATCAGATTGGATTCGAAAGGGGGTAGAGGTTTCATTAAAGCCAAGAGAAATTGCTATTTATAAGAGTGAGGTGATTGAGCTTTTGGAAGATGGTAGACTCTGTGTAGAATTGAGTGTTTCTTCTGGTACTTATATAAGAGCCATAGCAAGAGATTTAGGCCTAATTTTAGGAATTCCTGTTATGTTGAATCATTTAAAAAGGATTTCTATTGGAGATTGGTCATTATCCAATTCTTTTATTTCTAACGAAAATCAGATATTATTACAACCTATACAAAAAGTTTTAAAGTGGGATACTATACAACTTCGAGAGTCTTTTGTTCGAAGAATTCAGAAGGGGAATTTGGTTAAATTAGATCTCAATCCGATTCGAACTGAAAATTTTTTTATTTTGGATCAAAATCATCAAATTGTTGCTTGGTGTAAAAAAATCAACGATTCTCAGTATATGTTAAAAAAAGTCTTTACAAAATAAGCAATAAAGAAAAACATTAACTTAATTTAGGGAAATTCAAGATCAGTTATGGAGAAATTATGATTACAAAACAAAAAAAAGAGGAAATCAAGAAGAAATTTGCAAGGCACGAAAAAGATACAGGTTCGCCAGAATTGCAAATTGCATTGCTTACAGAAAGGATACGAGATTTAACAGAAAATCACTTTAAAAAGCATGTAAAAGATCACCACTCCAAGAGGGGGTTATTGAAGTTAGTCAGTAAAAGAAAAAAATTATTAGCCTATTTACAAAGAACAGACTATGAAAGGTATAAAACTTTGCTTCAAGAATTGAATTTAAGAAAATAAAAGATAGGTATACAATGGATCAAGAAACAATCTATAATGAGGAAGAATACCAAATCAAAGATGAAGAAATTAATGCGGGGTTTAATATTGTAAATTTTTCAAAAGAATTTGCAAGAGTTCAATCTTCTTGGTTAGACAAAGAAATTATCATCGAAACGGGAAAATGGGCAAAGCAAGCTCATGGTGCCGTTGTTTACAAATATGATAAAATTGTATTGTTGGCAACTGTTTGTGCCGAAAAAGAGGCAAAAGAGGAACAAGATTTTTTTCCTTTAATCGTAGAATATAGAGAAAAGTCCTATTCTGTAGGTAGATTTCCAGGTGGATTTGTAAAAAGAGAAAGCAAACCTTTGGATCATGAAATCCTGATTTCTCGTCTTATTGATAGACCTATAAGACCGCTTTTTCCGAATGGTTATTTTTGCGAAGTACAATTGTTGGTAACTGTTTTATCAGCAGATTCAGAGACCTCTATAGAGGGTCATGCTATTTCTGCTGCTTCGGCAGCATTATCGGTTTCGGACATACCTTTTTTAGAACCAGTTGCTGGAGTTGTAGTTGGTTATTACGATGGAAAATTCTATTGTGATCCAAAAAGAGAAATTTTAGAAAAAGGCGAGTTAGAATTGGTAGTTGCTGGAACAGAGAAAGCAGTAACGATGATTGAAGGTGCTGCAAAAGAAATATCTAATGATTTACTAATCCAAGCGGTAGATTTTGCGCACCAGAAGATAAAAGAAAAAATCAATATGCAAAAAGAACTTATAGAAAAGGTTCAACCAAAAAAAAGAGAAGTCCACTTAAAAGAAGAAAACAAAAAATTAAAAGAATTTATTTGGAAAGAAGCTTACCCCTTAGTTTACGAAGCAAATAAAACCAAAAATAAACAAGATAGAGCTCAAAAAATAGAAGAAATTAATAAAAAAATTTTAGAAAAAGTACAAAATCATTTACATCTTTTTGGAGAAAATATACGACCCGAAGGAATTCTAAAGGATGCTCGAAATTTCTTATATGAGTTGGAATACGATGTGGTTCGAAAAACTATTTTCGAAGAAGGAATCCGTGCAGATGGTAGAAAACTTGATGAGATACGCGAAATTCATATAGAAATCGATGTGCTTCCTTCTACCCATGGCTCGGCTATTTTTACTCGTGGTCAAACCCAATCTCTTGGTATTGTTACTTTGGGCTCTGGAAGTGATTTTCAATTAGTGGAAAATCTTTATGGAGAAGAGCATAAAAAGTTTATGCTTCATTATAATTTCCCACCTTTTTCTACTGGAGAAGTAAAAAAATTAGGTCCCCCTGCAAGAAGAGAAATTGGACATGGCAACTTAGCAGAACGGGCATTAAAAGCTGTAATGCCAGAGGAAAAAGAATTTCCTTATGTAATCCGCGTAGTATCAGAGATTTTGGAATCCAATGGATCTTCTTCAATGGCTACGGTTTGTTCAGCATCTCTTGCTTTAATGGCTGCAGGAGTACCAATCAAAGCACAGGTTGCGGGAGTTGCCATGGGTTTGATTAGTGGGGATCAGGCTGGCGAATATGTAATTTTGCAAGATATAGCTGGAATTGAAGATCATTTTGGAGATATGGATTTTAAAGTGGCAGGAACTAGGAAAGGAATAACAGCTTTTCAATTGGATATTAAAACTACAGGATTGTCTATAAACATTCTTAGAGATGCTTTAGAAAAAGCAGAAAAGGGAAGAAATTCTATTTTAGATAAAATGGATGCTGTAATTTCTAAACCTAGGAGTTCTTTACCACCTCATGCTCCTCTTATTATATCTGTACAAATCGATACAGATAAAATAGGTGAACTGATCGGACCTGGTGGTAAAATTATAAAGGGAATTATAGAAAAAACAGGTGCAGATATATGGATAGAAGAGAATGGGAAAGTAATGATATCTGGAAGAAATCATGCATCTGTATGGGAAGCTAAAAAAATTATAGAATCTATGTTTGTCAAATTAGAAATTGGGCAGAATTTTAAAGGAATTGTAAAACGAATTACAGATTTTGGTGCTTTTATTGAAATTTTGCCGGGTAAAGAAGGATTGCTACATATTTCTAAGATGTCACCCAATAGAATCAATTCTGTAAGAGAAATTATGAATGTAGGAGACGAAGTACCAGTGGTAATTCTGGATATAGATTCATCAGGGAAAATAAGTTTGATTGCCAAAGATTTGGAATATAAACACAAAAAAACAGAAAAAAATTATAGGATGGAAAAAAAAAGAAATCCATGATTTCAATAAAAATCCATACAGATAAAGGAGCAAGGTTACCAGAAAAAGCAACCGAGCATTCTGCTTGTTACGATGTTAGAGCTTATCTTCCTTACGATCAGGAAATTATTTTAGAAAAAGGAGATTGGTTTCCTGTTCCGACGGGATTATATTTCGAAATTCCTCCTGGCTACTTTATTTCTATAAGACCCCGCTCGGGACTAGCAAATCAATATGGTATCACTTTATTGAATTCACCAGCAACCATTGATTCGGATTATAGAGGCGAGTTGAAAATCATTTTAATCAATCTTGGTAAAAATACATTTATGATAAGACATAATGAAAGGATTGCACAAATTCAATTAGAAAAAGAGATTGCAATTGATTGGATTCCAACTCCAAAAGAACATTTTAGCCCTACCACAAGAAATGAAGGCGGTTTAGGTAGTACTGGATTTGCTTAAGGAATCAATTAATATTTTTAACTCCTATTTTTTTATATAACCAAAAAAAGTTTGACAAAAAATAAAAAAAAATAATAGTTAAGTAGAATATTAAACTTTAAGGAGTTGTACTATGAAAATACTATTAGGATTTTCTTTTTTTGTAGGTCTGGTGTTGAGTGCTGCCCTATTTGCGGACAGTTCTATCTTCTTTTGTGAAGAAACGTCAGCATATGGTGCTGCTTGGGGAGCACCCATGGCGAAAGTAAAAAAAGTGGCTAAACAATATTGTATAGATAATGGGGGTACGAACTGTCAAGAGCTATTAAGTTGCCAAACTGGATATGGAGCCATTAGTATTGACAATCAGGGAACGATAGGAGCTTCTTGTGGTGCTGGCAGTCAAGCTGAAGCAGATCAGTTATCTTTAGATAGTTGTAGAGAATATAGTAATGATCCCGATGCTTGTTTTGTAAAACATCGATGGAGAGGTTAATTCTTGGGTAGTACCAGATTTTATGGTACTACCTTTCTTGTTTTATTCATTCAATTTTCTTTCTTAAATAAACAATATAAATTTGACTTAAAAAAATAAAAAAAAAAATTAACATTATACATTATAATTTTTTAGAGGTGGTAAATGAATCCTTCTACAGAAACAAACAAAAATATAGCTAAATTGAATTTATTAATAAACGAGGAAAAAATAACAAGAGATTTTTCTTCTTATCAACTAAGTAAAGTGGAAAGTTACTTTCAATTTGGAGAGGAAATTTTTCGTCTGAATAACGAAGAACAATCCGAAATTTTAAAAATTTTAGCTGAATATAAACAAGAAAACCCGAAAACTGTACTAGGTAGATTGATTCCCCCCTATGTAGCTTTTAAAAAAAACTTAAATTATGATCCTTCTGAAGAAGAATTGCTCTTTGAATTAATTGTTTCTGTACTTTTAGATTTTCAATCCTCCACGAGGTGGTCCCTAATTATATATATTACTGATAAAATTTTGGCTCTATTTCCTCAAGAAGTAGAAAAATTAAGGAACCATCCATATATTACAGATGTTCTGCGTTTTAAACAAGATGCAGTAGAAAAAATTCAAGGCAAAAAAGAAACCAAATCCATTTTAAAGACAATCTTAGAGTTAGATAAAAAAGATGCAGACTCCAGTGTAAAGTATGCAAAATTAATCCATACAGAAGATCCCGAAGAAGCAGGTCTTTTTTTTAAGAGAGCTGCAGAAATCTATATAAAAGAAAAAAAGATAGAAAAACTTGAAGAAATCTGGAAAATTCTAACGGAAGAATATTATGAGGACTTAAAATTTTTTGAAAGGATAGAAAAATTTTTAAATACCGGCAAGTATTATGATTTTATCATTGCTTATTATCCTCAACTAGTAGAAAAATATAAAGAAATAGAAGATTGGGATACAGTTATCAGCTTGTTAAAAAAAATTATAGGAAATGCTATTGAACAAGATAAAAGGGAAGTAAATGCACGTAGATTAGAAACAGGAGAAAAAAAGATAAGGCGTAAAGAAGGTAGAGCTCTATCTCGTTTAAGGGAAGAATTGACTAAAGCATATAAAAATAAATACAAAAAACATAGTTTATTAGAGGTTTTTCTTAAGGCATCCAATATAACAAATCCTAAAATTCCCATTCAGATTAGTATAGCAAATTTCGAAAAATATATTGTATTTGATACAGGCAATTATGTATACCACAGAAAGCGAGGTATAGGGAAAATAAAAGAAATCAATGAGCAGCAAATCGTGGTAGATTTTAAAGATGAGAAAACTTCTCAAACCATAACACAAAAAATGAGTTTGAGCATGGCCATTTCTAGTCTACAGGCTTTAGAGCCTACTCATATTTGGGTAAGAATGTACGAAAATTTAGAAGAAGTAAGAAAGTTAGTAAAGGAAAATAAATTGGAATTCTTTAAAATACTTTTAGAATCTTTCAATAAAAAAATTACATTGAGTCAAGTAAAATTAGAACTAATAGGTAAAGGAATCTTAGAAAGTAGTGAATGGAATAAATGGTGGCAGGAAACAAGAAAAATTTTGAAAGAAAGTTCCTTATTTGGTTTTAATCCAAAAAAAAGAGACGAAATCTTAATGTGGGAGAGGGAATTAACCTATGCAGAGGAATTAGAAAATAAATTTAATAATGTAAAGGAATGGGATAAAAAGTTAGAAATAGCGTTAGAAAGTTTACTTGTGAATCCCGAAATAACAGAAAAATCTTCAGAGGCATTCCTTGATTATTTCTTAGAGCAGGAAGAAACCAAAGATCCCATAAAAAAATTGGAAATTTATTTTTATTCATTGAAGTTTAACGAAGTATATCCAAATCACACGGTAGCAAGAATCAAAAAAAATAAAAAAGAAGAAATTTTAAATTGGATCAGAACAGAAATATCAGATGAGGAAGCAATCAAAATTTTCTCTGAAATAAAGTATACGGATTTTAAAAAGTATTTTATTGATTTTTTCATCGAAAGTAAAGAGAATTTTAAAGAAATTTTAATAAAAATTTTATTAGAAACTCCTGTTAAAATTCATAAATATATAATAGATAAATTAAATAGAATAGATCCCAATATTCTAAACCAATTTTTTGTACCCCTATTTCGGAAGTATAAAGAATATCCCGAATTGTTCTTATGGGTTTCCAAAAATATTTTGGAAAATGATTGGCACAGAGAATACGAGTGGATCGATAAATCGAAAGAAGAAGTAGTGTTACAGCTTTTAAGGCTATTAAAATACTTAGACAGGATCGAGAAAAGAGGGAATAAATTAAAAAATGCTACCTTAGATGTAATTTTTGGTACGCAAAATATAAGTATAGAAAATTTACAAAAGTCAAAAATGAAAAAATTTATAGAAGAATTCCAAGAAGATACGATCCAAAAGCTATATATTTTATTTAAAGATATACCCTTTATTCCAAAGGAACATAAGGAAAATTTACTTAATTTTATAAAAATCGTAAGGCCAGAAATTGAAATTTTATCGAAAGAAACTATTGATATCGAAGAAGAAAGAGAGGAATTAATTCCATCGGATAATGCAATTTATGTTACTTCCGAAGCAATTCAGAAATTCAAAAATTACTTAGATCATTTAATCAATGTTGAATTATTAGAAAATGCAAAAGAGATTGGAGAGGCTCAGGAAAAAGGAGATTTAAGAGAAAATGCAGAATATAAAGCTGCTTTAGAAAGACAAGATAAGCTAAGAGCAGAAATTAAAAAGTTAGAAGAAGAACTAAAAAAAGCGAAGCCAATTGATGTAACTAAAATTCGTACAGATTTGATTACTATTGGAACTCTGGTATTTTTAAAGGACCAAGATGGCAATTCGATTCAATACAAGATTTTAGGCCCTTGGGATGCTGATCCAGAAAAGAATATTATTTCTTATGCATCTCCTTTAGGTAAATCTTTATTAGGAAAAAAGATCGGAGACAAAACTGAATTTGGTTCTGAAAAGATATATACTATAGAAAAAATAGAAAAAGCTATCTTATAATCTGATATCTATTTTGACTGTTGTTTTTTGTTTTTTGGGTTCAGGATAAATGACACATTTGTAGGCAATTCCTTCTTTTTTGCAGATTTGTTCCAGATAGGAGTTGTATAACAGACCCAATCCCGCTCCTAATTTGTTATCATCATTTTCGCTATCATTATAAAAACTTGCGATATTGATTCCATCTACATCTGTTCCCATTTTTTTCCTGAGCTTTTGAGCAGTAGAATCGTTAATCAAACCAAAATTCGAGATTAATATTTGTATCCTAGAAAAATTGGAGGATGCCAATTTTTCAGGGTTCAAATTCCAACTAATTTCTATGTTTTGTTTTTTTTCTATAGCAATTTTTTTTAATTCAATTCTATTTTTTCTTTCTCTAATGAAGGAATCTACTTGTTTTTTTGGGATCCCAAAGTATCGATTTGCTAAAATTTCAAAATGTGCTTTCTCTGCATTTTGCACGAATTCCATAATTAGATTGCTTAAATGGGTAGCAATGCTTGTATGGTCTAAATAATTATAAATAACATTTTCAAAAGTAGATAAAAATTGTTCTTTAAATTCTGTCAGGTAAATTACTAAAAAAAGACACCAAACGCGTTGATCGATCCATTCAATAAATTTTGGTAAAGCGCGAATTCTTACAAAAATATCTTCTTCTTCTAAATATTGATTTTTTAAAATTTTTTCTGTAATTTTTTCTCTAAGAATTCTTTTTATTTCTGAAATTATATTTATATATTTTTGGTTTTCAAAGACAAGCTTTACTGTAGCAGGAGAGATGTGTGCCAAATCCACCATGGAGTATTTGGGGTGCTTTCTATTGAATTCTTTGACGACTTTAGACTCGAACAATGCTTTTGCTAAAGAAGGGGTTAATTTTCTATAAAGCACAGAATATACAATCAAATTATTGGTGCTTATGATTTCATTTCTTAGAGGAAGTAACTCGGGAAGAAAACAATAAATCTCATCAATATAAAAATTCATAATCAATTTTTGCATAGTTTGGGCATGGAAACTATTTGTAAAATATCCTTCTTTGGAAAATCCGCTTATGTTTGCGGATCTTTTTAATGCAATTTTGGTATTCTTTCTAAAAAATTCTAAACCATTAACCGTTAAAAAAATCATGGAGGGTAAACGAATTTCGGGATCTTTTTTGGGTAAATTTTGTAGTTTTTCTTTAAAGTTTGCAATATTTTCTATGCTCATTTTTTTTTATAATTCTACGATATAAAAAAATATACTATATATGAATTTGATCAAGCAAGCCCTATTCGTGATTGTATTTTTACATTCCCCCATAGGTTTTTACCGTTATAAACTTCATTCCCAAATAATATCGGATTCTTCTAAAAGTCAAATAAATATTACCTTACAAGAAAAAGAATCTCTTACTAAAGGAGAAGAAAATTTCTTTAAGAAAAATTTTAGTGTTTCTGAAATTTTTTTTAAAAAAGTAGTAGAAATCAATCCAGAAAATGCTTATGCCCATTCCTACTTGGGAGAAATTTATTTGTATTTTAAAAAATTTGAAAATGCTATTTATCACTTACAAATTGCTATTGAATTGCTATCTAACCAAAAAAATTTTTTTCCAGAAAAAGAATATTTTAGATTGTCCCAAACATATTATTTAAAAAAAGAATCTCAAAAATCAAAAGAATATTGCGAAGTTATTTTAAAAAAAAATCAAGATTTTTTTCCTTGTTATTATTATTTGGGAATGATTGCTTTGGAATTTGACAAAAACAGAGATTTGGCTTTGGAAAATTTAAAAAAATTTCTTCATATTTTGGAATCTGAGAAATCAGTAAACATTACTTATTACGAGACAGAAAAAGAAAAAGTAAAACAAGTTATAAAATTATTGTCAAATCCAGCAAATACATTTGAGGACTCTAATTTAAAAAAGGAATTGGATCCTTTAAGTATTTTTTATAAAAATTCGAATCCCCAAAATCTTTCTTTGTTGAATCCAAATCAGCAAAAAGAAAGGAATCTAGAATTTACTTTACCCACAGAAAAGATGTTTGATGAAAAATGGATAGAAATTCAATATCTTAAAAATACAAATAAAAAAAAAGCCATAGAAATCCTAAACGAGTATAAAAATTCAAAAGAAATGAAATCTGCTAAAGAGAATTTTCTAATTCGCAAATCTTTATGTTATTTTTTCTTGGAGGAAAAAAATTACGAAGATGCAGAGAAAGAGTGTAAAGATGCGTTATCTTTTGATTATGACAGGGAAATTTTGTATTATCTTGCCATTTTATATTACAAAAACCAGAAATATGATTTATTTGAAAGTTTTCTAAAAAAGTATTTAGAACAAGAAAAATATGATATAAATTCATATTTTATGTTAGCTCATTACCATTATGAACAAAAAAATTACCCACAGGCATTATCTTATTTCGAAAAAATCCTTTCGATTCAAAGTAATCATAAAGAAAGTTTGTTTTATGTTTTTAAAATATATAGCGAATTGGATAAACCAAGAATGATAAAAGAAACAATAGAAAAAATAGAGTTATATTTTCCTGAGGATTATGATTTGCTAAGGTATCTTACCTTTACCCTTTTAGAAAAAAAAGAAGAAGAATTTGCTTTGGAACTTTTAAAAAAAATTTATAAGAATACTAAAGATAAAATGGATGGATTGACTTTGGCTGGATTCTATTTAAAATTAAATCAAAAAGAAAAAGTAAGAGAGATCTTGTATGAGTTGTATCCATTGTATTCCGAAGATTTCGATGTCATAAAGTCTTTAATTTTATTTTTTAAAGAGGAACAGACAAATTTTGATACTATGGAATTGATTGCAAAAAGATATTTATCCATTGCCAATTCTGAACAAAAAAGTGAAATTCTAAGGATTTTACCTGATTCTGTTAAAGAAAAGATTTTGGGATCGATTCCAAATTAATTTAGTTTATAAGATGCTAAAATGCCTTCTATTATCTTTTTTTTACTTTCTTTAAATGGAAAAATATATCGAATTTTATAGTCTTTATCTAGTAAAAAAGTAGAAGTAGTATGTTCAATATGAATATGAGAACCGTGTTTTTCTATTCTAAAATAAATTCCTAACTTTTTTGCAATTTCTTCTATCTCAGTTTTTTTTCCTGTGAATCCTATGATGTTCTTTTCATATTTACTTATATATTCATTCATCATTTCTGGTTTAGCTTTAACATAAGGTGAAGATAGAGAACTATATAGAATCTTTTTTATGTATTCATTCAGAATTTCGGGAGTATCTCTTTCGGGATCTACGGTTATAAAAATGATGATTGGTTTTGCATCTTCTGGAAATTCTTGTTGAACCTTAAATAATTTTGATAAAGTTGCAGGACAATAATCAGGACAATGAGAATATCCAAAAAATAACAGCATTGCTTTACCTTTTATAGAATAGAATTCTCTTTTTTGTGAATTCTGATCGATTAGTGTAAAATTTTCCATTTGTCCATAATCTTTTAAAACAATTGGATTTCTGTTACAACCAAGAATAAAAAAATAGATTATTGAGATTGCAATTTGTAAATTTTTTTTCATATAATTACTAAAAAAAACTCATTGGGATGTATAACAACTAAAAAATATTGAATATCCATTATAAAAAATTCTTGCTTGCTTTTTTTTGAAAAATAAGATGGTATCATGAATGCAAATCGAATTCTGGAATTATTGGGTAAAGAGGGGGAAGAATTATTGGACTATAAAGCAGTATTTCCAAAAGAAAATCTGCATCTTCCTGGTCCTGATTTTATAGATAGAGTATTTGCTCTCTCTGACAGAAATCCTCAAGTATTGAGATCTCTTCAGCAAATTTTTAATCATGGTAGATTATCTGGTACTGGTTATCTTTCTATATTGCCTGTTGATCAAGGAATTGAGCATTCTGCAGGTGCATCCTTTGCTCCAAATCCAATCTATTTTGATCCCGAAAATATTATCAAGCTTGCAATAGAAGGGGGTTGTAATGCCGTTGCCACAACTTTTGGAGTATTAGGTTCGGTTTCTAGAAAATATGCTCACAAAATCCCTTTTATTGTTAAAATCAATCACAACGAATTATTATCATATCCTAATAAGTACGATCAAATTTTATTTACAAATGTAAAAGAAAGTTGGAATTTGGGAGCAGTAGCGATCGGGGCTACCATTTATTTTGGTTCCGAAGAATCCTCCCGCCAAATTCAAGAGATAAGCGAGGCTTTTGCTTATGCTCACGAATTGGGTATGGCAACAATATTGTGGTGCTATTTAAGAAATAGTGCTTTTAAGGCAGATAAAGATTACCATACATCTGCTGATTTGACAGGGCAAGCGAATCACTTAGGTGCTACGATTCAGGCAGACATCATTAAACAAAAATTGCCAACCAATAATGGAGGTTTTAAAGCTTTAAAATTTGGAAAAACTCATGATAAAGTATATACAGAATTGACTTCTGAACATCCTATAGATCTTACTCGCTATCAAGTTATGAACAACTATATGGGTAGAGTAGGTTTAATCAATTCTGGTGGAGAATCTAAAGGAGCTACAGATCTAGCCGAAGCAGTTAAAACTGCTATCATCAACAAAAGAGCTGGAGGTATGGGGCTTATTTCGGGTAGAAAAGCTTTCCAAAAACCTATGAAAGAAGGAGTTGAATTATTAAATTCAATCCAAGATGTATATTTAAGCCCAGAGGTAACTATTGCGTAATCATCACTTACCAAAGTGATTTCCCCCTCATTGCCCGCATTTAAAACTGCGGGCACTTTTTTTTTATGAAATTATAAATGATTTGGCTTGATTGCTGTTTGTCATAAATCCATTCGCATTCCCATTGAAAATTTAGTTTTTTTATTACCTTTATATTTTCTTGGTTGTCATCAAAGTATAAAATTTCTTGGTTGGGTTCACAATAATTTTGGATTGCATTATGGAGAATCGAAAAAAACCTTTTTTCTGGTTTTCGTACTCCCATTTCGCAAGAAAAAAAAATATAATCAAACCATTCCTCTAATTCTTTTTTCTTTTTAAAAATTTCCCAATACCAAATGGAATAATTGGAAGCGAGTATTAAAGTAAATTGCTTTTTTTTAATTTGTGTAAGTAGTTCGGGAATTCCTTTTAAAAAGCGAATTTCCTTTAGCATTCTTTTTTTTATTTTTTGAGGTGGAAGCAAATTCAATTCTTTAGGGTTTAGTTTATAAGAATTTCTAAAATATTCATATTCCAAGATTTTTCCTTCTTCGAATAGTTTATAAGCTTCGTAATTCGTATTGAATAACCAATTCTTCTTCTGGTGTTGGTTTAGGTGATTATAAAAATTAGAAAAAAAAGGATCTTCAATTAAAGTATCCATCAAATCAAAAATTAAAATCATAATTTATAAAAAAATCCTTCTTTTACAAATGCAATCTTAAAAAATATTGGATATCATGGTAGAGTTCTTATACAATTTGGTATATTTTATTCTTTTTGGATTTTATAAAATCTTTTTGATGTTCCATCCAGAAATCAAAAGGTTTCATCAATCCAGAGAAGAGGGGAAAAGAAGAATTCAAGAGTTTTTGAACCTAAATAAAGGGGAAAAAAAAATTTGGTTGCATGCTTCTTCTGCTGGTGAATTAGAGCAGGCCTTAGCGTTGAATCAATTCATAAAAAAAAAACATCCCGATATAGTGATTTTGATCACAGTTTATAGTCTTAGTATAAAAAGTTTGGATAAGATCCCATCGGAAGGTAGTGCTTATTTGCCTTTAGATCTTTGGTGGCAATGGAATTTGAAAAACTTAGATTTTTTAGCTTTTATAACTTTTACTTGGGATGTATTTCCTAATTTGTTAAAAAATTTAAGGAAAAAAGGATGCAAAACATTTTTGTGTTCTGGTGCCATTTCCAAGAATTCTTACAAAATTAAAATTCCATTTTTATTTCGATTTTTGTACAATAATTTTGATGGCATAGGGTTGGTGGACGAAGAAAATTATAAAAATTTTACAAAAGTTTTGCATTCTAAATCCATACAGATAACAGGAGATAGTCGTTATGATTATATTCAATATAAATTGAAACACATTGCAATCGAAAATTCAGTGCAAAAAAAGCTTAAATTGCTTAAAGAAATTTTGATTTTAGGTTCTACCTATAGAACTTGTGAAAAAGAAATTCTTCCCTACTTGAATTTATTTATAAAAAAATTTCCAGAAGTCAAGATTTTGATTTTCCCTCACAAAGTAGAGGCAAATCGATTCAAAGAACTACAACAGAAATTGCACCAGCATCATTTAAAATTTTTGCTTTTTTCTGATAAAAATTTTTTTGAAGACTATAAAAAATTTCCCATTATTATTGTGGATCAATTGGGTTTTTTAGCTTATGCTTATTTTTATTCCAAAATCTGTTATGTGGGTGGTGGATTTCATCATAGAGTTCATAATACAGCAGAACCAGCTTTTTGTGGAAGTATTCCTTTTACGGGACCCAGAATTGATTCTAGTCCCATAGCAGTTCAACTTAGTTCAAAAGAATTGTTATTCAGTTGTTCTTCTGGAAAAGAGATTGTAGAAAAAATTATTGATTTATATGGAAATACACAATTGCTAAATTCTAAGAGAGAAGAAATCAAAAAGTATATAAAAGCTCAAACTGGTGCAACGAAAAAGTTTTATCAAGTGTTTCTTAAAGAAGTTTTATAGTTAAATTCTTTGTTTTTGTTTAATTGTGAATTATGAGAACAATTTTTATTGGTGATGTTCACGGTTGCATACATGAGTTAAAAAAAATGATAGATACCTTAAGACCCAAAAAGGAGGATAGAGTCGTTTTTTTGGGAGATCTAATCAACCGTGGACCTGATCCAGCTGCAGTAGTAAAGTTTGTTTACGAAAATCAATGGGATTGCTTGATGGGTAACCACGAATATGAATATTTAAAAAATTATAAAGAAGAAAAAATTTATCAAGAGTTTTATTCACAAATAGGAGAAGAATTGCATAACTGGATACAGAATAGACCTTACTGGATAGAAGATAAAAATTTTGTTGCAGTACATGCGGGCATTCTTCCTAATACTCCTTTAGAACTTACTCAACCAGAAGTATTGGTTTCTATAAGGACAATCAATGACAGTTTTCTATCTTCTGATTCGGGTATACCTTGGTTTGAATTCTATAAGGGAGAAAAATTGATTCTTTATGGTCATTGGGCAAGAAAAGGGTTAACCATTCGAAACAATACCATTGGCTTAGATTCAGGCTGTGTTTATGGTAGATTTCTTAGTGCTTATATTTTAGAAGAAAGGAAAATTATCCAGATTCCAGCAAAAATGAAGTATTATATTCCTCCCTCTCTTAGAAAATTATGATAAATTTTGGTTTAGGTTTTCTCGAATGATATTATTCAAAATTTCGTAATCTACTGGATCCATTGTTGTAATTTTTACTGCACAAAAGGTTTTATTGTTTTCTTCCCATATACGAACAATTCTACCCATAGCATTTAGATTTCCCTCCAATTCTTGTAAAGATAACTTGATAAATATTATATCTCCTTCCTGGATCTTCTTTATTCCTTTACACTCAAAACTCATACCACCCAAACTTATGTCTTTACCTTTACCTTCGTAAGATTTTACTTCTTCTTCTGAAATATCTTTTAGCAATTCGTATTGAATATCAAAAATCAAATCAAGTCTAGGATATTTTCTTTTTTCTCGAATGAATGGGTCCAAATCTTTGTTTTCCATAAAGAAACCTTTTTTGTCATGATTTATTGATTGGAATAAGAATCAAGTTTTTTTATTTTTTGACAGAACTTTAGAAAAAATTAATTTTAAATAAAATCTTTTGAGAAGAAACTTTCCCATCTTTCTTTTATCTATATCTTAATTTTTGTATTTTTTTTAGATTTGCTAATTTTAAAAACTCTTTATTTTATTTTTCATAAAAAAAAATTGAAATTGTGAAATTTAAAGATATTTTCATTCAAACAATTAAAAGAATTAAAACCGCAAAAAAGAAATTCGAAGCTAAAACAGAATTTTCTAAAGATATTATACAAAATCTAATTGAAAGTTTAAGCGAAGATTGGATAGAAAAAGCATTAAATAAAGCAAAAGAGACCTTGGCTCCTTCTTTCGAAGAAATTCCTATAGATTTGCAGTTGCGACAATCCAATATTTTTCGAAAAACTTACAATAAAATTTTTCCTGTAAACCATGCTTTTCGAATCAATTACCGTTATGGTAGAGAATTCTTAGACGAATATATGCCTATTTCTGAAAACACTTATTTAGGGAGGGGAAATTATAAGTTTGTATATGCGCTACCTTGGAAAATGGTTATAAAAATCTCTAAAAATATTTTGTTGTCAGATCCTATTTATGGTAGTTTATTTACTCAGGTCCGAAAAGACCCAGAAAAATTCTTAACAAAAGAAGAAATTTCCTTATATGAATACTTGTCCAAAAATTTTCGTAGATCTCAGAAAGAAAAATTGTGGTTAAAATTCTTACGATTGGGATTAGAACGATATCACTATATTATAGTAAAGGAATATCTACCTGATCTGGTTATACCTACAAGATTTTTTATGGGAGTTCAGTATAGAAAACTTCCTTTTATGGAACAATATGTAAAAAGTATAAGGCCTATGGATGTTCAAGTAATTTTGACGGGTAAACATTTAAAACAATTTATAAAATCAGGTAAAAGAATTAAGAGAAAAGGGATCTTAAATTATTTACTTCCTTCTTCTTTTGAATTTAAGTTTGATGTAGGGATTTATGGAAATGTTAAGAAAAAAATTTTGGTTAAAATCAAAGAAGATTTAAGAAGATTGATTTTCTTTACTAAAAAATTAGCAAAAGAAGAAAAATTGATTTTGGATATACATACAGAAAATTTAATCATCTCTTTACCAGAATTTGAGCTAAAATTATTTGACTTTCATATATTTGATGAACACCTTTATGATTACGGTGATGGAGTTATGAATCCCGAACAAGAACATATTGAAATTATTGAGCAGTTTATCGAATCTTTTGGATTGGAGTAAAATTGTGAACTCAAAAGAACAAATCTTAAAAAATATTAAGTATATTTTTTTTGATGTTGATGGAACTTTGTTTTCCAGCGAAGAAATGTTAGAAGTTGTTTATCAAGAAACCATTGCAAAATTCTTTGAGAAAAAAAATATAAACCAAAAGCTACCCACTCTTTCAGAAATACTTCCTTATATTGGGTTACCTGTTAAGGAAATTTTTAATCATTTGTTACCTTATCTTTCCGAAGAAGAAAGAGAAGAAATTAGTCAAAATATATTGTTGGAACTTGTAAATAGGATCTACAAAGGAGAAGGAATCCATTATGAGGGTGTAGAAGAAACTTTAAAATATTTATATAATAAAAATTATAAAATTTTTTCAGCATCAAATGGTAGAAAAGCTTATGTGGAAGCTATTTTAAAGGTGAATCGGATTTACGATTATTTTTTGGAGATTCCCTGTATTGATAATAAAAATATTTTTAATAAAGTTCAGCTTGTAAAAGATGTAATCGAACGGTATCGATTGGAATCTGAATTTTGTGTTCTTATTGGAGACAGGAAATCGGACAGAGTTGCTGCATTCGAGAATCAAATTCATTTTATAGCAGCAGAATACGGGCATGGTTCCTCCCAAGAAAGAGAGGGAGCTCTGCTTAGAATTCACTCAATTAAAGAGCTAAAAAATTATTTATAGGTTATGCTGCTTTTTCTATTTCCTTTTTGATTTTGGAAAATATAAAGAGAGCGTTGGAATAATCATTGGCAAAAAGGCAAGATAGACCAAATTCATATAATTCTTTGTTATCTTTTATTTTGTTTTGATTGTATTTTTCTTTTAGTACAAGATATTTATTTTTGTATAGTTTTTCGTATTCCTCGTAATGAATTTGGTATTCTTTCCCAGTAATTTGCTTGTATGCGTACAATAGGATTCTTTCAGCTTCTTTGTATTTTTTGAGCTTTATCAAAACCAAACCAACATAACCCAAGTCTTCGTTGCTAAAAGATTCTCTGTAAGTTTCGAATACTTTATAAGACTTTTCGTATTCTTTAAGATTATAGTAAGCATTAAATAAATTATGAACATATTCTACTTTGATTTCTTTTCTTAGAAGATCTAGAGATAATTGGATAATTAAATCAAACTGGTTTGCTATTTTTGCAGATTGATAGAATCTTTGGATAATCCAATCGGTATATATTTTTTTTCCTAAAATCCAAGAAAAAAGTTTTTTTGATGCAGATAAATGATCATTCTTATAATAATCTATCATAGCAGATAGCAATTCTTTAAAGATTCCTTTCGTTTCTATTTTTTTAAAATCTTTTTTGTCTTTTTTGTATTCCATAAGGGATAGGTAGTAAATTTCTTTTAAATTTTCGTCGGAATTGTAATTTTGTTCCTGTTCCAAGTGGGTAAGAACTTCTTGAAATTTTTTTTCACAATAGTGATCCCACATAATTTCGATATTTTTCATTAATAACATATCCAATCTCCATTTTTTTATTCTTCTAATCGGATGATTTTTAAATTTCTCTTAAGAAATTTTCTAGTTTGTATTTTTTTATTTTTAATCTTAATGTATTTCTATGGATTCCTAGTAAGTCTGATGCTTCTTGGATTCGTCCATTTGCTAAAATCAAAGTTCTGTTAATATGGTCTTTTTCTACCTGTTCTAAGGAAGGGAAAGTAGCTTTAGTGTTTTGTGGAAAGGTTTTCTCAGATTTAAATAAAATGTTTTTATCAAAATGTCTTAAAATTTTTTCTGGTAAATTTTCTACTAAAAGATTTCCATCGGATAAGACAACCAATCTTTCAATTGTATTTTCTAATTCACGAATATTTCCAGGCCAATCATATTCTTTAATCATTTTCCATAATAGGGGATCCTGTATTACGATTTTTTTATTATATTTTTTTCCGAAAAATTCTATAAAATAATTGGTTAAATTTTCTATATCTTCTTTTCTTTCTCTAAGAGGTAAAATGTATAGAGGTACCACATTGAGTCTATAGTATAAGTCTTCCCGAAAAAGTTTTTGATTTACTAATTCTTCTAAATTTTTGTTTGTTGCGGCAATCACTCTAACATCAATTTTGATTTCTTCTGCGCTTCCTAAGGGTTCAATCGTTTTTTCTTGTAAAACCCTTAAGAGCTTTACCTGAAGATTGAGAGGCAATTCTGCTATTTCGTCTAAAAATATTGTACCTTTATCTGCCAATTTGAATTTACCTTCTCTACTTTTGTGTGCTCCAGTATAGGCTCCTTTTTCTACACCAAATAATTCAGATTCTAATAAGTTTTCTGGAATACTTCCACAAGATACAGTTACAAAAGGATAGTTTTTTCTTGGGCTTCTTTGATGGATCATCCTTGCCAATCGAGATTTCCCTACACCAGATTCTCCTAACAATAACAGGGTTGTATCTACTTCTGCCATCTTTCTTGCAACTTTGTATACCTCTTCCATTTGTGGATTTAAAGAACCGGGGATCAAATGAAAATCATTGGGAAGGATTGCTGTTTTTAAAAGGTTTTGAATTTCTTTTTTGTCAGTTTCGTCAATCCATCCTTTCTCGATTAAATATTCTAAAAAATCTTTTTCGGATATATTTTTTATAGATTCGATTTCCTTTTCCAGAATCCTTAAGTGTTTTCTGGAAATCCATCCATTTCTAAATAATTTTATAATTTTTTCGTTTAATCCAGAAGGTATCTTCATTTTAGGTTGTATTTCTTTAATTTATATTGAATCGACCCTCTAGAAATTTTTAATTTTTTAGCAGCTTTATAAAGGTTTCCTTTATAAAATTGAACTACCTCTTTGAATACTTCTTTTTCTAGTTGTAAAACTTCTCTTTTCTTAATTTCGAGTTCTTGGATTTTGAGATCAATATTGTTATTGTATATAATTTTTTCAGGTAAATCTTGGATGGTTATTTCTTTTTTATTTTCTGGTAAACCAATTACCAATCTATGAATTGTATTTTCTAGTTCTCGAATGTTACCCGGCCAATTGTATTCTAATAATTTATTATATGCCTCTTCTTGAATTTTAATTTTTTTATTGTATTTTTGATTTGTAATCCATAAAAAGTGATCTATCAGTAAAGGTATGTCTTCTTTTCGTTCTCTTAGTGGTGGTAAATGGATATGAAATGTGGAAATTCTATAAAATAAGTCTGCTCTAAAATTCTTTTTGTTAACTTCTTCTTCTAAATTTTTGGATGTAGCAAAAATAAATCTTGCCGATGATTGTATTGTTTTATTAGAACCCAATTTTTCAAATTCATTTTCTTGAACAACTCTTAGGATTTTTACTTGATGCTCTAAAGGGATTTCTCCGATTTCATCTAAAAACAAACTACCATTAGAAGCTTTTTCGATGAATCCTTCTGTTGTTGTATCTGCTCCTGTAAATGCACCTTTTATATGACCAAACAATTCGTTTTCTATTAGTTCCTTAGGGATTGCAGAAAGGTTTACACGAATCAATTTCCCTGGTCTCTTCGAAAGAGCATGGATGATTTTTACAATATATTCTTTTCCAGTTCCTGTTTCTCCTGTAAGTAGAATAGGATTTTGTAAAGAAGCATAAATTTCTACTGTTTCTAATATTTTAGACATTATACCATTTTTTTTAAAGACAAAAGTAGAAAGCCCATAGGTATTCAAATCCTTATTTGGAGGATTCATATTTCTTAATGATTTCTTTTGCAGTTTCTAAAAGTTTGGGATCTACTTTAACTTGGATAAATTCATTCTTTACTTGCTCCTTAAATTTTTTGAGAGATTCAGGTTTAATTTTATCTTCTCCAATCCACTTACTTAATGCTAAAATCATTCTTCTATGTAAATCTTCGATTTTTTCTTTAAATCCTGCTTTTTTATAATAACCATAGGCTAATAGAGGCAATCTTTTTTCGTACATATAGTAGTCACCTAATTGAATTAAACCTTCTTTATAGTTGGCTAATAAAAAACATTCTTTTGCCAATTTTAAGTCTTTTTGTTTAAAGGCTTCTATACCTTTTTTGATAATCAAAATTTTTTCTTTTTCTGTTAATTTTTTTTTCTGATCCATCTTCTTTATAAAGGTTCCTTATTGATTGTACATCTACCTTCGAATTGGCAACCTTCTTCTAAGATCAAAGAAGGGGATATGATATCGCCTTTTACTTTGCTTGTAGAAAGTAGTACTACTCTTTTTTTTGCTAAAATATTTCCGATAATTTCTCCTCCTACTACTACAATACCAGCTCGCAAATCAGATTCTACTTTTCCAGTTTTACTGATTAAAATTTTTCCTTCGGTTTGTATCGTCCCTTTAAAATAGCCATCAATTCGCAATAAATCTTTAATTTTAAATTCTCCTCTGAATTCCGAGCCTTCTCCAATCAGGGAATTGATAGGTAGTGTTTCTAAAGATTCAGCCATAAAGATTGTATATCATTCATTAAAATATGAGGGTTAAAAGCCAAAGTTCCAATATGAACTTCGTAGTAAAGTATATTGTTATTTATATTGCCTGTTCTACCTGTGTATCCTATAATATCTCCTCTTTTTACTTCTTGATGTAAATTAACTTCTACCTCTCCTAAGTGTGCGTAAAATGTTTGGATTCCTGATATATGTTCTATCCAAATATAGAGACCAAAAGTAGGATGATAATTAATTTCTACTACTTTTCCATTTGCGGTTGCCTTTACTGGAGAATTGGGTAAGGTTAGAATTTCTACACCTCTAAGGGGATAATTGTTGCCTCGCTCCAAAATGACCTTTGTTTTATAATTATTTTTTATAAAACCTTTAACTGGAAATCCCGAAGGTATTATAGAAAAAAATGCTTTTTTATTTTCTGATTTGATTTCACTTAAAATTTCTTCGATTTTTTTGTTAGAATCACTGAGTATCACATTATCCAACTCAGAAATATTTAAAGAAATTTTTAAAATTTTTTCAATCGTAGATTGATCACATTCATTTTTCTTTTCTTTACATTGTTCAATAAGAGTATTTAAATTTTCTACTTGGGTAAAGGTATATTCGTTAACTATACCACCTTTTCCATTTTCAGATGCAATTCTCAAGTTGTTATGAATCCGAGTTATTGTTTCGGCAAATTCAAGTATGGTTTGGTGCATTGGGATGATTTCTTCTGCTAATTTGGAAGCTTGTTGAGGAAAATTACTTGTGGTAACGCCCAAATGGTAGTATTGAAGATTTTGGGAATTCCTATTGATGATAATAAAAGTAGAAATAAGGGTTAGAAATAAAATAAAAATAAATCCGAACCCGAGAATATAAAAATTTAGATGTAGATTTATAATACTGCTTTCTGAATGAGGGATTAGCATTATAGTAATCTTTTTCTTTCCTTTCGTATGAATTTTTTTTAAAATTGCTTTTGTTTTATCAAGAATTTGAATCCAAAGATTCTCTTTATTTTCTGGAATTGAAATTTCTAAGTACCTAGAAACTTCTGGATTTGCCTCAACTTTCTTTTTTTTATAGGTTTGATTTTTCTTTTTCATTCTATGAATATTTTCTTGGTAAAGCCCTAAATTTCAATTTTTTTTTTGTTTCTATGCACTGCTAAAGTTAAATTTTCTTAAATTCTTTAAAACTTGAATGGTTCATTTTTTTTATTTACAAAATAAGCAAATCTTGTTTCGTTTACATTACAATTTGTGGGGGATTGCTATGGACCAAAAATTATCGGATGGTATGATTCAAGATACCAAGCTGGGAGATACTCATGCACCTTGGCAGAAGGAATTTTTTAAAAATATTCAAGGTTTTAAAGAATATGGAGTTCCAGAAGATAAAGCAAAAGAATTGTTATTCAAATTTATCAAATTATCATCGGAAGTTCCTTTACCAGATGTAATGAAAACTTTTGAGGATCCTTCTAAATTAGAAGAAGTTGGAGTGTATACACAGCAGAATCCGAAAATTAGGGATTTTGTTGTAGAATTTTTAAAACCTTTGTTACAAAATTTTACTTTTGAAGGTAAAGAGAATTTACAATACATTCTCCCCTTGACAGAAAAATTTCCAGTGACTTTAATTTCAAACCATTTAAGTCATCTGGATGCTCCAGCAATTTATTTAATGCTATATAAAGAAGGAGGTATTGCTAGGGAAATAGCAGATCGATTGGTTTTTATTGCAGGCAGATTGGCATTTACAGAAGATTTTGCAAGGTTAGGCTTATATATGTTCGATACCCTTTTGGTTTGTTCCAAAAAAGATATGTCTCAAAATCCTAGCTTGGCAGATGTGATGACAAGGATCAATATGAGAGCTTTTCGGCAATCTCAGCAACTGCAAAAACAAGGCAAAATCATAGCTATTTTCCCCGAAGGAACTAGAAGCAGAACAGGTCAGCTGATGTCTTTTGTGGATGCTGTATATCATTATGTTATAAATCGCATTGTAATTCCTGTATCTATAGAAGGAAGTGATGAAATTCTTCCTACTTCCACTTTTTTATTTAACGCAGCTAAGGGTAGATTTGTTTTAGGAAAGCCCGTCTTAGTGGGGCGTTTGTCCCAAAATTTAATGAAAGAGATACCTGAATATGTAGATCGCTTAGAAATACCTGAACATGTCCCTGATAAAAAGCAATATGTAATTGATTCATTGGCTTATTTAGTTGGTAAAAATCTTCATAAACATCGACATGGATTTTACAGAAATTTATATAAAGCATTGGATCAAAACGAAAATATTTTGATTCCTATTCCAAAAGAACCAAAAGAAAAAGTAATCATTATAGGTCATTCCCCATATTCAGCTGCAATGGGATGTATTCTCGCTAACAAAGATACAACAATTAAAATTTTCATATTGGACGAAGAAAAAAAACAAAGTTTTAATTTATCCAATTTGGATCAAGATCATTATCCTTTTTTTAAATTGCCACCAAATATTGAATATACAACTGATCCCAGAGAAATCCAAAAGGCTACATTGATTATACAATCAGTCAGACCCTGGGAATTAGAAAAATATTATTCTCTTTTACAAGAATCTATTCTTTCAACTTCTGTTCCTATAATCAATGTGGCAAAAGGATTTACCAATTCTAAAACAGGTTTAATTACGGATGAATTGATTTTCCGATACAATATAGATCCCAATCGAATTTTTGTACTTTCTGGAGCGAATTATCCTCAGCAAGTGATGGAGAGAAAAATTACGGGCTACGAAATTGCAGCTTATTCCCAAGTAGATAAAATTGATTATTTTGTTCAATTGTTTAGCAATATGTATATTTATGTAAGACCTGCTATTGTAAAAAATGATATTCGTGGGGTTCAATTAGGTAGTGCCTTAAAAAACATCTATGCATTGGCTACCGGTCTTATAGATGGATATTTTAGCAAATTTTATGGAGGAAATTCTGATAATACTTTATTTCACTTATCCAATCGTTTTTTTAGAGAAATGGTTGCAATTGGAAAAGAATTGGGTGGTCAAGAAGAAACTTTCCATGGTTTGTCAGGGCTTTCTGATTTAATGTTAGCTTGTTTTGGTAAAGATTCAAAAGATAGGCAATGGGGTTATGATTTTGTATTTGGAAATGCAGATCCCAATAGGATGAGTTCTGGAATTTTTGGAATTAGTATTTTACCAAAATTAATCAATCTTGAATTTGAAAAATTCCCTATTGCAACAGCGGTTTATAAGGTAATCATAGAAAAAGTGCCTTTAGAGCAAATTTTTGATAGTTTAGCAATCAAACTTAAAAAATTTTAAATGTATGGATTCAGAAAATAAAAAAAAT
The DNA here is from genome assembly GCA_046291925.1 of Leptonema sp. (in: bacteria). Taxonomy (GTDB): domain Bacteria; phylum Spirochaetota; class Leptospiria; order Leptospirales; family Leptonemataceae; genus SKYB61. The sequence continues at coordinate 17,743 of JBKBRY010000006.1, read as the reverse complement.
CTAAAAGATTTAAATATCATTAACAAAGTTCAGAAGTTGATTAAAAATCTTAAACAGTTAGAAAAAGAAAAAGAACAATTAACCAAACAACTTACAAGAAAGAAAGAAGAAAGAAAGAAATTACAACAAATTTTAAAAGAACAAAAGTTATTACAAAACACTACCATTTCTGAAATTGAACGATATATAGAAAAATCAAATTTTCTTTTAAAAGAAATACAAAAATTGATTCAAGAATTAAAAAAGCTGCAAAAAGAGCAAGAAGAGATTTTAGATAAAATCGATTCTTTATTCAATAGTAAAAATGTTTCCATACCTGATAAGGAAAAGAAAGATTTGTATATGGTGGTTTTGGGTTTACAAAAAGATATCCAATCCTTAAAGCAAAAGAGGTTAGAAATTCAAAAAAAAATTGCTTATCTAAAAGGTTTATAATTTGTGGTCATAGGTAAAACTATGAGTAGTCATTTGTTATCCAACCAAAAAACAAAGTTTGTGAAGGATCAAGAAATTAAAAACCAATGGATATTGATCAATGCAGAAAATCAAATCTTAGGTAGACTAGCAGCATTTATTGTTCATAGATTACAAGGAAAGCATAGAAGAGATTATTCGCCTCACCAAGAATTGGGGGATTATATAGTTGTGATCAATGCAGAAAAAATTAAGGTTACGGGAAACAAATTAAAAGAAAAAACTTATTATAGTTATAGTGGATATCCTGGTGGTTTAAAACAATCTACTTTAGAAGAGAAATTAAAAAAAGATCCCACCACAGTGATAGAAAAAGCAGTTAAAAGAATGTTGCCAGATGGTAGGAGAGGGAGAAAATTGCTAAAACATTTAAAAGTTTATACGGGTTCAGAACATCCTCATATTGCACAAAAACCAGTGGAAGTAAAAATCAATTATAAAAAAACTATATAATGTAGGTTGTTATGGAAGAAGGAAAAATTAAAGAAAAAACCATTTTTGTAGGTAGAAGAAAAACAAGTGTTGCTAGAGTGATTTTAAAGGAAGGCAATGGAAAAATTACCATAAATAATAAGTCATTGGATGAATATTTTCCTTTGATTCGTTTGAGAAAACATGCAATAGAAGCATTAGAAATTATCGATTTATTAAACAAAATTGATGTAATTGCTAAAGTAAAAGGTGGTGGAATTGATGGCCAAGCAGGCGCTATTCGCCTAGGTATAGCAAGAGGCATTATTGCTAAATTTCCAGACTTTCGCCCCATTCTAAAAAAGAATGGATTATTAACAAGAGATCCAAGAATGGTAGAAAGAAAAAAATACGGAAAACATAAAGCAAGAAGAAGTACACAATTTTCCAAAAGATAATTTTTTTTATATTCATTATTTCGTTCCTTAATTTTAAAATTTGTGATGTTCGTAAAGAAAATAAGACTTGTAGGATTTAAATCTTTTGCTGATGAGACAATTTTAGAATTCAAAAGTGGGATTACAGCCATCGTAGGACCCAATGGTTCTGGAAAATCAAATATCGTGGATGCTATACGTTGGGTTTTGGGGGAGAAGTCAACCAAAGCTCTGCGAGGAAGAAATATAGAAGATGTAATCTTTTTGGGATCAGAAACAAGAAAGCCAGCTGGTATGGCAGAAGTAGAAATTTATTTCGATAATAAAGACAGAACTTTACCTTTGGATTTAGATGAAGTTGTCTTATCACGAAGAGTATACTTAAATAGCTCCAGCGAATTCTTTTTAAATGGAAAGAAAACAACAAAAAAGGAAATAGATAAAATACTAATGGATACTGGGATAGGAAAGACAGCATATTCTGTAATGGAACAAGGTAAAATGTCCGAAATATTAAAATCTTCTCCAGAAGAAAGAAGATATATATTTGATGAAGCTGCTGGCATCTCCCGATATAAATTGGAAAAAGAAGATACATTAAAAAGACTACAGGACACCAAACAAAATCTTTTAAGATTGAATGATATTTTAAAAGAAAAAGAAAAAGAAATCAATCAATTAGAAAAGCAAGCAAGAAAAACAAAACAATACTTAATTTTAAAAGAACATTTATCTCGTCATGACAAACATATACGCTATTTAAAGTATATTGAACTAAAAGAAAAAGAAAAAGAAACCTCGTTACAATTAAAAGAAAAACTTTCAAAAAAAAATCAAATCTTTCAGAATATTAATTCTTGTGAGCTGCAAATGGAGGAGATCGAAAAACAAAACCAAAAAGAAATTGAATTAATGCAAAATATCGAAATTGAGTACCATCAATTACAAAGTCAAATGAACATAAAAAAAGAAGAAATTGAAAGAATCCAATTAGAACAAAATACTGTAAAAGTAAAATTAGAACAAATTTCAAAAAGAATGAAAAACGAAGCCAAGTATCTAAAAGAAATAGAAAAAAAATACCAAGAATCTTTACAAATAGAATTGGATTTAGGCAACGAATTGGAAATTCTAAAGCAAAAAATACAAGATATAACAAATAAGATATCTTCTGTAGAAGAAAGCATTCTACAAATCAATTCAGAAATTGAAAATAATTTTAATAAAATAGAAATTTTAGAACAAGAGTCCAATCAAGAATTGGAAAAACTAAAAAAAATAACAGAAGATTTTTTATCAAAATTAGAGCAAAAACAACTCGAACTTAAATATGGAGAAGAAAAGAAAAAAAAACTAAAAATACTCATAGAAGAAAACCTACAATTCATAAATGAAAAAATTCAAAATTATAAAAATTTATATTATGATGGTTCTTTTACTAATGAGACTTATTTGGATTTTATAAATTCTTTATCTTTTGAAGAATTACAGAAAAGTATTAGAGAATATTTTGATATTGATATTGAATTTAGAGAAATCTTTTTTGGAGAAATGGGGATCTTTTCTCGAAAAGAAGAAATCGATAAAAAGATGATAGAAATTGTCGAAAAAAAGAAAGAATATCAAAATACAATCAAAGAGTTGCAAAATCAAAAAATTTCAAAAGAAAAAGAATTAGAAAAATTTAAGCAAGATAAAGTCCAATTTGAAATTCTACAAAGAGATTACGAAGTTAGAAAAACTACCTCAGTAGAAGTTAGAGATGGAATCCAAACCCAAATAGGAGAGAGTAAAGAAAGGTTAAAATTTTTAAAAGAAGAAGAAGAAACCTATCGTCATCAATTAACTTATTTTAGTGATTATAAAAAACGCTTAGAAGATGAAATCTATCAGTTGATCCAAAAAATTAAAGAATCGGAGAATAGAATAAAAAATTTAAAAAAAAATACAAGTGAATTAAAAAATAAAATCTTAGAATTAAAAAGAAATGCCCAAAAAGAAAGAGAAAAAATTGAAAAATTATTACCAGAAATCACAAATTATGAAAGAATGGAAGAAAATACAAAAGTAGCACTCCTAAATTTAGAAGAAGAATTATACAATGATTATCAAATTAGCCCTTCTGAGTTGATCCATCAATGTGAGCATCTTAAACTAAATTATCAGAAAGAAGTGGATGAATACCAAAGGATCAAAAACGAAATTTTAGCATTAGGACAATTTAATGCTCTTGCTATCGAACAATATGAATTTTCTAAAAAATCTTATGAAGAAATCCTAAAGCAAAAAGAAGATATAGAAAATTCAGAGAAGAATATAAAAGAAATTATAAATAAAATCAACGAAGAATCTATAATTACATTTATAAATACTTTTAAACAGATTCAAATCAATTTCGAAAATGTATTTAAAACCCTTTTCGGTGGAGGGAATGCCCAGATTAGTTTAACTGACCCTTCGAATCCTTTAGAGAGTGGAATTCAAATTTTTGCGCAACCGCCGGGTAAAAAAAACACTACTTTATCTTTACTTTCGGGAGGTGAACAAAATCTTACGGCTATTGCTTTGATGTTTGCTATTTATTTAGTTAAACCATCCCCTTTTTGTCTTTTGGACGAAATTGATGCTCCCTTAGATGATTCCAATGTAAAAAAGTTTTTGAAAATGTTATCTGGTTTTTCCCATCGCTCTCAATTTTTAGTAATTACCCATAACAAATTAACTATTTCAGAAGCAAATGTTATTTTTGGAATCACCCAAGAAGAGTCGGGAGTTTCTAAAGTGGTTTCGTTAAAATTAGAAAATTATAAAATCAAAAATGTTTAAAATGATTAAGTTTTTGTTCATATTTATATTTCCTATTTTTTTGTATGCTCAAAACCAGTTTTGTGATTTCTATTTTAGAATTTCTTTGATTCCTTTTTTGGTAGTATATTCTAACCAAAAAGAATATCAAGAAAGCGAAAAGGATTATCTTTCAGAAGGAATTTCTAAAATGATTTTTTCTAACTTAAAAGAAAAATTTTTTATTCAAGAACCCCCCTTGATTCTCGTTGATACAAATTTTGTTTATGGAAAACAAAATTTATGCGAAGCTTTAAGTTTAGCAAGAATTGAACTTATGGGAAAGCTTTCTGAGATAGAATCGAAAATTTCGGATACTACAAATTTGCGAGAATTAGAAAGTATAAAAAAAAAATATATTGAAAAGATTATCAATTATGGTATATCGAAAAATTTTCAGGCAGTATTATCTGGAGTCATAATTGTAAAAGAAAAAGAATTACATATAGAAATTTTTTATGAAAATCTATTAAATAAAACTCGTAATTTTTCTATAGTTTTTTGGTTGGGGAAAGAGAATCCTTATGATATAGAAAATTTGAAAAAAATTCAAGAAGTTTCACAAAAAATTCAAAAGGAATTTTTTAAAATCAATGAGCTTTATTATCGTATAAATGCAAAAGAAGAGTACCAAGTTTATGTAAATGGGATTTCTTATGGAAAGAATGTTTCTGAAATTTTTCTACCCAAAGGAAATTTTATCATAGAAATTTATAAAGAAAATTGTAAAAATACCTATAATACGAAAGAACTTTTGGATAAAGTCATACATTTTGATTGTCCTTTACAAGATTCTATAACTATTCATATTACTTCCAATCCGGACAATTGTGATATTTTCTTAGATGATGCTTTTTTAGGACAAACCCCAAAAGAAATTGCAATTTCAAAGAAAATCTACCGCTTACGAATATCAAAAAAAAACTATCAGGATCAATTTTTAATTTTAGATTTAACAAAAAATTTCCAGAATAAAATACATTTGAATTTGGTCTCAGAAAATCAAAAAGAAGTGAAGACTTTTGTTGCCAATTGGACTTACTATGATATTTCTTTTGGTTTTGCTGTTCAATCTTTAATTTTTGTAGGAGGATGGACTTATGCAAACGTACAGAAAGAAAAAGCACTGAGTTCAGTCCGTTCGAATCTTCTTCCTACTTTTTTTTTAAATCCATTTGAAATCAACCCCGAACAGTTTTGGATTTTAGAAACTGCAAGGAAAAAATCCCTTTTTTGGCATAGGCAAGCCCAAATGTATGGTGGTTTGAGTATTTTTTCTTTAGTGCTATCTTCTTATTTTTTTTATAAGGGAATTGATTTAGATATTCAAAATAGCCCCTATAAATCTTTGTCTATTCGCTTTTTTATAAATTTTTAAATTTAAAGATTAAGTACCCTTAATAATTTGATAAATTTCTTGTGGAGAATTTGCATTCAATATTTTTTTTTTAATTTCTTGATTTTGAAATGTTTTTGCAACACTTGCTAATGCTTTTATGTGCGAATCAAAATTGTTTCTGGATATGATTAATAAAACAATAATTCTTACGGGTGTTGTATCTAAAGATTGAAAATCTAAATCTTCTTTAAGAAGTGTTAAAGAGCTGATGATTTCTTTTACATGTTCTGTCGTACAATGGGGTATTGCAAGTCCTCCCCCAATTCCTGTGGACATAGCTTGTTCTCGTTCTAATAGTGATTTCCAGATAATATCGAACTTGTTTTTTGCGCTTGTATCCTGAAGAGTTTTTTCCAATATAATTTTTAAAAATTCAAATTTATCTTTGGTGGGAAGTGTTTCGTAATAAAAAATATTATTTTCTTTGATGAGTTCATAAAATTTCATATAACCTGATAATTTTCTTTTAATGATTAAACAATTTCTTTTTTATAAAAAGAAAGACAATTTCAAAAAAAATTAAAATAGAAAAAACTAAAATCCATAAGTATTCGATTAAGGCTTTATAGAAAAAATAAAGAAGAATTCCCATAGTAAAACTTTCTAAAATAATTTGTAAGATTTTTAAAAGAAATTCAGACTTTTTTAATTTTATAATCTGAAAAGGAAATAAAAATAAATACATATAAAAACCATACATAATACTTATAAAATTTATAAAATCTGGAATTGCAATAAATAAATTTAAGCATACTAACAGAAGCATTCTCAAAGTAGAAAATATAAAATTTGTAAAAGAAAAAAACGAATAAGGAAAACCAAATAAAATATAAATTGGAAAGATATTTTCTAAAGGAAAGTTTACTTTCAGTTGTTTAAAGAACAAAATTGTGGTTATAAAAAAAAACAAATGTATAGGATAGGTAGAATATAGGGAATAGGGAATCCAGACAACAAAAAAAAATAATACTAATAAAATCAAAAAATTAATAAAATAATTTTCTTTTACAAATAGCATTAAAAATGAGAATAGAAAGCCTATATCAAACAATAAAATTTGTACATCAAATTTTTTGGTAATTATAAAATGTTTTATAAAGATTACCAAACCAAAAGATGCCAAAAGAATTAGTGCTTCCCGATAATGATGATATATCAAAAATAAGATTAGGTTTAGAATGCCCAAGTAAAGTATTCTAAATAGAAACTTCATTTCTAATTTTTTCCAAGAGAGGTAAATTGGATTCGCATAGTTCTTCGCATAATCCACATAAAATACAAATTTCTTTTTTAAAATATTTTGGATTTTCCAATAAGGACATAGGGTTTGCGTTAACTGGACAAAAATGATTACAAATAAAGCAACCACTACAAAAATTCATTTTTTGGTTTTCTTTTTTGTAGTAATAATAATAATCATAAAAGATGTTAAAATAGTTTTCCTCATTTACTTTGATTCTATTTCCTAAGGATAAATTGTGTAAATAGGGATAAGAAAAAAATACTTCTTGAAGCACTGTTCCATGATATAAAAAAAAAATTGATTCTTGATTGGAACTATAATCGCGAAAATACAAAACATTTTTTACGAAAGGTTCATTGTAATAAAATGCTCTTATTAAAGCAAATAAAGTGGCGGGAGAGAAAACGTAAAAGTTTTCTTCTTTTTGTTGATTGTAAAGATACTTATAATGATATTCATTGTAACTTTTGTGGGAGTAAGGGAATTTTGAATTTTGTATATTGGGTAGGTATTCAATTTTGTAATCTTTAAAGGTCTTAGAAAACCATTCAGAGAGAGCCATCAATTCATTTTTATAAACATTAAAGACTTTGTTCCAAAAATGAGGTATGTAGAAATCATAAAGAGAAAAAATCACTTTTCTTTTTTTAAAAAACAAATTAGAGAGGGTATCTTGGTATTCAAAAGAAAACAAGGAGTTTGAATTTAAGAATTTTTTAAACTCCTCTATATCCTTGATTTCTTGGAATTTAGCTTCTTTCTTTTTTTCTAAGATACTAAAAATTGTATTTTTTCCGGATATTTTTATATTAAATTCTATTGAGTCTTCCCTTTCTATTTTTTGGGCTATACCAGACATAGGCGATAAAATGCAGAATTCGTTATATTTACATAAAATTTCATATTGCTCAACTCTTCTTGGAAATTCACCAATGATGTTTAGATTCTTTTTTAAGAAGGGAATCTTAAATTTTAAATAAGAAGGAATCAGTAAATTGTTTTTTATTTCTAATTGTCTTCCAAAATTCAAAAGAAAATTCATTTATTTAGTTTTAATACTGGTTTTTTTACACTATAGATCTCGTCTTTTATTGGTAATTCTTTTTTTAAATTTTTTGTATAAGGTAAATCATCTCCCATTTTTTTGTAATGCTCACATCGATTCATCATTCTTCTAGCTACAGTAAAGTATTTGTAAAGTTTTTCTTCTCCCGATCTTTTAGACCACATCTTTTTTATACATCTTACTCTTAGGATGTATTTATCTCGTTCTGCTTCGTAATTCCTAAGAACAATACAGTGCCTACAGTTTGCACAAAAAATTTTTGGACCTCCAACCATTTTCAATCTCCTTTTTATGATTCAATTATTTTTTATGAAAAAAATTCTTATGAATAAACGACTGGATTTTTTCTATCTCTTTGTTCTGAATATTTTCGAAAATTACACCTACATTTTTTCCAGATACTCTAGAAACAATAGAAGGCAATTCAAACATCTGATCTTCTAACCAAAATTTTACTATGATTTTATCTCCTGGATAAAGCAATGTTTTTGTTGATAAACCCAATCCACCTGTACCTAAATCTAAAATCTGACATTCATATTCTTTTTTTTCACTCACCAAGAAAAAAGTACCTAATAAGTTGGTTAATCTTATTCTTGCGTTTTTTCTCTGTTGTTTTTTCGTATCCCTAAATTCACCAAGATTTGGATTTTTTTCCATAAAAAAATTATAGTTTATTCATTATATTCTTTTTGTAAATATTTTTAAAATGTATCCAAATCTTATAATAAAATTTTGAATTACAGATAAAAAAATAACGTAGAAAAATCCAGATGCGTAAATAAGCATAAAAGAAATCATTAAATACTTATGGTTCATGTAGGCATAGTAGCTTGTAACTAAACAATATATAAAAAAAATCAATTCTAAAAGAATTATAGGATCCAACTTTTGGATATATTTCTGTCTTTTGTAAAGCTCTGCACTCTTTGATTCAATTCTAAATTTTGGTGTTCTTTGGAAGGAAGAACTTTTCTTAAAAATAGCTTCTAAAAAGGCTATTGTATTAGAAATGGAAATTCCTGTTCCTAACATCATAAGGAATGGCATAGCAAAAATATGTTTATACCATTTTCGGTTCAATTCCTTTTGTGAGTATAAATAAAAAATCGTAGGGGCAAAAGTGGATAAGCTTAAAACAAATGCGATAAAAAAAACAATTTCGGTTGTTAACTCTTTATAACTAAAGGAAGACCACTTTTCTATAAGAACAAGGGGCAAAGTGAATAAAATGTTGATGACCATTAAGGGATGTACAGAATAATTGGTTAAGTGAATGATAGCTTCTAATCGAATCTTTAGTGGCAATTTAGATTGAATAATTTTTGGTATTAGTTTTAATGCTGTTTGGATTGAGCCTTTGCACCATCTAAATTGTTGGGATTTAAAAGAGTGGATTGTTGGAGGCAATTCCGCAGGATTTTCTATATCCATTAAGTATTTAAATTTCCAACCTGCAAGTTGAGCCCTGTAGGATAAGTCAAAGTCTTCTGTTAAAGTATCGGATTCCCAATTTCCAGCATCGATTATGCATTGTTTCCTCCAAATTCCTGCAGTACCGTTGAAATTCATCCAAAGTCCAGAGCCATTTCTTGCTACTTGTTCAATGACAAAATGCCCATCGATACCAAAAGCTTGAGAATAAGTTAAAAGGGAATAATCTCTGTTTACATGTCCCCAACGAGTTTGTATCATTCCAATCCTGGGGTCTTTAAAATGAGGTATGGTTTTTACTAAAAAATCCACATTGGGTATGAAATCAGAATCAAAAATAGCCACAAATTCTGCATTAATTTTTTTTAACCCTTCTTTTAGGGCACCTGCTTTGTGACCTTCCCTATTATCTCTATGGAAATGCTCTATTTTAAAACCTTCATTTTTAAGTTTTTCTGTGAATCTTGCAATTTTTTGAACCGTTTCGTCTGTAGAATCATCTAAAATTTGTATATAAAGTTTTTCTTTAGGCCACTTAATTTTTTTTATTGAATTTAATAATCTATCTACAACATAATATTCATTGTAAATAGGCAATTGGATTGCAACTTCTGGAATTTGTTCTAAAGGCGTATTTTCTAAATCGATTGGCTTTTCTGAGGTGGAAAGACACTTTTTTTTGTTTTTTTTATATAAATAGATCATTATATACAGATGCAGACCATATAAAAAAAGGAAAATTACATCCAACAAATAAAGAGCAAATAGTAGAATAGCAAATCGGTTACCCAATGGCATAACAGATACAAAATTTTTTTTTCGCTTATTTCGTCAAATTTATTTTAATGAGATTCAAAAAATGCTTTCTATAATGCTTGGTAACAAATTCCATTTGGATATGAAATGGATTGTCAGGATAAAAATAACTTGGCAATTCGTAAGGTATGGGTGATTGGATTATAAACAGAATTTTTTTTCTTTCATTTGGGCTTTCTTTAAGGCATTCAAAAAATTTTTTAAAAAAGAAATCTAAATGATGATATTGATTATTTTTCCAAAAGGAGTATGGCGGATCGATAAAAGCAACTGAATCTTTTTCTTTTGGAATTATTTTTGCAAATCTTAAAAAATCTTTATTGTGAAAAATTAATTTAGAATTTTTTATTTGGTAGCCTTTTAAAAGATTCAAAATAAAATCAAATCTATTCTTGTCTTTTTCTACGATATGGACTTGAGAGAAGCCTCTACTTAATGCTTCTATACCGATTTGTCCTGAACCAGCACATAGATCAAAAAAAGTTATAAAATACTGACGAGAACCATCGAAAGAAGTACCAAAAAAGTTCTCTATCAATTGAAACATGGATTCCTTTAATAAGGAAGGTGTAATGTTTCTTTTGCCTTTTAATGGCGGAGGTATAAAAACCTTTTTTCCTTTCAATAGTCCTTTTTGGATTGGAACATAGATACTCTTTCTTTCGGTATTCATTTTTTTATTTTTATATATTTATTTTTCGCAGTATCTCTAATGTGTCCCCTTAAAAGAATATATAGAATTGCCCCATAGATTATACTAAAAAGCACTATCTCGTATAATCTATAGGTACTTCTCAAAAATAATATCTGAAAAGTTACTTCCTGAGGATTGCTTATGATTAAAATTATCAAAATAAGGATCCCCAAAAGAAATAACATTAATCGAAGAGGTATCATTCATTTTATGACCTAATTTTAGTCTTTGTCGTCTTCTTCTTCGAAGTCTTCCTCATCGAAATCTTCGTAGTCTTCATCCAGATCCTCATCATCGAAATCATCGTCATCCTCGTCATCATCGTCAAAATCATCGTCATCTTCTTCGAAGTTTTCATCGTCCTCAAAATCCTCATCTTCGAAATCTTCTTCTTCTTCTTCAAAGTCTTCGTCTTCGAGATCTTCGTCCTCGTAATCTTCTAAATCATCTTCTTCCCAATCCTTTTTTTTGAATTCTAACATAATTTCCTCCTAAATTTAGTTTAACTATTGCACCTGTTTTTTTTTATGATAGAATTAGCAACTTTATTTTTTTGATATTTTTTTAAAAAATTGAAAATAGGGATTGTCTGCAAACTTCCCAATAATCAACTAAGTTGGGATTGAAGGTTTTATATAAAGGATTTTTTCCGCACAATTTACAATTTTCATTTTTAGGAAGTTTTGTTTTTCTAAAATTTAAGTTCAATAGATCCACCCTAATGATAAAATTCATAATATTAGGTTTTATGCCTAATAAATACTTGATTGCTTCTACTGCCATCAGGGATCCGATTATACCAGTTGCTGGTGCCAGAACTCCTACAGTGGAACAATTTTCTTCGGTTTCTGGTGGAGCTTCTATTAGGCATCTATAACAAGGAGTTTCCGTGGGTAGAATCCCCAAAATCAGTCCATAAAATTGCAGTACTCCTCCCGAAATTAAAGGAATCTTTTTAAAGTAGCAAACATCATTGATTAAAAATCTTGTATAAAAATTATCAGAACCATCCAGTACAAGATCTACATTTTCTATAATTTTAAAAGCATTTTCAGGATTCAATTTTTCTGAATATGTTTGGATTTTAATTTCGGGGTTTAATGCATGCAATTTATTATAGGCTACTTCGCTTTTTTTTTTACCTAAAGATTGGGTATCGTACAAAATTTGCCTTTGTAAATTCGTTAAATCTACAATATCGTATTCTACAAAAGAGAGATTTCCTACCCCCGAAGAAGCTAAGTAGTAAAGCAGAGGTCCTCCCAAACCTCCTGCTCCTACAACCAATACTTTGCTTTTTTTAAGTTTTTTTTGTCCCGCAACCCCAATTTCTTTTAAAAATAGATTACGCGAGTATCTTGAATATTCTTCTTTCTTTAGTTCTATATTTTCTTTCTCCATTTATCATTTAGAGATTCAGCTTTTTTACAAGATTTTCTGCTAAATTTTTTAAGATTTCATCTTCTGATGATTGTTGAGATTCGTATATTTTTTTAGCTTCTTCTACAGTTTCTTTATCTAAGGTACTGAATAAAACAATACTGGCAGTGTATTCTAACTTTTTATTGTTTTGATATTTGTTTTCTTTGAATGTGTTAAGAATGGTATTAGAAATTTCTTTATTTTTTTGATTCGAAAGCAATAATAACGAAACTTGTATTATTTTTTCGTCTTGAGAATTTTGGATCAAATTTAATAAAGAAGATTGAACTTTTACATTTTCTTTATTTTTTACTGCACAACTTCCTAAAGCTTCTAGGATTCTATCTTTTTCGTTAGAATTTAATGTAGCGGAACATTCTTCTGCGTTTTGTTCAGGTATGGGTTTTGTTGTATTTTCTTGCTTTTCTTCTGATTTTGTTTCATTTGATTTTGTTTCATTTTGAGTTTCTACTTCTATTCCCTCTTCTTTTTGTAAGTCATTATTTGCTATATAGATCTTTGTAGAATCCAATGCACTCAAACCATAAAAACCAAAGGAAGCCAAAAAAGCAATAACTAGGAATTTTAGCCAAAGTTTCTTCATAATCTTATAGAATAATTACTTTTCAGTATTTTTGTCAATCAAAAAATGCACAATAAGATGAATTTACTAAACTTATGTTAAGATTATTTTTTGTTAAGATTATGTTCTTTGAATAGGGGAATTTGGAAACTTTTAGGATAAAACAGAATAGAAAGTATTTTTTAAGAAAAGTTTATATCCAAAATTAAAAACATTCCATGGAAAAGTGTTTTACAAATTCTTAACTATCTAAAAAATAAAATATAAATTTTTTTCATAATTAAAAAAAATTATTAGCATCTGCTATAGAATTGGTTTAAAATGAAGATCTGTTTTTATACAAATTTAGGATTGCATAGGCATGTAAACGAAGATGCTCTTTTAGTAGATGGACAATTGATTGCAAATACAGATTTAGTGTTGCCAACTTATTTAGAAATGCCTTTAGAGGAGATCAAACTTGTTGTTGCTGATGGAATGGGAGGGCATACAAAAGGAGATCTCGCTAGTTTTTTGGTATTGGATTATTTGAGAAAGCAAGAAATCCATAGCAAAAAAGACTTGGAAAACAATCTTCAAAATGCTAAAATGTTTTTAAACGAATATGTTCAAGAGCATCCAGAAACACTAAATCTTGGAGCTGTTGTTTCTGGAGTGATCATTTTAAAAAAACAATTTTTGATTTTTAATGTAGGAGATGCAAGAGTATATCAGTTCGAAAATCATATTCTAAAGCGGATAACTAAAGATCATTCTGTTGTAGAAGAATTGTATTCTTTGGGTTACATTACATATGAACAAATGAGAACCCATTCCAAAAAACATATTGTAACTTCTTATATTAGTGGGGACATGCAATCTAAAATACCGAAAATTTTTATAACTACTCTAAACAAAAATGAAAATCCTTATATTTTTTTAATCTGTTCCGATGGTTTATGGGAGATGCTTTCCGATAAAGAAATACAAAAAAGTTTTTTGCATTACCAAAATTTACAAGAAATAGGCAAGGATTTAAAGCAAAAGGCATTTGCCAAAGGGGCTTATGACAATTTAAGTTTTATAATTGTAGAAGTCTGATGGTTTGCCCTTTTTGTAAAGTTCCTACAAATTATGTATTTACAATCAATCGATTCTTTCCTCCTTTTGATATTTATAAGTGTAGTTTTTGCAATCTCTATATAAAGAAACAAAGGGAAAATGAAGCATATTATAATAAAGAATACTACCAAGGGAATGCTCCCTATTCTTATATTGATGAGCGAAAATTTGAAGTTTATTTTAGAGAAGTTTGGGAGGCAAGAATCAAAAATATAAAAAAATATAAACCTCCTCCTGCAAAAGTTTTAGATGTAGGCTGTAGCTTTGGTGGATTTGTAAAAGTTTTCTTAGAGAATGGTTATGATGCAGAAGGTATTGATATTTCTAAGTATGCAACCAAAGAAGCACAGCGCAATCCCTTATTAAAAAATAGAATTTTTTATTCTGATATTTTGAATTTTTCTATAAAGAAAAAATATGACATTATTACTTTAATAGAGGTGATCGAACATTTAAACAATCCTGAAAAAGTTTTTGAAAAAATTGCAAAACTTTTGAATCCTAATGGACTTTTGATCCTTCAAACTGCAAATTTTGATGGTTTACAAGCTATTTTGCAAGGGAAAAGATACCATTATTTTCTGCCCGGCCATTTGTATTACTATTCTAAATCGAATTTGATTCCCATTCTAAAAAGATATGACTTTGAAAAATTTATTAATTATCATGGAGTGGATTTTGGTTTGATTCCGAAATTAAAAAAAGCAAAAGGGATGCTTAAGAATAGAACTCAATTTATAAAAATTATTGGATACCATTTGCTAAGTAAAATCTATTTAAAGAATTTTTCTCTAACTAGTTCCTATGTGCTTTATGCATTCAAGATATAAATTATTCAAATTCTTTATTGCCTTTGTTTAAAAGAATGTCATTAGAAGATTCTCTAAAGGAATTGATTTTTGGAAATTCTGTATTCAATGGTTCTGTAAAAGTATTAGAAAAAAATTCTGCCCAAATTTGTACAGCCCTTGCTTCGGATGTAATGGGAACAGTTTCATCTCCTCCAATCCATACAGTTGTGATATTTTCTGGATTGAATCCTACAAACCAAGAATCTTTGATTATGCCTTGAATTTGGTTGAATTTGGCTTTGAGTTCATTAGGAAACTGGTTGGTTCCCGTTTTTCCAGCAACTTCATAGGGCATATAATTGGGATCTCTCTTTTGCTTTTCTCCAATAAATTTTGCGGTTCCATCTTCCAAGACACTTTTTAATAATTCTATGGTTTTGGCTGCTGTTTCTGACTTTATAATAGCAATGTCTTTTTGAACCGTTGTGTCTTCGTAATAAACAATTCCTTCTGAATTTTCTACCTTTAGAATTAGAACAGGAGTAATTTTGTATCCCTGATTCACAATTGCAGCATATAAAGTTGTCAACTCCATAGGAGTAAGTTCTATAGTTCCCAAAGCTAATGTTAAATTTTTTTTAAACCTTTTTATGCAATCATAAAAACTTATACCCAAAGATTGGCAAACTTCGTCTAAGAAAAAATCGATTCCTATTTCATTTAATGTTTTGACTGCTACCGTATTGACAGATTCAGCAATTGCTTGTTTTAAGGGAATTGTTCCTTTGTAACCAGCATACCAATTTTTTGGTTGATATCCATTGAAATTAACAGGTTCATCAATTACTTTGGTATTGATATCATAGACATTTTGCTCTAAAGCTAAAGCATACAAGAATCCTTTAATTGTAGAACCCACAGGTTTTTTCATTTGGTTGATTCTATAGGAAAGAATGCCTGTATCAAAGATTTCGAAACCACTTTCCATACTACGTATATGTCCTGAAGGTACATCCATGGAAAGGATAATCCCTTGGATTTTTTTTAAATATTTTTTATCAATTTTTGCCTTTTCGTATAACAATAAAGTTTTTTTGCGAATTTCTTGAATGTTTGTTTTTAATGTGTAAAATGCTTTTTTTTGGCTTTTAAAATCAATTGTAGTATAAATCTTTAGACTTTCTTTTAAGAGTCTTTCTTCGGGAATATTTTCTTCAAGAAATTTTTTTACCATTTCGTTAATTACTGGAGCTAAATTAATCCTAAAATTTTTGCTTGCTCCATAAAGGGCAATTAGACCTGGATCCTTATCCTCTGGTTTTACATCGTAATTTCGTTTGAAGTATAAAATTTCTTTATCTTTTTGTTCTTTATTTAGATAATTTGCTTTTACTAATTTTTCTAAGACAATTTCTTGTTTATTTAAAGATAGATTAATATCTTTTAAAGGATTATAAATCTCGGGAGCTGGATACAGTCCGACAAGCATGCTTGCTTCTGCTGGAGTGAGGTTTTCTGGTGGTTTATTAAAATAAAACCAAGAAGCTTCTTCTGCCCCTATTCTACCTCTTCCCATATAGATTTTATTTAGATATAAACAAAGGATTTCTTCTTTTGAAAAAATTTTTTCGATATCATATGCAAGTAGAGTTTCTAAAATTTTTCTTTGGTAGGTCTTTTCTTGTCCTGTAAATAAATTTCTTGCTAATTGTTGGGTTATCGTTCCTCCCCCCTGTTTTTTCGAAAGAGTGATCAAATTAATAAGTAAAGCACGAAGAATCCCCCTATAGTCTATTCCATTGTGATAATAAAAATTTTTATCTTCAGAAACAACCGTTGCCTTTTGTAGCCATTCTAATTGTTTACATCTGTCTTTCTTAATGAATGAACCAACATAAGGTGTATATTCTCCAATTAGGATTTCGTTTCTATCATAAATTTTATGAATCACTGTTGTGGGGATAACTACCGATTTCCCTTCTAACCATAACTTCCATTCTTTTAGCTGATTTTGATAAGTTTTGTAATTTTCCTTATACTGAAGATAAGACAATAAAAATATAAAAATAAAAATAATAAAAATAATAAAAGAAAAAGATAAAACAAGTATACCCATTCCAATTAATTTTTTCATTCTAACGAGTTTAATCTTCTAATTCTGCATCTGAGGCAAGTTGTAGGTCTAATAAGGAAGTGATCATAAAATCATTTTCTAATAAATATCTTCCTGTTTTAGAACACAAGGAAGAAGTAATGATTAGCCATCCTCGGGGAATGAAAAACCCGTCTTCATTAAAATGATTTCTCAATGTATTGTGTAAAGAAAAGAATTTTTTTCCGTCTTTCATCATAAAACGAGTTTTTCGAATTACTGGATAAATGATAATATCAGGATCCCTTAGAATAAAGAAAAGCTGTCTACCTTTTATGTTATGTTCGCGAGTTAACTCCAATTTTGCATTTTCTTTTTTTAACCTTTTGTATAATTCTTTATATTCTTCTTCTGGTTCGGGTATGGTATTTTCTAATACATATTCAAAAAAATCTTTTTCTTTGATAGCCTCAATCAAATCGTGTCCATTACGAATCTCTGTTCTGAGTTCCATACAAACTCCTTTATATTTAGTGAATCAAGTTTAAATTAATTAAATAAAAAAGCAAGCTTTTTTTAATAAATTTTATGAAAAAAATTAAAAATTTTATACTTTAAAAAAATAAACAAAGATATTGAGACTCATTCTCAAAAATATTGACGAAAAAGACACATTCTAAAATATGGGTATAAATTTAAAAAAAGGAGTTAACGATGAAACAAATTTTATACTTTTGTTTGGTGGGCTTCTTGGCTTTTCCTGTTATGGGCCAAGAGAAATCTGTTACTACTGAAGAGAAAATTAAAATCTTAGAAGAAGAAATTGAAAATTTAAAAGAAAAAAAAGCTACAAAACAATATAAAAGTTATCAGGGTTTAGGACCTGCTGCTTCTGGTGTTTACTTTACGGAAGAAGGCCTTTCTTGGGGTGGTTAT
>JBKBRY010000069.1:0-630 GCA_046291925.1 Leptonema sp. (in: bacteria) | reverse complement strand
TAGAGCCACTGATAAATTGGTAAAGGCCGAAAGGTCAGCCAATTTATCAAACTCCGAATGCCGATGAGTTTTAAAGCCTAGTCAGTCTATGGGGGATAAGCTCCATGGACAAAAGGGGAACAACCCAGACTATCAGCTAAGGCCTCTAAATGCTGGCTAAGTGGAGAAGGCAGTGGTTTCCCTTAGACAGCTAGGAGGTTGGCTTAGAAGCAGCCATCCTTTAAAGAGTGCGTAACAGCTCACTAGCTGAGGGAAACTGCACCGAAAAATAAACGAGGCTAAGCCAGCTGCCGAAGCTATAGACCTCTATCTTAAAGGTAGAGGTGGTAGGGAAGCATTCCCTACGCGCTGAAGGTCTATCCGCGAGGAGGACTGGAGCGTAGGGAAGAGAGAATGCCGGCATGAGTAACCGCAATTCCGATGAGATGTCGGAACGCCGTAAGGCCAAGGTTTCCTTGGCAATGGAAATCAGCCAAGGGTTAGGCAGGACCTAAGGTGTAGCCGAAAGGCGAAGCCGATGGAAAGCTGGTTAATATTCCAGCCCCACCTTACCTTGCGAAGGGGTGACGAAGGAAATAAGAGAAAGAGAGATAATGGTTACTCTTTCTCCTTGGGTTAGATTGGATAAGG
>JBKBRY010000068.1:0-632 GCA_046291925.1 Leptonema sp. (in: bacteria) | reverse complement strand
CTTTTAAGAAGAATTTCTGACCGTTGGCTTGGTTTTAAATTAAGCGGAGAGATTCAAAATTATTTTAAAAATTTAAATTTATCTGCTGGTAGGGTACAAACTCCTGTTTTAGGTTGGATTTTAGAAAAAGAAGAAATAATCAAAGAAAAGTATTATTTGATTAAGGCTGGTTTTTCTAATAAAACTTTAACTTTTACAACCGAAGATAAAGATTTAGTTAATGAACTTAAAAGAAAATTTAAAGATGGAGATTTGAAAATTAAAATAGAAATTTTAGAAAAAAAAGAAGAAAATTTAAATCCTTTACCTCCTTATGAAACTGGTGAGCTTTTAAAGGATGCTTTTTCTTTTTTTAAATTGACTGCTCCGGAAACAATGAGATTAGCTCAAGAACTTTTTGAACAAGGTTTAATTACTTATCATCGAACCGATTCAATTTACATTTCTGATGTTGGAATAATGACAGCTAAAGAATTTTTAGAAAAATTAAATAAAATAGATCTTTATAAACCAAGTCATTTTGGTGCCCAAGGAACCCATGAAGCTATAAGACCGACTCGCGCTTTAACTGTGGATGAATTAATTGAAGGAATGGTAATTTCAGGAGAAAGAGATTTAACCAGTAATCATTT
>JBKBRY010000067.1:0-644 GCA_046291925.1 Leptonema sp. (in: bacteria) | reverse complement strand
ACAATAGCTTCCAGCCGAGGAAACGCCTAACCAAGGTTGAGCTCCATTTTCAATTTGTTTATTCCTTACAGCTAAAGCAAGTTCCAAACCCTCTTGAGCAATATTTAAAGCTAAAAATCTCTGTCTAATTGAATTTAAAATTGTCATATAATTTAAAGCCAAAGTGGTAATAAATCCTATGGAAATAAATAAGATAGCTAAAGCAATAACTCCTTCAGTTAAAGTAAAACCTTCCCTTCTCATAAAATTATTTTATCATATTTTAAGGAGCTTGAGTAAGAATTTGCCCGGAGCGATTTATATTCAAATATCTTTGATCATTTTTATAATTAAAACAAAAATAAATATTAGTCCAGTTGGGGGGTAAAATCAAATTCCAATAGCTAACATTTCTGCCTAAAAGTAAAAGGTCGCCATAAGGATTATAATAAACTAAAGCTATTTCCCGATAAGAAGAAAAAAGATCATCGCTGCATGTTGGTGAAGTTAAAGAAATTCGAAAATAATCAGTTGTCCCTTGTCTTTTTAAAAATTTATCTTTTATTTGTAAAGGTTCAATTGGATTTTGTCTTGCTTCGCCATTGGTATGAAGATAAATAATTGGCGTTGACAAACCAAAAGCTTGAGGGGTGGTTGAAGCAATG
>JBKBRY010000066.1:0-655 GCA_046291925.1 Leptonema sp. (in: bacteria) | reverse complement strand
AATTGCTCAATTTTTTAAAATAAACGTTCTCAAAAAATTCATTTATTTTTTCATTTTTGTTTTTTGTTTCTTTAATAAAATTTTTTTCAGATTCGTTTTTAAATTCTATCAAAACAATTTTATTTTCATTTGTTTTTTTATTTAAATCATTACGAAATATTTTTTTATTAGTTTCATTGTTCATAATGTCCTCCTTGCTTTCCAAAATTTTTTTATTATTAATTTTTCGTTTTGAATTATAAATTTTTTGATATTTATAAAAAATAACATTTGAATGAAAACGAACATCTATTTTATAATCACTAAAATGATTTAATAAAAATTTTTTAATTTTATCGATCAATTTTTTATTATTAAAATATTTAAAATTAAAATAGTATGTATTATTCCAAAATACTAATGATGCGAATCGAGACTTTAAAAAACCAATTTCTGTTTTTACAAAATTATTGCGAAGAAGCAGATCGAACAGCAAGGTCCGATCCGCAATAATTACGTCCAATTCGCTTTTTTCTGTTTCAGGAATTGTTATTGTTAGCATAAATTTCTTTCCAAACATTTCGCAATTGACTTAATTCTTCTGCCGATAATTTTTTTTTAAAAGATTCTAATTTATCGTTATTAATTTTTAAATAATATTTAATATATTCTTTAG
>JBKBRY010000065.1:0-676 GCA_046291925.1 Leptonema sp. (in: bacteria) | reverse complement strand
AGGGTAATCAACTGCTACTAAATCAGAAAATACTTTAGATTGAATATTAATGTCTAAAAAGAAAAACACTAAAAGTTTCTTCAAATATAAATTATTTGTGTTTATATATAAGTGGTAAAATGGTATTTCATTTATTTCCCCTTTTTTTAAACTATATTCTAAAGTATAAAATACATACTTACTAACACTTTGGTTTATATATAACTGTAAACCAGTCAAGCTCCGATGTTTAATGAAAACAAACTATATAGAATAGATTTATGAGTTCGGAATGTTATCATAAATATGAGTATTAAAGTTGTAAATTTGCTATAGTTACGAAACACCTAAAAAATCCTCAAAGAAAATAAATTGTTCCAGCCGCACGTTCCCGTACGGCTACCTTGTTACGACTTAACTTCAATCGTTAACACTACGTTGATGAATTTATTTTGACATATTAAACATAGAAATAGCTAAAATGCTATTTCTATGTTTAATATGTCATTTAAAATTCACCTAATAATAGCACTAACTCTCAGAGCTTGACGGGCGGTGTGTACAAGGTTAGGGTACAAATTCACCGTAGCGTTCTAATCTACGATTACTAGCGATTCCTGCTTCAATTTCTCGAGTTACAGAGAAATATCCGAACTGTGACAACTTTTTTGAGATTTACTATCTCTCACGACGTAGT
>JBKBRY010000064.1:0-695 GCA_046291925.1 Leptonema sp. (in: bacteria) | reverse complement strand
CAACAGTCTTTGTAATTGGTCCAATTTGATCCAAGCTGGAAGCCATAGCAATTAGTCCAAAACGAGATACTGTTCCATAAGTAGGTTTTAAGCCTACTACCCCACAAAAACTTGCTGGTTGTCTAATTGATCCACCAGTATCTGATCCCAAAGCGGCAATAGCCATATTGGCGCCTACAGCCGCTGCTGAACCACCAGAAGATCCGCCAGGCACTCGACTTAAATCATAAGGATTTTTTGTTGGCCCAAAAGCTGAGTTTTCTGTGGAAGATCCCATAGCAAATTCATCTAAATTTGTTTTACCTAAAAAGATAACATTTTTTTCTTTAAGTTTGGATATAGCAGTGGCATCATAAGAAGCAATATAACCCTGAAGAATTCGAGAGGCAGCCGTTGTCTTTTCTCCTTTAATTAAAATATTGTCTTTTACTGCCAGAGGAACCCCTTCTAAAATATTAATTTCTTCGCCGCGAGCAATTTTTAAATCAATATTTTCTG
This sequence comes from Leptonema sp. (in: bacteria), assembly GCA_046291925.1. Lineage (GTDB taxonomy): Bacteria > Spirochaetota > Leptospiria > Leptospirales > Leptonemataceae > SKYB61. The sequence goes on along the minus strand of JBKBRY010000064.1, from coordinate 197 downwards.
CCTGAATTATTGCTTTTTCTTCAAACAAGTTTAAATAAGCCCTAATATCTTTATCTTTTTCTTTTATTATTTTTAATAAGACTTGGACAATTTCTAGGGCTTTAAACTTTTTTGTTTTAAGACCAAGATAAAAGTTTTTAATTGTTAATTCCTCAAACGACATCATTTTTATAAAACCTTAGGAACCTCTAAAAAGC
>JBKBRY010000063.1:0-701 GCA_046291925.1 Leptonema sp. (in: bacteria) | reverse complement strand
GTTATGATAAATAGTTATTAATTTTTTTAAGATAATAATTCAATTTTTTAACATCCAGTTTTTCTAATTTTTCTATTAATAATTTAAAGGCTGTTTTATTAAAAAAATTTTCATATTTAACATTTTCTCCATAAAGATGTGTTTCTTTAATATTTTGCCAAAAAATGGGTATTGAAAGTTTTTTGATATTTTCAATTTCGTATCTAATAATTTTTTCAAAATAAGGTTTATTATAATTACGATGAAATCTTTGACTATTTTCCTTTAATGTTCTTTCTAATCTAAGTTTAAATTTTTTTAATGGGAAGTTCATTGGTTGAAGAATGTGTTGGATCAAAATAGTGTAAAAAGAAGTTTTTCTCAGAATAACCCTTGAAAATATTGCTTCTTGTTGATTGTCGAGAAGATTTAAAATATAGTCTCTATTCTTAAAGATCCATAAATAACTCTCTTTAAATCCTTTTAATATATTTTTTTTAAATTTTTTAGGATTCCATAATTTTTTATTATCTTTAAAAATTCTGTTGTTAGGAGGCATTTTACTGAAAGTTCTAAATTTTATTCTCATTCTATCTGTAAATTTATAAAGTATTATTGTTTTGTGCGGGTACTTAAAAGATAATTTATCTATAACAATTAATCTGCAGTTATGTCTCCCCATAGCACTACTAATTATAAGATTCTTAGAAAAATCCTTTTTC
>JBKBRY010000062.1:0-715 GCA_046291925.1 Leptonema sp. (in: bacteria) | reverse complement strand
TGGGATTAACCGTTACTTTAGCTGTAGTATCTTTTTTAACCAACTCCGTTTTATTTTTGCCTATTATAGGGTTTGTTTTAGTATTAGAATCTTTTTCGGTTATTATTCAACTTATTTCCAAAAAACTTTTTAAAAGAAAAATTTTTTTAGCCGCGCCCATTCATCATCATTTTGAAGCCTTGGGGTGGTCAGAGGCCCAAATTACAATGCGTTTTTGGATTATTTCCGGATTAAGTAGTTTAATAGGGCTTACTTTATTCTTTTTGGCTAAGTTTATGCTAAAATAATAATATGAATAATTTTTCAGATAAAAATATTTTAATATTTTTAATTTTAATAAATTTATTACTTTTAATTTTTCTTTTTACTCCTTATTTAAATGTTATTGTTTTAAGTTTTATTTTATGGATAATTTTTAATTCTTTATTTTCTAAAATTTTTAAAAAATCTTTAAATTCAGGATATTTTTCGAGTTCCTTTTGGTAAAGTTCTCTTCTTGCTTTTAAAATATTTGCCGTTGATTCTTTTTTAATTTTTTGGTTTATTATTTGTTTTATTCCAAGACCAAATATTAAAATGGATATGAATAGCAAAACTAAGAAAATTTTTCTTTTTTTAATAAATAAATTGACTGTCTATCTAAAGTAAAGATTCTCTTAATATAAGGATTGCTAATCAATAATTCTTCAGCAGGTTTTGCAGTGAGCCAAGTTAT
>JBKBRY010000061.1:0-729 GCA_046291925.1 Leptonema sp. (in: bacteria) | reverse complement strand
CTCTTGAATATTTTGAAGCAAAAAGTTTTGGTTTACCATGAAAGCGAATATAAACAAAATCAGTTGTCTTAACAATTTCTGTTGGCCATCTTGGAGAGTCAGAAATAACAAAAGCAATTTTATTTTCTTTTAAAATTTTGTAAACTTCTTCATTAAGCCAAGATTGATGACGAAATTCAATGGCCAATTTTAGATCTTTAACTAAATTTTTTAATTTTTTTAAAAAAATTTTTAATAATTTAATATCTTTTTTAAGTCCTGGTGGAAGTTGAATTAAAATTACGCCAAGATTTTTACCTAAAATTTTATAACTTGTGATTGTTTCCTTTAAAATTCTTTTATCATCTTTATTCAACTTTAATCTTCGAAAATGAGTAAAAAGACGGTGAAGCTTAATAGAAAATAAAAAATTTTTAGGAACTTGACTTAACCAATTTTTAAAAGTTGATTCTTTGGTAAAGTGATAAAAACTTGTATTAACTTCAACTGTCTTAAAATGTTTTGAATAAAAACTTAAAAAATCTTTTGATTTTAAATTTTGAGGATAAAACTTGTTATACCAATGATAATATTGCCAACCTGATGTGCCAATATAAATTTTCATTTTAATACTATGGCCACAGTTTAAATTCTTCTAAAATCTTTTTTGATTTTTCTAATAATTCCTTATTTTTGGGATTTATATATTCTGGTCTAAGAATCCATTGCCAATTACCGTTTTTATTTAAA
>JBKBRY010000060.1:0-770 GCA_046291925.1 Leptonema sp. (in: bacteria) | reverse complement strand
AAAGACCGATAAAGATTGTTTTAATGGACCAGACAAAAATTGCTGGAATTGGTAATATTTATGCTAATGAAGCTTTGTTTTTAGCTAAAATCAATCCTCAAAAACCTGCAAATAAATTAACTAAAGAAGAAATTAAAAGATTAAAAAATTCAATTCTAAAAATTCTTAAAAAAGCTTTAAAATATGAAGGCACAAGCACAAGATTTTATCTAAAACCAGATCAAACTAAAGGAAAATATCAAGAAAATTTTTTAGTTTACCAAAGGGAAGGGAAAAGCTGCCTTCGTTGCAATGGTAAAATTAAAAAAATAATTTTAGGTAGAAGAAGCACTTTTTATTGTCCCAATTGCCCAAAATAAATAAAAATAGATAAACATTCCAATATTCTTAAGAATGTTGGAATATTAAATTCAAGGTCACTTTTATAAGTTTTAGAATAGAGAATAGAATTATTAATACCAAAAACATTTTTCAGTTAAAATAATTAATAAATGAAATATCATTCATTATCAGTAGAAGAAATTTTAGAAGAATTTGAGGTTGACTTTTCTGGTCTTTCAAATGCGGAAGTAGAGAAAAGATTAAAAAAATATGGAGAAAATAATTTACCCGAAGAAAAAGAATCTTTAACCGCAATTTTCCTAAGGCAATTTAAAAATATTTTTAATTTAGTTTTATTTTTTGTTCTTTTACTTACTCTTTATTTAGGAAAATATACTGACTCTTTGGTGGTAACTTTAATTATTTTAGTTAATGCATTTATTGGTTTC
>JBKBRY010000005.1:0-131995 GCA_046291925.1 Leptonema sp. (in: bacteria) | reverse complement strand
TATATTGTAAGGAGAAAAAAAAATTCTTACCAAAAATAAAATTGTTGAAAGTTATATAAATTTATAATATGAATTTATTTTTATATAAAATTTTTAAAAATTTTTCTATTCTGAGAAGTTCCCTTATTTAAATAAAAATATTTTACAAAGTATTTTTAAAGAAAAAATCATTAAATATGAAGTTAAAGAAAACCAATCTCAAACCTTGTTATCATTTAACTTTTTTATTGTTATGGAATTGTACAGTTTTATCTCAATATGAAATCCGCATCAAAATTGAAGAAGTACAGAAGAAACAATTAAATAAATTATCATTTTTACAAGTGGGCACTTCTATTGTAGATATAACTCCTCCACCAGGTTTCCCTTTAGCTGGATATTCTTTAAGAGCAGAAAAATCAAAAGGTTTCAGGCATAAATTAAAATCAAGAATCGTACTAATTCGAAATTCGCATAATCAATCTATAGTTTTTATTCAAGCAGATTTACTCTCCGGTTCTAAAATTGTACGTCATAAAGTAGCAGAACTAATATCTCAGAAATATCCCATAGATTTCCATTCGATTGTATTTTTTGGAACACATACACATGCCGGTCCTGGAAATTATTTTGAATCCAATTTCTATAATTCCTACGCTTCTAATGAACCTGGATTTGATTTTGTTTATTTTGAATTTCTCATCAATCAAATTTTCTTGGGATTCGAAGAAGCTTGGAAAAATCAAGTTCAGGCAAAAATAGCATTCGAAAAATCAGAAATTTATGGTTTTACAAAAAATAGAAGTTTAGAAGCTTACAAAAAGAACCCCAACATTTCTCCTTACATAACGAAAGAAAAAGCAATTCAACCTGTTGTGTATTTTATTCGCATTGATTCTATAGAAAATAAACCTATTGTTGTTATATCCAATTTCTCCATCCATCCTACAATATTGCCAGAATCAAACTCTTTGTATCATAGAGATGTATTTGGGTATATAGAAAAAGGTTTAGAAGATCTTGTCAAAGAAAAGTTCAAGATTCAAAATTTTATTCATTTTGCAACAAATTATACACATGGGGATATCACAGCTAACTATAACGACGAAAAAGAAGAAGGAGATTTTGTAATTGCTCAAGAAATTGGTTTTGGAATAGCTAAAGAAATGTTTCGTTTATTTAACTCTTTGGAAAATAGCTTCATTAATGATATTGAATTAAAATATTTTGCAAAGGAAATTGATTTATTTACAGAAAACAAAATTAATAATATAGAAATTTGTAATTATCCTATAGTAGGACTAGCATTAACTACCGGTGCAACTACTCGTTCTACTCCAATTATAAAACATTTACCTTTTTTTCGTCCTGGTTGGCCCAGATGGATTTTTACTAATGGTTGCCAAGGAGAAAAGAGATGGTATTTAAGCAAACTACATTTGATTACTTTCCCAAAAGAAGATTTCCCACATATTTTATATTTTCAAGCTATACAAATAGGAAGCTGGATTTACCTTCCATTCCCTTTCGAAATTACCGCTGAATCGGGGAAGCTAATTCAGAATCACCTACAAAAAGAATTTACACAAAACGAAATCATACCTATAAGTTGTGCTAACGGATATACTGGATATACTACTACACCCTATGAATATAGTAAACAATATTACGAAGGCGGACACACTCTCTATGGAAAAAATTCTACTTTATACTTAGCAGAAATAGGGAGTATTCTTGTTAAAAATTTATTCAAACAAACTAATGTAGTGGCACCAAAAGAATGGACATTTGTGCTTCGCTCAAAAACCTTCTATCCACGCACAACAAGCAAATTATTATCAAGAAGGGAAGAATACGAACCACCAACCTTTATCTTTAAAAAGAAAGAATCCTATTGGTATTTTCGTTATTGGGATGTTCCTTTATTTGCTATTGAATTTCATAAACCTCTGCTTGCAATAGAAAAAAGTGAGTTTTGCAAAACAGATTTTAAAGAATACTTAACCGAGGAAAGCCTAGATTTGTCCATGCATTATATTAAAAACAAGATAGACAAAACTCTTTACGAGGCGAGATGGTACATTAGGAATTTAGAAATCGAAAATCATAAGAAACATTGTTATAGATTCAAAATACTAAGTAGAAGCACACTAAAAGAATTTTATTCTACACAATTTTCATTTTGATTTTTGATCAAATAATCAAATAAAAGTTTCGCTTTTTATTCATTAGAATTTTTTATCAATTTTTTTTCTATTAGCAATTTACTTGTTTCTTTTACTCTATACATAAGATAAAGGAGAACATACAAAATAGCAAAAATACTTACCAAAAGTCCAACAAGGAAAAATGTCCATAAAAAAGCATTAGAAAGTAAATCTATGATTAAAGGAAAACTAATTATTTTCTTATAAAAGTAAACACGAAATGCAAACGGTTCCTCAAGATTTAACTTTAGTTTATACGCCAATGGATCGAAATTCTCCAAAGAAAAAGATATTAAATTTCTATTTTCTAAATTTGTATATAAGAACTCTTCTATAACATAATGATTTTCTAATACTTTGTGGATCTTACTTGGTTCAAAAGAAAACTTTTGCTTCCAATCATGGATCTTATCATGCTTTAAGATTAAATAGTTATCTGTTTTTCCTCGAATTTCTAATAATTTTTCCTCTGGGAAAACAAAAAATTCATTATATAAGGAATGTACTAGCTTCCCTATAAAAATCAAGGACAAAATGGTTAAAATAATTTTTTTATTATTTTTTATAAACATAGAAAATAATAAAATAAACCATTGATAAAATGGCAATCAAAAATAAAAAAATTATTTGTTAAAATCAAAAAAATTATTACAATATTTGTTCTCTTTAAAAATTAATTTTTTTTTTGAGCAACTATTCTCTTTTTTTATTATTTCCAAACATTTTTGATAATTTTCTAAAATTTCTTTTTTTTGAATTTCCAAAAACCTATACAGAAAAAAAAAGCTGTATTCTATTAATATTTTTTTTTTATGTCTATAATGGATTTCTTCAATTATTTTTGAAGATTCTTCATTACTAAGGTTTAGTCTTTCATTTATTTTTTTTGCCTGTTCTATTTTACAATTGGATAAAGTAGTTTTGGAAAGTAAATAATTTTTTTGTTGGGGCAAATCTTTAAAAGCTATTGATATCTCTTCTTTTATGCATGGTATGGTATGATTACAAAAATCAGATACTTCTATAGTATTTTTATAGAATTCCAATAAAATTTGGTTTTCTTGTTTATGACAAAATAAAAAAAACACAAAAATCCATAGATATCTGTTTCTCATTGTTTAATCCATAATTTTGAAGTTACTTGCCATAGAAAGCATTTTTATAAAATTTATAAAGTATGACCTTTATTCCACCAAGGGGAATTCCTCAAGAAACAGCACCAAAGCTTTTTCCAATCTTAGGAGAAGAAAATATAAGAAAGCTTTTAAAATACCATTATGAGTTTATTTCAAAATCAGAAATAAGAGATTTATTTCCAAAGGGAGAAGAACTTTACATGGCAGCCCAAAAAAATGCAGACTTTTTTATTCAAATTTTAGGAGGTCCACCATATTTTTCTATGAAATATGGTCCTCCAAAAATGAGACAAAGGCATCTAAGATTTTCAATAAACTACAAAAAGCGAAAAGTTTGGTTAAAATGCTTCTTTAAGGCAATACAGGAACTTACAAAAGAAGTAGTAATCCCAAAAACTGAATTAAAAAAATTTAAACTTTTTTTAATTCGCTTTTCAGAATGGATGGTAAACGAAAAATAAAATTTTCTTAGAATACTGGGATTTTGAAAATTTATAACAATCGTATTGTTAAATTTCTTTAAGTTAAACAAAATTTCTCATCAATTCACTTTAAAAAAACTATAATAACTTAGACAACTTTACAGATAGAATCCAAGAATACGATAGTATTAATTTTTTTTAATCCTTATAAAACTATGCACCAAATTCAAAGTCAATTTTTCCAAGCTATGTTTCTAACTCTATTGATGTTGGTTACTTTTTTTCTGTCTGTTCTTGATTTTTTGGATTTTCTTTACAATTCCCTATTTTCTGTGCTTCTTTAAATAATTTAATTTCTTCTTTAAGATATTTATCTCTATCAAATTCAGAATTCTTTTTTATTTGTACAGATTCTTTGATTTCATTCATCAATTTTGGATATTCTAATTTAACAATATCTTGCTTTAATACAGCCTCCGCAAATTTTAAACATTGGTCTATGTTCAAATTAGCAACCCTTCTATCTTGATTTCTTAGTTCTTCGCATTTTTTTTCTATTTGTGTATCTGAAATTTTTATTTTATTTTGCATCTTTTCCTGTATATATAAATTCACAAGAGTCTCTAACACTACTTGTTCGATAATATTTTTAACATTAGGTTTTTTATCAAAACCCTCTTGTTTTGCAGCTTGTTCTATAATGATCATTTCTCTAAATTTCTGATAAGAATTTTCTGGGTATAATCCATAAATCATTTCTTGGATCGCAGGATCTTGAGGTATTTTTTCTGGATTACACATTAATTCATATAAAGTTTTCTTTTCTGCATTTGCAATTCTTGAAGCTTTTTCTATATAAGTTTCGTAGTATGTTTCGAATTTCGATGTCGTTATATTTTCCTTCCCTATCTGTTCTATCTGAACTCCTTGTTCTTTGCAAAAAACAAAAAGTCCAAAAATGACAATTGTAAAAAATTTTATTTTTTTTCCCATTCTATTTCTCCTTACACAATCTTTTTATTACTAAATTTTTAGTCAATAGATTTTAGAAAAAATAACTTTAGGAATTTAAGAAAGTATAGCTAATTTAATTATACCACCTAAGTTTATTTGAATTCAAAAAACTCCCTTTTACAATCAGAGACTTTATATAATAAATTTTCATTGATCCAATAATAAATTTCTTGAATTTCATGAAACTGCTTTAAAACCAAACAAATTTGATCGATTCGATCTTTCATTACAATTTGATTTTTAGAAATAAAGGTATCATTAAAAAACAAATGCATACTTTTATTTTCTTTATCATATTTTAGTTTTTCTATTTCTATACCTTCGTAAAAAGCATTCACCAATCCCCGTCCCATTCCTTTTTGCAAATTTTTCAAAGCAATCTCTGGAGTTACATCTCCACTAATTTCTTTTGTAATTTTGAACATTTGAGTATATTTCCCCACAAATTTTGGATAATAGAGTTGCAAAATTGTTTTATTTGAATGATTCTTTGGTAAAAAAATTTTAAAATTTTCTTGAATACTTGAAATGCTATGATAATCTTTTGAAAAAATTTCCATCTTATCTTCTAAAATTTCTTTCGCTTCTTCGATTTTATTTTTCATAGGCATTAATTCTTCTACAGAAATTTTTTTGATTTCGTTTTTCATCTTAATTTGTTGCTTTTTCGCTTGGATATCGAGAAAAATCATAAGAATCAAACTAGCAAAAAGAATCAAAATGGTTTTATCTTCGTTAATCATCCTCTTAAAGAATATCGGAATAAAAAATTAGTTTATAAAACAGAATTCTTGAATCTTTGGTGAACAAAATTCAATAAAATATCTTTATTATTTAAGTTAATTATTTTTCTTGCAAAAGAAATGTACTATTAAATTATGAAGTTATGTCACCATCTCAAACAAAAATTATAACTTTAGGACCAGAAAGACCTTTAGAAAAATTAAACGAACAAGATTTGAATTTGTTAAGGAAGATGTATCGTGATATGTTGTTGATTCGAAAATTTGAAGAAGCATCAGCAAAACTTTACGCCCAAGGGAAATTTGGTGGGTTTTGCCATCTATATATTGGCCAAGAAGCTGTAGGAATAGGCTGTATTTATGCAATACAAGAAAAAGATTACATCATTTCGACATATAGAGATCATGGACATGCGTTAGTCAGAGGGCTGGATCCAGGTGCTTTATTCGCTGAACTTTTAGGCAAAAGAACTGGTATTGTTAAGGGCAAAGGCGGTTCAATGCATTTTTTTGATAAAAATAAAAATTTTTTAGGAGGACATGGTATTGTAGGAGGGCATGTTGCTTTGGCTTCGGGTGTAGGTTGGGCAATCAAATATAAAAAATTAGATTCAGTAGTAATCTGCTTTTTTGGAGAAGGTGCAGCAAATATTGGAGCATTTCACGAAGGTTTAAATTTAGCAGCTCTATGGAAATTACCAGTGGTTTTTATTTGTGAAAATAATCATTACAGTATGGGGACACCAGAGTATAGAGCACTATCTGTTTCTGATGTTAGTATTCGCGCAGTAGCCTACAATATGTTCAGAGATAAATTTGATGGCGATGATGTATTGTATGTCTATAAAAAAATGCTTGAATATGTGGAGAAAGCAAGAAAAGGAGAAGGACCTTCGCTAATTGAGATCAGTACCTATAGATTTCGAGGACATTCTATGTCTGATCCTGCAAAATATCGAAGCCAAGAAGAAGTAGAAATCTGGCAAAGGAGAGATCCTCTAATCAGAGCAAGAAAGATGTTAGAATTTAATGGAGTTGAAGAAAAAGAATTTGCAAGGATAGAAACTGAAATTAAAGGAATTATAGAAGATGCAATTAAATTTGCTGAGGAATCCCCAGAACCTCCAATTCATGAATTATATACAGATGTTTATGTAGAATAAAAGGGAGATCCAAAATGGCTAAAATTACTTACCGAGAAGCAATCAGAAGAGCTATGATAGAAGAAATGGAAAGGGATCCTAATGTTTTTTTAATGGGCGAAGAAGTTGGTCATTACCAAGGAGCTTATAAATGTAGTCAAGGAATGCTTGAAAAATTTGGAGAGATGAGAGTTGTAGATACACCCATTTCTGAACAAGGATTTGCGGGTTTAGGTATAGGTGCAGCGATGCTTGGACTACGCCCTATTATTGAATTCATGACTTGGAATTTTTCTTTAGTAGCTTTTGATCAAATTTATAATAACGCAGCAAAAATGCTTTATATGTCCGGCGGACAAATACCAATACCTATAGTTTTTCGTGGTCCCGGAGGTGCCGGAGGAATGTTAGCAGCTCAACATTCACAATCCTTAGAAGCTCTATATGTCCACTGTCCGGGTTTAAAAGTAGTTGCACCAGCAACAGCATATGATGCTTATGGCTTATTAAAAACATCCATTCGAGACAATAACCCTGTAATATTTATTGAAGGTGAAGTATTATATAATACTACTTGGGAGGTTCCCGACGAAGAATTTCTATTACCTATTGGTAAAGCTGACATAAAAAGAGAGGGTAGCGATTTTACGATCATCACTTGGAATCGCGGCTTTTGGTTTACTATGGAAGCCTTGGATAGGATTCAAAAAAAAGGATACAATCCTTTAATTTTAGATTTGCGCAGTCTAAGGCCTATGGATGAACAAGCAATTATAGAAGCTGTAATTAAAACTGGAAGAGTTCTCATCATTGAAGAAGGATGGCCAAGAGCATCTATGGGTTCTTATATTTCTGATTTTATTCAAAGAAACTGTTTTTACGATTTACACGCACCTATATTACGAGTAACCCAAGAAGATGTACCTATGCCTTATTCGAGAAATTTAGAAAAAGCTAGCCTCCCCAATCCAGAAAAAATTTTACAAGCTGTAGAGAATTTAATGAATTTTTAGGAGATTTTTATGGCAAAAATATTAGAATTAATGCAATTATCCCCAACAATGAAAACCGGAACTTTTGTAAAATGGCTAAAAAAACCAGGTGATGCAGTTAAATCAGATACAATCATTGCAGAAATAGAAACAGATAAAGCAGTAATGGAAATGATGGCTTTTGAAGAAGGCATTCTACTTGCCACATTAGCAAAAGAAGGAGATCAACTTTCTGTCGGAACACCTATCGCAATCATAGGAGAAATTGGAGAAGATATCTCAAACCTACTGGAAACTGCAAAAAAAAGAATCAATGAACAAAATATAATAGTAGGACAAAAAACTCAAACTCAAGAAAAAATAGAAGAACAGCAAGAAGAAACTAAAACAACGATTCCCATTCAAGAAGAAAAAGTTATAGTAAGCATAGATTCTAAAGCTGATTCTTATTCAACTGTTGAAACAAAAACAAGTTTAGAAATCGAAGAATTCGAACCAGAAAAAAAGAAAGAGAAGCAAATATTGGATAGATTGGATGTAGAAATTAGTAATGTCATTTCTCCCATTTTAGATAGACCCTCATTAAATGGAAATATAAGCCTACCTCCGTATATTTCTCTTGCAAAGAGTGTATATAAAACAAAATATCCTATAAGCCCTTTAGCAAAAAAAATTGCTCAGAATTATGGAATTGATATTTCGATTATACAACCTTCCGATGGAAAAAGAATTACAGTAAAAGATGTAGAAGACTTTATCAAAAATAGACAAGCGAAACCTATACAAGAAATTAAACCAGATAAAAAAATACAAGTTACTGGAATTCGAAAAATTATAGCAGAAAGATTATACCAATCCAAATCCCATATACCTCACTATTATTTAACTGCAGAAATCAATGTGGATTCAGTAACAAAATTAAAAGACAAAATGAACCAAGATCTAGCCGAATTGGAACCAAATTTAAAATTATCTTTAAATGATTTTATTATACGAGCTTGTGCAAAGTCATTACAAAAACATCCAGTAGTAAACAGTAGTTGGCAGGGAGACAAAATCATACAATTTGGAAGAATCGATATTGGAATTGCAGTAGCTTTAGATTCCGGTTTAATTACTCCTTATGTTCGAAACGCTGATCAACTTGAATTTTTATCAATGGTCAAAAAAATACGAGAAATTGTAAAAAGAGCTCGGGAAAGAAAATTAAAACCTGAAGAATATTCTAATGGAACTTTTACTGTATCAAATTTAGGAATGTATGGAATAAAGAACTTTTCTGCAATCATCAATGAACCAGAAGCAGCTATTATGGCTGTGGGAACTATAGAGGAAAAACCAATAGTAAAAAAGAATAAAATAAAAATAGGGAAAACAATTTCTGTAACCCTAAGTTGTGATCATCGAGTTATTGATGGAGCAGAAGGAGCAAGTTTTTTACAGACATTCAAAAAATATATTGAAAATCCTCATTTGATGTTTATGTAAAATTGGGAGCTAGTGGATTTGAACCACTGGCCTCTTGCATGTCAAGCAAGCGCTCTAACCATCTGAGCTAAGCCCCCTCTTTAAAAGCAAAATAATTTAAAAATCCTATAAAGTCAATTTGATTTCCTTTAAGAAATATAATAAAAAAAGTTTAAGAAATTATTGAAAATTATTCCTTATCAAAAATTTAAATAGTTTTAAAATAAAAAATAAGTAAAGAAACTGTTACAAAAAATTTTTCTTACGCAATTCTTAATCGAACTTAAAAAAGGTAAATATAGATTTTAAGAAATTAGCCTTGACAAAAAATATAAAAATAAAATAAAAAAACTATGGAAAAAATCAAACTAAAAACCCTTGGATTGTTAGTTTTAATTTTGATTGTTGCTTTCTCTTGCTCATCAGCAAGTAATATCGTTGGTGGAGAAGAATTTGAAGGCTGGAAAAACGAAAATGGAATTGATACCTATTATGTAAAAACATCAGCAAGAGCAAGCGAAAATGCCATTGAAAAAGATGATCAAGAGATGATGAAAAATACATGTATAGAAGCAGCAAAATTAATAGCTCTTGATAATATGATTAGGAAAATGATCGGAGAAACATTAGAAGCCCAATCGGGAATGATAGATGCCCAAGCTACAAACTTCGCAATAACATCCATTCGATCTGGAGTCATTAAAGGTGTAAATACAAAAGAATGTAAAGCTACAGAAGCAAAATGGAAAAATTGTGTCTGTATTCACTACGCATCTGGAAGAAATTTAAAAAAACAAATCGAATTCGAAGTGCAAAAGACATTAGAAGGAAAACGATAATTCTAAAAAACCCGGCAAATTATGCCGGGAATTTGCCGGTTATTTTAAAAGTCGCAAAACCGTTTGAGGCCTTGCACCAGAATGGGCAAGCATAGAAGCAGAAGTTTCTGTTAGAATTTGTTTCGTAGTTAAATGAACTACTTCTTCAGCCATATCTGTATCTCGAATGCGAGATTCTGAGGCTTGTATATTTTCATAAGCTACCATCAATCCTTTAGCTACATGTTCCAATCGATTAGAATAAGCACCTAAATCTGCTCTCTGCTTCATTAATTTTTGTAGAGCTTTATCAGCAATATCAACGGTAGAATTAGCATTTGAAGGCGTAGAAATGGAAATCACTTTTCCCGTAGCATCTTTGAAACCTAATGCTCGAGCAGTCATCGTTCCGATAAATGCCCTTTCTCTTTGATTTGCATTAGGTCCAATATGAAACCACATAGAACCTATTCTAGAATTTCTTGCAAATCTCCCTAAGAGAAGATCGATTCTATTGAATTCAGCCTGAGATGCAATTCTATCTATCTCATCTACTAATTGTGAAACTTCTACTTGAATTAACTGTCTATCAGAGGGACTATAGATACCATTTGAAGATTGTATCGCCAAGACACGAATTCTTTGTATTATATCAGACATTTGTTGTAGATAACCTTCTGTTGTCTGGATAAAACTCATTCCATCTTCTGTGTTTCGTTCCGCTTGCCTCAATCCTTTAATTTGTGTTCTCATTTTTTCGGAAACTGCTAAACCGGATGGATCGTCACCGGCACGGTTAATCCGCATACCAGATGACAATTTTTCCATCGATCTATCAACTTCCCATACATTAAACTTCAAAACGCGATTTGCATTAATCGCGCTTATGTTGTGGTTGATAATCATCACCAACTCCTTGTCCGAGCTAGTTTTAGAGGATCACATCCTCTTTTTTATAGAATCCGGCACTCTCTACAAATAAGAGAATGCGATCATTATCTCAATAACTGTAGTACAGATTGTGGTCTTACATTTGCTTGTGCTAACATTGCTGTTCCTGTTTGTACTAAAATTTGATTTTTGGTAAAACTAACAGAAGTCTCAGCCATATCTGCATCCCGAATTCTTGATTCGGCAGCCTGTGTATTTTCATATACAATCATCAAACCTTTAGCCGCATGCTCCAATCGGTTATAATAGGCACCAAGATCGGCTCTTTGTTTATTTATTTTATCAAGAGCATTGTCAATTTTACCTATCGCATCGTTAGCAAATTCAGCAGTTGAAAGTGTAATGATGTTGCCATCTATTCTTTTTAAGTTTAAAGATAGTGCTGTCATAGTCTGAATGTATACTCGTTCCCTTTGGTGTTGATTTGGACCGATATGGAACCACATAGAAGAAATTCTTGAACCTCGTGCAAATTGACCTTGCAAAATATTCATTTTATTAAATTCAGCTTGAGACGCTATTCTATCAATTTCGTCTACTAATTGAGATACTTCTACTTGTATCATTTGTCTGTCTTCTGGAGTATAAATCCCATTTGAAGACTGTATAGCTAAAACGCGAATTCTTTGCAAAACATCTGACAATTCTTGTAGATACCCTTCTGCAGTCTGTATTAGAGACATACCATCTTCGGTATTTCTTTCAGCCTGCCGCAATCCATTGATTTGAGCCCTCATTTTCTCTGATACAGCCAAGCCAGAGGCATCATCCCCAGCTCTATTGATTTTCAAACCTGATGAAAGCTTTTCCATATCTTTGGAAACTTCCCAGTTTTGAAATTTCAAGACCCTATGCGAATTAATCGCAGACAAATTATGATTAATTATCATTCGCTTCCTCCTTGAATTTTTTTGTCCCTTCCCTGGACAAAATTTTTGTAAATTTAAAAAACCCCATTAAGTGATTCGGAAAATAAAGAAGCAAACTTTAAGTTTTAAACTAATTTTTTCGGCATTTTTTTAATAAAATTTACAATTTTTCTGCTAATTATAGATTTTTTTATAAATTCTAAACAAGATATTTCTAATGAATAATAGACAATTTTTTCCCAAGTTTTTTTAAAAAAATCTACTAAATTTAGTATATTACATATTTGTATGGCAACTTATAGTGTGAGCAGTCAACAATCAAAAGATAACTTTGTTTTCCTTAGAGTTATGTTTTATATCCCAAAACTTCCAAATTTTCGAGAACTTCAAAATCAGTTTTTTTCTAATACAGATATGTTTTTTTATCTTATCTTTAAATATCATAATAGATTTAACGAATTGATAGCATTGAAAAATTCAAGTAAGAAGAAGTACCAAGAAATTACATGCAATTACACAAATATTGGGATAAGAGTTTCTTCTGGAGTACACCAAATTTTAAAAGATTTGTCTGATGTAACAGGTTATAGCATTTCAGCATTGGTAGGGTTTCTAATAGAATGGGAGCTATCAAGCGATCATGGGGCAGAAGTATTAAAGAATTCACCGACGGTAGAGTCAAATTTTGCTGCTTCCTTTGAATCTGAGATAGTTATCACGGAGGTGTGGATCAACCACCGATATCAAATCATCAACGAAATAGTGGAAGAAGATTTTATATGGAGATATGGATAAATCGAGAACTTAAAAACTATAAAAATTAGAAAATCACTCCCATAAATCAACAATAGAAATTCTTTTTAGGGAATTTTCTATAATGGATTTTAGTGTCGCTTTAGAAGCTATAATATACAATTTCTCTTTAGCCCTAGTAATTGCTGTATACAAAATTTTTTTATTTAGTAGGTTCAATATTTTTATGTTATCCTCCTCATACAAATCTGGTAAAAGTATTATAACTTCGTTATATTCACTTCCTTGACTTTTATGGATTGTAAGGGCGAAAGCAAACTCATATCTTTTTAAGGAAAGTAAAGAGTAATATCGAAAATTATTTTCATTTTTAAAATACATTGTTTCATTTTGATTCTTATCTCGTAAAAGAATTCCGATATCACCATTAAATAGCTGATTGTAATAATCATTTTCTAAGATTATAGTTGGGTATCCTGATTTTAGCTTTTTCTGTAAGAATATATATTCTTTAACCCTTTCATTGATTTTATTTACACCTAAATCACCAAATCTTGTAGGTGATAAAATTTTATATCTTAAAATATTTTCGTAGATTTCGTTTATTTTATTCATTTCCCATTCCTCTCTCGATTTATTTTCCAATGATAACAATTGTTTACAAATATTTTGATTATACAACCTTTCTTCTATATATTTTTCTATTATTTTATAGATTTTCTTTTTATGATTTGTATCTATCCAAACGATGGGAGATTCCATCTTTAAAAAATCATTTGTTTCTTGTTTGTATTGTTCCAAGAATTGAATTGCTTTATCAGAAGAATTTTCGTCTTCTATAATAAGATCAGCCAATATTTTTATCTCCTTTAGATTTCTATAGGATTGCTTTAAATCAATATAATAAGGATTTTTAATATCTTTTGTGATTGGATAAATTTTTTTTATATAGTCATTGATTTTGCTAATGTTAGGAAAATTTAAATTTTTAGGAATTAGATCTTCTAAAACATTTCCCTCTAAAACAGAAGGAAGTTGATTTTTATCCCCAAGAAATATTACTTTTGTATCTTTTGATAAATTTGGTAATGCTAAAAATAAATTCTGAATAAGATATATATCAATCATAGAGGCTTCGTCTATTATGATTAGTTTGTATCTAAGAAGATTCGTTTGATTATAATAAAACTCTCCTTTTATTGGTTGGAATTTTAAAAGACGGTGTAACGTAAAAGGCTTAATCAATTCAAAATGCTTATTTTTGAGGATATCTTTTAAATTTTTATCTATGCTTTCTTTTAATCGTGATGCAGCTCTACCAGTTGGTGCAGCGATTGCCATTTGTTCCGGACTAAGTCCAATTTCAAGATGAATTCCAATTATGTGAGAGGCTATAGTTGTTTTTCCAGTTCCAGGACCACCGGAAATTACCAGAAATGGTACTAAAATACTTAAAAGTACTCCTTGAATTTGTTCCTCATTAAGTTTATCTTTTATTTTTTTTGTATATTCTTTTATAAGTTGAGTTTTTTCAAAATTTAAAGTTTGAGAAATATCATAAGAAATTATTGGATTCAACTTATTTTTTAAGACTTTTAGAGCTTCGAAATGCCTTTTAAAAAATAAAAATTTTTGATTATGAATTTCGAAAATCTTATCAAATTGTTTATTCTGCTTTAATTTTAATATGACTTCTCTATGATTTATAGAAGAAGTATTCGTGCCAATATTTTTTTGAAGATAATTGAGAAATCTTTCTGGATAATTTGCGTTTAAATCAATACATAAATTTCCTTCCTGAATAGAAAAAAGTAAATATAGAAGAATTTCTTTGAATTCATTATTCTCTTTGATTTCTAAATACTCAAAAATATCTTTAATAAAATCCTCATAATAATTTTTAAATTCAATTTCGCTTGTTTTTAAAGTTAACATAATTAATTTCGTTTATAATTATTATAAATTTCTAATAATTCTTTTTCTAAATCTTTTAAAGTTAAAAACTTTCTAAAATCAACTCCTTTAGATTTGGATCTATAGCCTCTTAAATAAAAATATATGATCCCACCAGGTAGTGATTTATTGAAATAGTCTTTTAGTTGAATTTTTTTAAGATTATCAAGCCAAAAATATAAAGCATAACTATACAACAAATATTGGATTTTATAATGATTTTCTGTATAATCTTTCAAAGTTTGCGGTTCATAATCATCTAAAGTTGTAGTTTTATAGTCTAATAGAAAAAATTGTTGGTCATATTCAAAAAAAAGATCTATACTACCTGTAATAAAAGAATTATCAAAAATTTTAATAAAATCTTTTTTGCTTTGAATATTTTGAATCAAAAAACCGAGTTCTTTTTTGATTTTTTTAGGATCAACATTTTTTAAACAAATACCATTATAAACATCAATTGAAAGAATTTCATTTAAAAAATTATAAAAAAATGAGTCAAAAGCTTCCCCATAATCAAAAGAATATATTTTTTTATAAATTTCTAATTTAGTTTTATAAATTTTTCTTATGTTTCCTTCTATATAATTTTGGAAATCCTGAAAATTAATAATTTCGAAGATTTTGTGTATAAATGTTCCCGTGTTTGCACCCGAAGGAAAATATTTGTCAAAATGGGAGTGGTAGATTGTCTTATGAGATTCATTTTCTATAAGCACTTCATCATAATCTAACTGTTCAATTTCAGTTTGTACTTTTGTATTTATATTTTTTATCAAAGAAGAATAAGAATATAAAGCATATACTTTATTTTTATAGGGTATGCTTTCGAATTCCTTTAATCTTTTATAGATTTCTAATTCCAAGTTTTGCTCTGTATTTTTTATGTTATCTTGAATAAAAGATTTTGTTTGATTTCCAACTGAATCTTTTATAAAATTGATTTTTTCTAATGATTCCTCAGTTAAATCGATTGATGAAAAGAAATTAGATAGCTTTGATTTAGTAAAAGGGTATACACAAAAAACATACTCTTTAGCTCTCGTGATGGCTACATAAAAAAGACGAAGCTCTTCTAAATAAAATTCTCTTTCGATACTTTTTTTTAAAGTATCGATCTTATCATTATTATAAAAAAAGCATATATTCCATAAAGAATTATCAAAATCAAAGTATTTATAGTTATGACTATCGCCTATGCTTGGAGATTTGGTATCGTACCAACCAGATATAAAAACTATAGGGAACTCTAATCCTTTCGATTTGTGAATGGTAAGCAATTGAACTTTTTCATCTTCTGATTCTAACTTCAAGTTCAAGTCTTCTTGAGAACTTCTTTTTAAATTAAGAAATTCGTTATATAATTCAATGGCTCCTAATCTTTTTTTAGTGCCAATCTCAACTAAAATTTCTATTATATGTTCGAAATTTGTTATTTTTCTTTCATAATCAGAGAAAGACAAATATTTATAATAAAATTTTGTATCTTCCAAGACTTTATAGAATAATAATAGCCAGTTTCTATTTTGTAATATTTGTATCCATTCCGAAATCTTCTCTTGTATATAAAAGTAGTAGTCTTCTAAGTTTTCAATTTTAGTATAAGGAATATCAATAAAATAATATAAAAGAAATCTTTTCCTTGCTGAAGTTTCATCCGGATAAGCTAAAAAATATAAAAGATATTCAATTGCCAAAGCTTCCAAGGTATTAAAAACGCTAATATTAGAAAAATCTATAAATGGTATATCGAACCTAAGTAAAATTTTTTTTAGATTAGAAAGTTCATTATTACTTCGATACAAGATAGCAATATCAGAATATTTATACTTTGTTCTAACTAAATCAAAAATGATTTTAGCGATTTGTTCGCTAAATTTCGTTCTTGTATCATTAATGGATTCTCCCTCAACTTTTATAAAATTGATGGGTTGGTATTGGTTATATTCAAGTCTTGGTATGATTTCCCAATCTGCTGGTTTTATAGTTTCATAATCGATTTGATATTCTTTTGGTATTTGTATTTTATTATAAAAATTATTAAATATTGTTTTCATTAAATAATTAGCTTTATTTATAAATTCTTTTGTAGATCGATAATTCGTATCTAAGGTATAAATTTTTGCTTTTTCTGTTAAATTACTAAATTCTTTTTCGGCATTTTGGTATACATAGATATCTGCACCCCGAAAACCATAGATAGATTGCTTGGGATCCCCTACAACGACCAAATGATTACCGTCTTTATCTAAAAAGATTTTTTTAAATATTAGCCATTGGTAAGAATCAGTATCTTGGAATTCGTCAATAATTCCAATAGTAAAAAGATTTTGTAGTAGACTTAAAAAGTAAGAAGATTCGGCTAAGGCTTTATATAACTGGACAATTAAGTCGTTATAGGTAAAGAGACTTTTGAATTTTTTATAATTATCTATTTCTTTATAGATATATAAAAAAAAATGAATAAGATTTTGTAAAGTTTCTTCATTAAATTTAAATTGATTAGAGATAATATTTTTGAAAGAAATTTCTTCTTTTATAAAATTGAGGACGTAATCTTCTCTGTTTTTAGATTCCAAAATAAATCGATTGGTATATTCATATAATTTTTGAATGGAATGTTCTCTTAAAAAAGAATCTAAGTTAATTTCTTTTTTCTTTTTTGGGTATTCTAAAATAAAATCCAAAAATATTTCTTTTAAAATAGCATCTTCGCTTTCTATGATCTTGGCATGAGAGGGGAAGTTCAATTCAAAAGGATAGTTTTTTAAGATATTTTTACAAAAACTATGAATTGTAGAGATGTGGATTTGTTCAAAATGGTTCAAAATTTCTTTCAGTTTTTGAATTTGGTTATCTTCCAAATCTTGTTTTTGCAAAAAATCAAGTTTTTTATCTTTTAGTCCCGAATCTATAAGTTCTCTGATTTTGATTAACATTTCCTGTGTGGCTTTTTTAGTAAAAGTCACTAATAAAATTTTTTTAAAATCAATATTCTGTTCTAAAACATATTTAAGAAACAACCTTGTAATAATAAAAGTTTTTCCAGTTCCCGCAGAAGCCTTTATGAACAAAGAATATTTTAAATCTATATTTTTTATTACATCTTCTTGCTTTAATAGAGACAAATTATCATTTCTTTTCATTTTTGTACTCATTATGTTGATCTTGTAAATTTAAAGAGATTACTTCTTCGTAAAAATGTTGGATCAGTGGATTCAACTGATTATTAATATCTTCAAAATCAAGTTTATATTTTTTGATTTCGAATTGATTTTTGGCTTCTATTAGAAATTGATCATAACATCTTAATTGGGTATGCAACAACAATGTTTTAAGAGTTGTTATAAAGCTTTTTTCTAAATGATCAAAATTCAATTCTTTTTTACTAAAAATCTCCTTTTGCAAATCCATATAAATATAATAAAATTTAAAACTAGAAAGAATTCTTCTAATGCTAAAGTAAAAAAAATAATTTTTAAAAGTATGTTCGAATTCGTAAAAACTCAAAAAATATATACATTTTTGATCTAAATCTATGATAAATTCTTTGTTCAATGTTCCTTCGAACTTATAATTATCTAAAGAAAAAGCGGGAAGTTCAAAAGTTATAGAGGGAAATTCAATTTCTTTTATTAAATTAAATTCTTCTTCTTTTATATATGGATTTAGATAAATAGAATTTTTATAATATTTATTTTTGATACTTCTCAGTTCTGACAACAAAATGTTGGCTTTTTCTTTTTTCTTTTTGGTTTGCTGAATACTTTCTAAATTTTTAAACAATTGAAAGAAATACTCTTGAAATTTTTGTTTAAAGTTTGTAAAATTAAGCAAACCATTTAAAGAATATTGATGAATTGTATCGATTATTGCTTTTTCCAAATCAATAGAATGGGAATCAAATAGATATTCTAAAAGAATCTTTTTAAAAATTTCTCTTTTTATATTTTTGCTTAGATCAAAATCATACTTAGATTCGTTTACTTCCAATTCTATATTCGAAAATTTTTCTAAAAGTTTGTGCTTTTTAAAATAATAAAGAATCGGATTTTCTATAAAGTCTAAAAAATCCAATATTGGTAAAATGTTATTTTCGTCTATAGTAAAACTTATATGTTCGGGTTGAAACTTTTTTTGAATGTATAAATCCGAAAGGACAGTAAACTCACAGTTCATAATGTCTTTGAGATATTTTTCTCTAAGAATTTCCTTGATCTCTAAGTTTCTAATAGAATTTAAATCTTTTCGATAGTTTGCTAACAAGCTAAGGGAAAACTCGAATATATGATTAAAAATTTTATTTTCTTTTATTTTTAAAGTATGAGGTATATACTGAAATTTATCCCTTTGCTGGTTTGCTTCTAAGAAATTTTTAATCTCTGAATACACATAAGAAGGGTAAAGCTTTTTATTGTTTTGTAAATCGGTTCTTACATAAGACAATGTAAGCTGTTCTCTCGCAGAAAGAAAAATTTCATAAAATAAAAATAAATTTCGATCTGTTATCTTTAAAATATTTTTATTTGCCAAGATATTGATTTCATTAGTTTCTACTTCGAATAGATCTTCAATGAGATCGTAATGAGACTTTATTTCTTTACCTGGAAAGTCTTCTTGATTTAATCCTAATATATAAATTCTTTTAAAAGGGATAGGTCGTAAAGGCTGCATCGACGAAATAGTAATTCCATGAAATAAATATTCATTAACATTGGAAAGGGTTTTAGAAAAAATTATATCAAAATAAGTATAAAGAAAATTCCCCTTTGGTAGTATATTTAAAATTTTTAAATAATACAATTTTTCTTGAAATTGAAAATATGATTTTGCTTCTATATGGAAATTTTCTGGGTATTTATGAATATCAAAATACTCATTAAAGAAATGATTTAAATCATTATAAAATGCTTGTATATTCTTAATATCATTGGTTTCTAATTTTAGCATTTTTCTATAAAGGTCCTTTATGTCTTCTATGAGTTGCGTAATGGAAGAATGAATTTTTTCTAAAAATTCAATATTGATCTCGAAATCGAAGTAAGGTAGTACTTCCCAATTTTTGTCTTCCTTTTTACAAATTAAAGTTTCATTTGTAAATCTTCCAGATCTAATTCGTTTTAATGCAATTTCCCAACTGTGGTATGGTTCTCGATCGTCATCAAAATAGATTTTTAAAGAATTAATAAGTTTATAAACCAAAGAAACATCGTCTTGTTTTAAATTAAAATTCTTCTGAAAAATTGGATTTTCTAAAATATTAAGAATCTGTTCATTTGTAAACGCTACTTTTTTGTTATAAAGAGAATCCAATATATTCAAAACAGTTAAAACAGCAGAAGAAAAATAACTTATGTTTTTTAAACTTGGGTCTTGAATGTTATAAGGAATTCCTATGTAATCTAGATATCCTTTTAATAAAGGAAAGTATTTTTCTATATCTGGTGCTAATATTGCTATTTCGTTAAGTTTTAGATTTGGATCTTTTAACAACTGCTCTTGAATATCTTGGATTACGGCTTTGATTTCTACTTTTTTTTCTGGTGCTTCGATCAATTTTATAGAATTGTCATTAAGTTTTATATTATTTTTTAAAGTAGCAGAAATTCCTTTATTTAAGAATTCTTGTTGCATTTCGTTTAATAAATTTTTCCGCCTTTTATTTTTATCCTCTTTAAAGATAGCACTTTTCTGAACGATTTTTTCCAACAATTTGATATTATTATAAGAAATATTCTGAGGTAGATCTATTGGTTCCTTTAGTTTATTCGGATTATACAATAAGATTTGGTAATAGTAAATATCCATCGCATATTGTAATTCATTCAATAAATTATAATAAGAATCATTGTTGTATTGAAAAGCAAAGATAAAAATTGATACTTTTTTTTCTTTAAGTAAAGATAGTTTTCTTTTTCTCCATTCCTTATCAAAAAAGAAACAATAGTTTTGTTTATTTTTATTGTTGAATTCTAGAATTTTTTTTAATGCTTTATTATAGAGAATTTCTTGATCAAAAAGGACTTCTCTTTTTTGTTTTAATAAATCTTGCGAATCTATTTTTTCTGTTTGTTGTTTTTGATCTTTAGAAAGGATCCATTCATGATATTCCTGATTGTTGGAAGAATTCTGAAAAACTTTTAATTTAAGTTTATCTTTTTTATTTTCAAAATATTGAAGAATAAACGGCTTATGAAAGTGATAACGAAAAAATGTTTCCGAAAGACTTAAACTCAAATTATAAATATTTCCGGGAAAATCTTTATGCTCTTTAAGAAATCTATCAAAATATTTTATATCACCTGTTTCTTCTAAAAAAATCTGATAAATGATTAAAGATAAAAAATAGGGATCAATTTTTTGAAAGAAAGTTTCATCTTCGGATGCATAATAAGAAAAAATTTGCCAAATACCTTCTTCGAATGAATCAAATTTAAAATTGATACAAATATTTTGGCTCTCTGCAATTTTTTGTCTAAGCCAGTATTCAATATTTTTATTGGGAATTAAAACAAAATAAGGATCATATGGGTTTTCTTTTTGTTGACCCGTTATCTTTATATCATTTACAAATTGATCAAAAAGGATTTCCAAGTTGTTTGCTGTATAAATTTGTATCATTCTTATATTTTTACTACTAAAAAATTTCTTGCCTTTTATTAGTAGAAAAATACATAATATAAGAGGAATCAAAGAGATTCAATTTACCACAAGAGATTTTTATATCTACATTGCTCTTTTTAACAAACGCTTCGTAAGTAGAAACCATATAAAAACTTCTTTGGACTAAACTATCTTCTTCAATGAGAAAAAAAATAGGATAAGTAATTAATTTTTCATTAAAACCATAACTAGTTCCGACTAATTTTTCTTGATATTTTTCTTTTAAAATCGTTATAAGATTACCCAAATTCGTTAAGCAATCGTGTTTACTATCATACACTGTTCTGCCAAAAATTTTATAAATTTTATTGGTATTTGGTTCAACACTTGCATAAAAAAAATCAAAATATTTGTTTTCCTTGGGCTCAAGAAGATACACAACATCACCTTTATCTGTTTTTGTAGTTTTGATAACCGTACTGCCCTCCATAACACCACCTATTTCGATACCAAACAACTCAATTTTTTCTATTTTTTCTGTAATTTGTTGGGCATTTAGGGAAAAGAATCCTAAAAGCTGAAGTGTTACAAAAATCAAAAATTTTTTGGCTTTCATATGTTCTCCTTGGGTTAATGGAATTTTAATATTATTACTATACCATACACCTAGTACATATTTAGCAAATTTTTTAGGTTTTTTTACAAACTAAAATCCAATTTAATCTTTATTATATTTTACTTCAGAAATTTATTAAAAAATCCTAACCCTTCATTTTGTCCGATAAATTTAAAAAACCTTTCCTTGTGTAGAATTAAGGGTGTACCAGAGGATTTTACTACACTTGGTGGAAGTTTATTTTTAAGCTGTTCAGCACTTCTTGTTTCATTCAAACTTGTAAGGTCAACAACCAGATATCTTTCTCCACCTTCTCTCATTTCCTTAAATTCTGCTTTCTTAGTAAGATAAAAAGCCTGCCATTCAATACTTCCCATTTTGTAATAATCCTCACAGGGTTTAGGACTGATGAAATCGGGTATACTGAATCCAGCTATTTTAAAAAAATCAATAAAAATCTTTCTTGAAAGATAAAGAGGATCTTCAATTTTAAAAAAATCTTTTTCATTCATTCTGTTCAGATACTCCTTCAAAAAATATCTAAAGAGTCTATCATCAACTGTGCCAACTTTTTCTTCAAAGTAGGATTCAGACTTTTGTTTTAATGTTCTATCTTCCGAAAAAGGTGAACCAAAATGAAGATAATAGATTCTTCGTATCACTTGACTTTCAGCACTGAACTCTATATTGGATGTTCCTATTAAGCAGGGGTGGGGTTCTGTAAGGGTATTGGTAAGACTTTTTATAAGTTCTTCTCCTTTTCCTTTAAAGAAGTTCCTATGGATTTCGTCTACTAAAATGGGAAATATATTTGTTGTATTAAATAGATCATATAAAACTTGCTGGCTCCTACGATAAATATCATTGTAATTAAAGACCTCAAAACAATTACCTAAAAGTTTATTAATAAATAGTAGTAACTTGGTTTTTCCTGTATTTGCAAGACCTCCAAGAATCAGAATTATAGGGATTTCAGCGACCTTTTCATCGCTTTTATTTTTTTTGATTGTTTTTCTCATTAAATAGATAAAAGGAGAAGTAAAGGCAAAAAGTATTGCTTCAAATACTCTTTTTAGAACCTCCTCGTCCTTATAAACAGCAAACTCTTTATAAGAATTAACAAAATGCACAACCTTTTCTAAGGAAAGTCTTAATTCCTCTTTATCCAACGAAGTAGTATAGGGTATGGCATGATCTCCTTGTTTGGTATAAAACTCAGAATTTCCTGGATTAAAATAGAGAAAGTTTCGTTTATCAATCATTTCCCGCGTACTTTTATGAGTAAAAGAAACAATTTCCTTTAATTTTTCTTTAGAAGAAAGAAGTTTCTCTTTTGATTGAAAGTAATATTCGTCTTTTGTTTTTTTTGTAACTTGATCCACAACCTTTTCTATTCTCTCGATCTTCATAATATTATCTTCAGCCTTTTTTTTCTCTTCTGCGATTTCTATAACAAGGCTAGTTGCTTTATTTTCTCTAATACTTATTTGATTTATTTTTTCGGTTATAATATCTGCTTTGTCTTCGGGCGTTAAAATAAAAACATTTTCTGCTTTTAACACAAGGGATTGGAGTTTCTTTTTTGTAATCCCAGTTAAGAAATCTAAGGAGTTTTGGTATATTTCTTCAAATCTTTTTAGATAAATCTCACAGAGTAAAGGATTGTAAGAACTGTCATAGACTACAAGTTCCTCGAATTGGGCTTTATTACCAAAAGCAGATGCCGTGAAATTGGCAGAACCAATCATAACCCTTAATTCCCCGGTACTACTTTTAAGGATATAAATTTTTGAATGAATTTTTTCAGACGGCTTCATATATCTGATTTCTATCCTGCCTTCATTTAAGCCCCTAAGGATTTCTGGATCCGATTGTATGGGAGAAATGAATTCTTCTTCTAAAGTGGAATCCAAATAAAATTCCCTTGCAGTATCTTCTTCCCCAAGAATTGCTATAACCTTCTTGAATCCCTTAATCTTTTCAAATAAAAAATTAGGACTAGATACATAAGTAATAAGGTTAAATTCATCAAAATCCTTGGAAGACATTAATAAAAAAGGATCATCTGTAAACACTGTATCATTATAAACAATATGGAAATAGTTGGTTTTTGAATCAAAAAGTTCCATAATAATTTTAGTATAAATATTATTATAATTTATACAAGAATCCTATTGGCGTTCCCAAACACATACATTTGAAAAAAACATAAAAAATTTTACTAAATGCTGGCACATTTGTAAAATAAGAAAATTTAAGATATTATCCGATGATTTTGCAAATTTGCTTATCCTTCTTATACTCCAAAATTTTGAAAAGTTTTTACAACTGAACGCCCATATATATAACTTTTTTCTCATACAAAAATTTTATAAGATTTTTTTCGTACTAATTGTCAAGAAATTATAAATTCTATTTGGTTTCTAATTATTTTAGTAATTCTATTACAATTCATTATTTCCCATTTAGTTAACGAATCCATTGTTTTGTCTAATTGATTAAGCCACACATACCTTACTTAAACAATTGAATTTCTCTATGCTTTCTCTACAACAGTTCTAGTAAATTTTGAATCCTTTCTCTTTAAAACATTGCATTCTTTTTCTCTTTGTAACAGGCATTTTTTAGACTTGAAATTTACAAAATCTTTATCTTATCCGAAAAATTTCTGTAGGTCTTTGTGGCAAAGGAACAATAGATTCAAACGTATCTAAATTCGTATTGTAAATTCGAATCACTGGATAATTAGAACTTTCCCCTATATATAACATTCCACGGTTATCTACTTCCAATCCGGCTGAAAATCCTTCCTGATTTTTATAAAAAATAATTTCTTTATTTATTTCCCCATTTTGTGGATTGAATTCTACGACTTGATTGCTAAAATCACTAAAAGAAACTAAGGCATATCCCTTAGAAGAATTTAGTATCACAAAATCCATTATGTCCCCACCTACCTTATCTTCTTTTAAGATTGTATGCTGATTATAACTTTGCGGGCAAAACCCTTCGATACCACCATCTATACGAAAGTTAAAACCTAAATATCCTGCATTTGCAACATAAATGCATTCTTCTCCAAAAATATTATAAATTTTTAATTTACTAATTGGATTTTTAAAAAGGAATTGGTGTACATACTGGATGGTATCCAACGAAGGATCAATTTCTATTAAAAGAGAAAAATCTGTTGGTGGAAAAACATATTCAATACTTGATCGATCCAATCTTTGAAGAGCTACATAGATTTTTTGGTTAAATTCAATAATACCCGAAGACTCTGGCAGTCCATCTGGGAATAGCTCATTTTGAGTTTCTGCAAATATACTCAAATCAATTTTTTTTAACTCCAATCCTGTTATCTTATCAACTACAAGGAGATAATTTTTATCATATAGTGTTATATAAGCCTTATCTTTATAAGTTGCAATTCCATGAGGATTTGTATTTTTTCCAGTAGTAAACTCTCCTTTTAATAAATAAAAAAAATTAGGATCCAGAATTTGAATCGTATCCCTCCCTAACCTATTTATAATATAAACACTATTTTCTATATAAGTTCCCGTTGCATCAGAATAAATGGGTATATAGTTTAACAAAAAATTTGCTTGAGTATTCATTGTATAAAATCTTCCCGAACCAGAAAAATCGGAAGTAATAACTCCTATTTCATCTGAATTCAATAATAGGGTATATAAAAAATTTGGTTTTTTTAAATCTTGACAGAATGTTGCTGAAAAAATTAAAAAAATTATATATATTTTTTTCATAAATTTTACATTATTTTAAAAATAATATCGCAATCCAACATTATAACTTCTTCCGGGCAATGGATATCCTATTATATCCTCGTACCATTCATTTTGTAAATTACGAACTTCAATAAAAAAAAGAAAAGTTTTTTGATATCGAAAATACAAAAGAAAATTGTATAACCACTTCCCAGATACATAAGAAAAATAATCATTTGACTCATTTCTAAAAAAAGCTCCATAATAATGGAAATCTATTTGGAATTCTAAGGTTCTTTCGGGAAAAAAAGAAATCCCACTTTTAGCCGTGTGAATAGGGATAAGTGGAATATAAGTTTCACTCTGATAGAAATTGCGTTGATTCACTTTTTTAGCTTCCATATATTGGTACACATGATAAATCTGAAGCAAATCTTTGAATTTATATTTAATCGTAAGTTCTCCTCCTTTGATTTTTACTTTTTCGATATTCTCTGCACGTAAAGAAAACTGAGAATTAGGTAAAAATCGAATCATATCTGATATTTTTTTTTGAAATCCTCGAATATCCATTAAAAAAAATTTATTATTCAAAATAATTCCCATTTCTGCATTAAAAGACAATTCGGGATGCAATTTAAGATTGGGAACTATAGATCCTTTTTCTCCAAATAACTCTATAAATGAAGGTATACGTTTTTCTTTATTATATTTTGCAAAAATTTTCAAATTGGAATTTTTTTTTCTTTGTATGTTATAAATAAACTGATAAGAATCATTATTAAAATGAATTTTAGATTCGTCTTTTTTTAACTCTTCTACTTGCAAATAATTTTTTGTTTTTGCTTCTATAACAAAGTTATTTCTAAACCCTTCATAACGAAACTCTGGTAATATTTCTATTCTACCATTCCATAACCCTAGATGATTATAAATATGTCCACTGTAATGAAATCTCTTTTTTTCTGGCAATTCAATAACTTTTTGGCCAAAGCTCGTATATTTATCTTCACGAAACTGTTCTTGCTCATAGCCAATGAAAAATTTTGCTTTGTAAAAAACAAGCGAAGACTCAAAGATCAGAAACTCTGGAAGGAAATGAAATCCTTTATTATGCAAAAATGCAGAGCTACTATTTGCTCCAAAAGCAAGTTCATTTTTTGGATCTTTAAAGTTATTATTTATATATGTATAAAAAAATCTAGTATTTAAATTAAAAAAATCCCAAAAAAGTTTTTTCGAATCAACAAACAATCCTGTAGTATTACGCAAATGTTCTCTTTTTATTTTTTCAGTTTGTTTGGTAATCGGACCTGGAATACCATGAAGACGGTATAGACTATCGTTCAAAAATCTTATTTCTGTATTTTGGTATTTATAGAAACCAGTAAGCATACTACTTGTTTTTTTATATTGTGCATTCTTTCGAATATCGATAAAATCATCTAAAGTATTGTAATAGATAGTTCCATTATGATTTAAAAATTTATAATTTTGATCAGAAGTTTCTTTATAAAGAGAAACTGTAAAACCACTCTTATGATCCAACAAAGAAACTTCTTCTTTTGCATTGGCATTGGTAAATTTTTCCTTCTCGTAAAAAATTTTACTATAAATCAAACCACCACCAAATGTTTTATACGATCCACCCTGTACAAAAATTTGATTTTCGTCTGTTAGATAATTCGGAATTAGATTAATACTTCCTCCAATAGAGCTTCCCGAAAGTTCTGGCATTATACCATTTTTTTGTATTTGTATAGACTGATAATTTGTCATTTGCAAATCAGATAAATTTACTTCGCTATAAGATCCATAATTCAAAGGGATTCCATCCAAATAAATTTGCACTTGATTCGCATTGCTTCCTCTTATTCGCACTAAGGAATAGCTACCTTCCCCTCCAAATTTTTGAATGATAATTCCACCTTCCTTTTCTAATAGTTTATCCAAAGTATAATGAAAATTATTTTTATCTATAGTCAAAACATCTTTTTTTGGATCTCTGGAATCTTTTTTTGATTTTACTAGAATCGTATATTCTTCGCTTCTAATCAATGAATTGAATAAAATTACAATAAGAATTAATTTAATGTTTTTTATAATAGATATGATTATACATTTTCTTCCAAAAAAATTAAAAACTTTTATCATCACAAATTAGATTTTTTCTTTTTGTAATTACTCTTGTAGTTTAAAACATTTTATTCTTTTGTGTATAGACTGCCACAAAAATATTATAAAAAATTGGAGAAGATACAGTTTTACGAAAATTATTTTTTATATCTTTACCCAATAGGCAGAAGATATCGCTTTGGTTTAAAAACATATTTACTAATAGAAACATTTTTCTTTTTGTTTTTTACTCCTCTCTGAATTTATAACAATTTTTAAAATATATTTTTTCCCAAGAAAAAATCTTTATAAAATCCCCTCTGACTCTGAAGTAGGGAATTGGAAACAAAGTCCTTTAAAATCGGCAACAATCATACTTATTTTTTTTTAAGGAAAGCCACATACCACAAACCATGGAAATGCATCCCCATCCCTCTCCATAAATTTCTATACACACAAAAAAAGAACTATACTAATAAGCAACTGAAAACTAAATATATAAAGATTACAATTGCTGAACTTTAAAACATTTTTATTCTTTGAATTGTTTGACAAAAAAAACACTTTAGGAATTCCTATTGGAGATATGGAAATCAATACCATTACGATTCGTAGGATGATTTTTGATTATCTACAAGGACCTCAAAAATTAGAAGAAACGATTCTGGGAATGTCCGAAGAAGAACTTTTCCTAAGACCAATACCAGAAAAATGGACTACTCTCGAAGTTATTTGTCATATTTCTGATATGGAACTTGTCTATGCTGATAGAATTAAGCGAATTCTTGTTGAAGAAAATCCTATACTAACAAATGCTAATGAAAATTTATACGCGAAAAAACTGTTTTATCACAAAAGAAAAGCAACCGAAGAAATGCATTTTATTTATTCTATCAGAAATCAAATAAGTAAAATCTTAAACAATCTTGATATATCAGATTGGTTCAGAATCGGTATTCATTCCCTTATTGGCGAAATAAATTTATACCAAATCGTTCAAAATATTACAAATCATATCCCCCACCATATCCAATTTATTTTGGAAAAGAAAAAAATTATCAAAAATGAAAAATAAAAAATATATTATAATTTCTTTCCTATTTGGGATTTTTATAAGTATTAGTTTTGTTATTTATGATTTTTTTTCTTCGCCTAAGTATTCTTTATATATAATTACAAAATCAATCATAAACAAGGATTTTAACAAATTCCAAAATTATGTAGATTTAGATTCTGTGGTTGTCCATTTTATCGAACAATGGATAGATTTCTATACACAACAAGTAAAAAATGAACAGGAATCTTTTTCTCTAAAAAAAGCTCAAAATACTATAAAAATAAAACTATTAGAAAATGCAAAACCTCATTTAAAAAAATTGATTATTTACAGCATACAACTATATTTTGATAAAAAGCAAGAATTCAATCAGGAAAAAGATTATTTAGATTTCATAAAAAACGAATTGAATATAACAAAAGAAGATTTGTTAAGTATTCTTACTTTATATAAAATCCATTCTATTGAATATTTAGAAAATAGAAAAGTTTCTACTGTATATTTGGAAATCCAGAAAGAAACCAATATACCTCAAATTCTAAAATTAAAATTTACTAAAGAACATACAAAATGGAAATTAGTTTCTATTGAGAATCTTTTTGAAGTTCTAAATAAAATTTTCTAAATTATAATTTATCCAATCGAAATCCTATTCGAACTGCTCCCCAATGCTTACCAAATACATACACTGGGCTTGACATATCATGCATTATTTCGCCTGTATCTCTTCGATAAGACTGTAATAAAAAGGGTTTAGTGGTGTTGGTTGCTGCTTTCAATCCTGTTGTATCATCAAAAATTCTTTTGGTGCGGTTCCCTACTAAATCAATTTCGTAATTCCCCGTAAGAGGTTTTGAATATTTTAAATTATGTGTGGGTATATATCCATGATCATCATTTAATACTGCAAAAACAAAACCTGGATTTTTCTTTAAATATTCTTCTTCTATATTTTGAATGTATTTGTCTGTAAAGGTATCATATTTTGTATGAAACTTTTGAGGATTCGTATTCGGAATTGGTATATAAGTTCTATCAAACAAATCTTCTTCTGTAAGTATTCCCATTTTTACACCTTCTTCTAAGGCTTTTCCACATTCTTTTGCAAACTCTTGAGCAATTTGGGCAACAATATTTATTTTTTCTTTAGTTTCTTCAGTAAATTCAAATTCGGATGCTGTTTTTTTTAGATTTTCCGAATCTTGTTGTAATCTTTTTAGAGTTTTGAGGATTTCTTCTATACTTTTTGAATTTCCTTCTATATTTTTAGAAATTAAAATTAAATTATTGGCAAAGGTTTCTACATTTTGAGATTGTTCTTCTGAAATGGCAGAAATGTTTTGTAATCTTTCAGATACTAATTTAAAATGCTCAATTATTGTTCGCAATTGTCTTTCAGAACTTTCAGAAATGGAAATTCCTTCAAATGCCAATTGATGCCCTGTAGAAACAATTTTTAATGTTTCGTCGCTTTGTAAGTGGAGTTCAGAGATGATTGAAGAAATTTCTTTAACAGCCTGCGTTGTTCTTTCTGAAAGTTTTGAAACTTCGTCAGCAACTACAGCAAAACCTTTCCCAGCCTCTCCAGAACGTGCTGCTTCTATAGCGGCATTCAAAGATAGCAAATTTGTTTTGCCAGCTATTTCTTCAATAGTTCGCAATACTTTATTAATCTTATTTATTGATTGGATTAATTTTTCACTAGCTTTAGAAGTTTTTTCCACCATTTTGGATAAAGTATTCAAAGCTTGGATTGTTTTTTGAATTTCAGTTTTACCTTTCTCCGCAGACTGCATTGTTAGTTCTGAATACTCTACGATTTTAGAAATTTCATCTGTTGTATGTTGAATACTTTTTGTTAATTCTTGTATTGCATAATTTAAATTTTGAATGCTTTGATTTTGATTGGATATCCTTTCATTAATTGCCATTGTATTCTTATAAATTTCTTCTGCTATTTTAGAAATATCATTGGATACATTTTGATAAAACAACATATTTTGTTCAGAAGTAGAACTTAAATTTTTAAATTCCAATAAATATTTATTGTAATCGTCTTTAAGAGCTTCTAATGTTTTCTCTTTTTCTAAATTTTCTATTTTATAACGCTTTAGTATAGTTTTAAAAAACAAATAAAAACAATATACTAAAAGAAAAAATATGGTGTAAATGCTATACAGAATAAAATCATACTGATTCAATAAATAACCCCAAAAGATCAAACCTTCCACAATAAAAAAAGAAACAATTGAAAGTAAAAGATTTTCCAACAATAAGAAATTTAATAAAGCAAAAAAAGAATATAAATAAAAGATTGCTGGATTATCTACCAAATAGAATAGAATACCTGCAATGGAAGGAAATGCTAAATATTTTAAATTATTAAAAAATGGTGTATTTTCCCAAAAGATTATGGTAAAAATAATTATCAAAAATGATAAACTCAAAATTTGAATGTTTAAAATTTCATTTTTAGGCAAAATCAAAAATTGAACTATAATAACAAATAATGATACCAAATGTAAAATTGATAAAATTTTCCAATAAAGATTTATATCTAAAAAATTTGCTTTGATTCGCTTTTCATTTTCTAATTGCTCTTGTTTCATTGGGAAACCTAAATTTATATATCATTTATTTATAAAACTATTACTGCTATATACCTAAATAGGAGCAACAGTAAAACAATTATAAATGTTTTGCAGCATGGCAAAAAATTTAATAACTTATACATGGGTTCTGTAACTGTAAAAAACATTTTTAATATTAAATTTTCTGGATTTTCTGTAAATAAAGAAATTATGGCTCGTGCAATTACGAGCCACATGAAAAAAGCTAAAGTGTAGTTTAAAATTAGCTTAATCCATTCCATTTAGTCTGTAACATCTTTAAATGCAATGTCACCTTTCGGATGTCGAATATGATAGACTAAATCTTGGATCTCTTCTGAAGGTGGAGGGGTTAATCTAGAAACAATTAAAGCTACAACAAAATTTGCTGTCAATCCAAAAATTCCAGAATTTACAGTTTTTATACCAAACCAATCCAAACCATAGAATCGGCTTCCAACCATATAGAATAAACATACACCCAAACCAGCCAACATTCCCCAAATTGCCCCTTGTCGATTGCTTCTTTTATCCCACACACCAAGTAAAACTTGAGGAAAGAATGTAGAAGCAGCTAATGAGAATGCCCATGCAACCAATTCTACAATGATGGCTAACCTAAAACTAGCTACATAGGCACCAATAGCGGCAACAACTAATAATAAACTTTTTCCTATTTTCACACGAGTATCAGGAGAAACATTAGGATTGATGATTTTATAATACAAATCATGAGAAATAGCATTAGAAATTGTAATCAATAAACCGTCAGCAGTGGATAAAGCTGCCGCCAAACCACCAGCCGCCACCAATCCGGCAATAACAAAAGGTAATCCTGCAATTTCGGGTGTTGCTAAAACAATAGCATCGGGACGTACTATAATTTCAGCAAATTGAACAATACCATCTCCATTCACATCGCTTATAGAAACCAAACCTACTTTCGCCCAGTTTTGCACCCATTCTGGTAAAGCAGTTATTGTTTTACCAACAACATCAAGAACTAATTCACTACCATAAAATGCTGCATAAGAAGGTGCTGTAAAATAAAGCAAAAATATAAAAAACAATGCCCAACCTGCAGAAGATCTAGCTTCTCGAACAGTAGGTGTTGTGTAAAACCGCATTAAAATGTGAGGCAATCCTGCAGTTCCTACCATTAAAACAAAAATTAGAATGATAAAATTTGCATAATCAACCGTTTTTGTTGGTGGTGATATGTAGGACTTAGGCGGTGCAGATTGTGCTTTTGCATCTTTCATTGCAGCTTCCCATTTGGTAGCTGCTTCTGCGGGAGATTTAGGATATTTATTTAATTGATCTTGTATCTTAGCTTTTTCTTGTTCATCCGTTGCAGCAGCTAGCTTTTCTTCTAATTCCTTTTTACCTTGTTCCCAACTTGCAGGTAATGCTTTTATCTTAGCAGATAAATCTTCTACCCTTTGTTTTAAAATTTCCCGAACTTGTTTTTCTCCCTCATCTTCTCTATATTTTGCTCTTGCTTGTTCAATATTTTGTAATGCCTTACCATACATAAGTTGAGGGATTGGTATACCTGTTTGCTTATAAGACATAAATAGAACAGGAATCCAATAAGCAATGATCAAAATAATGTATTGTGCTACTTGTGTCCATGTTACAGCACGCATTCCGCCTAAGAAAGAACATACCAAAATCCCTAATAGTCCGACGAAAACCCCAATTTCAAAAGGAATTCCTAAAAACCTTGATGTTATAATTCCTACACCCGTTACCTGTGCAGTTAGATAAGTAAATGAGGTTATAATCGCAGCCAAAATACCCACGAATCTGGGAAGTTTTCCACCATACCTTCCTTCTAAGAAATCTGGAATCGTGTAAGCACCAAATTTTCTTAAATAGGGAGCAAACATGACAGCAAGCAACACATATCCGCCAGTCCAACCCATAATATAGGCTAATCCATCATAACCCATTGCATAGACTGTTCCTGCCATTCCAATAAAAGAAGCCGCAGACATCCAGTCAGCTGCTGTCGCCATACCATTAAAAATACCTGGAACTCTTCGACCTGCTACATAATATTCAGTTACTTTTTTCGTTCTGGAAATTATACCAATTGCAGCATACAATACAATGGTACCAAAAAGATAAACATAACCAATTATTTTTTTTTCTAATCCTAAATATTCCGCAATTGTAAGAATAATCACAAATCCCAAAAATCCCAAAGTAAAAATTCCATATACTTTCTTCAACTGTTGCATAAAAGGATCTTTAACAGCCATACTAATCCTCCGTTAGATTGTATTTTTTTTCTATTTGGTTCATTTTATTGGCGTAATACCAGTTCAGGAGAACAAATACAATTAGTGAACCTTGTGCACCCATATAATAACCAAATGGGAACCCCAAAATGGTAATTTTATTTAAAAATGGTGCAATCAAACCTGCTCCATAAGAAACCAAAAACCAAATGATCATTACGATCCACATTTGGTTTCGATTTTCTACCCAATATTGATCAATAGTTTCCTTACGTACAGTCATAAGGAACCTCCCATTGGAATTTTAAGTTGATACGGATACTCATTTTCTCTCTCCATTTTACAAATTAGTTTTGAATTACTATAGGGGGCAGATACCCCCCCTCCCTATTGAATTAATAAATTTTCATTAAAAATTTTGTTGGACGGAAATTTGTAATCTTCTATCCACTACCTTATAGGTATCTCCAATTTTTCCTTTAGAATCCCTAACCGCCGGATCTGGCAAAGTAAAGCCACCCAATACTATTTTATCATAGGTTGTAGTAAGCCCAGCAAGACCTGCTTGTTGCTTGATCAAAAGATAAATAGCTTTAAATGTTTTATCATCTTCCATGTATTCTGCCTCAAAATGACCCAACATGATCCCAATCATTGTTTTTCCAGACTTAAATTTAATTTGTGGAATCACAGAAGTCACAGATTTGATATTGGAACCACGGGAATAAAAAGTTCCTACATCATCTTTGGCTCCATTATTGATAGATTTACCAAGAACAATACTATATTCTATATCCTTACCCCAAATAGGTTGAATCCAATACGAAGTTACATTAATTGGAGTATATTCTTTTCTTGTAAAAGCTTTGATAAGTGTTGCCTCAGAAGCAGATATACCTAATGCAGTTAAATTATTCAGAATAAAATTAGATTTTTCTGCATAGCCACCTAACATTATGAGATTTGCATTGTTTTGTGATTTTACATAATTGAATCTTATTTGTCCATTGTTATCTTTATCGAAAAGAACTTTCGCAAATAGTTGCCAAGTCATACCATTTACTTTATTTTTGTTATTCCCTATTTGACTTGCAGTTGTAGTTCCATCATAAGAAACCACATTGTCGTAAGGCCTTAATTCGTTTGCTTCTACCGTAATTCCACCAGAGAACATATCAGATTTATATTCTAATTGAATATCAATATCGGGTTTATCTGCCCATCTTTTAAACCTAGAATTATAAACGGAACCATCTGTTGTTGTAACACTATTTGCAGCAGGTCCAAAATCAGCGTGGTACGCTCTATAAACACCCGCTATATGCAAGTTTAATCCTCCTCCTAAATCTTGGCTAAATTTGATTTGAGGAGCCCTACCAAAAGGATGGATAGGAGATATAGGGGAAAATTGTACTGTATCGGGATGATATCCTGCAACAAATAAAGGATACCAAGTCATTCCAGCAAGAATTTTAGAACTTCCCCAATCCATAGTAACATAGGCATGTCGCAATCGAGTCATCCATGTTTCGTTATTTGCCGTTCCAAAGAAATCAACTTCGAGAAAACCACCCGTTTTTGCACCAAAAGCCGTTGGTCCAGTAATCGTTCCCGACAATCGAGATTGCACTGCTGTTATACTTGTTTGTTTGACAGCATTTAGATCTTCTGTATTTCCATAGATATAAACCAAACACGCTTCTGGATTTGTAGATAGGATCCCACAAGGACTGGTACTTGTTCCTCCAGGTGCTTGTGTTACTTGCTTTCTTTCAGCTGGATAGAGCATGTACATATCATCTCGAGCTGCTACTACTGCGCGGGAATCGTTAAATAGATCGACTTTAACGAACCCACCCCATTTAATCCCAGCTTCTCCTTCTTGAGAAAAAAGAGAAGGAGAAATAAGTACGGCAAGAACCGCACTTATAAAAAAGTGTATTTTTTTGTTCATAAGCGAACCTCTCTCTCCTTTAAACTTATTTAAAGTAATACATTATAAATTTACTCCCCCATTACCGCACTCAAAATTTGGATATTTGGTTACAATTGCTTTGCATTAAATTGTCATATATAATATCTAATTTTTTTTAGCAAGCAAAATTTCCATTATGTTAAAAAATTTTATAAAATCTGTTTAATTTAATGAAGCCTATTCATTTAAATAAAAAAAATATTTTTATTTTTTTATTTAAAGTAATATTTTTAATTATAATAAATTATATGTATTTAACTAAAAAAATTAGATTTTTCAGTAACCCAGACGAAAAAAAATGTTTCTATGGAAAGGAATCAGTTAAAGACATTAATTGAAAATGCTTATGAAACTTCAGATTTTAAGCAAATTAAAGAAAATATCGAAGCAATTCATGAATGCATGGAATTGTTAAATTCGGGATTGATCCGCGTTGCTGAACCTATTTCTTCTGGAAATTGGAAAGTAAACGAATGGGTAAAAAAAGCAATTTTATTGTATTTTAAAATTTCCGAAATGAAGCAAATTTCATCTGGCGATATTGTGTACTATGATAAAATTCCCATACGAAAAGACCACGAAAAATTTGGAAATCGTGTCGTACCCGGTGGAATTATACGATACGGTGCTTTCGTAGAAAAAGGAGCTATACTAATGCCATCTTTTGTAAATATTGGTGCTTTTGTAGGTTCGGGAACCATGGTAGATACTTGGGCTACTGTTGGATCCTGTGCACAGATTGGACAAAATGTTCATTTGAGCGGTGGAGTTGGAATAGGGGGTGTACTAGAGCCTCCACAAGCAAGACCCGTAATCATAGAAGATAACTGTTTTATTGGTTCTCGAGCTATCATCGTAGAAGGAGTACTTGTAGAAGAAAGTTCAGTAATTGGTGCTGGTGTAATTTTAACTTCTTCTACTCCCATTATAGATGTTTCTTCAGATAGAGAAATCATTTACAAAGGGCGTGTACCGGCCAATTCAGTAGTAATTTCGGGAACCAGAACTAAAAAATTCCCTGCAGGTGAATATGGAACTCCTTGTGCCCTTATCATAGGAAAAAGAAAACCTTCTACGGATGAAAAAACATCTCTAAACGAAACATTACGAGAATTTGAAATTTCCGTTTAATGTTTTGGGTCTTACCTATTCTTTATTTTCTTTTTTTGCTCTTTCTTACCATAAAAGGAATCACAAAAGAAAAAACGGATTCTGCTTATTTTTTTGATTCTCATAAAACGAACTGGTTTTATTCATTGATTTCTTTAATTGCAACAGAAACTTCAGTCGCAACCATATTGATTTTCCCTTCTTTAGGTTTTCAAAAAAATTTTAATATTTTTTTTCTTTGTCTTGGGTATATAGTAGGTAGATTTATTGTTGCTTTTTATTATTTAAAGCATTATCACAAATTATCCAGTCTATCGTTATATGAACATATATCAGAAGAAA
Organism: Leptonema sp. (in: bacteria); assembly: GCA_046291925.1. Lineage (GTDB taxonomy): Bacteria > Spirochaetota > Leptospiria > Leptospirales > Leptonemataceae > SKYB61. Next base: position 95,145 of record JBKBRY010000005.1, on the reverse strand, counting down.
ACTCACATAACTATTTATCTTTTGCCTATTTAGTTGCAAAATATATTTCGGGAAGTATTCGCTTTTTTTTAGCAGCCTTTGGTATGTATCAGCTAACAGAAGTTTCTATCATTTTTTGGTTAATTCTTATTGCATTGTTTGTTGCTTTGTATAGTGGAACAGGCGGATTAAAATCCGTAATCCTTACCGATCAACTTCAAGGTTGGATTGTTTTTCTTTCTGCTGTTTTCTTTATACTATATTTAAATGAAAATTATTCTTTTTCCCTAAGCTTAGAAAAGGACTTATCTCAGAATATTGAAATAAAAAATTCGTTAATTCTTTTTTTTGGTAGCCTTTTGATTACCATTTCTACTCATGGAGGAGATCAAGATCTCTTACAAAGAATTTTTAGTATCCAAAATTACAAAAAAGCGAGATTATCTTTATTTCTTTCTGGATTCGTTGCTTCTATTATAATTTTACTTTTTTTTTATATAGGATATACCTTATTTTTTATAGAAAAGTTAAATCCTAAATCACCTTTATTGGATTTTATAAATAGATTACCAGAAACAAACCTTTATTCTGATTTTACCAAGAGCCTGTTTTTTGTAGTATTATTGGCAGCCTCTATGTCTACCTTAGACTCTTCCATACATTCTACAGGTGCTATTTGGAAAGCTATATTAAGAAAAAAAATTAGTATAAAAAATTATTATTATAGCTTATTTTCATTAGTTCTTATGCTATTCTTTGCCTTTTTATTTATTGAAATGGAAAAGTACAAAGATTTTTTTTCTCTCGCATTTGGATTTATGAATTTTATTAACGGTGCCTTATTTAGTTTTATCACATTATATGTAATATTTAAAAAAAAATTACAAAAAAATTTAGTTATCATCATTCTCTTTTGGAATATTTTAGCCGTTGTTATTTGCGAAAGCCTTAATCTATTTTGGGCTTCCACCACAATCATAAGTTTTTTTAGTTCTTTAATGTTAGGACTTCTAATCTACCTAAAAAAAAGCTTTAATAAATTTGAACCGTACCAATGATTATAAAAATTATTTAGAACTTTTATACCATATAATTATACCTCATCCAATTCTAAAAAGTCATAAAAAAAATAACCTGCTAAATCGTTCCTTCCGAGCATCCCCGATTTTTTATAAATGGATAAACTTTGGTTTCGTATAGTTTTTTCTTTTTTGTTTAAAATACCAGAGATTTGCTTAAAGCTATAACCCAAAATTAATAATTTTGCTACCTTTTTTTCTTCTTTTGTAAGTTTCCATAAATCCATTTGCTCTTCTATTCCTTTTTTTATCCCATTTATAGATTCTTTATATTTCTTCTTGTAAATATCAATTTTTGATCTGTATTCCATTATGTTTTTTTCCAAAAATTGAATTTCTATGAAATATACTATTTTTAAAGCTAACAAAAAAATCACAATGATAAATATTAGAAAAGCTTCGATAATTTGGTGTGTATTCAATTCTCCTAATATAAAGTGGTAGAGTATATCATATACATTAATCATTAAAAGAGAAAGTATCAAAAAACCTAAAAGTTTATCTTTATAAAAAAAGAATTTTTCTAAAACCTTCCATTTCCTATTTTTTAATAATTTAATTACCTGTTGGGACATAGGACCTATTTACAAAAATATAAAAAAATTATATAATAAAACTATCAATTATTTTTTAAAACCAGAAGGTAAATATGAAGTTAAAAACAATTGTATTAGTTTTGATTTTTAGAACTTCTTTAGGATCAGAATCTGTATCATTATATAATAAATATTTTGAACAGTTAAACAGTCAGAATACCGATCTCCTATTACAAAAAAAGAAAATAGAAAAAGTTCAAAGCTTAATAGAGAAAAAAAAGAATTTAATTGTTTCTCCCTTTTCGTTAAATTTTTCTGTAAAAAAGGGAAACCAAATTCAACCCTTGAATTTATCCTTAAATCAACCTTCAATAGAACAAATCGTAAAGGAATATACAATTGGTATTAGTAAAGTGATTGATCTCTTGAATACTCAATCTTCAGAAAAAGAGATTTATGAAATCCAAAAAACGATTGAAAATCAATACTTAGATCTTTTACAAAAACAAATCAAAAACCAATTTCGTCAATCTTATTTTTTAGCTATTTTTTTGCTATATATTAGGGATCATTTAGAAGAACATATTATCACATTTAAGGAATTAAAAAAAAGATTTCAGAATCAATATTTTGATAAAAGATTGGGAAATTACACAGTAGCTGCTTTGGAAATGGGAATAACTACTTTACAAGCAGAATACAACGAAATGAATTCTCTTTATTTAAAAGAATTAGAAATACTGAATACTTTATTAAATCAAGAAAACCAAAATCTTAAATTTGATCACTACGAAACAATTTTAAATCACATCCCTAAATCTTTAGACATATCAAAAGAAGAACTAAAAAATCAATTTGAAGATAGCCTTTTTTATAAAATAGAAAAGTCGAAATTACTTTTAGAAGAAAAGAAATATCTATTAGAAAAAAAGCAAATTTGGAATCAATTAGAATTTTTCTTAAACTACGGTATTAGAAATTTAGGAAGATATGAGCGTTTTGTTTATGATGTTGCAAATCCAGAAGAAGAAAAGTATTGGATTTTTGGTTTTAAGATTCCACTTGCATACGGTAGTGAATTACAATACAATCCTTTAATCCAAAAAAAGGAAATCGAAATCCAAACACTAAAATTAAAAAAAATGGAACTTGAATTAAAGAATCAAATTTCTACTAACTATGATGTTTTCGAAAAAGAATACCACCAACTTAAGGCGAATCTTGAAATTTTAAAAAAATATAAGCCTTTATTAGAAAAATTAGAAGATTCTTTAAAAAGTAGAAGAATTACTTATTTTGAATATTGGGGTGAACATGAAAGGTATCATAATTTAATGAGGATATCAGTTTCTTTCTTAAACAACTCAATAGAAGCATTATCTTCCTTAGAATACTTTACAGGTAAATCTTTTTTTAAGGAGACTTTATGATATATAGAATTCAAAAAGCATTATTAAATCAACCTATCTGGGCAATTCTTATTTTGGTATTTATTATACTCCTAGGGAGTTATGGTATTTCGCAACTTTCAATTGATGCAGTGCCAGATATTACAGGAATTCAAGTAATGGTTCAAACCAAAACTGGTTCTATGGATCCTGAACAATCAGAATCTTTGGTAACATATCCTTTAGAAATTGAGCTTTCTGGTATTCAGAAAGTACAAGAAATTCGTTCGATTACAAAATTTGGATTATCTTTAATTACTGTTGTTTTTGAAGATGATATGGATTTATATTTAGCACGACAATTGATCTCAGAAAGATTACAAACAGCACAAAAGGGATTACCAGAAAAAATTGTTCCTCAGCTAGGCCCTATAAGTACTGGCCTAAGCGAAGTATATATGTATACAATTGATACAAACGAAAATATACAAACAAAAGAGAAATTATTAAAACTAAGAACAATTCATGATTGGATTATAAGACCCCAGTTAAAAACAATAGAAGGAATAGCAGAAGTCGATGTAAATGGGGGATTTACGAAAGGCGTTTTTATTGAATTTATTCCAGAAAAATTGTATCAGTATGGTATTGGGCCCAAACAATTTTTAAATACAATCCAAAACATAGGAGAAGTTTCTGGCGGCGGATATATAGAAACGGACGGCAAAAGACTTATCGTTACAAGCGATAATCGGTTTTTTGGATTAGAACAAATAAGAAATTTTCCTCTTAGAATCTATGCAATTGGTCCTTCTATTAAATTAAAAGACCTTTCGAATATTTCTGAAAAAGAATTACCCAGAATTGGTGCAGCAACTCATAATGGCGAAGAAATAGTATTGGGGAATTTATTGATGCGAATAGGAGAAAATAGCCGCAAAGTTGTTGAAAATATCGAAGAAAAACTACTGACCCTTTTTAAACCCAAAAATTTAGAACTAAAAACATTATATTCTCGTTCTTATTTAGTAGACGAAACTATTTCCACAGTAAAAAAAAATTTATTTGAAGGAGCAATCTTTGTCATAGTTATCTTGTTTTTGTTATTAGGAAATTTTCGAGCAGCATTTTTGGTAAGCATTGCAATTCCTTTATCGATGTTAATTGCTTTCTTCGGTATGGCAAAGAGTAAAATTTCAGCTAATCTTATGAGTTTAGGAGCTATTGATTTTGGTTTAATCGTTGACGGATCTGTTGTTATGATCGAAAATATCATACGGAATTTTGAATCTTATAAAGACACAAAAAGCAAAAATCAAATTATTTTGCAATCATTAAAAGAAATAACCCCTTCGATTATTACAGGAATTTCTATTATTATTATAGTATACTTCCCAATTTTTTTTCTTGTTGGTGTAGAAGGAAAACTTTTTAAACCTATGGCAGAAACGATTATTTTCGCTTTAATAGGATCCCTTTTTATTGCAATTTTTATAATGCCCGTTCTTGCATTGATATTTATACCTATCAAAAAACATAAAAGTTCTTTTTCTATTACTCATATTTTAAAAAAAATTTATAAACCAACATTGATTTTTAGTTTAAAGTGGGGATGGTATATTTTGGTCTCTATTTTATTTTTATGGGGCATTTCTCTTTATATTTTTTATAAAATGCCAGCTGAATTTGTTTCCAATCTTGATGAACAGGATCTTGTCATTGGAATCGTAAGAAATCCAGACATAAGTTTAGAAGAAATGATTGAAAAACAAAAATTAGCAGAAAAGCTTATTTTAGAATTTCCAGAAGTCAAACATGTTTTTTCCAGAATTGGAATTCCAGAATCTGCAACGGATCCTATGGGAATAAATTTTGCGGATACATTCATTATCTTAGAAAAAGATAAATCCAAATGGAGAAAACACGATAAGAAACCTATTACAAAACAAGATTTATTTTTTCTCATAAAGAAAAAATTAGAAGCAACACCAGAACTAAGAAATGATGAAATTTCTCCAACACAACCAATAGAAATGAGATTTAATGAAATGCTAGAAGGATCCCGAGCAGATATAAGCTTAAGAATCTTTGGTCCTGATTTAGATGTATTATATGATCTAATTATAAAAGCTCGACTCTTATTAGAAGAAAATATGAATTCATATATTAAAGAAATCACACAAGACGAATTAAGCGCATTAAATAAAACTCCTATTTTGCAATTTAAAAATCTACCATACAACTTAGAATATTATGGTATCACTCACAATGATATAAATGCAATTTTCGAAAATAGTTTAGGAGGAAGTGAAATAGGATATTATTTTGAAGACAATAAAAAATTCCCTATCATATTCAGAATGCATGAAGCCAATCGAAACAATATAAAATTATTAAAAAAACTTCCCGTTGATCTACCAGAGGGTGGAGTAATTTCTTTGGATCAATTAGCAAATCTTGAAATAAAAGAAAAAGTTACGACGATTTCTCGCATCAATACACAAAGATATGCTGCACTTTCAGTTTACTTAAAAACAAGAGATGTAGAAGGATTTGTAAAGAAAGCCGATCCATTAATAAAAGAATTACTAAAAGAAAAAAGTAATTACTATATAGAATGGGCTGGACAATATAAAAATCTACAAAGGGCAAAATATACAATGTATATTTTGATTCCCCTTACAATTTTAATGATTTTTTTAATATTGTATCAGAACATCAAAATGCTTCGCCAAACACTTCTTATTTTGGTTTCTATTCCTTTTGCCAGTATAGGTGGAATTTTACTTCTTTGGTTTAGAGAAATTCCCTTTAGTGTATCCACATCGGTTGGATTTATAGCATTGTCTGGAATAGTTATTCTAAATGGTACTGTTTTAATTAATTTTTTTAATGAATTAAGAAAAAAGAATCCTTCGGAAGAAATTCTTAACATTGTTATAGAAGGAACATTAATTCGTCTTAGACCTGTTTTAATGACTGCATTAGTTGCAATCTTAGGATTTTTACCAATGGCCATCAATACAGGCATTGGTTCAGAAGTACAAAGACCCTTAGCAACCATTGTAATAGGAGGACTGTTTACATCTACTGTATTGACATTACTAATTTTACCATTTTTATACTATAAGACAGAAGAATTTGTCCAAAAAGTTAAGCAAAAGAATAACTCTGTGTAAAATTTTACAGATCTAAAAAGGATTCTGCCTTAAATGTTATTGAAATGTTTCCTCTATGGCTTTAATCAATAAACAAAATCATTCAATAAAACTCATCCCGAAATTCAATCTTTACGTCGTTTCTTTCGCTGCTTCCCCATTTGCTCACTGAATAGCTATTCCTAAAGCTGAAGGACGAATACAGACACTTGTTCACTCCTTCCGCTGTGTATTTCTCCCACAATCTCTTTTCTTCCATCTCTTTGGCTCTCTCTATAAACTCCATCTCCCACTCCAAAAATATCCTTATGATAAAACTGATTGAATACCCCGTAATTTTCCTTAAATCCCAGTATTTATCCCAAACATAAGGACTTACTCCTTTTAATTTGACATTCTTGTATCTTTTGGTCTCGGGTTGGTAAATTGCTGTTGCTGTTTTCTTATGAGGTGCTTGTTTTAGGGCTAATATCTTTTTGTGGTATTTGAAATATAAATATTTTAAGAAAGGATCCCACTGATTTTGTGCGAAGTTACGAAGGGTTAAGAGGTATTCGGGAAGGATGCTGATTCCCATAGTGTGGGTTTGGAGAAAGGAGTAGTGAGAAGAATCATAAGAAGCAGAGGGTTCTTTGTCAGGGACTGGATTTTGGGATTGTATAAAGTATGTCATATAGTTTATATAGATTTATCTTTGATTTTTTTTGTAAAAAAATTGATACTTTACCTAAAATTAAGTGCCCCTCTTCAAGAAGAAATTTCAAATTTATTTTTTTAGTAGTTTATAAAATTTTACAATAAAGTTAAGATACTATCCTCTTGGATGATACTTTTTATGGGCTTCCTTTAAATGTTTTTTGTCTAAATGTGTATAAATTTGTGTTGTTGATATATCTCTATGCCCCAGCAATTCCTGAACAACTCTTAAATCAGCATTGTTTTGGATCATATGAGTTGCAAAACTATGGCGAAAAGTATGGGGAGAAATATTTCGAAGAATTCCACTTTTTTTTGTATATTTCTGGAGAAATTTCCATATTGATTTTCTATCCAATTTTTCCCCTTTTTTACTTACAAAAAGATATTCTGTTTTATTTGGATTAACTTTTTTGTTAATCAAATTTCTACTTTCATTTAAATATCTTTTTAAAAGTTCTCCTGTTTGTTCTCCAAAAGGAACAATTCTTTGTTTATTTCCTTTTCCAGTAATTTTTATTTCCATTTCTAAAAAATCAACATCGCTTAGTTTTAAATCACACACTTCAGAAATTCTCAATCCACTTACATACATGATTTCAAAAATACACCTATCACGAAGCTCAAATATATTGTTTAAATCGAAAACTGAAAAAAAGGTTTGAATTTCTTCCATCGTCAGATAGTCAGGCAAATTTTTTTGAATTTTTGGAATTTCAATCTTCTCTGTAGGATTATAATTAATATAATGCTTTAATAATAAAAAATAATAAAACTGCCTTAATGTAGTGATCATTCTAACTAAAGATCGAGTTGAAATTTCTTGAATTTTTGTATCTTTCAAAAAATTGATTATTTCTTCTTTTGTTACTTGTAAAAGATTTAAATTATTTTTTTTTATAAATTCCATATATTTTTTTAAATCTTGTGTATAAGCAAGTAAAGTATTCTTACTTAAATTCTTTTCGATAATCAAATATTCTTGAAATTCTTGTATATAATCTTTATTTTGTTCAGAAATTGGTTGTAATGTAGTCACAATTATTAAATCGGATTACGATAAAAATTTTCTGTAATTTTTTTGGATATTAGAATGAAATCTATTGGTTTTTTATCTGGGAAAATAAAACAAAAACAAGAAGATTTTATAGTTACTGAGAAAGTAAATTTAAAAATTAATCCAAAAGATCAAGATCCGTATTATGTTTATAAATTAACCAAAAAGGAGTGGAATACGCATGATATCTTAATTAAAATTGCAAAACACAACAATATACGTTTTCAAGAAATTGCATTTGGTGGTAGAAAAGATAGGTATGGAATTACAACACAATACATTACTACAAAAAAGAAACTTTTACTCCCTAATTCTTATAAAGACAAGGTGCAACTAGAATATTTAGGAACATCCAAAGAGCCAATGGAATCTAAAAAAATCATTGAAAATGAATTTATAATAACTGTTAGAGACATTAGAAAAACTGACATACCTAAAATTTTAGAAAATGTAGACGAAATTAAACAATTTGGCTTTATCAACTACTATGATAGTCAAAGATTTAGTACATTTGATGTAACTTATGGAATACCCTTATTTTACCTTATAGAAGAAAACTATAGCAACTTCTTGAAATATTATCTCTCCCATTCAATTCCTAAAGAATCTTCTGAAGCAAAAGATCGAAAATATTCATTCTTGACCAATTGGATGAATTGGAAATATTGTTTGAGAATATCTAAAACACAAATTGAAAAAAGAATTTTTCAATATTTATCTAAAAATAAAAATATAAAAAATATATTGAATTATATTCCCTCACAAGAATTAAAATTTATGTTTTCTATTTTTCAATCTTATGTTTGGAATTTGAGTGTAGTAGAATATCTTAAACAAAAAACAAATTTGTTTTATTTTAAAACCAGAATTGGAAATTTAGGGTTTACTAAACAATATAAAGAAAAAGATTTGCTTTTTTTTCCTTTAATCTATAAAGACACTTACAAAATTCCAGAATATTCATCTTATATGGTAGCCGTAAGTGCTAAAATTTTCGAAATGTATTTGCATTCTAAATATGATGAAAGCAGATTCAACAAATTCTTAAATTTAAGAATTAAAAATCAAACATTTGCATATAAATTTAGAAATTTACAAGTATTTCCAAAAAATTTCCAGATTTTAGAAATTAAAGAAGACGATAATAATAAGAATAAAATGTTGCTAAGATTAAAATTTAGTTTAGAATCTGGATGTTATGGAACTATGTTAATAAAAAGATTATTAGCAAGAATATAAAATGGATCCAAAAAAGTTAAAGCAAGAATTAAAAAAATATGTACCCAATTTGATTTTACAAAAATTAGAAAAGGATCCATCTCCCATTAGGGAACCTTCTTCAGAATCTTATTTAACTTCTTTTCTATTTTTAGATATTGTAGAATTTAGCAAGCTGACTGAAATTGTAGTAGAAAAATATGAAAATGGTTTGGAGTTAATTTCTAATATTCTTTCTTTGTATTTAGAACAATTGATTCGTATTATTACCAACGCTGGAGGTGATATTGTAAAATTTGTCGGTGATGCTTTATTTGTAATTTGGGTTGCAGATAATCAAGAAGAATTACCCAAAAAAATTTATAAAGCTGTATTGTGTGGGTTACAAATCCAAAAAAAATTATTTCAATTTCCTGTAGGAGAAGGAATTCGGCTTTCTGTTAGGATTGGCATTTCTTGTGGAAAAATTTATGCAATGCAAGTGGGCGGTGCCTTTGATAGATGGGAGTTTGTAATTACAGGAGAAGCATTAAATTCTTCCGCGAGAGCACAAAAATTAGCAAACCCTGGAGAAATTCGAATTTCGAAAAAAGCTTGGTCTTTATTAGAAAAAGATTCTTTAGGAAAGAGAGAAAAAAATAAATTTATTTTAAAAAGCCCATCAATAGAAGAAAGAATGAAAATTTTAAATGATTTTCAATATAGAGAATATAACATTCCTGATAGTGCAATACCAATTTTAAAAAATTATGTTCCCCGAGCGATCCTAACAAGAATGGACGAAGGACATGACTCTTGGCATATTGATTTTTTACAAGTAAGCATTTTATTCATAAAAGTAGGTAGCAATCGAATGGAAAATTTATCCAAAATCGAGAAGGTTCAAGAGATTATGATGGTAGTTCAAAAATGTATATATACTTACGAAGGAAGTATAAATAGATTTGGAGTAGATGATAAAGGAGCTGTGATTTTAACAGCTTTTGGGTTACCTCCTTTAATACATTCTGATGATCCTATTAAAACAATTGAAGCAGCGATATATGTAGAGAAAGAGTTACAAAACATTGGTTACGATTCTAAAATGGGTATAGCAACAGGAAAAGTACTTTGTGGAACTGTAGGCAATGAAATTCGAAGTGAGTATACAATGCATGGAACTAATGTAAATTTCGCAGCAAGATTGATGCAAATTTCCGATGGTATTATTTGTGATGAAACCACTTATTTATTAACGAAAAAGCATTTTCAATTTAAAGAGATGCCTCCCAGAATTTTTAAAGGCAAATTAAAACCCGTTGTATACTATAAACTAATTGAGCGATGAAGTTCAAATTATACATTTTTATATTCTTAATCTTTTTTTGTAATTTAGCAAGTAAAAAAGAAAAAATCAGCTTTTATGATTTTCCGTTTTCTTTTGAAACAAAAATTAGTTATTTTCTGTGGCAAAACTTATACAAAAATCAATACCAAAATACAATAGAAGATATTTCAAAAGGGATTGCAAATCAATTACCAATATATACAAAAATTGCTCAACTAATTCATATAGGAATCTCGGGTAAAGAAATTAACAATAGCATAATTGATATTTTTAAAGAAGTGCCTTTAGGTGGAGTTATTTTATTTAAATCCAATATAGAATCTAAAGAACAAGTAGAGTTGCTTATAAATGATTTACAAAATGTGTCGCTCAATTTTAACAATTTACCTTTATTCTTTTCTGTTGATCAAGAAGGAGGGAGAGTACAAAGAATTGATTTTATATCTGACTTTCCAAGTGCAATGGCAGTAGGTCAAACTGGAAAAATTGAATATCCTTGGTTGGTAGGATTTATTACTGGATACGAAACAAGCAATTTAGGAATTCATTTAGTTTTTGCTCCTGTTGCAGATATTAACAACAATCCAAAAAATCCGGTAATCAATACTAGATCTTTTGGCACTACAAAAGAAATTGTTTCTAAAATGGTTGTCAATTATATTGGTGGAATTTCTCTATCGAATTCTATTGGTTTTCTTAAGCATTTTCCTGGTCACGGAGATACAAATATAGATAGCCATCATCAACTCCCTCAAATCAATAAAGATATAGAAGAGTTAATGAGTTTTGAGCTTGTACCATTCATCCATGGTATAGAAAACCAAGCCTTAGGAATCATGATTGGTCACATTCTATTTCCAAAAATTGATGTATATCCATCTTCTCTAAGTAAAGTTATAATTACTGATTTATTAAAACAAAAATTAAAATTTAAAGGTATGGTGATTACAGATGCCATGGAAATGAAAGCTGCAACCAATAACTTTCCCATTGAAGATGCTTCTTTAAAAAGTTTGCAGGCAGGTGCCGATATAATTTTGCTAACTGCCCAAAATGAAAATTTTACCAAAATCTTTAAAAAACTAAAAGAAAAATACGAAACAAATGAACTAACAGAAGAACGAATCAACGAAGCAGTAACAAAACAAATTAAGTATAAACTTTATTGCGGTTTATTTGATATAAACTTATTAAAAAAATATACCATTGAAGAAAAAACAATACACAAATATAGAAAATTATTTGAATACAAAAAAAAATTGGCTGACAAAATCTATCAAGACATTAAAGAAAAATACCCTTCTTTAGAGGAGCAAATCTCTTATGATTCAATCCGTTCGTTACAAAAAGATTTTCCAAAAATTCAAAACACTATTATAAAAATTTTTATAAATGATCCTATCTATAAAGAGACTATAGAAAAAAACATAGAAAAAAATCATATATATGTTTTTGAGAAAAAAGAATTTTATCTAAAAAATTTTACAAATGAAGACATGATCCTTTATGAGGTGAGTTCAATAAATGAATGGAATCAAATTTCTAAATTGGATTTAAAATACAAAATTCTTGTAGGTATGTATACGGGAAATCCTTTTGAAAATATAATGTTAAAGGATAACCAATATCTTATTGTTTCATTTTCCCCAACGAGGACTTCCAAAAAGGCATTATTAAAAAAAATCCTATTGGATTCCGTTAAAAAGTCAGAAATTGCCCTACCTGAATCTGAATGATATTATGAATTTCAAAATCAAAATTGGTATTCAACTTATTTGTGAAATCTTATATTAAAAAATAATAAAGTAATATCGAACCGCTTGAAATAATTAGTAATACAAATTCAAGTGTGATTGGCAATATTTTGTATTTTAATCCGCTAATTGCAATATGAATGGATAAAATTATCATTGCAATTGCTAAAATAAAAAAAGTTGTTTTTAATGCAGGATCATAAGATGAATGAAAAATAAATAAAATTATTGGAAGTATACCCAAAAAAGTAATATAATTACCATGAGAAATCCAACTCATTAAATATAGTCTTAAATCTTTTTCTTCTGCATCGATTAATCTAGTTACTATCCCTCCTACAATTAATTGATGAAAAACTCCAACTAAAGTTAATATGGTACTAACTCCAATAATAAAATATTCTAAGATAATCATACATTAATTAATTTTAATACAATTATAAAAGTCAAATCTTTATCGAACTTATAGATTTTTTAAAATTCAAAGGATTTGGATGCATAATTTTTAATCGACTTGATTCTAATTTAAAAAAATCTGCTTTTAATGACTTTGATTCAAAAAGTTAGAGAGTTCAATAACAAACAATATAAAGTGAATATAAAGCAATACTATTTTTTGACAATTTTGATCTTATTTTTAACTCTATCTACAATACTAATGGGACCTTATGTAAGAGCAGAAGATGCTGGTTTAGCATGTCCCGATTGGCCTTTATGCCATGGTTATGTTATTCCCCCGTTGGATTATCAAATCTATTTAGAGTTCATTCATAGGATCTTTGCTGCTTTTTTAGGTTTTTTTTTTCTCATATGGTTTTTTATAGGAATTTTATTTAAGCCAACCTATAATAAATTTTTCCCCTATTATATTTTGAGTATATTTGTATTGCTTGTTCAAATTCTATTGGGTAGAGAAACTATCACAAAGCAATTGAATGCTTATATTGTTAAATTTCATCTTTTGAATGCAATATTTTTTGTTTCTATTTTATTTTATATTTTTTTTGAACTAAGAATGCATGTACATAAACAAGAATTTCTGAATCTTAGTACATTTTATAAAGATGAGTGGAATATTTTATTTTTATATAGTGTAATTTTTCTAATTTTGGTTTATTTTCAGATTTTTTTAGGAGGTAGAGTAAGTGCAAATTATGTTGGATTGGTATGCAATCAATTTCCTGAATGTTACCAACAAGTAATAAAACAGGAAAACCGAGAAATTATAAATAAAATTTATCTCCCCCCTATTATCTATGGTTACGAAAAACATATTTCTCACCGAATTATGGCATATTTTTTATTTACTTATTCTTTATTTTTATTACCTTTTTATTATAAAACAAAAATTTTATGGCGAGAGTATTTAATGACTTTTTCTTTATTAGTTTTTCAAATATGTTTAGGGATTCTTAATATTGTTTTTGAGCTACCCACAATTATAAGAGTATTGCATTCTTTTAATTCAACTATTTTGTTTTTATCTACATTAAATATAATATTTAAATTAAAATACCTTATTCGAAACCAAAAGAAATGAATTTAAAAATAAAATCTTATTATCAACTTTTTAAACCAGGTTTAGCATTCAATATAGTAATTACAGAAATTCCCATATTTATACATTATCAAATCCAATCTTTTGAAGTCATTTTTTATACTACTTTAGGAACCTTATTTTGTGCAATGTCTTCTTTCGCTTATAACCAAATTTTAGAACGAAATAAAGATAAATTGATGGAGAGGACAAAACACCGATATTTGGTTTTAAATAATGATAATCTAAGAATTACTTATATTATAGCCTCTTCTTTGATTGGGTTAGGTATCTTTATATTGGGGTATTTTATAAATTTTTATACAATGTTATGTGCTTTATTTGCATTTTTAAATTATGTTTTTATATACACAATTTGGCTAAAGCCCAAATACACAGCCAACACTCTTATAGGAGGTTTATCGGGTTCTATAGGACCATTTATCGCAGAAACAGCAATTTTAGAAAAAATTACAGAATACGGTATTTTTTTGTTTATTTTGTTATTTTTATGGCAACCACCACACTTTTGGGCACTTGCTATATTTAGATTTGAAGATTACAAAAAAGCAAATTTTGCTATGCTACCAGTAAAAAAAGGAATTCCTTTTACGATTAAACAAATGTATTTATATTTACTTTTATTCATGATTGTTATAATTTTTGCACAAATATTTGGCTTAGCGGGGTTTTTATTTAGTTTACCTACTTTAGCTTTTACTGTGTATCTAATGTATAAAATTTATGAATTTCAAAAAAAACAAGAAATTTGGATGATGAGAGAGATCTTTTTCTTAACAATCCTTTTGAATTTATTTTGGCATGTTTGCCTCTTATTCAATGAAATTATAAAAATTTGAATCTATTTTTTTGTAAAAAAATAAATCACTGGATAAATGATAATATGAATCTAATAACAAAAATTAATTTGATTTTAAAAATTTTTATTGCCTCTAGCATTTTTTCTCAAGATCTAAAAAAAGAAATTTATTTTTTAGAAAAGGCAATTGAAGCTTTTAATAATAATAAAATACAAATTACACAAAATTATTTGGTTCAATCCTTACAAACGAATACAGAAATCCAAAATACTAAAGAATATTTAAAATTACAATTATATATGAATTTTATTAATAATAATTCTTATTATGCAAACCAATATTTTAGACTGTTAGAAGAATCAAATTACTTGGATAATTTTTTGGTATATTTTAAAATTATAATGCTAATCAATGATAGACAATATGAAAAAATTCAGAATTACCTTAATAAAATACTTTTGAAAGATTTTTATAAACAAAATGAATTTTCTATTTTACCGTTTGATTGTATCGACAAAGATAATTTATCAATAGAAAAACAATTAAAAATTAATAAAAATAAAATATTATGGAGAGAAAATATAACTCAAAAAGAATTTGCGTTTTTAGAATTTCTAAAACAAATCATAATCTTTAAGAACCATGAACAAATACCAATACTTGAACAGTGCATAGAATCAAATCAAAGTAGTTTAATTGTATATCATTTATATAGGTTATTGTTAATGATACAGCCCATAAAAGAAAATTACTTTCAATTTTATGAGTTCTTGTACAATAATGGACAATTTATAGAAGCATTGCATGTTTTAAGAACTCTGAATACTTTGGTAGATTATTCTTATGAGAATCCAAATTTTTATTTTTTACTCCTTAACTTTAAGAATGTTTATAAAAAATTAAATTACCAAGAAAATGTAGATACAATAAAAAGATTTTTAAAAGTATTGGTTGAAGAAGACCTAAAAAAAACTATTAGTTTTGTTGAATTGAAAAAAATAGCTACTGAAAATTATAATTGTAGAGAATTCCTACTTTTTTTAATTAAATTTTCAAAAGAAGAAGAAAAGCAATTTTATTATGATAAACTAAAAGAATATGATTTAAAATTTGATATGAAAGAGAAAATTTCTTACTATAAAAAAATCTATAAATATTGATCATTTTTATTTTATTTAAAAACAAGCTATAAGTTTGTTTTAAACTAAAACTTTAACAATATGAAAATCAATACAACAGAATATATTCAAAATATATAGAAATTACAGTTTTTTTGCAAAAAAAAATTAACATTTTCTTATATATGCTATTATATGACCACCTATACAGTCAAAAAAAATCATAACGAAAAAACCAATATATTTTTAAGGATCATGATCTATTTACCATATCTGAACAATTTAAAAAATCTCCAAAACCATTTTGTTTCAAATACGGATATGTTTTTTTATCTTATTGTTAAATATAATGATAAATTAAATCAATTGACTTCTTTAAAAAAAACTAGTAAAAAGAAATACCAAAAGAAAACCTGCACCTACGAAAATATTGGTTTAAGAGTTGCGCCAGCTATACACCAAATACTTAAAAATTTCTCGGATTCTACAGGTTTTAGTATTTCCGCCATAGTTGGATTTCTTATTGAATGGGAATTTAATGATAATGTTTTAGAAATTCATGGAACTTCTTTTAATACTCTTAGTGTGGCACCTTTTTTAACCTTTGAAACAGTTATCACAGAGATGAGAATGGAAATCAGGCACCAGTATCTAATCAAAGAAGAAAGAGTAGAAGAAACTTTTATATTTGATTCCTGTTAAAAAAATTTAATAACTTATATGAAAAGAATTGAATAACTCAAAAACATAAAATAAAAAATTCATTGGTATAAATTACATTCTAAATAAAGAATTTGTTCTAAAATAAATTAGCCATCATTTTATTAAACTCAATTTATCTATAAAAAATGAATGACAAAATCATTCATTAATATTTCAAAAACTTATGATATATAAGTGGCCAGAATTTCAATTTATTGACCTAGTTTATTTATTCTTATTTATTTTTTTTTCTTTTATAATTATCTTAATAGTTTATTATTTTAAATTCTATGAAAAAAAACTTATCCAAAAGTTTTTAATTTTGATAAAGAAAACAGATATTCCAGTAAAAGATTATGATGATTTATATATTTTTTATGAATATTACAAAAAAAATTATCCTTCGTATGTTCGTAGAAAAGAATTAGAAGATAAAAAAAAATTGTATTATCGATTTTTAGAATGGTATCCAAAGTATGTAGATAATGTTAAAAAAAATAGAACATTTTTGAGAATTTTAAGGCATTTTTTTTATAAACAAAATTCTCTAGATTTTTCTTTTAAGATGGTGGATCATCTAGAACCTATTTCTATAGAAGAGGAAGATTCTTATAATATTGGAATTGTTAAAAAAATTACGGAAAAGGAATCCATTGTACTGATGGTAAGATTGGTTTTAGAAAAAAATTATAGTAAGGAAAAAGAATATGATATTGTTTTTTATAGACCTTTACAAGGTGAAATTATTTTTAAAGGAAAAATAGAACAAATTACAAGAAATCAGTGCTATATTTATATAAAGGAAGAGGGAATTGTTCAAAAAGAAAAAATAATGACGATGCAAAAAATATTTGGAGAAGTTTCTTTTTATCATCCTGAATATAAACAAGTTAGTAAGAAAATTCCCTTTACATCTGAAAGAACTTCTTTAAGAGGCATGAAGATAGAATTCAAAGAAGATATAGAAAATTTTTTAAATAGTGAATTTAAAGATCTAATTAAAAAAAATAGAATCTCATTACAAAATTTAATTCTAAAATTGGAACTTCATTTGAATCAAGAACCATTCGAGATAGAAGGAAAAATTATTGCAAAATATAAGAGCGAAGCGAATCAATATCTTATTGCTTATAAATTAGAAAATACAATAAAAGATTTAGAAAAAATCGAAATTTTAAAAAGATTCATTAAATCCAATCAACCACAATTAGAGAAATTTTAAGTGTTCTTTTGTAACCACTGCGCTATTTCCTTCGCATGATATGTTAAAATAATTTTTGCTCCAGCCCTTTTAAAAGAAATCATAATTTCCATGACACACTTTTTATAATCCAACCAACCCTGCATAGAAGCTGCTTTAATCATTGAATATTCTCCCGATACATTATAAACAGCAACAGGAACATTACTACGCTTGGAGAATTCTCTAACTACATCCAAATAGGGTAAGCCTGGTTTGACCATTACTATATCTGCACCTTCTTCTATATCCAATTCCAATTCCAAAATTGCTTCTCGAATATTTGGAGGATCCATCTGATAAGTCTTTTTGTCTCCAAAACGTGGAGCACTATTTAATGCATCCCGAAAAGGTCCATAAAAAGAAGATGCATATTTTGCTGTATAGGATAAAATAGCAACATTTGTAAAACCTTCTTGATCTAAAATATTTCTTAAGTATTTAACTCTTCCATCCATCATGTCACTAGGAGCAATGATATCTGCTCCAGATTTTGCTTGGAGAATTGCCATTTTTCCGAGGATTTCTAATGTTTCATCATTCAAAATTTCGCCATTTTTGACCAAACCATCATGTCCCTCAGAATTATATGGATCCATTGCTACATCTGTAATAATCATTAATTCGGGTATTTCTTGCTTTATTAATTTTATAGTAGTTGGATATAATCCATTAGGATTAAATGATTCTTTCGCATAAGAATCTTTTTTTTCTTCTGGTATTACAGGAAAAAGTACGACAGCAGGTATTCCTAATTGATAGATTTCTTTACACTCTTTGACAATTTCATCTGGACTAAAACGATATATACCAGGCATTGAAGGAATAGGTTCCCTAATATTTTTTCCTTCTCTTACAAATAATGGCATCACTAAATCATTAACAGAAATCTCTGATTCTCGCACTAATCTTCTTATATTTTCGGATTTTCTATTTCTTCTTGGTCTTCTTAATATCTCCATAATATGTTAAGTTCTTTCTGATTGAAAGCCAAGTCAACAAATTATAATTTAAAACTAAATTGTAATTTTTTAATAACCCTAATAGGGATTACCCTATTCGATTTATTCAAAACAAATTCTCATTCCATCGTATAAAGGAGTTCCGAATTCTGGATTCAATTGATTGATTTTTCTAACTTCTTCTGCAAGTTCATCATACAAATGATTAAAATATAATTTTTTCGCTTTTATCTTACTACGATTTAAAATCAATTCCTCTAAAGAAACATGCGAAGTGTGATTTGCATTTTCTTTTAAACTCAACTCTATAATACCAACATCTATGTTGTCATATAAGGGATACACATTTTCATCTAGTATAGTATCGCCACTAAAAGCAAAAGAATGATTTCCATCAAAAATTTTATAACCGATACTCTCTTCTTTATGAGTAATTGGGTAAGGCGTAATTTGATAATTTTGAAAAGTATAAGTATTTTGAATTTCAACAAATTCAATAGTAAAATTAATATTTATGTTTGGGTATATTAAATTCATTAAAGCCCAATATTGGTTTTTTATATGTTTAGGACCAAGAATATAAAGAATTTCTTTTCTTTTTAAAATATATTCAAAATACAACACCAAAAAAGGTAAGCCAGCGAAATGATCACCATGAAAGTGTGTAATAAGAACCACTTTTATTTTAGAAAAATCTATATTTAAAGATTCTCGCTTTAAGAGTATTGTAGGACCACAATCAATTAAAAAAATAGAATCTAATAAAAATGAGCAATGTCCTCTCGCATCTGTATTAAAAGCATTACCAGAACCTATAATAATACAATCTTTCATATTTTTGGAAAGGATTTTTGTTTGATTTCTAAATCATATTTTTTTAATGCTTCTATTCCTAGTTCGCTAAAATTTGCAAATTTTTTTGCATGTTTTGGTATAAAATCGGGATCCATACCTAATAAGTCATAGATTACTAAAACTTGACCATTCGTATCTTTCCCCGAACCGATACCAATAGTAGGAATAGATACCTGATCAGTGATTTCTTTAGCTAAATCAGGGCTAACCAATTCCAAAACTAAAGCAAAACAACCTACTTCTTCGAGCCTTTTTGCTTGTTGTAACAAAATTTGTTTTTCTTTTTCTTTTTTTCCCTGAATTTTGTATCCTCCAAAATTCATAAAACTTTGGGGAGTAAGTCCAATATGCCCCATGACGGGAATGCCACTTCGAATTAGCTGAGAAATCACTTTTAAAGTAAAGTCGTCAGCTCCTTCGAATTTTAATCCTTGACATTCAGATTCTTTTATTATTTGAAATGAATTTTTTAATGCATCTTTTTTACTACTTTGATACGAGCCAAACGGCATATCAGCAATCAAAAAAATATTTGGGGCACCTCTTCTAACAATTTTTGTATGATAAATAATTTGTTCAACAGTTACTGGTAAAGTAGAAGAATTACCTTGAAAAACCATTCCCAAAGAATCACCTACAAGAATAGCATCTATTTCCGTTTTAGAGATCCATTTCGCCATCATGTAATCATAACAAGTAACAACACTAATGGGTTGATTCTGATTTTTTCTTTCTATCCAATTTTCTGGATACTTTAATTTTTTTATTTCCATAAATTTATAAAAATCATTTAATGCTTATCTTAACAACATTTTTTAATTTGATTACAATTTTCTTGTGCAATTTCTTGTTCTATCTGTATTGTAGTATGTCGAATTTGAAAATTTTTTTCTAATTCATTGGAAATTTTTAGCAGCAACTCATCATCACTCTTAGAATTTGACTTTACAACATGAACAGTAAGAGCAATTTCAGTAGTACTCATTGCCCAAATATGTAAATCATGGATATTTTTAATCTCTGGAATACTTTCCAAAAACTTTTTTATTTTTTCTACATGAATTTCTTTAGGAACTCCGTCAATAATTAGATTTAGGGATTCATAAAATAAATCCCATGAATTAAAAAAAATCACAATTACAATACAAATACTAAACAAAGGATCTATCCAATAAAAGTTCGTAAATTTTATGATTATTGCAGAGAGAATTACCCCTAATGTAATCAAACCATCCCCAAACATATGGATAAATGCACTTTTTAGATTTAAGTCTCCATGTTGACCTTTATTTCTATGAAAAAGATATGCAGTACCAAAGTTTATAAAGATCCCCAATAAAGCAACTTTCCAGACTAAATCTATATCTATAGTATATTTTGAGACAAATAATTTTTGGATGGATTCGATTACGATCCCCCCTAACGCCATAAATAAAATTACAGAGTTCAAAAATGCCGCTAATATAGTGGACTTTTTAAATCCATAGGTCCTTCTTAACGAAGATTTTTTCTTTGCTAAATAATAACCCAACCAACTTATTATCAAACTTAAAACATCACTAAAATTATGTACTCCATCAGAAATTAAGGATAAAGAATTTAAATATAATCCAAAAACAATCTCTACAATTACATAAGATAAATTCAGACCTATTCCAATAAAAAAAATCTTATTATAGTTCATTTGTTTTTTTACTTCCATAATTATCTAAAGTTTATTCAATTTTTTTATGTCCATAATTTTTAAATAAAAATTCAATTTGTTTATTTCTATCCATTTTTTGTTAAATTATTAAAGATTATCGTATGAAAATCAATATTAGAATATAAGTAGGCAAGCAATCCAATAATTTTTATAAATGACCAAGTGGGAATGATAGGAAAAACAATTCGAATTGCATTATAAGCAAAAAAAAACTTTTTATCTTCTTTAAATGGTAAATTAATAAAACACTTTCTAAATTTGGCTATCCATGTTCTTTACAACTAAAAGTTCTATAATACACATTATAAATTCTTCTATTGGTATACTTCCATGTGTATATTGTATCTATTGGATTTAATAAAGGATGTATTCCCGTTGGCATCAGGATTGTGTTAAACTTATCTAAAAAGCATTAAGAATCAAAATTGTTTGGTGAAATGCATTATCCAAAAGGGGATTTTTTTGGAAAGGCTATTTTGAATTCTATAACATTTCGTAAAAATTCATTAGTAATCGAAATGTCATCATTTAATCATTTAAGTTTATCTCACTGATTATCTTGCTGTGATTAAAATGCTTAAGAATTTTTTTTGCTAATGGTTTAATTTCCAAATTTTCATTATCCACTAAAATATATTCAGATTCTATTCCATAAGCTTCGAATAAACCAAACATAAATTTGTTAAAAATTCTTACTCTTTTGAATTCTATTATAAAAATATTTTATTATTTTTTCATATAATTTATTTTTTAAGTATTTATCTTCAAAACCATAATCGATATTGGGATTATCATTAATTTCTATTACATATATCTTATTATGAATCTCTTTTAAATCTACACCATAAAGACCTCGGCCTATTAGACTTGAAGCTTTCAATGCTGTTTTGATTATAGAATCAGGCACATTTTGCAAGGGAACTGATTCTGTATTCCCATCTCTATTTTTTATTGAATTCCAATTTATTACTTGCCAATGATTTTTTGCCATAAAATACTTGCATGCATATAGTGGACTTCCATCAAGGATACCTATTCGCCAGTCGTAATCGGTATAAATAAATTCTTGAGCGATTACGATTTCACTAAATTTAAAAAGCTCTCTGATTTGATAAATAAATTCTTCTTTATGGGAAACTTTGATTACTCCCATAGAGAAAGCGCTATCAGGTTTTTTTAAAACACAAGGGAAAGAAATTTTTTCTAGTATTTGTTTATAATTATTTTTAAATAGTATAAAAGTATTAGGAATTCTAATCTTATTTCTTCTTAATAGTTCTGTTAAAAATACTTTGTTTGAACATTTAAGAATGGAGTTTGGATCATCAACAACAATAAGGCCCATTGCTTCTGCTAATCTTGAAAAATGATAAGTATGATGATTTACATAAGTAGTCTCTCGAATAAAAAGAGCATCAAATTCGCCTAGTCTATTGATTTCTTCTGGAAAGATAATTTGTACATTAAAACCTATTTTTTTGCCTATTTCTACGAATTTATTTATAGTTTTTGGATTCGAAGGAGGGTATTTTTCTTCTGGATTGGTTAAAATTGCTAAATCGTAATGGGTACGGCTATATTTTGATTTATATTTTTTTTTAAGTTGTAAATATTCATTTAAGGATTCATTAAAAAAGTCATAATGTTCTTTAGGAATATCTTCAAGAGATAACTGTTCAATATTTTGAATTACCCAAGTATTTTTTTTCCTCTTGCTGATATTTTTTTTTACAAAATATACTTTAAATAAAGGCATGGGTAGGAGTTGGAATAATTCTTTAGCTAATTCCATATATTTTGTTGTTATATTTTTTCCAAAATATATACTTAACTCAAAGTGGTTTCCAGAAATGGAACAAAGACTCTTTTCAATTAGACTACTTAATTGATTCATAATTTTTCTAATAACTTTTATTGAAGTAAAATCTTGTATTTGTAATACTTCGGGTAAAGGTTTATGATTTCTTGCAATTGCTAAAAGACTAACATAATACCCAATTGATTGGTATCTATAAGAACTGCATAAATTTACGATTAAAGTTTTTTCCTCGTTTAAAATGCTCACATTGGAAATATAATCTTTAGCATATAAAATTCGATATAAGTTATGACTTTTAAAAATATGTTCATTGTTTTTTTTATCGATGATGATATATATGCTCATTTTTCTATAATTAACAAATCGGCATCAAAAATTAGAATCCCGAACAAAATGAATTAATTAGTCTACCCACCTTTACTTTATATGTGGTATTTTTTTCCCTGGATGTAGTGGATAAGGATCTTTAACAATGATCTTTTTATTAGAGCTATCGTAGCCTAAAAGAACTACAAAATGACCCAAAGGTTCTCCACAAATATTATTCTCAATTACTGTATAAGGATCGGGAGAAATTTCCCTTATAGAATTATACAAATAAGTTGAGCTTAATCCCGTAATCATTGGTGTTTTCTTGGTAAAAATTTTTCTAAATCATTTAGGTGTTAAATCTCTGTATTGAATTTTTCCCCCCTTAAGTAGTTTTTTGTAGCCCTTACTAATTTTTCGTTATCTTTTTTACATTTTTTCTGTTGAATTAATTTTTCTTTTTATATTTTATATTTCTCTTTATAAACCAAGCAGGATCGAAAATTTGTAAATTGTATGTATAAATCGAAATTCTATACCTCCTTTGTAATGCATGATTCCCTAACATTCCTGCCAATGTACCGCCTTCTTTTAAAAATTCAACTTCTTCTTTTAATTGTTGTAGTGAAGGATATTTCTCTTCGTAATATCTATATATAGATTGAAGACAGGTTATTCCACAAGTAGTTTCATCGGGTTGATTTTTTATGGAAAAATCTTTTAATTTTTTCATAGAAGAATTACTTCCAAAAACCAAATAATTTTTGTAAAAACTCAGTAAATTCAAGCCAAAATTGGTAAAAAAAACCTTTTTTGTTATATTTTTCTAAGGCTCTTTTTGCTTTTTCTATTTCTTCGGCATTAAAATTTTTTCTGACTTGATTTTCCTCCCATTCTATTAAAATTCGCTTTTTTTTATCTTTTACGTCTATAATTTTAGCATCTATACTTTCCCATCCTAATTTTTTTGCAGCTTTATATCGTCTATATCCAGCGAGCAATTCATAATCCTGATTAATCAAAATAGGTTGAAGCTGACCAAATTCAGAAAAAGATTCCATCAAATCTTCCACATCTATTTTTTTATTTCGAATTCTTGGTGGAATCTTAATATCTTTTATAGGAATTTGCATAAAGACAAAAGAATCATAAAAAAATCATTTGTAAACTTTTTTATTTAAAATAATCACCATTTAATGATTTATGCCAAAAAAATACTTTAATAAGTTTTCATTTCAAAATTGATTGAAATGAAAAATATTTTAAGTGAATTCTAATAATTTTTATCATTACATCCACATACAAAGAATTTATTTACCTATTGATTAACATTATAAGATTAAAACTGTTTTTCTTAAACGATTAAAATTTAAGTAGTAAGTTGGATATGATTGTATTCAATTTATGGAAACACCATTTAAAAGAGACAAAAAAAGTATTAGAATACTATCATCAAAAAGAGTTCTCTTTAAATAAAATTGATAAAGTTTTATTAAAATTAGGCAATAACCAATTTGACTTATATGTTGGCAATTTAACCGTTAAAGAAATCATACAAGATATGAAATTCATAGAAAAAATTAAATACAATGAAAATATTTTATTTATCTGCAAGGACAAATCTCTTTGGATCTATAAAAAAATTATGAAAAAAAACAAAGAATATATTCACTTTTTCCCTGCAAGAAAACTATTTTTAAATGATTTTCGAGACTTAGTGGATCCTAATTTACATTTGCGAATTCACTCAAATAGCTATAAAACCTTATTATTGGCTTATTGGTTTTATTTAAATAAGAAAGATCATTCTTGGAATTTTTTTTCTTACATAGAAGAATCAAGAAAATATTTAGGGTTGAGTATCCCGGATATCCATAAAACAAAATTAATTGAAAAATTTATTAGTCTATTTTTTCTTAAGTAATACAATTAAAAACAAAGACATGACTAAAATAATAGTACTAGATGTTGGTAAATTGATGTTTTGGTTTTGGATTTGTATCTGCCAAAGAGAAATCGTAAAACCCAACATTGTAGAAATGAGAGATATAAGAGAAGAAAGCAAAAAAGCAGAAATCATATTTCTTGCTATAGTAATTGCGATTAGAGACGGAATCACTAAGTGGGCAATAGAATAAAAGGAGCCCATATAATAAATGGACATTGTAAGTATAGCAGTTAGAATCAAAAAATAAATAATTTCTACCAATAAGACATTCATTTTGATAATTTTTGAATAATGCAAATCAAAACTTATTGCTAAAATCTTTTTATAAAATATTATAAATAAAATATATACCACTAATAACAAAACCAATATATGCAACCATTCTTTTGAAGGTATTAGTAATATATTACCAAAGTAAGCAATCACTATGTGATTTTGAACATTTGCTCCTAAAGCAGTTAAAATTTGTCCTAATGCTGCATAAAATACAAATCCAGAAGCAAGAATAGCTTCTTTAAATTCTATTTTATTGTATAAGAAATAAACTGGCAGAAAGAATAAAATGCCAAGAATTAAGATTAATATTTCATTATGAATTTCTAAAATTAGTGTAATAATTAAAGCCACTGTAATTGCTTGGCTTAGAGTTATACCCATAAAAATTCCTTTTCGCAAAAGTACCAAAACCCCAATTCCTGCTGTAGAAATTCCGACTATGCTTCCAATCAAAATTTGAGGTAAATAAAAATAAATAGAATCTATCATAATTCGATTATCCTTTTATCTTTGATTGATAGTTTTCGATTAAAAAAATTCATTATACTATCTACAAGAATATGAGAACTCATCAATATAGTACATTGGTATTCCTTGTGAATTTCTTCCAAAAAAGAAAAAAACTGTTTTTGATTCTCTGAGTCAACAGCACTTAAAGGCTCATCCAAAATCAAGACATTTGGTTTTCTTAATAGAGCTCTTGCAATATAAGTCCTTTGTAATTCTCCACCTGAGCATTCACGTAAAAGTTGATTTCTTTTATCAAAAAGATTGGTTTTTTTTAATACTTCGTAAATTGATTTTGCCTTTTCTTGTTGATTTTTAGAAAAAATTTTTAAATCTGAATATAATTCCAAAACTTCTTCTATTGTTAATAAAAATTCTTTTGAGACTTCTAATGTTTGAGGAACGTAAGAAATAGAATGAAAATAAGTTTTGATTTCTCCTTTTTGAATATCTGTAAGTCCTAGTAAAACTTTAAAAAAAGTTGTTTTCCCAGCTCCATTGCTACCTAATAATAGTATTTTATCCTCTTTATAAATTTTTAAATTGATGTTTTCTAATAATACTATCTTTTTAAATCCAATTTGTACATTCTCCAATTCTATATAACATTCTTGTAGAGTTTTTTTCATATGTTTTTATTTATGGTTTCTAAAATAGTTTCAATTAATTTTTCGTATGTATTGATTTGATTTGATAAATTTGTAGGAAGAACTATTGCCTTTGCATTGGTTTTTTCGGATACAAACTGGGCATATTGAATATTATTATATGGAGCCAATAAAATCAAATTTACTTTTTCTTTTTGGATTAATTCTACAACTTTTTTAAGGTAACTAGCAGAAGGAGGAACTCCAAATTTTTCTTCTAAAGAGCCAACTTCTTTAATTCCAAATCGATTTAGCAAATAAATAAATTCCCTGTGATGAACGATTACTTTTTTATCTTTTAGATTTTGGTAATCTTTGATTTTTTGTATTGTAAAATTTTTAATGCGATTCGAGAAATTTTTAAACTGATTTTCGTAATAATCTTTGTTATCGGGATCAATAGATTGTAAGCTATCTTTAATATTTCTTGCAATGATTACAACATTTAATGGATCTAACCAATAATGGGGATTTCCATAAATGTGGATATCTCCTAAAGATCTATCTACCTGTGTAGTTGGTTTTTCTAAAATATATACTCCCTTACTTGCATTGCAATTTCCTGGATTTCCTAAATAAATTTTTGGATTTCGAGATTGTTCAACTAATCTGGGAAGCCATCCAATTTCTAAATCTAAACCAATATAAACCAAAATATCTGCTTGATTCAATTTTAAAACATAATCAGGTCTAGCATCAGCAAAATGTGGATCTATATCTCCGGGTAGTAAACTTTCTACCGTGACTTTATCGTTTCCTATCTGTTCAGAAATATATTTTAATACTGTTAGTGTAGTTACAACTTTAATTTTTGATTCAAGTGAAATGGGAATCAAAATACTAATAAATATGATTTTTAATAAAATTTTAAAAACTTTCATTATTTTCCTCCTAATATTTATGTGGTGGATGTACTCCTATAATGAATACTGCTTGAAAAAAATATTGCCATATTCTTTTACCTGTTTCGAAATCAATTCTTGAACTGCCTTGCAAACGAAAATAAGAAAACTCAGAAGGTTTATAAGTTAAGATTAGACTATTTTCTTCCAAACCGTTTTTTTGGTATTCTTTTTGTAAAGTGTATGTGTTGATTTTTTCTTTAGAGGGAATATAATAATAATCATACCGATATCCAATAAACCATTGTTCTAAAATTTGATATTGAAAAAACTGATACACTCCAGAATTTCTTTCTAAAATTTCAAATTTTTTTGGTGGATCAAATTCTAAATTAGTAATAAAATCATCTAAGGTTTTAAATTCATTATTACTTTTTACAAAATATTTCCACCTTTCTTTTGTTCTTTCTTTTGTCTCTCTATACCACACCTCTGTTTGGTATATAAAAGATTTCAATTTATTTTTTTTATATTTTAGATAAAAATCAAACCCAAATTGGTTATTCCACTTGTTGGGATTTGTATCGGGATGCCATCGCAAGTAAGAAAAACCAAATTCAGTCCCCCAAAAATCAGTAATAGGAAAAAACTGCTTTAGGTGCAAAGTATATAAAGGATTCTGTTTGATCTCTCCTTCGTCATGTGCATGTCCAAAAATTTTACCATTAAAAATACCAATACTGAGTTCTTGCCAAAAGTCCCATGGAAATAAATACCGAAATTCAACTCCTGTATCTAATATGCCTTCGTAATCGAGTAAATTTTGATGGACAATGGGGGTAGTTGTAAAAGGCCAATCATGCTGGTGTATTCCATTGAGTCTACCTACATCAGGGAACATTCTTCCCAATCGAATATTTGTTCTTGGAATTAAAGTTGCTGGAAATAGAAAAAAAGCCTCGTGGACTTCGGGAAATAATTTTCCATTTTCGTTATGAGCAGCAAGAGTAAATGTACCATAAGCCAGTTGATCAATTGCACTATAAAAACCAATTTCTCCTGTACGAATAAAATATTGTCTTTTTGTACTGTTGGGGTTTTCGTTATCCCATTCAAAAACAGAATCCAACGCTGCCATTATATCCAAATTCCAAGTTCTGTTGAAAGCTTGGAACTGAGAATAAGAAGGTTTTCCAGTAAAATCTTCGTTTCTATCTTGTGCTGTTGTAGTTGTTTTTTTTGTTTCTTCTTCAAATAATTTTTCAATATCTTGGATCTGTTGTGGATACAATTCATATGATAAAAACAAAATTAATAATAAAAAGTTGGATTTTTGCTTCATACATTTTTCCTTTTCTTTGAACATAGGAAACCTTTAGGTTTCCTATGGTTGATAATATGATAATAAGTTTTAAGTTTAATGAGAAAAAATTTCATCATTATTTATAGTTAATTGAATTTCGGCTTTTTTTAATTCCAAACCCCAAAACTCTCCTTTTTTAGCAGCAGTTCCACCGGGTTCACTTCCACTATTTTCTGAATTATAGTTTGGCGAATTGTTAGGAGCTGGTGGACAATTGCTATTCCAACCCAAAAGATGTGGTGGAGTTTCTCCTGTGTGAATTTCTAAACAAACAGTTTTTGGAGTATTCAAAGAAGGTGCAAAACCAGTCATAACAACACCTCCAGCTGTTCCATCAGAATGAAAGGCTTTTGCACTATTCACTTCAAATCGAAAACCTGATCCATTTGTTCGTAAATCGGTATCACTGGCACCATAAAAAATAAATTTAGAATCATTTTCTTTTAAAGTAATTGTAGCTTGCAAAGAAGGGACATTTTTTTCCGTAGATGCTAGCAACAAACCAGTTCCAGCAATTGTATTTTCATTACAAGAAATATCACCTTCTTTTATAATGAAAGTCTCATTACCAATTACGCAGTTTTTTTGTTGGAGTAAAAGGAATAGAGGTGCCAGATCTTTAGATTTATTATCCTCTTTCTTGAAAATACTACACTGGCTTAAATATACAATTAGTGTAAGCAACAAATAAATTTTAATTTTTTTCATAGTCTTCATCTCCTTGGTATTATTTTAATTAAGCAAAATAACACGAAATTAATTACGTTTTTTTTGTCAAATCCAAAATATTATTTTTCTACATGAAAATAATACTATCAATTAGAAGTGAATTAAATTTTATTTATGTTAAAATTTATGTTAAAGAAAAACATTGCTTTTATTTTTTTTAAAATAGCTTACGGAAAATCCCAGAAGATAGAGAAAACTTCATTGCTCCTTCCGTCCCACCACTCATGATGTACATAGTTATTAACCGGAAGAAAAAAATTTGTGTAATTTTGACCTTGATTATAAACTGCCCTCAATGGGATTATGGATTCTTCTTTCTCCATCTCCCACTCTATGAAAATACGCAAAATAAAACTAATAGAATACCCAGAAAAAGCCTTTAACTCCTTTAGACGCTTCCATAAGTCTGTGCTGATTGCTCTTATCACTATCCTTTTGTATTCTTTTGTCTTTGGTTGGTATTCACTTACTGCATTTTGTAGAGCATCTAACTTTTTATTTTGAATCAATCTATCCTTGTAGTTTTGGTATAAGGTTTCTATATATCCAGAGATATCTCCTCTACTTTTTTGTTTTAAAAAAGCATAGAGTTTTGGCTGGATATAGATACAATATCTATAGGTTTTGTTGAGTTGGTAATGGTTTATGTGCATCATATTATGGATATACAGAAAAAAGAATTTTCTTTTTAAAAATAAAATGCTTGACATTAATAACTATGCTTATGTAGGTAGTAATTTTGGGTGTGGGGATAAAATTATGTCATTTTAGAAAAGGTTTGAGTCCTTAGAAAAAACCAAAAATAAAATAAATCACCAACCCTTCTTAACCTTATTCACCTGAACATAGCTATTTAGAAGACTTTCAGATGGATTATTATATTAAATTGGCATTATAAATATGATATATGTCAATTTACTTATCTCATTAAATCCATTAAGAAATCGATGATCAAAAAATATAAAGATTATGCAAATATTATATTTTTATAAATTTTATTGGGATTTCTAGAATATTCAGATAGCATCTATTTACTATTGAATAAATTCCTTGGTCATTTAAAATTGAAATTTCACTCAATTTATATTATTTTAAATTATGTAAAAAAGAATTGACTAAAATAATTAGTAATTTATAGTATTTAATATTAATATATAATTTCCTTAAGAGAGAGAACATATGAAAACCTTACTATGGCTACAAGCAGGAGATTGTAGTGGCGATTCTATGTCATTATTAAACTCGGAAAGTCCCGATATATCAACTTTTTTCGAAATGAATAATGTAGAATTATTATGGCATCCTTCGTTATCTCCTAGAACACCATTAGAAGTAATGAATTTAGTGGAAGACATTAAACAAAATAAAATACATTTAAATTTTTTATGTATAGAAGGTGCTGTTTTACATGGTCCAGAAAATACAGGAATGTTTGATACTTTTCTAAATATTCCCAAAAAAAACATTATCAAAGATTTAGCGGAAAATTCAGATTATGTTATCGCAGTAGGAACATGCGCAACTTTTGGAGGTATAATAGCAACAGAACCTAATCCCACCGATGCAATAGGCATGCAATTCTTAAAAAACGTTAAATGGCTTGCTACCACCTGATTGGATATCAAGAAAAGAATATCCTGTTATTAATTTATCTGGCTGTCCCGTTCATCCTAATACAGTAATTCAAGTACTTTTGCAAATTTTGAATGACCTTCCTATCGAATTGGATACTTTTAATAGGCCCATAGATTTTTATTCTACGGTCGTGCACCAAGGATGTACTAGAAATGAGTATCACGAATACGATATCGAGGAAGAAAAGTTTGGAGAATTAGGATGTCTTTTTTTTAATTTGGGATGTATGGGACCTTATATTCATGGTACCTGTAATTCCATTTTATGGAATACAAAAAATAGTAAAACAAGAGCAGGGATTCCTTGCATTGGTTGTACGGAACCTAATTTTCCAATAGATAAAAATTTTTATAAAACTGATAAAATATTAAATATTCCTGTTACCTTACCATTAGGTGTCAATAGAGCAAATTATCTCGCATATAAAGGTCTTGCAAAAGTAGCAGCACCAAAACGCTTATTAGAAAGAAAGTATACCCATTAACTAACTTTTATCAATATTATAGTAAACTTTAACTTTAAGGAAGAAAATTATGGAAGAAAAAAAACTTACAATTCCTTTAAATAGAGTCGAAGGAGATTTAGAAGTAATTTTATCTATAGACAAAAATAATTTTGTTACAAATAGCTGGGTAAAAGGCACAATGTATAGAGGCTTTGAGCAAATTTTAATCAAGAAAGAATACAAATCTGGACTCGTGTATACACCAAGAATTTGTGGAATTTGTGGAACCGCACATTTATATGCTGCAGTAAATGCTTTAGAAGATGCTTTACAATGTTGCGTGCCAAAAAATGCAATTCGCATTCGAAATATTTGTTTGATGTCAGAAGAAGTACAATCTGATTGTAGACATACTTTGCTTATGTTTTTGATAGATTTATGTAACGAAAAATATAAAAATAACAAATACTTTTCTTTGATCAACGAATATTTTAAACCGTTAACTGGTAAATATTATAAAGAAGCAATCCATTATACAAAAAAATTATTAGAAATTATAGCTATTTTCGGAGGTCAATGGCCCCATTCCCATTATATGATCCCTGGTGGTGTAACTTTTTATCCAAATAAAAAATCAATCATTACTTGTATTCAAATTCTGGACGAATACATAAGATGGTACGAAGAATCAATATTAGGATGTTCATTAGAAGAGTGGAACAATTCAAAAACTATTAATGATTTTCAGAATTGGATTAACCAAAATCAAAAGAGAAAAAATAGTGTATTGGGTCTCTTTACAAGAATGGGAAGGGATATAAAACTCCATAAACTTGGTGTAGTAGAATCTAATTTTCTACATTACGGTTCTTATTTAGATTCAGAAAAATACCAGCCCGGTATTGATAGAGCTACTATAAGAAAAGGTGGATTTTACAAAGCAAAAGAAAAGGAAATTAATGAATTTAATGAATTTAAAATCAAAGAGCATTTAAAATATAGTTTTTATAAAGCAGAAACAAATGAAAAAGACATCCACCCTTCTGAAAAAAGAACTATTCCATTCTTTCAGAAGGATTCTCATCAATACAGCTGGGTCACAGCTCCTAGATATGATAATTTTGTTGTAGAAGTTGGCCCTCTTGCAGAATTAATAATTGATGAAGATCCATTGATCACAGATTTTTATAGAAAAGAAAAATCTAATGTATGGTTAAGGCAATTTTCAAGAATACAAAGACCAGCTAAAACACTTATTCTCCTAAAGAAAGAATTAAACCAATTGTTAAAAGACTTTAAAGAAGATTATTATATCCCCATAAATGAATCTAAAGATCATTTTAAAGGTACTGGCTTTATCAATGCAGCCAGAGGTGCTCTGGCTCACTGGATTGAATTCGAAGATTGCAAGATAAAAAAATATCAAATAATTACTCCCACAAATTGGAATGCTTCTCCACGAGATAATTATGATATTTTAGGTCATTGGGAACAATCTTTCATTGGAACTCATATCGAAAGCTTAGAAAATCCATTAGAAATTGGACATATTGTTAGATCTCACGATGCATGTTTAGTTTGTTCCGTTCATTTTTTAGAAAAAGAAAAGTTTAATTTTAAAGTCTTAATATGACTCTGCTATTTTTTGGAAATCCGTACCATCAAAATGATGGTTTAGGTTATTTTTTATACAAAAGTTTAGAAAAATCAAAAATAATTACAAACATCATTTATGTTGCAAATTTAAATTCAATAGCATATATTAAGAGGATAATCCAAAAAGAAAATGACAAAATAATTCTTATAGATTCGATAAAAGTAGCACCGGGAGAAGAGGGAAAAATTTTTTTTTATGAATTTATCTTTAGTGAAGAATTTTTAGATAAACTTATTCAAAATAAAAATGAAGTTTTTCATAACGAAGTAGTATTTTTATTTTTTTTGTTTTTGTTAGATGAATTAAAAAAAAAAAAAAAAAAAAAATTATTCTATATACAGTAGGTATAGAAAAAATCCAACCTTTTAGGATTGGAATTGATGCAAATATTCGAATAAGTCTAAGAATTTTAAAAAAAATTTTAATAAAGGAATATCTCTATGATATTAGAAAACACAAAAAATGAAATAGCAAGATTGCAATCAGAATTAGAAAGTCTAAAAAATGCAAACGAAATTCGAGAAAACCAAATTATTGAGCAATATAAAAAAATAGACGAAATGTTATTAGAATTAGAAAATAAGAAAAACGAACTAAAGGAAAAAAATGATTATTTGGAAAGTATAAATCTTTTTATTAGTAAAGTTATAGATTCCTTAGATGAAATTTTAATTGTTATAGATAAAAGCGGCTTTATAAAACAAGTTAACGAAAAATTCTCAAGATTATTAGGATATACAAAAGAAGAAATAATGGGAAGAAATCCCGATTTTTTATTTTCCAATTTAGAATTATTAATCAAAAAATACAATACATATATATATGATGATAAAAAATCTAAACTTTATCAAATTCTTTCCCTAAAGCATAATTTTAGAATAGAAATTTCTTTAATTTCTAAAAGCAAAAAAAAATATCCTCATTTGATTAAAAGTACAATTCTTTATGATATTTACGGTAAAAAAGAAGGGATTGTAATCATTGGAACAGATATTGGTTATATAAAAAAAATCCAAAAAAATTTAAAGAAAAGTCTTGAACAAACAAAGTTTCTTAAACAAAAACAAGATGCAGATTATTTTTTGATCCACCTATTACTAAAACCATTTGAAAAAGATAACAACAAAAGTAAAAAGTATAAAACTGATTCTATAATAGAACAAAGAACTAAGTTTCCTTATAAAGGAAACATTTATAATATTGGTGGGGATATATGTTATATAGAAAATTTCCGATTACAAAATAAAAATTATATATTTTTTGTAAATGCAGATGCAATGGGCAAATCCATACAAGGTGCAGGTGGTTCTTTAATTTTTTCTTCTTTAATCACTTCTCACATTCAATTTACAAATATTTCTGAAGTAAGAAAAAATAAAACACCAGAAAAATGGTTAACGGATTGTATTTTAGAAATTCAAAACACATTTTTATCTTTTGAGGGTGGGATGTTGATTTCTGCTGTTTTTGGTATTATTGACGAAGAAGAAGATAAATTGTATTTTGTTAATTGTGGTCATACAAAAACAATTTTATACAGAAACAAAAAAGCTAGTTTTATTAACGAAAATATTGATCAAAATAAAATTGGAATCCCTTATGGATTTAACTTAGAAATCCAAAAATTTTACTTTAAAAAAGATGATATACTATTTATAGGTTCCGATGGAAAAGATGAATTTCGCCTTCCAGATGGATCCATAAATGAAGACGAAACTTTAATCTTAAAAATAATAGAAGAAACTGAAGGAAATTTATTTAAAGTATTAAAATCTATTAAAAGTTATGGAACTTTAGTAGATGATTTATCTATTATTAAAATCCAAAGGATGTTTTAAAAAAATGATTTCTCTATCAAAATTTACTTTACAGCAGTATTCTAATCAAAAAATAATATTGTGCTTTCTTACATAAATTTATTATTTTTAGTTTTTATTTTATTAATTCAATGTAGCAAACAAGATATTGGTTTTTCAGAACCAACTTTTATATACGACGGATATCCTTTAAATGTCCAAGAAGAAGAAAATCCTATTTACTTCACTATAGTACCGTATAGAAATTTTATTGAGCTTAGCTACAATTACAAACTTTTGTTTGAATATTTATCAGAAAAGACAAAAAAGAAAATTATATATTTCCCTTTGGATGAATATTATAAAATTTATTTTATGTTAGAAACAGAAAAAATATCTCTTGCAATTGTAGATCCTTATATCTTCTTTAAAAAGAACTTGGACAAGAAATATAAAATTTTTGCAAAGCCTAAACATAAAGATGCAGAATTCAACTCTTCTGTTATAGTAACCAGAAATGATAAACCTATTAATAGTATAGATAAAAAAGTTTCAAAAGATTTGTCTATTTCTTTTGATAACTTAGATTCTTTTTTTGGGTATCATATTCCTCTACGATATTTAGAAAATCAGAATATAAGCGTAAAAGATTTTAAAAAGATTTATATGTCTTCTAATTTCGAAAACACAGTTCAAGGTGTACTGTCCGGAAATTTTGATTTAGGTTGTATAGATTACCTAACCTTTTCTAAGTATAAAGCTAAAGGAATTGGATTAAAGCTTTTATATCAATCTGAATCTTACGAACATTTTCCAATTATAATCCATAAAAACTTAGACGAAAACCTACAACAAATCATATTAAAAGCACTTTTAGCTATCAATATAGAAAACAATCAAAACTTACTTAAATCAATAAGCGAAAATTTAATAGGATTTTCTTATGCAAACACAGAAAACTACAAAAATTATAAGTAACAAAGGAGAGATCGCTTATGATACCAAAAATAAAAACTGTTTTTAATAAATATTGGAATTTATTTGTAAGCTTACCTATTTCCTTATCAAAAAAATTACTTATATTGATTGCCTTTTTAGAGTCCGGTGCTATAGTTACAACTGGTATTTTTATTTTAGTTTTTTCTTTTTTTATTTTCAACCAAAACACAAATAAACGTGCTTATGAAATTGGAAGGGCTTTAGAAAATTTTGCTGTAGAATCTTTAGTAAAAAATGATTTGTCAAGATTTCAAAAAATTTTAGAAAAACTTTCTGAAGATAAAAGTATACGATATATTATTTTACAAGATAAATATGGCCAAGCATTATCCCATACAAACATACATTATACAGGATTAAAATTTAATGATAAAAACAGTATTCGGGTTTTTTATACAACAAAAGATTTTTATCAAAATTACTATGATTCTAGAGGGATTCTTTATACAAGAGAATTTGCAATTCCTTTAAATACACCTTTTGGAAAAATTGGTTACCTTCGCATTGGAATGAACTATGATTTGCTTGTTTTTAAACCGTTAATCAACACTTCGTTTATTATTTTAATTATGGTGATTGCATTTTCTATTTTAGGAGTTTTTATAGCAATTCCAGCAACGAAAATCTTGCTTATTCCTGTTGTTTCAGTTAAAGAAGCTACTTTTTTGGTAGCACAGGGAGACTTAACTACTTCTGTAAACATTCTAAGTAAAGACGAGATTGGAAATATGGCAAATTCTTTTAACGAAATGATAAAATCCCAAAAAGACATGGTTTCTTTAATCACTAAAATTGCCGAAGAGATAACCTTATCAGCTTCTGATTTAGCTAGCTCAACCCAAGAGGTAACTGCTTCCTCCACACAAATTTCAAATACAGTTCAAGAAGTTTCCAAAGATACCGTAAAGGGATCAGAATATACAAAGCAAGTAATAAACAAATTACATTCTTTTGTTAAACTTCTAGAAAATGCAAAGGAACAAGCAGAAAAATCATTCATAATTGCACAGGAAACCAACGAAATTTCTAATAAAGGAAGAGAAATCATCAATATGATGAACGAAACTTCACAAAAAATTTATCAAGGATCTC
This sequence comes from Leptonema sp. (in: bacteria), assembly GCA_046291925.1. GTDB lineage: Bacteria > Spirochaetota > Leptospiria > Leptospirales > Leptonemataceae > SKYB61. The sequence continues at coordinate 57,949 of JBKBRY010000005.1, read as the reverse complement.
AACAAACACTCGAAGTGATCAATAAACTAAGTGAACTTTCTAAAAAAATAGAAACGATAACATCAGCAATTAATGGAATTACTGGTCAAATTACATTGCTTGCCTTGAATGCTTCTATCGAAGCTGCAAGAGCAGGCGAATACGGTAGGGGTTTTGCTGTAGTTGCTGATGAAATTAGTAAATTAGCAGATCAATCTAGTAAGCAAGCGAAAGAAGTAAATCAAATAGTAAACCAAATCATTTCTTTTACCAAACAAAGTGTAGAAACTACAAAAATACAATTCGAATTAGTCACAGAAGGAATTAAAACCAATAAAGTTATCAATGAGTTTTTTGAAAAAATCACTTTCTCTGCAAATAATATTGCTGACGAATCTAAAGCAATAAAAGAAATTGCAGTAAAAGAAGTAATGGAATCTAACGAAGTCGTGAATAGTATTCAAGAATTAAATCAAATTATGCAAAAAACTGCCACAAACTCTGTAGAAGTCAATCAAGCCACTAAAGAAACATTAAATAGTATAGAAGAAATTACAAGACAATCTCTAAAGTTAAATAATTTAGCAATGGAATTAAAAAAAATGGTATCAAAATTTAAAATATCTTAATAATGAGAGATGAAATTTATAAATTTTTTTTAGGTACAATAATCATAAGTCTATTGCATGGAAGTATACCAAACCATTGGGTCCCTTTTGTAATGATAGCCATTAAAGAGCAATGGAAGTATAAAAAGCTTTTATTAATCGTACTGATTGGTGCAGCATTACACATTATAAGTACAATTCTTATTGGTTATTTCATTAACTCAATTGGAAGTTATACATTTAAACTAATAAATTCCCTTGAAAAGGTCTTACCTACATTTTTCTTTATTTTCCTTGGCTCAATTTATTTAATCTTAGATTACAAAGATTACAATAATAAAAATGAAAGTTACGAAATCAAAACAAACAACAAAATAAGAATGATTTTCTTATTATATTTTTCTATGTTTTTTTCGCCTTGCATGGAAATTCAAGGTATTTATTTATCGATTGGTAATTATGATAGTTTTATTTTTATTTTGATTAGTTTACTTTATGCTTTTCTTTCTATCGTATCCTTATCGCTTTTTTCTTACATAGGTTACAAAGGATTAAACAAATTCTATCCTAAATTTATAGAAAAAAACGATAAAAAAATAATCGGAATTGTTTTAATATTACTGGGAATCGTAAATTTTTATTTTTAAAAAATTTTTATATTAAGCGTTTTAGTTCTAAAGCAGTTTGATCTAAGTTTTCTAATGAGATATAAAATTGTTCCCCTTTTAAAAGATCTTTAATTTTTATTTTATTTTCTTTCCATTCATCTTCCCCTAATATTAGGACATATCGATAACCTTTTTTTTCTGCTATTTCTAATTCTTTGCCAAATTTTTTTTGCCTTTCTAAAGAAACTTCAACTGATATATTTTTTTGTCTTAAAAAATTAGAAATTTTTAAATATTCATTAAAATATTTTTCATCTAAAAAAGTAAAATAAAATCCTTTTGTTTTTTTTTCATTTAAAATCAAATTATGATTTTTTAAAAATTCTTCTAAAGTAACATCGCCCAATCCAAAACCTATAGCTGGCAAATTTTCCTTTGAAAACTGCCCTATCAAATTATTATACCTTCCACCTCCAAAAAGGGCTCGCTTATTTTCTTTATTTATATCATAAATTTCAAATATGATTCCCGTATAATAATCAAAACCCCTAACAATAGATGGTTCAAAATAAACAAAATCTGTTTTATGTACAGATCCAAGAAGTTCCACGGTTTCTTTTAATCTAAATAAAATTTCTTCTATTTCTTTTTTATTTTCCTGAGGCATTTCTGAATGATTATTATTTATTTTTAGATTTAAAAATTTATAAATTTTATCTATTTCTTTTGGACTACAAATTTTTTCCAAATCTCTTGTAAATTCGCTTTCGGTTATTTTATCTTTTTTATCCAAAATTCTTCCTATTTGCCTGATTTTCTCTTTATCAGATAAATTCATCCATAAATTTAATAATTCTTTATGACTATACCTTATTACAAAATCTTCTTCTTTAGCACCATATGCTTTTAGTATATCCATGGCTATAGACAAAATTTCACAATCTGCATATACATTGTCTATACCAATCAAATCCACATTTAATTGATAAAACTCACGTAGTCTTCCTTTACCAGGTCTCTCGTATCTCATAAAATTGGAGATACTAAACCACCGTATAGGTACAATATATGTTGAATCTTTTTTTGCAATCATTCTTGCTAACGTCGGTGTCATTTCTGGCCTAATAGAAACTTCTCTATTTCCTCTATCAATAAAAGTATAAAGTTGTTCATTAACAATTTCCTCCGATGATTTTGTTCTATATAAATCTGTAAACTCAAGCAAAGGGGATGAATATTCTTTATAACCATATCTTAAGCAGATTTCTTTTTGTTTTTCGAACATCCAATTTCGAAACTCCATTTCGTTTGGATAAAAATCTCTAGTACCTGGATAAGATTGTAATTTCTTCATAAATGGGTTTTATTTTTTTTTACAAATTTTAGAGACAATAAAAATAACAAATTTTTAGAAAATAGCCTCTAATCTAAAAGGAATATATATTAAAAGCTACTTCCAATTTCTTTTCTCTGAAAAGAATAATTTTAAGGATTTTGGGAAGGACCATTTCGGTTTTCTACTTTCTGGCCTTGCTGCAACATCTATCATTTCTCCAGTAAAAGGATTTTTTTGTTTTCCTGCTTTTCTTGCTGGAATGGGCTTCATAGTAAAAATTCCTAAAACGGGAAAGCGAACTCGATTCCCTTTTACAGCTTCTTTACTAGCGTTTGTAAATACTTCTTCTAAAATTTTTTTTACATCTGATTTTTTAATCTGGATTTGGCCTTTAGAATTTACAGTTACAGATGAAAGAATTTTAGAATGGAAATCATCAATCAAATTATAATGATTGGATTCGGATTTGGTTTTTGTTTTAGATTTTACATTTTTTTTCTTTTCGGTCATCTGCTACTCCTTATTTTTTTAATGATTAAAAATTATATATATATTAAAAAATTACTTGATCAAATTTACAATAAATTTAAATAATTTGGTAAATTGTATCTCTATTTTTTCCTTCCGCTTTTGATTTTAATAAAGATTGATCCGCACAATGCAAGAGATATGTTACATCTTCTGCATGATAAGGATAGCCAGCTATACCACTACTAAAAGTAAAAAAGTGTTTTTCACCAGAAACTTCTGCCAATATATCTCGAATTCTATCCAATAGTTTTTGGGCATTATATACTGGAGTTTCTGGTAATATTAATAGGAACTCTTCTCCACCTAACCTTCCGAAAGAATCTTCATTCCTTATATTGTCTTTAACTACTTTTGCAAATAATTTTAAAACTTTATCTCCCACCAAATGACCCATAACATCATTAATTTGCTTAAAATTATCAATATCAAAAATAACGAGAGCTAGATCGTGTTTATGTCTTTTTGCTCTATCCAACTCTTTTTCTAAAATATATAGAATAAATCTTCTATTAAATACATTTGTTAGTTCATCAAAAGATGCTTGGTGTTGCAATTGTTTTAAAAACTTAATTTCAATTGTAATTGGATTTTTAAAAATTTGTTTTTGAGTAAGAAAATAATCTAACATTACAACCCTAAAATTAACTGGTCTTTTTAGAATAAATTCCATTTCTTTTTGTTTTTCTCTTATTTTTTTATAAATTTCCTGAGCTTCTTCTTCAGAAAATTCATAATGGGTTAAGATATATAAAAAAGTAGAAAAAACCTTGTGATTGTTGGGTTCTTCTTTCTTTAGCAATTCAATAACCGTATCTTCTTGATAAGGATGTAAATCAAGCAAATGATTCAGTTTTTCTTCCAAAGTATTATTTTTTTCTATGAGATTTAGTTTCTCATATAAAGAGAGCTGCTCTACTCTGCTTAGTTCCTGAACTTCTTGGTAAATTTGGATTAATTGATTCGCCTCTTTCAATTCTTTATGGGATAATTCTCTAAATTTTTCATAAGCGTTGATAATTTGATTTAGCCTCTCGATTTCTTTTTTTAAATAATCGATCTTATCATGCATAAGTCCAAATAAAAATTTAAGGGAAAAAAAATCAATAGATTTTTTATTTTTGAATTTTGTTTTAATTCAATAAAAAATTAAATTTGATATTTAAAATTACTGATATTTTGATTCATATCCCATATAACCCTGACTATAGCATTGCTTACAACCCTTAATAGAAAGTTTAGTAGGATCATCAAAATTAGCAACAGCCAAAATGGTTTGATTTTTGTTTAATTTTCTTTTACAAATGGGACAAATTCGTTTTTCGTTTTTCTCTAAGCAATATGGGCAACCTTTGATAAATGTTTTGATTTCAACTTTGGGCGTTTCAAGTTGATCAGATCTAATTTTTTCTCCTTTTAACAAAATATGGTTACAAATTGGGCAATATCCTTTTTTTTCTTGTTTGTAACTTGTATTTTTAAATTGCAAATCAATTGCTAACCAAAATAAAAAAGAAAGAATCCCTAATGCAAGCCCCAAAATTACAAATGCACTCGTACTCATTTCTTATACAAATTTCTGAATCTATATAAGATAAAGAATTCAAGATTTGTAAAGAAAAAGATCCCTCCTATTTGCTAAAAGTTGTCTTTTGATCAGGCTCAATGATTTTTAATAATTTTAAATCTTTTCTAGAATAAACCTGTATTGGAACTTGGTTGCTTTTTTCAGAACCAGTCAAATAAATTTTATCTTTAAAAAAAGTAATTTCTGAATAGGGATGAATTGCATTTGAGCTTCGCGCATCGATTTCTAATTTTTCATTAAATCTAACCAAATAGTATTGATCATTATTTTGCTCAATTGCATATATCTTATTATCTTTATAAACCAGAAAAGAATTAAACATAATTTGCTCTTTTGATTTGCCTTTTACTTCTAATTTATCTGCGTCTAAAAGAAACAAATGATGCGGTGTCTGGCTATGCGAAGAACCTTCATAACCTATTACAACTATACCAATACCTTCTATTGGTAAAAAGCTTCTGCTGCAAATATTCGTAAAATTACCACGGAAAAGAGCATCATCTTTATTGGGATCTACCATCCATAATTCATTATTAAAATGTCCACCTTCTATAAAGCGAAGAACTTTAAGAAAAACTATTTTTTCGTTAATTACATTTTCACTGATTTGTTCTTTTTTTTCGATCTCCTTTTTTAATTCTTCTTTCTCTTTTTCTAATTGTTCTATTTTAGATGCAGGTTGTTTATCTTCTTGCTTTTGCTCGTCTTTTCTAGTTGTTTCTTGTACTTGCTGTTTTTTTTGTTCTTCAACCTCTTTTTTTTCCTCTTGAACTATTTGCTCTTGTTTTTTAAGTTCTTCTTTTTTTTCTTCTACCTTTTTCTGTTGCTCTTCTAAATTTTGTACCTTTTTTTCTTCTTCTTTTATTTGTTCTTTATTCTTTTCTGGATCTTTTTTCAATTCTTCCAATTTTTTATTAGTATCTTGTAATTGTTTCTTTATATTCGTTTCTTCTTTTTTTATTGTTTCTTCTTGTTTTTTTAGTTGCTCTTCTTTTTTTACAATTTCTTTCTCTTTATTTTCCAAATTTTTGATATCTTCTTTTTTTCGTTCTTCATCAATTTTTTTTAGTTCTTCTTTTTTTTGTTCTGGTATCGTTTTATCCTTTTCTATAACATCTTGGATTTCTTTTCTATCGAGATCAGTATTCTCTGGTCTTACTATATTTTTTCTTAAAGGAATTAACAACTGGGTCTTACCAGGCCAATTTTTATAAAACCTATCAATTCCAGCTTTTCGAATATCTATATTTTCTATAACATCTTTAGCATAACTTGTCTGGATTAATTTTTGATTTTGTCTTAATCTTGCATTATAATATACAATCAATTCGGATAGTGTTCTTGCCTGATTCAAATTGTATTGAAAGGCAGTTTGCAAATAACCCATAAGAATTCTTTCAATTGCATTTATATGACCATAGTTGGTTTTTTCGGTTAATATAATTACATCTGCACCAAAATTTTCCAATTCAGGATCAAAAAAACGTTTTATGATAATATTATTTATTTGAGAAACATTGTTTTTTGAAATTCCATTTGCCAATTGTCCTCCCAATTGAATTTGAGCCTCTTGGATTTTTAAATCAACAACACGATTATTTCTATTGATAAATCGAATTGGTTCTCCTTTTATAGCTTCTTCTGCAATTTTTGGATTATCTTGAGGATTCAGCACTTTTAATAATGTGATAAAAATTAATATGCTCATCCCTATTTTGTTATTTAAAGTTGTCATAAATTTACCTCATTTTTTTTTTACTTTTTAAAGAATGAATTTGTCAATTCAAAAATTATGTTTGAAATTTCTAAACAAGTGTTTTTTTAAATTTTTTCCATAGAAAATAAGTAAATTTTATGGCTAAAGAGGGTAATATATTCTCAAAAGAGTTTAAAAATTTTTATAAAGATTTCTTTAAAGATAAAGAGCATAAAATTCCTTTTAGTGTATATCATTTACCAGCTAGTTGCTGGGCTTTTTTTATTTCTTCTTTTTTTTATGAATATTTTTTAAAAGATAATTCCTATAAAGCAATATTTGTGATTTTACCAGATTCAATTTTAGCAACCAAACTATACAACGAAATTAATTTTTTTATTGGAAAAGAATTCATTTATTATTTTCCAGAATATGACGGTATACCCTACGAATGGAATACACACGATATAAGTATTAGTGGAGAAAGGATAAAAACTCTCTATTCTTTAAAAAAGAACAACAAATCTATAGTTATCACAACAATCAAAGCTATTGCAAGGAAAATTTTTCCCGAAAGCATTTTTCTAAAAACAATAGAATTAAAAGTAAAACAAGAGATTAATTTATATAATTTTTTGCAACAACTATTAGGTTATGGTTATACAAGAGTTAATAAGATAGAAAATATTGGTGAATTTTGTATTAAGGGAGAAATTATAGATGTTTTTCCCGTACATTTGGAAAATCCAATCCGCATAAGTTTATTTGATAAACAAATAGAATCAATTCGCTTTTTTGAAATCGAAAGCCAAAGAAGTATTCAAAAAATATCAGAAATTGAAATTTACCCTACAAGCGAAATTACTCTAAATCAAATTCAATTTATAAATTTAAAAAAAAATTTATTAGGTAAAACAGATAATCTTAAAAAACCAGATTGGCTATTTAACAATGCATTAGAACAATACCCCCTTATAAATGCCAGAGATTTACCGGGCCTTGTAGAATTAATAAGTTCAACTTTTGATTTAGTAAATATTTTTGACTTACTCAAAGTACCTTTTATTTGCTTTTTAGGATTGGAAGATCAGATAAGAAATCAATTTACTTCATTAAAAAAAGAATATGAAATTTTATACAAGAATTACAAAAATCAAAAGATTGCTGTTGAACCAGAAAAAATATTAGACTTTGATATTTTAAAAAAATTACAACAATATCCTTTCATAAAAATTCATTATCTCCATAAACTAGAATCTAATTTTGAAGAAACATCATTTACCCAAGATTTATTGGTTGATTCGTATAAATTTAAAGGTAAAATTACAGAATTCCGCAACTATTTAGTGGATTTATTAAATAAAAACCACAAAGTTTACATTACATCTTTTTATGATTTCCAATTGGATAGAATCAAAACCATTTTAAAAAACGAAAAAATTCCTTTTACTGAAAACATAAATAGTTATCTTAATCATAATATATTTTTAATAAAAAGCAAGATCTCAGAAGGTTTTATTTATAAAAACCAATTTTTATACTTTATCACAGAAAGTGATATATTTGGAAAAGCTATAAATAAAAAATTTTTTCAGAGTACAAAAACATCCCCTTTAGAATCATATTTGGATTTAAAAGAAGGAGATTATGTGGTACATATCCACCATGGAATTGGAAAATTTTTGAGACTAGAGCGAGTTCAAGCTGCAGGAATAGTTAGAGATTGTTTGGTAATTGAATATGCAAATAAAGACATCTTGTATGTCCCTTTAGATCAAATTTCAATGGTACATAGGTACATTTCTTCTAAAGAAAATCCACCATTGGATAGTCTCGGTAAAGCTTCTTTTAAAAGGATTAAAGAAAAAGTAGAAAAAAATGTAGAAAAATTCGCTAAAGAACTTTTAGAAATTTATGCAACAAGATTACAACAAAAAGGTTTTGCTTTTTTACCAGATACACCAGAACAAAAAGAGTTTGAATATAAATTCCCATACGAAGAAACTCCAGATCAAATCCGAGCAATAGAAGAAGTTAAAAAAGACATGGAATCTGATAAAGTAATGGATAGACTAATATGTGGAGATGTTGGATATGGAAAAACCGAGGTAGCAATTCGCGCTGTATTCAAATGTGTAACAAGTGGAAAACAAGCTGCTATTATATGCCCCACAACTATACTTGCAAGACAACACTACAACACATTCAAAGAAAGATTTGCTGATTATCCTTTTAGAATTGACTGGATTTCTAGTTTGCGAACGAACAAGGAAAATCAATTAGTTAAAAAAGAATTAAACGAAGGGAAAATTGATGTAATAATAGGAACCCATGCCTTACTATCCAAAGATGTAAATATACCAAATTTAGGTTTATTGGTAATTGATGAAGAACAAAGATTTGGAGTTTTGCATAAAGAAAAATTAAAAAAAATTAAAAAAACAGTAGATGTATTGACTTTAACTGCAACCCCTATACCTAGAACTCTACATATGTCCTTGATTGGAATCCGAGATCTTTCCATTATCAATACGCCACCTAGAGAAAGAAAACCAGTAGAAACATATGTATTAGAAAACTCTGATTTAATTTTAAAAGAAGCAATCCTAAAAGAGCTTGAAAGAAACGGGCAAATTTTTTACATCCATAATCGAATCCAAGATTTACCTATGGTTTCAGAGAAAATACGAAGTCTAGTCCCAGAAATTCGAATTGCAATACTTAATAGTAAAATGAATGATTATGATATTGATGTTATTTTAAATGATTTTCTGGACAGAAAATACGATCTTTTATTAACTACAACAATTATAGAAAATGGAATTGATATGCCTAATGTAAATACATTAATAGTGGATGATTCAGACAAATTTGGATTATCTCAATTGTATCAGATAAGAGGTAGGGTAGGTAGATCTGATAAACAAGCTTATGCATATTTTTTTCATAGAGGCAACAATACTCTTACAGAAGAAGCAAGTAAAAGACTAAATACCCTTTTAGAATACCAAGAATTAGGCAGTGGTTTTAAAATAGCAATGAGAGATTTAGAAATTCGAGGAGCTGGAAATATTTTAGGAAAAGAACAATCAGGAGACATAATAGAAATAGGGTATGAATTATATTTAAAATTATTAGAAACAGCAATCAAAAAGATTCGAGGGGAAAAAATTGATCCAGAAATCCATTGTAATATATTTTTCTCATATGATTTCTTTATATCAGAAATTTATATAAAAGATACCCGACAACGGATTGAGTTTTATAAAAAATTAGAATCTGCAACGCAATTAGAAACCTATGAAAATATACTTTTAGAATTGCAAGATCGATTTGGAACTCCAGATGAGAAAACAAAAATTTTTCTTTTATTAGAAAAGATAAAAGTCTTAGGCAAACAATTAGGAATAGAATCAATAGCAGAAAATAAAGGAGAAATTTGGATTAAACCTTCTTCGAATTTTAAAGTTCCAATCGAAAAATTGCTTATATACATAAAGAAAAATAAAAAAGGATTGTTTCTTAAAACTGGTAATACAAAATATATTTTCTTAGATACCAAAAAATCAAGATATTTAAAGGAAAAAGGATATGATTCAAAAAATTTAAAAATTCAAACCACAGTTGAAGATTTAGAAAATTTAATACAAATTTTATTAGACTTTAAAGAGTTTATTGAACTACCTGATACCAAAATCATGAATTGAAATTAACAATCCCTATTTTATATGGAATTTATTGAAGATTTAAACAAGCAAATAGGAAATACACAGATTTATAATAAATTTTTTGAGATTTTTGATATAGAATCCATCAATGATTTCTATGTATTCCTTAGAGATAATTCCTATAAATACGGCTTTTTTTCAAAAAATGACAATGAAAAGATAGCTTCGCGTCATATTTTAGAATCCATAATTTATATTTATTATATTAAAAATTATTCTAGTGTTTCACGTGAAACATCTTTAATTGATATTGGGAGTGGACCTGGAATACCTGGATTTATATTTTATTGCCTTAAAGAAAGACCAAGTCTGACTCTTTTAGATTCTTCTCAAAGAAGATTAAAAATTATAGAAAATTATACAAAAGAAAAAAAAATTAATGATATAAAATTTATCTATAAGAGAATAGAAGAATTTAATGAAAAACACGATTTCGCCACTATTAGAGCCCTTATTCCTTTCCCCTTTAATGCTAAAATTTCTCATCATATTTTTAAGAAACAATTATTTTTGTTTAGCGGAAAAATTATAATAAAGGAAAAGATTCTAAACTATTTAAATTCTTGCAACCTTAAAATAGACGAAAGGATTCCCATAGAAGAATTAAATTTTTTAGGAAATCGGAATTTAATAATTATTTCCCATATAGATGGTTCAAAAAAAATAAACCCTGTTAATTGGAAAACTGTACAAAAAGAGATGAAAACATGGGAAGTATAATAACGATCGCAAACCAAAAAGGCGGTGTAGGCAAAACAACTTCGGCTATTAATATATCTGCATTCTTAGGAAAGAAAAATAAAAAAGTCTTATTAGTAGATATGGATCCCCAAGGAAATGCTTCTTCTGGACTAGGATTGAATATTCATAAACTTGAGAAAACGATTTATGAGGTTTTACTAGGAGAACTTTCACCTTTAGAATGTATTGTTCCAACACAAGAAACGAATGTTTGGATCTTACCTTCCAATGTGAATTTGGCAGGATTAGAAGTAGACTTAATAGAAAAAGAAAATAGAAACGAACAATTAAAATACATTTTAAACAAAATTAGAAACCAATATGATTATATCATTATAGACTGCCCTCCTAATTTGGGAATCCTTACTTTGAATGGATTGTGTGCATCCGATGGGGTTATGATTCCCTTACAAACAGAATACTATGCATTAGAAGGAATAACTCAATTGATGCGAGTAATTGATAGAGTCCAAAAAGTACTAAATCCTGGTTTGATACTCGTAGGTGTAATTCTTACTATGTATGATTCTAGAACTACATTATCAAAAATGGTAGTTGATGATGTAAAAACACATTTTAAAGATAAAGTTTTTGAAAACATAGTTCCAAGGAATGTAAAATTATCAGAAGCACCTTCCTTTGGGAAAAGTATAGCAAAATATGCCCCAGAAAGCAATGGGGCTCTTGCTTACGAAAAAATTGCAGAAGAACTCATAAAAAGAATCTAATTTTTTTAAAAAAATAAAAAAGAAATATGATATATTATTAATATTGAGTAATTTGCATATTGGAGGAGTCTTATGGATAATAAAAAAAAGGCATTGGGCAAAGGCTTGGCAAACTTACTACCAGATTTAGCTTCTAATGAAGGACTATCTAATGAAAATCTAGAATACCAATATATAGATATTGAGAAAATCGAATTCAATCCAAATCAACCTAGGAAGAGATTCCATAAACAAGATTTAGAAGAACTATCAGAAACTATTAAGAATGTAGGTGTAATTGAACCTATCATAGTAAATAAATTAGATAACTCTAGATACATTCTTATCTCTGGAGAAAGAAGATTAAGAGCTGCCAAGTTGGCTGGATTTAAAAAAATTCCAGCAATCATAAAAAATCTAGACATGATACGTAGCGTAGAAATTACCATTATTGAAAATATACAAAGAGAAAATCTAACTCCCATAGAAGAAGCTAGAGCTTATGAACAACTAATGAAATTGGCAAATTTAAACGTAAAACAAATTTCAGAAAAAATAGGAAAGGATAGATCAACAATTGCAAATTTATTAAGACTTTTAAGGTTGCCTGAAGAAATAAAAAATCTGGTAGAAGAAAAAAAACTTACAGTAGGTCAAGTAAGACCTTTGCTTTCTATTGCAGATAAAAAAATGATGTTATCCTTAGCAGAAAAAATTTATAAAGAAAACTGGAGTTCAAGAAAAGTAGAAGAAGAAGTATCAAAAATCACAGATCCGAATAGCAAGAAAAACCTAAAAAATTTAAATTTTAAAGATCCTTCCATTATAGAAATTGAAAAAAAAATTCGCACAAAATTTACAACAAAAACAGAAATCCAACATCGGACAAATGGTAGTGGCAAAATTATATTGCATTATGCAAACCTAGATGAATTTGATAGAATATTAGAAATAATGGGAATATCTTCGTAAAACTCATATAGAATTAAATTTAAAAATAATAAAATTATACTTGAAAAATAAAATAAATTATAAACTATGGTGTTATCTTATTTTAGGAGGGAACTTAAAAATGAAAAGCAAGATGATACTATACATATCTATTGTATTTATAATCATTTTAGGAAATTGCAATAACAAAGAAAACAATTCAAATCAGAAAAACAAAATATCTCAAACATTGCACCAAGAAATAGAAGAGTATATTAAGCAGGGTGCAATAGTCATTGATGTTAGAACACCAGAAGAATACCAAACAGGACATCTTAAAAATTCATTCAATATACCTTACGATCAAATTGAACAACATCTTAAAGAACTAGAAAAATATAAAGATAAAACTATAATCCTTTATTGCCGTTCTGGAAGAAGATCAGGAATAGCAAAAAATATTTTGGAAATGAATGGATTTCGTAATGTAGTCAATGGAATTAATTTAAGTTATTTCCCAAAAGATTTGATAGAGAAATAAAAAATAACAAAAGTGCTATAAAAACAAAAAATTTATAATATAAAAAATCCTTTTATAAATATTATTAAACTGAATCCAAACCATTTAAAAGCAGTAAAGCTTAAGTAGAAATGTTGAAGTAAAAAAATCTTGGCAATAAGGGTAAAATCATAGAATGAAATATATAAGATTGAATTAAAATTAAATCTATAAAAGTTGAAAAAAATACTAATTAGAAGGAGTTAGAATATGAAAATAAAATCTATTTTCGTAAATCTTCCAATCAAAGACCTTAATAAGACAAGGGACTTTTGGACAAAACTCGGTTTTTCGTTTAACGAACAATTTTCGGACGACAAAGCATTGTGTTTAGTTCTGAATGACGGACTAATTTATTCTATGCTCATAACTCACGAAATGTTTAGCACTTTTACCAACAGACCAATTACAGACGGAACAACAACTCAGGTTTTGACTGCTATCCAAGTTGACAGTCGAGAAGACGTTGACAGAATTGTAAAACTTGCCCTTGAAAATGGTGGAACACGTTACAGAGAAAGTGCTGACCACGGCTGGATGTATTACGACTGTTTTGTTGACCTTGACGGACACCAATGGGAAGTAATGTTTATTGATCAAAATAAAATTAAGGAATAACAATTATGCAACAAGAAAAAATAACTGTTAGAACAGTAGTTAATGCCGATAAGCAAAAAGTCTGGAACTATTATATCAAGCCAGAACACATTATAAACTGGAATTTCGCAAGAAATGACTGGCATTGTCTACGAGCTTCTAATGACTTAAAAGTTGAAGGAAGATACTTTGAAAGAATGGAAACAAAAGACGGAAGCTGGGGATTTGATTTTGATGCGGTATATACAGAAATTCAACACGGAAAATATTTTATTTATGAATTTGGTGGACGCTTTGCAACGGTGGAGTTTAAAGAAACAAACGGACAAACAGAAGTAATTATATCATTTGATCCGGAAAATGAATATCCGATTGAAACACAAAGAAATGTCCGGCAGGCAATACCGGACAATTTCAGAAAATATGTAGAAGAGAATTAACTATGCAAAAGATCGTTCCTAATCTTTGGTTTAAAGGAAATGCAGAAGAAGCGGTGAACTATTATCTGTCCGTTTTCCCTGACTCAAAAATTATATCTAAAAGCTACTATCCAACCGAGGGTTTACTTGATTTTCAAAAACCTTTCGCCGGAAAGGTGTTAACCATAGACTTCGAATTATTCGGTCAGAGATTTACTGCAATCAATGCAGGAGATGAGTTTACTTTTAATGAAGCTATTTCTTTTAATATCAGATGCAAAAATCAGGCAGAGATTGATTATTACTGGAATGCTCTGACAAACAACGGTGGCCAGGAAAGTGTTTGTGGATGGTGTAAAGACAAATACGGTCTATCGTGGCAAATAAATCCTGAAAATATAGAAGAACTTATGCTAAAGCCCGGAGCCTGGGAAAAACTTCTTCAAATGAAAAAAATTGATATTGCAACTTTAGAAAACGCATCACGGTAATTCATCGCAAATTATGAAAACAACTGCAGAACATAACGAACGAATAACGAAAATGACGTTTGCTTCGGTTTATCCTCATTATGTCGTCAAAGTAACGAAAAAAGGCAGAAGCAAAGAAGAATTAAATCAGCTTATTGAATGGATGACAGGTTATGATGAGAAAAAAATTCATAAGCTATTCCCATTAAATGTTGATCATATTCGAAAAATAAAATTATCATAAATGTTTTGGAATTTATCCAATTAACAAAAGTGTTTTTACGCAACGGATGTTAAAAATGAACAAAACGAACATTCCAAAGCAGTATTGTATAGAATTACCTACAAGCATTACTCAGAGAAACATATTTTTAAAATTAGTAAGGAAGCAGAACTTACAAGCATTATAAAGTATAGATCTGTGAATTTAAAGTTTAGGCATAAATATATGGAAAATATCACAAACAAATGTAGTTAGATTCTATTCAAAAATTAGTAAAAAAAATTGAAACTATCAGAATCAATACTTAAAATTTGTTGACTAATTTTTGTTTTTTATATTTCTGTATTTATGAAAAAAGATGTCCTTACAGAAAAGCAACAAGCAATTTTGAAATATATTTGCAGCTATTTAGAAATCAAGGGTTATCCACCTTCTATAAGAGAGATAGCAGAGGAGTTCAACATAACACCAAAAGGTGCTTATGATCATTTAAAAGCATTAGAAAAAAAAGGATTTATAAAAACCGAGAAAAATAAAAGTAGAGCCATAGAAATTTTAGAGAATGGAAAAGATATTTTTTTTCATGATTTAATTCGAATACCAATAGTAGGAAATATTTCTGCAGGTAAACCTATATTTGCACAGGAAAATATCGAAGATTATATAACTTTGCCTATAAGTATGATATCTTCATATAAATTAAAAGACAAAGAAATTTTTGCATTGAGAGTTAATGGAGATTCAATGAAAGATGCAAATATTAATGATGGTGATATTGCTATAATAAGAAAAACTAATATAGCGAATAATGGAGAAATCGTAGTAGCCTTAATAGAAGACGAAGCTACTCTAAAGTATTTTTATAAAGATAATAAAAATATAAGATTAGAACCAGCAAACTCAAAATACAAACCCATAATAACCAAAAATGCAATTGTAATTGGAAAATTAATTGGTTTATATAAAAAATTTTAAATATATGAACTTAAAAATAATTAAAAAATATATGTTTAAAAAAATTTGAACAGGCTATTTTTATATAATTTACTTGAATATTTGGTTTCTATAATAAATTTTTTATTATTGACATAAAAAAAATATTATACAATTATAGTCATTATACATATAATAAATTACAAGGTAAATTGGTTGAAAATCAAATCTTATAAATATGTTACTAATTATATTTTGCTTATTTTTACTTCTTTATAATTACAAATGATAGACTTAATAATTATAATTTTCTTAAGTTTAGGAAATGGTTTTTTTTCTGCAGCTGAAATAGCATTAATTACTCTTAAACAAAGCAGATTAAAAAACTTAAAAGAAGATAAAAAAAATAAGCGAGCTGAAATTTTATATAATTTAAAAAAAGAACCCAACCAATTATTTGCAACTGTACAAATAGGTGTTACGCTAATCGGCACTATAACTTCTGTTTTTGGAGGTTCTTCCTTTGTTGGAAAACTATCTGAATTAATTAAAGAAACTATACAAATAGAAATCATCAAATTATTTTCCGAAGAAATTTCTTTTGCTAGTGTGGTAATCTTAATTACTTATTTACAAATCATAATTGGAGAACTGGTTCCTAAATCATTAGCTTTACATCATTCAGAAAGAATAGCATTTTTAGTTGCATATCCCTTATATTTTTTTTCTAATATTTTTTCTTTTTTAAGTAAGATTTTAATATTTTCTAGTAATTTATTTCTAAAACCTTTTAAAGATAAAACTAGTTTTAGCGAAGCAAAATTGATTACAGAAGATATTTTACATATATTAGAAGAAGGCGTTAAAGATGGAACAATCGAAAAAAGCGAACACGAAATGATAGAAAATATATTGGAATTCAACGATACGGACGCAAGAGAAGTAATGATTCCAAGAGTTGATATGGTTTCTATTTCTATTGATGCAGAAGAAGAAGAGATTCAAAGAGTTTTACAAAGTATGTATACTCGTATACCTGTTTATAAAGATAATTTGGATAATATAGTGGGAATACTTCATATAAAAGATTTAATTCGTTCTATTTTAAAAAAAGAAAATTTATCAATTTCAAAAATAATACGCCCACCATTTTTTGTCCCAGAAAGTATGAAAATAGGAAAAATCTTAAGAGAAATGCAAAAAAGAAAAAACCATATTGCCATTGTTGTAGATGAATATGGAGGAACAGCTGGTTTATTAACTTTAGAAGATATCTTAGAAGAAATTGTGGGTGAAATACAAGACATGACAGAAAATCAAAACAATCAAAATATCTTACAATTAAAAGAAAATGTTTATTTAGTTAGTGGTAGTTGTAATGTTTTTGATTTCAATGAATTTTTGCAAGAAGATGTTATACCAGAATCAGAAGTATATACAACAGTGGCTGGATTTATCATTGAACTACTTGGTAGATTTCCAGAGGTTGACGAAAAGATAAAATTTAATGATTTTATCTTTACCTTAATAAAAAAAAGTAAGCAAAAAATGATACAATTTAAAGTAGAAAGAAATAATAAACAAGAGCTAAAATTTTCAAGCAAGTAGAAAAATTGATATGTTTAAAACATATCAAGAATTGTTGTAAAAAAAAAACAAACTTTCTTTTTTAATATTTTTTTAGGAGCATATGGTTATAAAATTCTCTATCCCTAAGTATCTCGGATTAAATTTTTTTATGAAAGCTATCATACTTTTCACAGTAGGTCTTAGCGATGTATTAAAAGTTTAAAAAAGCGAAATTAGAAAATTTTATACTTTTATTTTGATATTATCTGGTAGGGGAGCGATTGTCTATGTTGTATTTTGCTTAATTAAAATTTATTGTAGAAGGAGTTCTAAAAAATTTAATGTCTAAACACTCAAAACCAAGGAGACTATCTAAAATGGAAAACCATTACATTATATGTGGAGCAGGAGATACAAGAAAGTCAAATTTTTAGGCATTACTTTTAAGAAAATTTATTGCAATTGAAAAAGTTCTAAAAGAGTTCAAGATTTAAAAAATTGGTTTCTCGAATTCATTATCTTACAAAATAATGCAACTATGAAAGTTCATTCAAAATAATGCAACTATGAAAGTTCATTATAAAGTAGCTAAAAATAGCATCAGCAAAAGGACTTGTAGACAGCCTTTCTAATGATAAAGATAATCTATATTGAGTTATAACTGCAAGATTTTTAATTCTAATCTTAAAATTGTTTCACGTGCAAGTGGTATTCCTTTTGAATCTAAACCAATCAGAGCTGATAGAAACTATTTAGTTAGCCCAAATTTTATTGGTAACATGGAGGATCGCTTTTTTATAAAGACCTTGTGCAGTATTTTTTATATTACAATAGAGAAGCTTTGTATTGATGAAATTAAAATAGTTATTTGCCAAACAAAACTTTTAAAGATTCTAATATTTAAAAGAAGTAGAAATATATATCTTTGCATATAATCTTAAAGAAAAAATATATCGTAAAAAAGAGTTGTACTTGAATCAATTTAGAAAAAGATAGTTTTTATTAAACAAATGATTGATTGCATAATCCACATTATATCAATAAATAGCACATCATATTTTTAAATAAAAGAGAAATGGATTTTTATTTATTTTAATGGATTCAACCACGACGGAATACCCAAAGCTTTTTATCCCTAAACAAATTTAAAAATTGCTTTTTTCTATCATAAATTCCAATGCCAGCAACCATCGACAGAATTTTTTCTTCTTGAATTCTATCATAATGTAAAGAAAAGTCTTCTTTAACATTCTTCCTGATTCTTTTTAAATCCATACAATATCCAATAAAAAAATAAATTTCAAATATTTGTTGTTTTTTCTATAAACAAAGCTTTATAAATTCTAAGACTAACATTCCTTTAAGTTTATTTAATAAATTTTAAATTCTTTAACTATAGTATCAAAATAAGCGGATTCGGAAATCCATAATTGTTTAAATTCATTATAAGATAAATCATTTTCTAAAGCTTTTCTGTAAGAATCAGATCCCCATAATTTATCTATAAAATATTGATTTTTAGATTTAAGAAATACCAATTTATCTGGATAAAGTCTGTTTAAAATCCTTAAGTATTCATAACCAATTTGAATTGGATCCATCTCTTTAGAAACAGGATAAATTTGAATTCCTTTACATCGTTGATTTTTATATATAGACGAAGAAGGATAAAATTCAATAAGTCCAAATTTAACACCTTTTAAATTTAATTTTCGAAGTTCTTTTAAAACGATCTCATTATCTATCCAAGGAGCACCCGAATAGATAAAAGGTTTTGTTGTTCCTCTTCCTACACTTAGATTCAAACCTTCCATAAAAACCATACCTACATAAATCAAAGCAGACTCTAAATTAGGAATATTTGGAGAAGGGTTGATCCAAGTATTTGCTAAAGTCCAATTAATATTACGTGGATCAAAATTTTCCATTCGCAAAATTTTTAATTTTAGATTTTTAAATTTATACATGGAAAGGTAAATGCTATACTCAGCAGGAGTTAAACCAAATAAAAAAGGAACAGGAGCTTCCCCCACAAAACTAACATATTCTTCTTCTAAAAAATGACCAGCAGAATCCCAAATACCATAAGGATGAGGTCTATCTAAAATAATTACTTCTTTTTGTAAAATATCTGCAACTTCTAAGATGTAAGTTAAAGTAGAAATATAAGTATAGCACCTAACAGGAAGATTCTGGATATCAATCAATATAGAATGTATGTTTTGTAAATATTCAATAGGTGGTTTCTTAATCTTAGAATATAGATTTAAAATAGGAATATTCAGATTTTTATCTATTTTTAAAATCTGATCAGACAAAAAATCTTCTGAACTAAAGATTCCATGCTCCGGTTCTAATAAAATTTCTGGAGTTAGCAGATTTTCTCTTAAAATTTCCAGAGTACTTTTCAACTGATAATTCACACCCGTTAAATTTGTAAACAAAGCAAATTTTATATTTTTTAGATACTGGAATTTAGAAATTTCTGAAATATCTAAACCTGTAATTACTTCCCTTTCTTCCAATTTGTACAATATGGAACTTTTATTAATTTTTCTTAATAAGGGATTTTTAAGAGAATAAATACAAATTCGATTTTTATCGTAATGAGAAAATAATTCATAATCAAAAAATCTATCCAATTCACAATTAAAATGGTTTAGAAAAACAAAATGATTATTCACGATTTGTTGATTTATACAAAAATTTAATAAAATTAAAAAAAGATATGGCAAATGAATTTTCAGAGTTTTTTTCATTTTATTTTTGTTGAAATCATTAAAATAAATATAAAACAATTTTGAATGGTTAGAATTCAATATTTATTTTTAAAAAGAGTGGGTCTAAATAAGGATTTTTTTTATATTTTTTTAACAAACAGCAAGGAACCAATTCAAAAAATAATAATAAAGATTCCCAATTTGGTGATAAAATAAAATTAATTTTATAATAAAATATGCAAAAAAAAATTAAATGCTTGTCATTAATTACATGGTATTTAATTTATAATCTGGAGGTTTTATGAAATTAAAAATAAAAAAAAAATTTTATTTTGTAGGTATAGGGCTGTTTCTTCTAAGTTTTTGCAAACAAGAAACACAAGTTAAAAAATCATTAGAAGAACAACCTGTAGCAAAGATCCAATTTGTAAAAGGTCAAGTAAAAGTAGAAAGAGATAAAATCTTAGCAGAAGCCAAAATTAATGATTTGTTACAGACAAAAGACATTTTGATTACTGAAAAAGATTCTTCCATTGATATTATTTTAAAAGATAAAGGGATCATTAGAATCAATGAGAATACAAGAATCGAAATTCGTTCTTTGACATCTGATAATATTGAAATTTATCAAGATAGAGGTTCTGTAATATCTCATCTAAAGAAATTAAAAGAGAGTGAAAATTATTCTATTATAACGCCAACATCAATTGCTGCAGTTAGAGGAACAAGCTTTATAACAAAAGTAATCAGTGAAAATAAAACCAATATTGCTTTAATAGAAGGAAAAATAGAAATTAAAAATCAAAAAGGAGATACTATAGTTCTTGATCAAGCAGGAGAAATCAATGTAGAAAAAGAGAAAGAATTATCAAAGAAAAAAATACTTCCTTTATCAAAAGAATCTCTACAATTGCTTAAAGAACTAGCTTCTCAAGATAAAGGTAATGTGCAAGAGTATGTAAGCTTTGTAACAGAACTAAAAAATTCGAGTGCATATAAAGAAATTGCAGTAGAAACAAATTACCAAGAGAAAATAGAGGAATCAAAAAAATTACCAGAGAAGAAAATAACAGAAAAATTAAAGTCTTCTGAAGAAAAAATTATCCAAAGAAATGTAAAAAATGATCCTCTTAAGATTCCAACTGAAAAAGACTTCAATAAAAAATAAATAAAAAAATTGAATGTACTTACATAACTAAAGGATTTTTTTACGAAATCCTACAACTTATGTAGGTACAATTGGCTTTCTATAAGAGACCCTATAATAGAAAAGGTTTACTCACTATACTATAATTTTATTATTTTTTGGACTCAAATTTTCCAATCTGATTTTTTACTTTATTTTTACATTTTGGCTTATATAAAAAATTCTATGATACATTAGAGGATCAATCAAAGACTCTGTAGAATTTGTATTTTTTTGTTCTTCAAATTGTTTTGCTTTATTTGCATCAAAAATCAATATCCTAAACATATTATAAAAAGCAAAATTAGATCGATATGCTGTATAATGATGACTTCTGAAAATGGTTCTTCTTCTTGAGTATTCTATAGTATAAGTATGATTTGGAATATTTTTGTATAACTTAGTCTTCTTTTCTTCTGGAGTCGGTGGGATATAATTTGTACTAAGCAACTTATCTAAAGTAGGACCCTGATCTCCATAAAGTATAACAGGAACACCTTGCGTTGGATACCTCATAATATAATTTATATATTTCCATACGGGTGGATAGATATCTCCTACAATTTTTAAGTTTCCGAGAGTATTTCGCATTCTTTGAACTACACCATAGTATTTTTTATAATCTGGATCTTCCTGATTCCAAATCTTTTCTTGGGGTATATCCTGCGGAGTGATTTTTATGTATCGATTTATAAATGTTTTTTGGTCCGGATCCGATACCCTCCATTTTGGATGTGGAATGATTTTTCGTTCCTCTGTATCTATCGCATTAGTTTCGTAATAAGCAACTACCCATACGAATAAATCTATTTTTTGGTTAGTGTTATTATCAATATTAAAAAAAACATCTAAAATCTCACCTCTTCCATCAGGAGAATACCTTCGATCTAAAGAAATACCATTTACATCAATTCTAGGATCCTCTATACTTACTGGAAAATAATCCTCTATTTTGATTATATCTTTTTTTTCTTCTGTTGTTGGCTGTGTGCTAGCATCTCTTATAGGTGGGGTTTGGTAAGTTAAAAAAGCGAAAAGTATTAAAAATAAAGTTTTTTTTAAGATATTCAACATGGATACTTCTCCTTGTCTTAATAATATCGATAAAAAAAATTACAAATTAACAAAAAATATTTGATATTTTCTTACCCCCTAAAAAATATTTAATTTATAGAACACAAAACATATGGAAAAGATAAAAATTGAAGGCATAGAGATTGAGCTAGCTCCAGAAGATCATTTAGATGTTAAATGGGTAGGAAATCAATTTGTAAAAGATCAATTAAAAGCAGCTTGGTTAAAAATTCATCCAAAAGATCTCCCATTAAATCCTAGATTAATAGGTAAACCAGGTGTAGGGAAAACAACTTTAGCCTGTGCTGTAGCAAAAGAATTAAAAAAACCATTTTGGATATTCCAAGCTACAATGGATACAAGACCAGAAGACCTATTAATTACTCCCGTAATCTCATCCGAAGGCAAAATCAAATATGTAGCATCAGGAATTGTAACTGCTATGATCAAAGGAGGCATTGCCATATTAGACGAAGGAAATAGAATGGGAGAAAAATCTTGGGCTTCTCTTGCGCCTTTATTGGATCATAGAAGATATATTGAATCTATTGTTGTAGGTATCAAAATTCATGCCCATGAAGATTTTCGCTTTGTAACTACCATGAATGAAGATGCATCTACATTCGAAGTACCAGAATATATACAAAGTAGACTACAACCTTCAATTTATATTGATTTCGCAGATGCAGACGAAGAAAAAGAAATTCTAATAGCCAATATCCCTTATGCACCAGAAGAAATGATTAACTATGTTGTAAGTTTTTTACAAAGAGCTCACTTGGAAGATGAACCCTATTCTATTAGAGATGGAATTAATATTACTAGACTAATGTTAAAAATAGCCTATCAGAAGTACAATTTTAGCGAAAAAACCATCCTTAGTTTTAACGAAAAACAAATAAAAGAAATCCTCTATCTTGCCGTTCAACAAATTTTAGGAGACGAATCGTTAAGATACTTAGATTCAATATGAATCCTTTACATGATTTTGTAGATCAGAAAATTAGAATTTCTAAGACTTTAGGAATCATACCTATAGTTCATGGTTCTTTAGAGTTTACCCTTTTAATAAGAAAACATTTTTATGATTCACCCCCTGATTTAGTACTAATAGAATTACCCTATTTTATTTACGAAGCTACAGTCAAAATTTTGCCTTACTTAAATTCTTATCCTATAATTAAAATTGAAGAAGAAATCCCTAATTATATTATTTTTGAACCATTAGAACCTATTGTGGAAACTCTTAGAAATTGTTACGAAATGAATATACCCTTTTACCTGATCGACAATCCTCCAACTTATAGTAAATTTGGATTATTTTACAAAAATTTTGATGATTTTCCGGATACTTTTGTTTTGAATTACCTATCTTTACAAGAATTATACGATATTTATATAAAAAATGTAAAAACAAAAACAAATCCAATAGATTTATTTAGAGAATTGTTTCTATCCATTCAAATAAAAAAAATTGAAATAGAAAATAAAGATAAACAGATTTTAGTAATATGTGGTTTTAAACATGTAAAAAATATAATAAATTTTTATAATAAAAGTTTAAAAGATTTAGAAATAACATATACAAATCTGTTAAATAGATTGCATTTAAGAGAAAATTCAAAATTCAATATAAGTATCCATAGCTTATCAGAAACATCCCCTGAATTATTATCCCAACCAGGATATTATAATAATTTATGGATAGAGTATAGAAAAGAACCAAAAAAATGGATTTTCTTTAATAGAATCCTTCTACAAAAAGAAGTATATCGCATAACAAAAAATGAATATGAGCAAGTATCAGGAGAATTTGTAGCACCCCAAAAAGAAAAGTTGTTTTTTCAGTTCAGTAGGAATCTTAGCATTCTATATAAAAAATTATTACCTAATCCTTTAATTTTAATATATTCAGCAAAAAACTTTGTGAATGATAATTTCGCTAAGATTTTTTACGAAAAATTAATGAAATTTAATAAAGAAAAATCAATTTTCGAAGAACTACAAATTACATTAGAAGACATCGGTATAGATTCCGAACTAATTCGTTTTAGAACAAAAATATTTCGAGAAGAAAGAAAAACATTCCGCGAAATAAAATCAAAATTAGCAAAAGAATCTTACCAAGGACAATGGAAAGAATTATGGAAAAAGGAGGGTATGTGTTCGTATCCTCCCGAAGACATTATTATAGAAAATTTTAGTTTAGAAATAAGAAAAAAAGCATTGCATCTGGTAAAATCTAGAGAAAAGAAAATACACCCCTTTACAACAAGTTTATTGGACGGAATCGACTACAAAGAAACCATAAGAAATTATTATAAAAATACTATTTATGTAATTGAGGAAGTTAATAGTAATTGGGATTTTGGAAATGTAATCGTTATATTTAATGAAGATGAAAACCAATTCAGCTGGAAAAATGTCTGGTGGGGAGAACATATCGAAGAAGGAGATATGGCTTTTTATTCTACACCACCAGAGGATAGAATCGTAGGTCCAGGAATAGCACGATGCATTTACGGAGGATTTTTATTATCTTATCCACCCGGTAGACTTTCTTATATATGGGATCATTATGAACTCAGAAATTTTCGATCAGCAAAAGAAAAATTATTAGCTGCTGGTATTCTTTACAATCAAAAAAATACAGTGGTATATGTAGCAAAAAGTCCTCAAACACCAAAAATGAATTATTTTGCATCCCGCTTTGGACAAAAAATTGTATATATTCCCATACATATATTAAATCAAGAAAAACTAAATCGAATTAGAAGATTTCATGTATTAAGTGGTCATGATAAAAGAAAAGATGCAGATAAATACATTTGGTAGCTAAAAATTTTGGTAACAGTGTAAAATTTATAAAAATAAAAGATAGATCTTTAAATAAGAAAAATAAATTTGAATCCTGAATGAAAAAACACCCCGTGATAGCTATTACAGGTAGTATCGCAGCATACAAAACTTGTGAACTGGTAAGAAATATTACAAAACAGGGAATTCCCGTAAGAGTAATGATGACAAAAAATGCAACTCGCTTTGTTGGTCCTTTAACTTTCAGTACTCTTACCAACAAAAAAGTTATTGTAGATGAATGGGAAGAAGGAATGCTGCACATAGATATTAAGAACGAAGCCTCAGTTTTTGCTATTGTTCCAGCAACTGCCAATATGATTGGCAAAATTGCTAACGGAATCGCCGATGATGTAGTATCAAGCACCTATTTAGCATTGGATGTACCAGTTATAATAGCACCTGCTATGAATCCGAATATGTATCTTTCGAAAGCTGTACAAAGAAATTTAAAAATTTTAAAAAATGATGGAGTTATCATTTTAGAGCCCACAGAAGGCGAAGTTATTTGTGGTGATATGGGGTATGGGAAAATGATTGATATTTATACCATAGAAAAAACGATATTAGAATATCATAACAAACAATGAAAAAAACATTCAATCCGAAAAAATTTAAAATTATCATTACTGCTGGACCAACTCGAGAATGGATAGATCCGGTACGCTTTATTTCTAACCCTGCCTCTGGTAAAACAGGATTCGAATTAGCAAAACAAAGTCTTTTTTATTTTAAAGAAGTAGTCTACATTACTGGTGCAGTATATCCAGAATATAAAAATGTAAAAGAAGCAAAAAATCTATACGTAGACTCTACTCAAGAAATGGGAGAGACTGTATTTAAAGAACTTAAAGATGATTGTATACTGATCATGTCAGCTGCACCTGCAGATTACACTGTAAAAAAAGTTTCTGAAAAAAAAATCAAAAAATCAGAAAGTACCATTACGATTGAATTAATTCCAACAATTGATATTTTAAAAACTATAGGAACTTCTCTATCAAAGCAATACAAAAAACTTATTTTAGTTGGATTTGCAGCAGAAACTCATGATTTAGAAGAAAATGCAAAAGAAAAATTAAAAAAAAAGAATATTCACTTTATATGTGCAAATCATGTATATAAAAACCAGTCTGGCTTTGGTAATCTCGAAAATCAAATTATTATTTTCGATAAATGGAACGGTAAAAACATAATACCACTTGCAAACAAAGAAGAATTAGCAAGAAAAATTTTAGAATTCATAATAGAAAAAATTACCGAAGTATGGGATCAGATATGATCATACTTTTGCTTACAGGCATAAAGGAAGAATTAAAAGAAATTTTAAAAAAACATCCATTTGTATTCGAAAAAGATGTTCAATGTTATCATTCCCAAAAATACCCCACTTTTTATGCAGCAACAACAGGGCCTGGATTGCAAGATAAAAAAAAAATAAAAAAGATATTAGAGAACTTACTACCAGATATAATCATAAATGCAGGTTTAGTAGGTGTATTGGACGAAAGGGAGAAAATTTATATTGGAGATTTAGTAAAAATTGGTACTGTAATAAAAAAAACAAACTCCATTCAATTTGCTGGAGGGCCAGGTAGATTCACCCTTTTAACAGTAGAAAAACCTATTTTTGATCCTATTGAAAAACTTGATCTTAAATACGAATTTAAAGCAAATGTTTGCGATATGGAAGCTGCTTATTTAATAGAATTGGTAGGTTCTTACGAAATTTTCAGGAGAGAAAGTTATATTTTATTAATCAAAGTTGTAGGCGATAGACCAGAAAATTCCTATTTGTTTGAATATGAATATCTAATTAGAAATTGGGAGCATAAAAATTTAAAAGAAAAATTCGAAATTTTACGGAAATTTCCCTTAGGAATTTTTGGACTTATAAAGATCCTAAAAATAAAAAAGAAAGCTCTTCGCAATTTATCCTATTATACCCTAAATTTTATTGATAAAATCTATCACTGTGGAGGAATTCCTCATAACTTAGGTAGCACATTTATTCCTCACGAAGAAGTAAATATTTTATGAATGTTTCTATTTTTATAATCTCTTTTCTTTTAATTGCAATTCTTGTTATCGTGATATATTTTTTTAGTATTCGTAAAGATCCCATCGAAAAAGCTTTAAAATTAGCAAAAGAAGGAAATTTTTTAGATGCTAGAGCATTGATAAGAAGCAAATTAGAAAAAGATCCCCACAACCCTAAATATCATTATGTAATGGCAAATATTTATAAAGAAGAAGGAGATGAAGAAAATTATATTCAGCATCTCTTAGAAATGTATAAAATTCGAAAGACTGTTCCAGAATTTTCTTTCTTAGAGCTAATCAATAAAATTGCAGACTATTACTATAGAATGGAATCGTATGCAGAATGTGTAAAATACTACGAAGAATCTTTGCGATATAATAAAAATAATGTAGAAGCGTTAGCCAGATTAGCATTTTTGTACGCAGGGCAAGAATATTTTGAAAAAGCGGAAGGGTATTTAAAAAGATTAATTTCTATTTTTCCTAACAAAATTGAATTTTTACTTGCAAAAGGAATTATACATTCTGTCCTAAACCAAAAAGAAGCATTAGAATTGTTCGAAAAAGTTGTTAATATTGATCCAAACAATTCATTAGGAATTCTTTTTTTAGGTATTGAAAGCTTTAGAAAAAAAAAGATAAGTGATGAAATTCTTCAAAAAATAGAAGATCAATTAAAAAACATTACAGAAACAGAAGTCCGATATCTTTTTCATAAATTGTTAATAGGAATGTATTATTTTAAAAAAAATTACAATAAAGCTTTACAACATTCAGAATATGCTTTACAAATCGCTTTAAGGGAAAATCTACCAAAAGAAGAATATATTATTAGAATCACATACGCATGTATAGGAATGTTAGGAGGAGATATCGAAGCGGCACATGAAAATCTTTTGATTTTAGAAACACGGGATTTTAGAGATCAAAAAATAACTAACCTTTCTGATTATAGAATGAATATAGAAGAAGGAATCATTGCACCCGGCGATGTTTCTCCTGATGGTTTCGATTTTTTAAGTTTTACTAAAAATTGGATCGAAAAATTCTTTCCCAATGATTTTATTTATAAAATATCTGGCTTAAAAATGAATACCAAAATTGATATCCCTTTATTAAGCGAAGGTTCGTCTGAAATAATAAAAAAAAGTTATGCATCTTCATCACATATAGATTACGAAGAGATGATTGATGCTTTTAATAATCTTACTAGAATGGAATTTATTAATAAATGCCAGCAATTGATCCAAATATTAGGGTATCAGACTTCCAAGCAAATCCAACCAGATGATAACGAAGGACTTGATTGTATAGCAGAAAATTTTGAGGGGAAAAAAGCTTTATTTAAAATAAGACAATGGAAAAACCAATTGGTTTCGGACATTTTTTTAAGGAATTTTCAGAACAAATTAAACGAATTAAAAGTCCAAGAAGGGTATCTCTTGTCTGGAGCAAAATTAACTCCAGGAGGAGAACAAGCATTACAAAATCTTAAAAAGTTGAAGGTTATCAATGGAGAAGAATTTGCTAATATGCTTTCTCGTATTATGGATTAGCACTATTAATTGCAAAAAGCCTTTTGATGAAAAATTAGTAAAAGGTGATGTTTTTAATATAAATTTTCAGGAATATTCTAATCAAGATATAGAAAATATATTTTTTATTCTAAAATCTTTATTTAAATTGATTCAAAAAAAAGATTTAACACCTATTATGGATTTTATTGCTCAAGAAAAAGGAATTTATATTGATTTAAAAGCTCATAAAACAAAAGAAGAAGTGATGAAAGACTTGGAAAATAAAAACAGTTATTTAAATTTGATATATTTGGATTCAAAAAAGCTCAAAGAACATACAAAAGACGAAAGTCAAATTTCTTTATACGAATTAATAGACATTTATAGTACAATCAAAGCAGATTTTTTTATCATTACACCAGAAGATTGCGAAGTTAAATTGACTATTTTAGAAAATCCCTCCGAATCCTACAGATTTAACAATCCGTATTTTATTAAAATTAACAATCATTGGTATATATATAGGCTTTTTTAATCTTATTAATACTTTAAAGTTTAAATTATAAAAAATTTCAATCTTGATAAAAAAAATTTTAAATATTTTATAAAAAATCGTCTTATTAAAGTAAATGAATCAATTTTACTTTAAGGAGGTAATCTCATGTTCAATCCAAAAAACAAAATACTGATTTTCAGTATTATATTGACTTTTGCCTTGACTTTTTCTTTTTGTGGTAAGAAAAAAAGTGGATTTTTGTTGCTACCCGAACTAGTTCAAGGAGAAGGAGGACCTAAAATTAGCCCCGATAATCCAAAAACTGTATCCGAAGAAAGCTCTACAACACAACAAACACCAACAATAGAAGTAACAGATGATACGGGAACCATCGATACTGCAAATTCAAATAATCAAGGTTTGGAAAATAATAACCAAGGTAACGACAACAATGGAGGAGTTGTCTATCTAGGACCCCCACAACAAGATCAAGAAAAAGGTGATGATAACCAAAATTCTGGAAATGACAATAATAACACAGATAACAAACCACCAATAAATCAAGAACCACCTCAATCAGACGATAAGGGAGAAGATGTAGCACAAGATCCTATAGAAGAAGTTGTAGTAAACGACAAACCACCTATCGCACAAGAACCACCCCAAACTGGTAACGAGGATGAATTATCTCAAGAAGAACAAAATGAAGAAGAGAATGTTACACAAGAAGAAGAAAAAGAAGAAGTATCTGAAATAGAGAATAGTGATACTACCAATACTAGTGATAGTTCTGAAGCCGAAGATGTAAACAATCAAAATTGCAAAGCAAAAGTTATCAAAATTGATACCTCTCAAGGAAGATGGTATAATACAACTGAAGAGTTATTACCACTACCTGAAAAAAATTTACAAGTCGGCTTCAAAAAGAACGAAAACCTAAGACAAAAAGTATTTAAAGTAAAAGGCCTTCATACTTATTGGGCATACCAAAAACTATTGGTAACTGTAAACAGCAATTGTGAAGGCGGTAAATATAGATTAATTCTTGTTGCAAAAAATATTCATGGACCCCTACCAGATTGGTATCATTTCTTTAATGTGAAAGTAGTTAACGAAACTACAGGAGAAAGTTTAGGTAATATGTTAATTCGTGCTTCTGACAAACGTTACTATAGAGGAAAATTGGATATTAAACTAGCAAAAGGAGAAAATACAATCAATGTTCTATGGACTAACGATGCATGGGAACCAAATAAATATGATGCAAATATCCAAATTAAAAGAATTTTCATTAAAAAAATCGAGGATAAAAAAATAAAGAAAATTCTAACAAGAATTGGAAGTAATTTCTGCGATAGTAACGGTAGATGGTTCGTTGGTATAAATCCTCCCTCCGTCTACACTTACTGGCAAGGTCAAACTGTATCTTATTGTCTAAAAACAAAAGAAGCTGGAAAATACGAAATCTTAATTCGTGCTGGAAATGCAAAAAACGGACTCCCTTTAATGCCAGAATATAAAGAATTTAAATTACTGGTTGCTGCCAATGGAAAATCCAATTATATTACTATACCCGCAGAACAAGGCAAATATCATAAAGGAACTACAACCTTAGATTTACCCGAAGGTGATGTTGTTTTGAATGTTACCTGGTTAAATGACAGATACCAACCCCCCGAATACGATGCTAATGTTGAAATCACAAGAGTAAAAATCAAAAGAGTTGGTAATGCAAGTTCTCCTATTTCTGCCTTCTTGTTACAAAATCCAAATGTAACTTATAAAGTTTTGATTCCTTCTACAATTTTAGTAATTGGTATCTTAGGAATGATTTTTTGGTTTAAAAGAAAAGAAAATATAGCTTAATTGGAACTTCTCAATCAACAACCAACAAGGCGGAACCTCGCCTTGTTTTCTTTTTTATAGGAAATTCGAAGGTGAGAATTTAGCATACCTGTAAATGTTAAGTTTCAAACATCTTTTCTACATCTTAATTAAAAACATAAAACCATGCTGGATATAATAAAAATCTATGAACTTTTATTGAGTTTACAATGGTGTATGATATATTGGTTTCTTCATATATAAATAAATGCTATTATTGATAAAAATAAATCCTTACGCATTATAGCATAAAAACAAAAGTTTTGTTAGTTTTTTTAACTTTAAAAATTTATGAAAGATATGGCTGCAAAATAAAATTGGGATCAGGATCTATATCTTTTTCTTTTGTAAAATCAAAATAACTAATTACTGGCAATTGAGAAATGTCTTGGATTATTTTTCTATTGTCTTTTATATATTCTTCTTCTTGCTTTCCACAGAAAATAATACCGATAGTTTTTAGCTTACGGTATTTTAATACTTCAATTGTCAAAAGTGTATGATTAATGGTTCCTAAAGTACTCCTTGCTACTACCAAAACGGGAAGTTGTAAATCTGCAATCCAATCAATCCAAAAATAATTTCTCGTTAGAGGAACCAAAATACCACCAGCACCTTCTATTATTAACGAATAAGTTTTAGAATATTTTTTAAAGTCTTTTTTGAGTTGATCTATATCAATCACTTTATTTTCGAATTCAGATGCTAAGTGTGGACTGACTGATAATTTAAATTTTATGTTTTCTAAAGAATATTCTTTAGGCAAAAAACTTATATTGTGAACCACTTCTGTATCATCATCGGGTGGGTATCCCGTTTGAATTGGCTTCCAATAACGAATTTTTGGATAAATTTTATAATATTTTTTTAATAAAAGTCCACAGGTAATTGTCTTCCCTACATTTGTATCGGTTCCCGTTACAAAGATGCTCATATTATGAATGAAAAAGTTGAAGTATTTTAAAAGTAAAATCTAATTTTAGATTTAATACTATACTCATCAAATTTATAAATTCAATTTTACAAACAAATTGAACAAAAAAACTGGCATAACATTGTATTGAAATTATTTATTAATATCATCTCTATAAAAAATGTATTAAATTAACTATTGGAGGTTTAATTTGATATACTATAAAAGCAAATATGAAATCGAAAGAATGCGTGATGCTGGAAAGTTAGCAGCTGAAGTACTTTACGAAACTGGATTAAGAGTTAAACCTGGTGTTTCTACTTTAGAACTAAATGATTTTGCACATCAATATACTATAAAAAAAGGTGCAGAAAGTGCTCCTTTAAATTATAAAGGTTTCCCTAAAAGTATTTGCACTTCCATCAATGATGTTGTTTGTCATGGCATCCCTAAAAAAAATGAAATATTAAAGGAAGGGGATATTATAAACATTGATATAACTGTAAAATATAAAGGTTATCATGGGGATACTTCTAGAACTTTTTTGATTGGCAAAGTATCAGAAAATGCTAAAAAACTTGTTGAAATAACAGAAAAAGCAATGTGGATTGGAATTCAAGCCGTAAAACCATATAAAAAAATTTGCGAAATAGGAGAAGCAATAGAAAACTTTGTAAGCCAATATGGATACAGTATAGTTCGAGATCTTGCAGGGCATGGAATCGGAAAATATTTTCATGAAGATCCAATTGTACCTCATTACAAAAATAATGAAGTTAAAATTTTAATGAAACCAGGAATGACTTTTACTATTGAACCTATGATTAACGAAGGAGTCTACGAAGTTTATATTGATAAACAAGACAAATGGACTGTTAAAACCGCTGACGGTAAACTATCCGCCCAATTTGAACATACTATTTTGGTTACAGAAGATGGATACGAAGTTCTTACATTATTACAATAAAAAATTCCATAATCAATAATTATAAAATTTTCTTGCAATTGAAACCAAATTCAAAATGATTTCATTTATGAAAAACATTCAATTCTATCTAAACGAATCCGAAGATATCCCTACTAAAGAAATCTTTTCGAGTTTTTATAAAGAGAAACTAGTAAAAAAAGCCTACGAAAAATCCCTTATTTCTAAAGAAAAATTAGAACAAAGAATCTGCGAAGGAAAAGAATTTCTAGGATGGCTTGATTTACCAGAGAATCCTAATTTAGAATTCTATTCTGAATTAGCTAAAAAGTTTTCTAATTTTGATGTTCTTGTTTCTATTGGGATAGGAGGTTCTTACCTTGGAATTCGAGCTATATACGAAGCTCTTACCAATCCCTTTAGAAAAAAGAGACCGGAACTAATTTTTGTAGGACACCACTTATCAAGTAAATATTTAATCGAGTTATTAGAATATTTAGAGGATAAAAACTTTGCAATTGTAGTAATCTCCAAAAGCGGTACTACAACAGAACCGGCAATAGCCTTTCGTTTTTTGTTTCAAAAAGCAATCCAGAAATTTGGCGAAAAAGAAATTCAAAATCGAATTGTAGTAATTACAGATAAAGAAAAAGGAATTCTTAGAAAATTGGCAAATCAATACAATCTAATCAGCGATACAATTCCAGATGATGTAGGTGGCAGATATTCCGTATTGTCTCCAGTAGGGTTAGTTCCTTTATCTATTGTTGGAATCAAAATTAAAGAATTAATACAAGGTGCGCAATTCATCAAAAATAAAATTTATAATAACAACAAAATAGAAGAGAATCCAGCTTTAGCATATGCTACGTATAGAACCCTAAATTATTGGAATTCAAAAAATATTGAAATCTTAGCTACCTATAGACCCGAATTATTTTATTTTTTAGAATGGTGGAAACAATTATTTGGAGAATCCGAAGGAAAAAATTTTAAAGGTATATTCCCTGCAAGCAGCATTTTTACAACCGATCTTCACTCTATTGGTCAGTGGATACAAGAAGGGAATCGGAATATTTTCGAAACATTAATTGATATAGAAAATGATAACGAAATTAAAGTATTTGCAAATCCAGATGATAGTGATGGTTTAAACTACTTACAAAATAAAACATTAAACGAAATCAATCGAACAGCTTTAAAAGCAACAAGAAAAGCCCATATCGAAGGTGGTGTGCCTAATTTCACATTTCAGATTCCTGAATTAAATGAATTTTATTTAGGATTGTTAATATTCTTATTTGAATATTCTTGTGCTATTTCTGCCTTAAATTTAGAAGTAAATCCTTTTGATCAACCCGGAGTAGAAGACTACAAATTCAATATGTTTCGATTGCTAAAAAAGCCTGGTTACGTATAAAAACCAATCTACCTTTTTATTTCTTTAATTTGTTTGATGCTTTCTTTTAAGTTTATTTCCAATTTATAGTTAATTGAATTTAACATAAATTGAATTTCTTGGAATATCAATTTAGATTCTACTTCTAAATATAAAATTTTATTCTTAACATAGAGATTTTTAACAAATTTGGATAAATTACCAAAAAAGGATTCTTTGTTCTCTAAGATAAAAAACTCAATTTTTTTATCTAAGTTTTTATTAATTTTAAAAATTAAATTTAGTAATGCTTCTTTATCTTTTTGATTCAATTTTTGAGGTTTTTTATGAGAATACAATAAATCAAAATTCATTTTCTAAAGATCCATTAATGATTTTAAAAATTTTACATTCTTTATCTTTTATATTCTTAAATATTTTCATATCATCCTCAAAATTAGGCGTTGTAAAGAAAGCTTGACCACAGTCCAACAAAATTTCAAGGAAATATTTCCTTCTATATTGATCAAGTTCTCTTATTACATCATCCACAAATAAAATCGGTTTAATATTAAATATCCTTTTATAAAAATCATATTGAGCCAATTTTAATGATAATGCTGTTGTTCTTTTTTGTCCTTGGCTAAAAGTTAATAAAATATCTTTAAAATGATTGTCCAAGAAACTGATTTTATCTCGATGGATACCAAAATTGGTAGTGCCCGTTTGTATGTCTTTGTTGCGATTGTCAAAAAATTTTTTTTTATATTCTGCCATCTCATAAATTTCGATTTGGATATTGAGTTTATCTTTTTCTTTCGAAATTTCACTTATACGATTTTTAAAATATTCTTCGTATTCTTTTAAATAAAGCATTCTTTTTTGTAAAATGATTTCTGCATTACTCATAAGTCGGTTGTCCCAAAAATCTAATTCCTTAACTTTTGATTTTCCTAAATTAATTCTTTTTAAAAGTTCGTTTCTGTGCTTTAAACACTTTTGGTATTCATTGTAAGCAGTAAAATATTCAAAATCTATCGTAGAAAAAAGAAAATCAAAAAAACTTCTTCGGTTTGTAATAGAATCTATGTAAATCAAATCTTCTGGAGTAAAAAAAACACCTAAAACGTTTCCCAATATTTCTGAAATTTTATTTATTTTTTTGTTATTTTTTTTAATTTTTTTTTTAATTGATTGATTAACAAATTCAACTCCTACTTCATAAGAATTTTTTTGATGTAAATTAAAAGGAGAATTCCAGCATTCAATTTTTAAATAAAAATAGTTTTTATTCCATTGAATCAAATTTTGATCATTTATCCTTCGAAAAGATCGAAAAGCAACAAAATAACCTAATGCTTCTAATAAGTTGGTTTTACCAGAAGCATTTTCTCCAATTAAAAAATTTAGAAAAGGAGAAAATCCTACTTCTAATGAATTATAATTTCTATAATTTTCTAAATTAAGAAATTCAATCCACACTTCTAATCTTGAAGCTTCATAGGCATTACAATAGATTGGAAATAATTATCTTCTGGATCATAAATCACAACAGGTGCATCAGATGATTTAAAAGAAAAAAGAACAGTTTTGCATTGCAAAGATTCTAAAACATCAAGTAAATAATTGGAATTAAAAGCAATAACTAGATTGGTATGATTATAATCACATTCTATTCCATCTTCTACTTTACCCAATTCAGGTGTCGAAGATTCAATCATTAATAACTTGTTCTTAAAATTTAATCGAACTTGTTTATTAGGTTCAGGAGCAAACACCATTGCCTGTCTTATTGCGTTAATAAAATCAACCCTGTCCAATTCTACTTTATAGGGGTGATCTTTTGGAATAACAACATTATAATCTGGGAAAGAACCTTCTATAAGTTGAGTAGAAAAATAGATATGGTTTATTCTAATAAAAATTTGATTTTCTTTATGATTATGAGCAATCTCTACATTTTCTGCATTTGATATTAATTTTAAAATTTCTTTGATTGAACGGGAAGGCAAAATAATGCTATTAGATTTCAAAAAATTATTTTCTCTTCGTTTGATAATTGATAATCTCCTCCCATCTGTTGCAACAAAATGCAATAAATCCTCTTTATATTCAATAAAAATTCCATTAAAAACAATCCTCGCATCATCAATAGCAGATGCATAAAAAACTTTTTCGATCATTTCTGTTATTATTTTAGGATTCAAAGAAACAAAATCTAAGCCATTTACATCAAAAGGAATGGGAAATTCTTCGGGTGATTTTCCCATAATTTCTATATTGGTTTTAAATTTTTTTTCTAATTCTTCGTTGCCATTTTGAATCATTACTTTATAATTTTCGTCTACAATGAATTTTATGGTATCATATCGAAATTCTTTTACCAATTCAGATAACTTTCTTGCAGGTAGCAAAACACTTCCTTTTTTAAGGATTGTAGAAGGTAGTTTATTTCTTAAAGCTTTTTCTTGATCCACTGTCGTTAAAGAAAGAAGACCCTCTTCTGCTTCTAATAAAATGTTTCCTGTGTAAATTCCTATTTCTCTTGAAGATGCAATAGAGGTTACCACAGAAAGTACTTTGGCAAGTTCTCCTGTATTTGCTATAAATTCCATTTTTTTACTCCTGATATTTTAATTAAAGTACAAATGTACTTAAATGCCTTATTTGTACTTACTATTGTATATATGTGAAAATG
This sequence comes from Leptonema sp. (in: bacteria), assembly GCA_046291925.1. Taxonomy (GTDB): domain Bacteria; phylum Spirochaetota; class Leptospiria; order Leptospirales; family Leptonemataceae; genus SKYB61. The sequence goes on along the minus strand of JBKBRY010000005.1, from coordinate 21,040 downwards.
TGAAAAAAATTTCCTTCTTACTCTATTTTTCTATAAAAAACCTAAATAATCAATGGATTAATATTTTTTTTAAATCCATAAGTCAATTTCTTTATAGATTTAAATGTGAAAATTATGTGAGTAACCAACATAAGTTTTTCACATTTTTTTTATTTAAGTAGAAAAATTTCACATTTTGATTTAAGATATTAACATAAAAGTATTTCAAAAATTCATTTTTAATTCTTGAAAACTACATAATTTTATTATATTTCTTTTTAAGTTGCGGCATTCATTGTTTGTTTTTTTCTGAGTTCTTCTAATTTTTTTAATTTTTCGTATTTTATAAGCTCTTCGAGCATTGGCAAAATATTACCGTCCATAAATTCTTCTAAATTATATATAGAAAAATTTATTCTATGATCGGTAACCCTTCCTTGTGGGTAATTATAAGTTCTTATTTTTTCCGAACGATCCCCTGTTTTGACTTGATTTTTTTTCAAATCTGCCAATTCTTTATGATGTTGTTCTTCTTGTATTTGTTTAAGGCGAGAACGAAGGATTTTTAAAGCTTTTGCTTTGTTTTTGTGTTGTGATCTTTCGTCTTGGCAGCTTACTACAATTCCAGTAGGTATATGTGTAATTCGCACAGCAGATTCTGTTTTATTTACATGTTGGCCACCAGCACCACTTGCTCGAAATACATCAATCTTTAAATCTTTTTCTTCTATGTGAAATTCACTTTCTTCTGCTTCGGGTATAACAGCTACTGTTACTGCACTTGTATGGATTCTCCCATTACTTTCAGTAATAGGAATTCTCTGTACTCGATGAGCACCAGCTTCTAAATGTAATAATTCATAAGCTCTCTCTCCCTTTACAGTAAAAATTATTTCTTTATAGCCTCCTAAACCTGTTTCTGACATTGAAAGAATTTCGATAGAAAAATTCATTTTATCACAAAACTTACTATACATTCTGAACAAATCACCTACGAACAAAGCAGCTTCTTCGCCTCCCGTACCTGCTCGTATTTCTATGATTATGTCTTTACCATTATTGGGATCAGGTTCTAAAAATAAAGATTCAATTTCTAATTCTTTTTCTGTTAAAAATTTTTCTATTTCTTCTTTTTCTGTCTTTGCTATTTCTATTAAATCTTTATCTGCTGTATCATCTTGTAAAATTTCAAGAGCTTCTTCGTAAGATTTGATTTTATTTATAAATTGGTTTATTTTATCAATGTTGTTCTTTAATTGATTATATTCCTTAGTAAGTTCTTTAAATTTTTCTTGATTTTCAATGATTTCTGAGTTTGACAATAGATTTTCCAATTCTAAAAATCTATCCAACTCTTTTTGTAAATGATCTTTAAGTTGACTCCAATTCATTCTAAATTAAAAAAAAAAATGAAAATTGATTTTGTAAATTCTTTTTTATGAATTTACTTTTTACCAAAAAGTAAAGTATTCAAATATTGGATGTCATTTATAATTTACTTTTTATTTTATAAATTTTTAAAAAATTGGTTATGTGTTATGTGTTCGAGTGATTCCCTGTTTAGATATAAAGCAGGGTAGAGTTGTTAAAGGGGTCAAGTTTGTTAATTTAATTGATGCTGGTGATCCTGTAGAAAATGCCAAAATTTATGCTGAACAAGGAGCGGATGAATTGGCTTTTTTAGATATTACTGCAAGTGTGGAAAAAAGAAAAATAGTGCGAAATTTGGTTGAATCAGTTGCAAAAGAAATTTTTATTCCTTTTTCTGTTGGTGGTGGCATTAAAAAAGTAGACGATGTAGAAAATATTTTAATGGGTGGAGCAGATAAGGTTTCTATAAATACTTCGGCTTTTCAGAATCCAGAAATATTGTATGAATCAGCAAAAATATTTGGTAGCCAATGCATTATATGTGCAATTGATGTTAAGTGGAATTCTAATATGAACGATTACGAAGTTTACTTAAATGGGGGAAGAACACCTACAGGGTTTTCTGCAGTTGAATGGGCAAAAATTGCAGAAGATAAAGGTGCTGGTGAAATTTTGTTAACAAGTATGGATCATGATGGCACAAAAAGTGGCTATGATTTAAAATTGACAAAAAATATTGTAGAGTCTGTGAATATACCTGTTATCGCTTCAGGAGGTGCAGGTTCTTTAAAACATTTTGTAGAAGTGATTCAGTATTCAGGGGCAAGTGCAGTATTAGCAGCATCGATTTTTCATTTTAGAGAATTTACTATAAATCAAGTTAAAGAAGAATTAGAGCGAAATCAAATCCCAGTTAGGACAAAATTTAATTTATGATTGAGGAGAAATTTATGGAATTTTTAAAATATTTAGAAAAAATTTTAATTCAAAGAAAGAAAGAGCTTCCTAATGGATCCTATACTTCGAGACTTTTTCAAGAAGGCGAAGATTCTATCTTAAAGAAAGTGATAGAGGAATCAGGAGAAGTTCTATTAGCCTTTAAAAATAACAAAAAAGAAGAAATGATTCACGAAGCAGCAGATTTGATTTTCCATTTAATGGTGGCACTTGTGGAAAAAAATATTTATTTAGAAGATGTTGTTCAAGAACTAGAGAAAAGGCATAAAAAATGAGTTATTTTAAGGAAATAACAGAAAGAGAATTTTTTGGTAAAAAAATTGGCGGAAGAAATCCTTTTTTTTTGATTGCGGGTCCGTGTGTTATAGAAACTAGGGATTTATTAGTAAAGGTTTGCGAAACTTTAAAGAAAATCTCCGAAGAGTTAGGAATTGTTTATATTTTTAAATCAAGCTTTGATAAAGCAAATCGGACATCTTTAAGTAGTCAAAGAGGTCCTGGATTAGAAGAAGGTTTAAAAATTTTAGAATCTATAAAAAAAGAATTTGGTGTTCCTATTCTTACAGACGTACACGAAACCAATCAAGTAAAAGCTGTTTCTGAGGTTGTTGATGTTTTACAAATTCCAGCATTTTTATGTAGACAAACTGATTTAATTATAGAATGTGCGAAGACTCAAAAATGGATTAACATCAAGAAAGGTCAATTTTTGGCACCATGGGATGTAAAATCCATTCAAGAAAAGGTTTATAGTACAAATAATAAAAATTTACTTATAACGGAAAGAGGCGTAAGTTTTGGATACAATAATTTGGTTTTCGATCCAAGATCAATTCCTATTATGCGAAGTTTTGATCTTCCCGTTGTTTTTGATGGTACCCATAGTACCCAATTGCCTGGAGGACAAGGGAATCAAAGCGGAGGGAATAGAGAATTGGCACCTTATTTAATTAAAGCCGCTGTTTCTATAGGTATAGAGGGTATCTTTATGGAAGTTCATCCAGAGCCAGAAAAAGCTTGGTCTGATTCTGCAACACAGTATTGGTTAAGCAAAACCCCAGAATTGTTAAGGCATATATATGAAATCGATCGTCTTGTTAAAAATAATTAAAATTTACATTTTTTTTATACTATTCAATTGTATGCAAAGCTACCCAACTTTAAAAGAAGAAGAAAAAGAACCTTTTGCAAATTTAAGAATTTCGAAATTTCATAGAATCCATTACAAGGGTTTGGGGATAAAAAAATGGGAGTTGAATTCAGAAGAAGCTTATATATATAACGAGCAGAAAACAAATGAAGTTTATAAAATTATTGTTTATGAATTTTCTTTTGAACAGTTTTTACCTTCTAAGGCGTATTTGCAATCTAAAAAAGCAGTTCTCGATTATAAGAATAACCAACTTTATTTGATTGGGGATTCAGAATACAAAGATACAGAATTAATGGTTTCTGGAAACGAATTGTATTATAACTTGGAAAATGAAGTATTATTTACAGATTCCGAAGTAGAAATCAAAAAAGATAAAAATAAAATTCAATGTTTAAAAGGGATCTATTATAGTAAAAAAGAAGGTATCCAAAAATGCAAAAAACCAAAAGGTCAATTATTACAAAATAGAGATAAAAAAGATACGAATAACAACTTCTTTTTTTAGTTTATGAAATTTATAAAAATCATTAACTTGGTTATAATTTTTAGCTATTGTTTGTCTTATAGAGAACCATTCTTGAATTTACATAGTTATAGTTTAGAAGATTTTGAAAATTTAAAAGAAAGGGAAGTAATCAAAAAACAAGAAGATACAAAAAAAAGAAAAAATGTGTTAACTTACTATTTTGCAGAAGAGCTAATTAGAAAAAAAATCAACAAAGAGGGAAAAGAAGATTATAAAATTATATTACAAGGGGGCGCAACAATTCTTCATGAAGATACTCAAATTTCTGCTCCTTACATAGAAATTGATTCTGAAAATAATGGAATCATATCCGGTGGATTAGTAATTTCTTTAAAAAATCAAAACACTTTCCTTTATGCTCAAAAAGGTGAATATAATAGAAAAGAAGAATTCGTAAAGCTTTTGGGCAATCCTTATATGAAGCTTAATTCTAATGATTCCTATATTCTAATAACTACGGACGAAATCCAAAGAAATATTGCAGAGAAAACAATTATATTTAAAAAGTATGTAAAAATATTCAGTAAAGATTGGTCTTTATTAGGCGACGAAAGTATTTACTATGATAATTCTAAGGAATTTGTTTTAAAAGAGAATCCAGTTCTTGTTGGTAAAAAAATATATTTAACAGCTAAAACTATGATTTATAAATCAGACGAAAAAAAAATAATTGTAAACCAAAAACCAATAATGATTACTACAATTGTTTCTGAAGGTAAGAAAGAAAATCCTAACAAAGAGAAAAAAAATAGCAGTCAAAATTCCAAAAAAGAAGATGAAGTTATCAAAGAAAAATTAATTATAACTGCTAATACTATTGAATACTTTTTCGAAACTAAAGATACAAATCAAGATCTCAAAAAAATTCAAAAAGGAATTCTTAGGGGAAATGTGTTGATGACTTCCAAAACGAAAACGTTTAAAGGGGAAGAATTTTTGATTTTAGGTAAAGATATTTCATTTGTAGAGTCAAATAATGCAGTTACTTTGGAGGATAAAAAAGAAAATTTTTTTTTAAGATCTAATTATATGCTTTATGATTTAAAAAATAGAAATTTATTATTGAAAAAAAATCCAGAGTTGATCCTATATGAAAAACAAAGTACGAATTCAAGTTTAGAATACATAGAAAATGATAAACAAATAAAAGAAAAACTAACAGCAGAAATTATAGAAAGAGATTTTTTAAACGAAATCACTATAGCTAAAGGCAATGTGCATTTAATAAGAAAAGAAGAAGAAATGTTTTCAGAATATGCAAAATTTAACGAGAAAGAAGAAAAAATAGAATTGTTAGGAAACCCCATTTTAAGAAGAAAAAAAACAGAACTACATTGTAAGAAAATTGATGTATTCAAAGATAAAGTAGAAATTTATGGAGAATTAAGAACTATAGTTTATGATTGATATTAAAGAGAGACAAAGCAAAGTTCAGATAACAGAATTTAGAATGGAAAATTTAGTTAAGATTTATAACAGAAGAAGAGTCGTTGATAATGTATCTTTTTACATACAAAAAAAAGAAATAGTTGGCTTGTTGGGGCCTAATGGAGCTGGGAAAACTACTTCCTTTTATATGGCAGTGGGAATTATAAAGCCAGATTCAGGAAAAGTTTATATAAATGATGAAGATGTTACAGATTTGCCAATGTATAAGAAAGCAAGAAAAGGAATTGGTTATTTAGCCCAAGAGCCTTCTATATTTCGAAAATTAACTGTAAGGCAAAATATCGAAGCTATTTTAGAAATGTTTATCAAAGATAAAAAACAAATTAAGGAAAAAGTAGATTCATTAATTTATGAATTGCACTTAGAAAAAGTACAAGATCAGAAAGGGTATACTTTATCAGGAGGGGAAAGAAGGCGATGCGAAATAGCACGGGCTTTAGCAACAGATCCCAGTTTTATTTTATTAGATGAGCCTTTTGCAGGTGTGGATCCTATAGCTGTTAAAGATATTCAAAATTTGATCTTTCTTTTAAAGGAAAGAGGATTGGGGATTTTGATAACCGATCATAATGTTCGGGAAACATTAAAAATTACAGATCGGGCTTACATTATGTATTCGGGTCAAATATTACGATCAGGAACTGTAAATGAGCTGATTAATGATCCTAAAATAAAAGAAATTTACTTGGGTGATGATTTTAAATTATGAAGCAAAGATTAGAACAAAAACAATTACAAAAGTTGATTTTAACCCAAACATTAAAACAATCCATTGAATTGTTGCAATATTCACAACAAGAGTTGGAAGAAAAACTAGAGGAAATCGCGAAGGAAAATCCCTTTTTGGTTATAAAAAAGAAAAATTATATACCAACCTGGTTTATCAATTTATATTATGATAAAGATGCAGCAATAAAAAAACAAAAAGCAATAGAAAATGTTGCAACTACCAATACTTCTTTATATTCAGTGTTAAGAGAACAGCTCAAATATTTAAAGCTAACAGAACAAGAAAAAGAAGCAGCTGATATTCTAATTTCGTCTTTAGATAAAAATGGCTTTTTACTTCAGGATCCTGAATATTTGCTTAAACCATTTTCGCTTTCTTTTGAACAAATTCTTAATTTAAGAAAAAAATTAGCTTCTCTGGATCCTATTGGATGTTGTGCATTAAATTATATAGAGTCTTTAATTTTTCAATTGGAAATTCAATATCCAGATTTAGAAGAATCCAAAAATGCAATTTATCTTTTAAAAGAATGTATACAAGAGTTGGAAAATCAAGATTGGAAAACACTCGAAAAGAAATCAGGACTTACGAAAGAAAAAATACAAAAAGCAATATCTTTAATGCGAACTTTAAATCCATTTCCGGGTAAAGATTATGTTAGCGAAAATACCGTTTATATTGAACCAGATGTATATGTCTTAATAGATCAAACAAAGGAAGATCCTTTTATAATTTTTTTAAATGATAAAATAATCAAAAATATAGAATTTAATAAAGAATATATAGATCAAATTCAACAAAAAAATGAAATTTCAACTGCAGAGATGAGAAAATTAAAAAATAAATATTACACTGCACAGTTTTTAATTCGCTCTATTGAGCAGAGAAATCAAACTCTTATAGAAGTAACAAAATCCATTGTTAATTTCCAAAAAGATTTTTTTTTATATAAAAAAGAAATTCAACCTTTACGATTAAAAGACATTGCCGAAGAAGTACAACTCCATATTTCTACTGTTTCGAGAATTACAAGTCGTAAGTATGTTTACACCAAATGGGGGATTTACGAATTAAAGTATTTTTTTAAGAGAGGTTTTAAAAATTCACATAATAGAAAAATTGCACCTGAGAAAATCAAAGAACTTATTAAAGAGATTATTTCGAAAGAAGATAAGAAGAACCCACTGAGAGATAAAGAAATATCTGAAATTTTACTTTATAAAGGAATTAAAATTGCAAGAAGAACCATAGCAAAATACAGAAAAGAGTTATCTATCCCATCCGTTTCTGGGAGGTATTCCTCTTAATTTTTGTAAATTATGATTGTAATTTTGTACTATAATTTAAGAATGTTGCAAGATGAAAATTGATAACACTGTTGTTTGGATAACTGGTGCTTCGTCGGGTATTGGTAAAGAATTGGTTAAGGAGTTAGTCCCCTATAATTGTAAATTTATTTTAACGAGTAGAAACCAAGAAAACTTAAAGAAATTAGTTCAAAATCTAAATTTAAATAACGAAAGGGTTTTAATTCAGAATTTTGATTTATCCAATTATAAGGAAATTCCTAGTATTGTTCAGCAGGCTGTTACAAAATTTAAAAAAATAGATGTGATCATTCATAATGCTGGAATCACTCAAAGAGCTTTAGCAGAAGAAACAGATATTGGAACAACAGAAAAAATCTTTGCAATAGATTTTTTTGCTCCTGTTCACTTAACAAAATTGCTTTTACCGTATTTAAATGAGCCAGGCAATATTACTGTAATTTCAAGTGTTGCTGGTAAGTTTGAATCTCCTTACCGAAGTTCTTATTCTGCTGCAAAGCATGCTCTACATGGCTATTTTGATTCTTTGAGAGCTGAATTTATCAAAAAAGGAAAAAATATCAATGTTTTGATAGTCTGTCCAGGTTTTGTAAAAACAAATATTTCTTTAAATGCATTAAGAGGGGATGGTTCTTTATACAATCAATTAGATGAAGGAGTTTCTAAGGGTTTAGAACCTCAGTTTGTTGCCAAAAAAATTATTCAAGCTATACAAAAAGAAAAAAAAGAGATTATAATTTCGAGAGTCAAAGAAAAAACAGCAGTCTATCTTAAAAGATTCTTTCCAAGTATTTTATCAAAAATTATTGCAAAATCTAAAGTAACATAAAAAACTTAATTCTTAAACTAAGAATTATTTATAAAATATATATAATTCTAATACAAAACTCGAAAAGTTGGATTAAAATTTATATTAATAAAATTTAATGATTCGAATAAAAACATCAAGAAAGTCAATTTTAAGTTGATAAAATAGTCAAAAATTAAATTTTGTAATTATGGATAGAGTATTCGAAAATAAAGTTGCTTTAGTAACAGGTTCAGCGAGAGGTATTGGTAAGGCAATAGCAGAAGATTTAGCGGAATGGGGAGCGAATCAAGTAATACTTGATTTAAAACAAGAAGAATGTGAAAAAACAGCAAAAGAAATTTCTGAAAAGTATAAAGTAAAATGCCTTCCTATATTTTGTAATGTTACAAATAAAGAGCAAATTCAGCAGGCAGTAGATAAGGTAAAATCAGAATTTGGTGGTTTGGATTTTCTTGTAAATAATGCAGGGATCTTAAAGGACAATTTACTATTGAGAATGAAAGAAGAAGAATGGGATGCAGTGATTAATGTAAATTTAAAAGGACCTTTTTTAGTTACCCAAGCATTTTTGCCTATGTTATTAAAGGCAAAGGATGGAGGGAGGATTATTAATGTAAGTTCTATTTCTGGTTTGATAGGTCAAGTAGGCCAGGCGAATTATGCAGCCAGTAAGGCTGGGTTGATTGGATTTACTAAAGTTGTAGCAAGAGAGTACGCAAAAAAAGGAATTTTATGTAATGCAATTTGTCCTGGTTATGTGCAAACAGATTTAACGGAGGCATTGCCAGAAGCTGTTAAAGAAGAATTAAGAAAATCCGTACCATTAGGAAGACCTGGTCAAGTAAAAGATATTTCGAGAGTGGTAAGATTTTTGTGTTCCAACGAAGCCAGTTTTATAACAGGAAATGTAATTCGGATAGATGGCGGTACCGTAATTGGGTTATAGATTATAAAATTTTAGAAAATTTATAATTGAGAATTAAAATTTAAATGAATCCTATTTTTTTATTGAACTTTTAAATATTTTAAATTAAATGATTAATGATAATGATATTTTAACAAAAAAGAGGTTTATCTATGTCCAATTTATTTATTCCAATTGAACTATCTGAAGATTTGAAAATGTTGCAAGCCTTAATCCGAGAAGTAGTTAGGAATGAAGTCATTCCTGTTAGAAAAGAACTTGATGAAAAAAGCGAATATCCATGGAAAGTTTTAGAAAAATTTAAAGAAGCTGGGTTGTTTCAAGCCATGTTTGGAGAAGAATATGGAGGAATGGGGTTAGGAATGATGGCAAATATTATTTTAGCAGAAGAAGTTGCTTATGGATGTCTGGGAATAGGAACAGCTTTTTTAGCAACAAAATTAGGAGCTTTGCCAATTGAAGTTGGTGGTACAGAAGAACAAAAAAAGAAATGGTTACCTCGGATAGCTTCTGGAGAAATTATTGCTGCTTTTGGTTTAACAGAACCTAATGCAGGATCCGATGTGCCTTCTTTACAAACAACGGCGGTTAAGAAAGGTGATAAATATATACTAAACGGAACTAAACAATGGATATCTGGGGCAGGTCAAGCACACGTATATACAGTTTTTGCTATAACTGACAAATCGAGAGGGCCTAGAGGAATTAGTTGTTTTATAGTAGAAAAAGGAACACCAGGATTTTCTTTTGGGAAAAAGGAAGACAAATTAGGAATTCGCTGTTCAGAAACAAGACAGTTAATTTTCGAAGATTGCGAAATTCCAGAAGAAAATCTTGTTGGTGGAAAAGAAAATAATGGTTTTGTTCATGCATTGAAAACTTTAAATTTATCGCGACCTGCTGTTGCAGCATCTGCAGTTGGAACTGCCCAAGGAGCTTTTGATGCTGCAATACAATATGCAAGAGAGAGAGAACAATTTGGAGTAAAGATAGTTTCGTTTCAAGCTATACAACATATGCTTGCAGAAATGGCAATCAAAATCGAAGCGGGTAGGTTGTTAACATATAAAGCTGCTATACTTGCTGAACAAGGGCATAAAGATACAGCTAAATTTTCAGCTATGGCAAAATGTTTTTCTGCTGATATGGCAATGGAAGTAGCAACAAATGCAGTACAAATATTTGGTGGTTATGGATATGTAAAAGAATATCCAGTAGAAAAGTATTTTAGAGATGCTAAAATATTACAAATTTACGAAGGAACAAGCCAAATCCAAAAAAATGAAATAGCAGCAGGATTAATTAAAGAATCTACTTTAAAAAAGGTGATTTATTAAAATTATACTTAAAAATGAAAAATATTAGTTATGTACAAACCAGGGCAGGAAACTTAAAAAATTATAAAATAGAAGAATCGGATTTACAAATTTTATCTGATCATAAAGTAAGAGTCCAAATAAAAGCTGTAGGTTTGAATTTCGCTGATATCTTCGCTTGTTTAGGATTATACTCTGCTACTCCAAAAGGTTCTTTTTCTCCGGGGTTAGAATATGCGGGTGTAATTGTAGAAAAAGGAAAAAAAGTAAATAGTCCTTTTAAAGAAGGGGATGAAGTCTTAGGAACCACAAAATTTGGTGCTTTAACAAATTATTTGGATGTGAATCCTAATTATCTATATCCTAAACCGAAGGATTGGACATTCGAAGAATCGGCTTCTTTTATTGTACAGGCTTTAACTGCATGGTATGGGCTTGTCGAATTGGGAAGGTTAAAGAAAGATTCTATGGTATTGCTTCAATCAGCAGCTGGGGGCGTTGGATTGCACTCGATTCAGATCTTAAATCATTTCTCAGCTAATTATTGTGCAATTATTGGAAATTCTAATAAAAAAGAAATTTTAAAAAAATATGATGTAAAAGAGGAAAATATCTTAATTCGAGATAAAAATATAAATAAATTTTATAAAGATTTAAAAGTTTTTTTGAAAAATAAGCATAAAAGAGGTTTTGATTTGATTTTTGATTCTGTTTCTGGGAAATATTTAAAAGTTCAATTTTCTTTATTGGATAGAATGGGGATTTATATTATTTATGGAGCATCCGACCTTATGAGTAATACGAATAAACCCAATTATCTCTGGTTGGTTTATAAGTATTTGACATTTTATAGAATTATGCCTTTAAAGTTATTGGATACAAATCGAGGTATTTTTGGTTTTAACATAATTTGGTTATATGATAAAATTGATTTGTTTCGAAAAATGATCCAAGAAATGCAACAAATTCAATGGAAAAAACCATATATAGATAAAGTTTTTGATTTTAAAGATTCTTATCAAGCATTAAAATATTTGCAATCAGGGACAAGTATCGGAAAAGTTATAATTCGTATATAAAAAGAATTGAATTTTTAAATTATTAGAACTGCAAGATAGTTAGAATATTATAAAGTTTTTCGCTTTGTAAATAAATTTTTTCCACCTTTAGAAGAACAATTTTAGCTTTAGGAGCTTCCAATACCAAAAGTAAGAAATGTATTTGATTTAGTTATAAAAACCCAAACATTGTAAGAGGGCAATTTTATATTTTTGGAATTGATTGGTAAAAGGTTTCTTTGGTGTTAGTATTTGCCAGTTTTTGGTTTTTGCTTCTTTGATTAATTTTTTATTTTCCGGATTCACAAGTTTTGCTTTTTCTGTTAATCTTAATAAAGGCAAATCGGCGAGACTATCTGAATATGAAATTGAATTTTTTAGAATTAAAGGATAGTCCAATTTTTTGAAATTAGGATTTTTAAAAAACGCTTCCAATTTCTCTCTTGCATCAGAATCCAAAAGATTAATCAGTCTTTTAATTTTTGCATAAGATTTGTTATTTTCTCCAAGAATTTTGGGGAATAAATTGATTTTTTGTTTGATTGCAAATGGAGTAGCAATTGTAAAGTCAAATCCTAATTTTTCTCCAATATATTTTGCATAAAAATCTGGGGCTGCTGTATTTAAGATTAAAATTTTTTTATTTTTGTGCTTTTTGATTTCTTCTAATATTTCAGGGTATAAATTGGGAACTACCAAGGTTTCTACAAAATTTTTAGAAAGTTCTTGTAATTTTTCGTTTTCTATTTTCCATAAAAAGCTCAGAAATATTTGTTTTAGAGTTTTCGATGAAATCCATTTTAAAAGAGCAAAAGGTATAACAGGAACAACAAAAAAAAGATAAAACATTCGCCATCTGAATTTTTTTAGAATAAAGTTTGCAAATAAAAGGATTGTGTCGTGAGGTATTAAAGTATAATCTAAATCAAAAATAGCATATCCTTGTTTTTTTATCATAAAATCACTAAGATTTTTTTTATTGTTAAATAGGAAAATAAAAAAAATCTTAAAATATGTTAGAGGAATTTTTATCTACAACCCTTTTGTTGTTTTTTGTAATGGATCCTATTGGAAATATTCCCATTTTTATAGTTGTTTTGGAAAAAATACCTCCTCAAAAAAGAAGATGGATTGTGATTCGAGAAGTAGTTTTTTCTATGCTTATTTTGATTGGCTTTTTATTCCTTGGTAATACTATTTTAAAATATTTGAATATATCGCAATCATCATTAAAAATCTCTGGTAGTATTTTGCTATTTATTATTTCTTTAAGAATGATTTTTCCACCTTATATGGATTCAACCTCTAAGCATTATATTTTTGGTGAATTACCCGAAGGAGATCCTTTTTTATTCCCATTGGCCATCCCCTCTTTAGCAGGACCTTCAGCAATTACTACTGTGATCGTTATTTCTAATCAAAATCCCATAATGATGCATATCTGGCTTTTTTCGATTCTTGTAAGTTGTGCTTTAGCATTGGTTATTTTGCTTTCTTCTAATTGGATTTTTAAATTTGCAGGAAAAAAAGGAGTATTTGCTTTAGAAAAGCTTATGGGTATGGCTTTGATTGCTATTTCTGTAGAAATGTTTTTAAAAGGGATAAAAGAATATTTATTTTAAAATTGACAATATTAGTTTTTTTTACTGAGTGTTTTTAGAATGAACCAAAGAATAAAAGTATTGTTTGTTTGTCATGGAAATATTTGTCGATCTCCCGCTGCCGAAGGAACTTTTAAGAAACTATTGCAAGATCGAAACCTTGAAAATTACTTTCTGGTGGATTCAGCTGGAGTAAGTTCATACCACATAGGAGAAAAACCACATCCTTTAACAATAAAGGCAGCAATGGAGAAAGGAATTGTTTTAAATCATGTAGCAAGGAAGTTTACTAAAGAAGATTTAGAAAAATTTGATTATATTTTTGCAATGGATCGTTATAACTATGAAGATATTATGAGTTATGTTTCGGATCCAAAATATAAAGATAAAATTTTTTTATTTAGAAAATTTGATCCAGAAGTTAAAGATAAACAATCCATATTGGACGTTCCGGATCCTTATTATGGGGGCTACGAAGGATTTCGAGAAGTGCAAAGAATCATTTCTCGGACTTCTGAAAGTCTCTTAGAATACTTGTTAGAAACTAATTTAAATTTTAAAAAGTGATTTATTATTATAAATTTGATTTTCTTTGTTTAAAATTAACAATCATAGAAAATTTTGATCAGTATTGGATAACAAAATTGGAAATTTTAGAAAATTATAAGGGAAGAAATAGATTATGCAATCCAAAAGGGATCCGTTTTATAGATTCCATAAACAATTTTTTCGATGCATATTTTTATGATAAAAAAACAATCAAAACACCTAATTTTTTGTTAACTGGAACAGATTTTCAAACTAAAGTTTGGAATTATTTAACAAAAATTCCTATTGGGCAAACTATTTCTTACGAGGAATTAGCAAAGAGTGCGGGTTTTAGCAAAAATTATGCAAGAGCGACAGGTTTTGCTTGTAAGAAAAATCCAATCCCAATAATTATTCCTTGTCATAGAGTTATAGGCAAAAAACAAGATATAAAAAACTATAATTACGGTATAAAAATCAAAAAATGGCTATTAGAACATGAAGGTAGTATATACAAAAACTGAGCTAAGAAAAGAGATAAAAGAAAAGAAAAAATTAAACAAAATTATTGGGTTTGTCCCTACAATGGGTTATCTACATGAAGGACATTTATCATTAATAGAAATAGCCAAAAAAGAATGTAGTTTTCTTGTAGTTAGTATTTTTGTCAATCCTATACAATTCAATTCTAAAGAAGATTTAGAAAAATATCCCAAGGATTTAGAAAGAGATTTAAAATTGTTAAAAGAATCTCATGTGGATTTGGTTTTTATTCCTGACAATTCTGAAATGTATCCCGAAGAACCAAAAATTTTTATTGATATACCTAGTCTTACCAATAAGCTTTGTGGCATATATAGACCAGGGCATTTTCAAGGGGTTTTGTTGGTTGTTTTAAAACTTTTTCATTTGGTGGAACCAGATAAAGCATACTTTGGAGAAAAGGATTATCAACAATACAAGATTATTAAACAAATGGTTAAAGAATTGGATATGCAAATTTCTATTGTGGGGTGTCCATTGGTTCGAGAAGAATCAGGGTTGGCTATGAGTTCTAGAAATGCTAGGTTATCAAAAGAAGGTAGAGAAGATGCTTTGCTGATATATAGATCTCTGCAAATAGCAAAACAGGAATTTTTAAAAGGGGAAACCAATTGCGAAGTTCTAAAAGAAATCATTAAGGACATTATAGAAACAGGCAAATTAAATAAAGTAGAATACATAGAGATTATAGATTCAGAAACTTTAGAGTCTCAAACAGTCGCTAAAAGCGAAAATTTGATTGCCGTTTCTGTTTATACAGAAAATGTTAGATTAATCGATAATATAAAATTATGAAAAAAATTTATAAAATTATTATAGTTTTTATTTTTGGTATTTTTGGAGGTTTTTTATTTATGATGAATCTGTTTTATAAAAAAAATAAAGAATTAGCAGAAAAAAATCAAATTCCCTATCCCGCTATTATGGCTCATAGAGGACTCTCTTACTATGCTCCAGAAGAAACTTTACCGGCTTACCTATTGGCATTAGAAATTGGAGAAAATATATATTTAGAAGCAGATATACAAAGAACCAAGGATGGCGTTTTGGTCTGCTTCCATGACGATGATTTAAAAAGAACAACAAACATAGAAGAAATAATACCCGAAAAAAAAGATTATGAAATTCAAGATTTCACCTTTGATGAACTTAAACAATTGGATTTAGGAAGCTGGTTTAATCAAAAATATCCAGAAAGGGCAAGACAATCATACAAAGGTTTAAAAATTTTTACATTAGAGGAATTGGCAGATTTAGCAAAAACAAAAACCAATTTAGGATTGTATTTAGAAACCAAATCTGCTCATAAATTCCCTGGTATAGAAAAAGATTTGGTTTTGTTGTTATATAGAAAAGGTTGGATTCTAAAAAGTGAGATAAGCGAAGAATTATATCCCGAAATCCAAAATACAATTCCTGAAAAAGAAGTAAATTTTAGTAGGTATAAGAGAGTAATCTTTCAATCTTTCGAGATTGAAAGTTTAAAATTCCTAAAGCAATACGCTCCTGGAATACCCCGAGTATTTCTTGTAGATGAAGAAATGAGCAAAAAAGAGGGAGGGTTCCTTAGATTGATACAATTGGCTAAATCTGTAGATGCCCATTTGGGTCCTTCTGGATATTTGGGGCTTCCTTGGAATCAGTATTTTGCAATTCAAAATGAAAGATTGGTTCATCATTATACAATCAATCAAGTAAATCAAATCCGATTGTTATATTTTTTTGGGAGTGCAGGGATATTTACAGATAGAGCGGATATAGCATTAAAGTTTTTTTTCCCCGAAAAGTATAGCAATTTATCTATTCAAGATTTATTAAAAAAAATTGGATATTAATGTTAGAATATTTTCCCGATGTAAAATTTTATAAATCATTCTCTAATTTTAAAGAAATAGAAGAAGAAAAGAAATCTTTAAAGGAAATAGCAATTTGTGGAAGATCCAATTCTGGAAAATCTTCTTTAATCAATGTCTTATGCAATCAAAAACAATTGGCTTATGTTTCGTCTTTTGCAGGTAAAACCAAAACTATTAATTATTATTTTGTTCCTTCCTATAAATCCTATTATAAAAATTTTTTTTTAGTAGATTTACCCGGTTTTGGTTTTGCTGAGGTATCCAAAGAAAAAAAAAATCAAATGATTCAATTGCTCGATGAATATTTAGAAAAATCAAAAAAACTTGCTTTATTAATTTTGATTGTAGATGCTAAAAGAAAATTGGAAGAAGAAGAAAAATCAATTCTTGCTTATTGTAAAGACTTTAATAAAGATTTTCTAATAGTCAAAAGCAAATGGGATCGGTTTAACCAAAAAGAAAAAAACCAAATCTTAAAAGAATGGAAAGAGAACGAAGAGCTTTTTAATAAGACAATTTTTGTTTCCTCTTTAAAAAAGTATAACATCAAAATTTTGATTAGTCAAATCATAGAATATGTAAAGTAATAAATCTTTTTTATAAATAAAATATGTTATTTAATGTGGGATGGAATATGAATAAAAGTATTATAATCATTGGTGGTGGTATTTTACAAGTTCCTCTAATCCAAACTGCAAAAAGAATGAATCTGTATACGATAGTTTTTGATATGGATTCTAATGCATCAGGTATAGAATATGCAGATGAATTTATTTGTATGAGCACAAAAGATGTTGAAGGATGTGTGCGAGAAGCTGTAAAACTCTCTTCTGTAAGAAAGATTGATGGGGTGATTACAGCAGGAACAGATGCAAGTAAGTCTGTTTCTGCTATAGCAAATGCTTTAGGTTTGCCGGGGATTCGTTATTCATCTGCGGAAGCAGCAACCAATAAAGTTTTAATGAGAAAAATCTTACAAAAAAATAATATTCCCATACCTAAATTTATAGCAGTATGGAATCTTAGAGAAGCAATAGAGGCTTTAGATTCGATTGGGTTGCCCGCTGTTTTAAAACCAGCAGAAAATATGGGTGCTCGTGGAGTTATTAAGATTTCTCGCAGAGAAGAAATTTACTTCGCATACCGTCATAGTAAAAAATATTCTCCCACAGGGGAATTAATCTTAGAAGAGTTTTTGGATGGACAGGAGCTATCTATTGATGCTTTAACTTGGAATGGAAATTATAAAATTACGGGTATTGCAGATAGAATTATAGTAGGGGAACCGTATTTTATAGAGATAGGACACAATATGCCATCTCGTTTAAATTTGGATATTTTAGAAGAAGCTTCTCAAGTTATGATCAATGCTATGAAAGCGATTGGAATTGATCATGGTGCTGGTAAAGGGGATTTAAAGGTAACTTCTAAAGGAATTTATGTGGGAGAAATTGCAGCTCGGCTTTCTGGTGGATTTATGTCATCCCATACCTATCCTTATTCAACAGGAGTGGATTTGTATAAAAGGGCAATCCAAATTGCTTTGGGGGAAGAACCAGAACCTTTTATTCAAAATTACAATTGGGTTGTTGTAGAGAGAGGGATTGTGTCTAGACCTGGTAAAATCCTTTCTATTGAGGGAGTAGAAAAAGCGAAGAAATTGTATGGAATTTGCGATATAATAATTACAAAAAAGATTGGAACTATTTTAAACAAACCAACAAGTAACATAGATAAAATAGGTCATATTATTGCAAAAGGAAAAACTTTGGAAGAAGCAGAAGCCATTGCCAACCAAGCAAAAGAAATGATTCAAATTCATATAGATGAACTGGAAGGAATTGATTGGAAGCAAATCGAAGAAAATGCAAGAAGAAAATTTTCTAAAGAAGTATGTTGGGTGTGCAAAGTTTGTGATGGTACAAATTGTGCGAGTGGTGTACCTGGAATGGGAGGTGTTGGAAATCAATTTTCTTTTATTGATAATTATAAGTCTTTACAGGAATATAAAATTCTTCCTACTTATATTCATGATGAAGTAGAACCTGAACTTAGTATTGAACTTTTTGGTCGAAAGCTTAACACACCTATTATGATTGCTCCTATGACAGGTGCCTCAACGAATTTAAAAAATGCTATAACCGAAGAAGACATAATTACCCATTTTATGAATGCTGCTTCTATTGTAAATAGTATTGCTTGGTTTGGAGATGGTGCTTCTCTGGAAAAATTTTCCATCATTTTAGAAAGCATATCCAAATACGATTCAAATTTTATAATTATTTTTAAACCAAGAGAAAATACAAAAGAAATCCTTAAACGAATCGAACTTGTAAAAAATCTAAAAAATTGTATTGCCGTAGGAATGGATATTGATGCAATTCAATTTAAAACTTTAATTCTAAAGAACCAAAAAGGAAGAGCAAGAAATATAGAAGAATTAAAAGAAATAAGGAATTCTACCCACCTTCCTTTTATTCTAAAAGGAATTATGACTATAGAAGATACAGAAAAGGCAATTGCCATTGGTGCCAATGCTATTGTAGTTTCGAATCATGGAGGTAGAATTTTAGATTCCATTCCGGGAACAGCAAGGGTTTTGCCAGAAATCGTAAAGAATTTTAAAAACCAAATTACTATTTTAGCTGATGGAGGGATTCGATCGGGTTCCGATGTTTTTAAAATGTTATGTTTGGGAGCAGAAGGTGTACTGATTGGGAGACCTTTTTTAATATCTGCTGTGGGAGGAGGAGATTTAGCAATTCGACACTTATTTAAATACTACAACCAGGAACTATACCAAATTATGAAGTTGTGCGGAATTGAAAAAATAAAAGATATGAATCCAAAATATTTGTTTAAGATAAAAAACGAAAATTTATAAAGTTTAAAGAAATATTGAACTATTCGTTTTGATTTTTTGAATATAAGGGATCGCAGGGATTATTTTCTGGCCTTTTAGCAAGAAACAACTTATAATAATCAATAGTTCCATCGCTTTTTAAATTATCACTTTCAAAAAAATGGCTTTTGTTTTCGTAATAACTGTAAAAAGGATCACAAGGATCCAACTGTTTTTTTGGGAAAAAAAAATAATAAAAATTTTCTAAAAAACTTAGATCATAATTTTTACAAGAAATAAAAAAACTAAAAATAAGTGTCCAGATGTATGCCTTTTTCATAACTATTTTTGATGAATTTTTCTGTATAGTATTTAAATAAATCAAAATCTTGGATTTGTTTGGAAAATTTTTTTATATCCCCGTCTATTTTTTCCACAGAAGGAATTTTTTCTAATCTATTATAAAAAGAAATAGGATAGATTCTTCTTATACCATCAACTGGATGAATTTGCATAGTATCATTATCGGTATTCTTCTGTTATAAATGGATTTTAAGATACAAAAAAATAAAAATTATATAATAAAAAATTATTTCAATTACGAAAATATAAAATTAAGCTCATACAAGCAATCGTCCAAGAAAGTATAATAATGGCTAAAAAGGGATCAGACAATAAAACATCAGAGGGATTCCCTTCTTGATTGTCTGGATTTTCTAACAAAGTATAATAACGAAAGATTCCCATAACAACAAAAGGTATAGTCCAGTATAAATTGGCATTTGCATGGGTTCCTAAAATCGTATATAATGAATAATTTATAATGGCAAGGGAGGCAGAAATGTCTATAAAACTTTTTAAAAATTCCTTACGATATGGACCTCCCATTAAAATTTCTTTTGGGGAGTTTTTGGTTTCGAATAATCTTTTATAGAATCCTAAAAATAAAGCAATAAAAAAAGTAGTAGTGATCAACCAAGGGCTTGCTGGTATGGAAATAGAAAAGGAACCAAAGAGGACTCGAATTACAAAGCCAAGAGAAATCAAAAAGACATCCAATAAAACGATTTTTTTTCCCAAAAAGGAGTAAAAGAGATTCATAAAAAAATAAAATAAAATCAAACCTAAAGAAATTAGATTTAGCAAAGATGATAGGAGCAAAGATAAAAAAAATAGAATAAAAAATAAAAAAAATGCTTCGTAAGAAGTAACCGAACCATTAGCTAAAGGTCTATTTCTTTTTTTTGCATCTAATTTGTCTAGTTCCCTGTCTTTATAATCATTTAAGATATAGATACTCGAAGCAATAAAAGAAAAAGAAAAGAAAGCAATGAATAATCGAATCATGATTGATAAAGAGGCTTGGGTAAAGGGATTTCGAAATACCTCGATTGCTTCGTTAGAGAAAAAAAAAGGTAAAATCACAAAACCATTTTTTGTCCACTGATAAATACGAATTAACTTTAGGTATAGTTTGAACTTTAAATACATTGCGCATTCAAAAAAAATAATTCTAAAAGAGAGTCAAATTCTATTTTGTAAAAGAACTTTTCAATAGATTAACCAATTGGTTTTCCAAAAAGTTCTTTATCGTTACACTACCTGTAGATACAAGAATTATCAATCGATTTTTTAGAGATCAGTCCTAAAGTAAAAAATGCCCTATTTTTTTATAATTTTTTATATTTTAAAAAAAATAGGATTGACTTACGGGGGGGTAAAATGGAAACAATTTACCAAAAATGGAGGAGACAATGGATTTTAAAAAAAGAACAAAATTATTCCTGACAATAATTACGTTGGGTTTTTAGATAAATTGTTTAGGTGGATTAAAACTTGAAAAAGATGATCGAGATAAAGATTCAAAAGATTTATTGCTGGGATTGACTGCGTTAGAAAACCTAAATTTCATGAATGCGTATTTAAATGCATTAGAAAAAATTTGTAACCCTCCAGACAAAACAAACCCATATTGTATATATTCTTTAATTAGTGGTAAAACCTGGTATAGTGTGGGTAGTGCTGAGATACCTAAAAATCTATATGGAACCAAGACAGAATGTTAAC
>JBKBRY010000059.1:563-801 GCA_046291925.1 Leptonema sp. (in: bacteria) | reverse complement strand
ACGAGTGAGCCCTCCTCAAGGAACTCGGCAAAAAAGCGGGCGTAACTTCGGGAGAAGCCCTGCCTGTATCTTAAAAATACAGGCCGCAGCGAAAGTTCCCCTGGCGACTGTTTACCAAAAACACAGCTCCCTGCTCAACTGGATAACAGGATGTATAGGGGGCGACGCCTGACCGATGCCGGAAGGTTAAAGATCTGAGGTCTTGGCAAAATTCTTTTTGTCAAGGCTTACAGATCTA
>JBKBRY010000059.1:0-553 GCA_046291925.1 Leptonema sp. (in: bacteria) | reverse complement strand
CCGGAAGGTTAAAAACTTAAGGTTAATATTTCTTTTAAAGAAATATTAGCTTATAAGTTTAAGCCCCGGTCAATGTCGGCGGTAACCCTGACCGTCCAAAGGTAGCGCAATTCCTTTCCGGGTAAGTTCCGGAGCGCATGAAAGGCGTAACGACTGGGGGACTGTCTCGAGGAGGTGCTCGGTGAAAATGCAATGCCCGTGAAGATGCGGGCTGCTGGCAGCGGGACGAAAAGACCCTAGGAGCTTTACTGGGCTCACCCATTGACTTTGGCAGATAGATGCAGAGCGTAGTGGGGAGGCTATGAAGTTCCGATTTCGGTCGGAATGGAGCCGTCAATGGAACACCCACCTTCTATCTGTTAAGGTCTAATTCCAAGAAAAACTTGGAAAACAGTGGGTGAGGGCCAGTTTTGCTGGGGCAGCAGCCTCCTAAAAGGTAACGGAGGCGTTCAAAGGTTGGCTTGTCCTGGATGGAAACCAGGATGAAAGTGCAAAGGCATAAGCCAGCCTGACTGCGAGGCTGACGGGCCGAGCAGAGGCGAAAGCCGGACTT
>JBKBRY010000058.1:0-809 GCA_046291925.1 Leptonema sp. (in: bacteria) | reverse complement strand
TGTTGGTCAAATTTTAGAAGCTCATTTAGGTTGGGCAGCCCATAAATTAAAATATCGCGCCATTGTTCCGCCATTTTCAGGAGTAACCCCTGAAGATATTAAAGCTGAGCTTAAAAAAGCTGGGCTTCCCGAAGATGGAAAAACAATTCTCTACGATGGCTTAACCGGTGAACCATTTGATCAACGGGTTGTTGTTGGTTATATGACAATAATGAAACTTAACCATATGGTTGAAGATAAAATTCATGCGAGGTCAATTGGACCATATTCTTTAATTACCCAACAGCCTCTCGGTGGTCGAGCTCAGTTTGGTGGTCAAAGATTGGGAGAAATGGAAATGTGGGCTCTGGAGGCTCATGGAGCTACTGAAATTTTACATGAAATGTTAACAATTAAATCTGATGATGTCCGTGGCCGTAACCTTGCTTATGAGAAAATTATTAAAGGCGAAGATCCAGAAACCACTTCTTTTTCAACCGTTTTTGATGTTTTAATTAATGAACTTCGAGGATTAGGTTTGAATGTTGAAATTCATTATCGTAAGAAGTCAACAGAAGAAATACCCCCTGAATCGCTAAAAGAAGAAACGGTCGTTAAAGATACTCAATCTTCTGATTTTAAACAAACTAATGAATAAAAAACTCCAGACATCAGAAATAGAAAAGATTGTTTTAAAAATTGCTTCGCCACAAGAAATTTTAGAATGGAGTCACGGCGAGGTTCTAAGACCAGAAACAATTAATTATCGCACCGGTAAACCCGAAAGGTCTGGTCTTTTTTCTGAGGTTATTTTCGGACCAACCAGGGAT
>JBKBRY010000057.1:0-836 GCA_046291925.1 Leptonema sp. (in: bacteria) | reverse complement strand
TTAAATCTTTATCAACCAAAACCGCTTTTAAAGGAAAATTTTCCAAAATTAAATAAACTTCAAAAAATTCTTCTTTTTTAAAATCTCTGATTTCTTTTTCCCTTTCAACAATTATTCTTAAAGCTGCTGATTGAACCCTGCCAGCTGATAAAGCTTTGCCAAAATGCCATAAAAGGGGAGAAATTTTATAACCAAAAATTCTATCTACATATCTTCTTCCGTTTTGAGCCTTAACCAAATTTTCAAGAATTTCCGATTTATTTTTTAAAGCCTCTAGAAATGCTTTTTGAGTAATTTCATGAACGCTGATTCTTTTAATTTTTTTATGCTCTTTTTCCGGTAAAATCATTTTGACTTCATAAGCAATCATTTCGCCTTCACGATCAGGATCAGAGGCAATTAAAATTTCTTCACTTTTTTCTGCTAATTTTTTAATTCTCTCAATAATTCTCTTTTTTCCTTTTAAGGGCACATATTTAGCATAAATTTGATTATTTTTTAAATAAAGTCCGAATTCTTTTTGAGGCAAATCTAAAAAATGTCCATAAGTTGCTAAAATGTAATAGCCTTTTAAAAACTTTTTAATTGTTCTTGCTTTGGTTGGTGATTCAACTAATAAAAGTTTCATTTATTTAAATAAAACCTTCCTCCTTGACTGAAAATTACTCCTTTAATTTCTAAATGGGAAAGCAAAGATAAAAGTTCATTAGCTGATAATTTTAAATTTTCTAAAAGTTCATTAATTGTCTTGCCACCAGTTTTTAAAGTTTCAACAATTAATTTTTCTTTTGGTGATAAAGAAAGAACTTTTATTTTTTGAGGAATTTTAAAATCAA
>JBKBRY010000056.1:0-929 GCA_046291925.1 Leptonema sp. (in: bacteria) | reverse complement strand
ATGAAAATTTAAACAAACATAAAATATTTTTTCAAATGAATTTAAATGATTACGCGAAATTTTCTTCAGAAATTTTTGAAAATACTGAAATTGAATTTCTTGAAGATGTTGTTAAAATAAATTATTATCAAATTCTAATTGATTTTATGTTTGATAATAAATCGAATTTTTCTATAGAAAAAATCTTTGAAAATTTTTTAAAAGAAATGAGTAAATATGAAAATTTCAATAATTATATCAATTTCAAAAAAAATAAAAATTTCTATAATGATATAAGAACGAATTTTTTTAGGGTAAACGCTGAAATAATTTTTCTTTTCGAATCAAAAACAATTTTTAATATAAAAGAAGAAGAATTGATTTATTATTATTATGTTTCAATTGACATTCTTACAAGTTTTTTGGAAATTGATCACTATGATTGGAGAATTGAAAGTTACATAATTGCACTTTACGTATTTTATAAATATTTTAAAATTATTTAAAGTAAAGGAGAATAATATGAAAACTAAAAATAAAAAAAACAAAATTAAAAAAATTAAATTTAATAATGTTGCGGAGTGGCTTCAACTCCGCAAAAATTTTATTTGTGCAAGTGAAGTTTCAGTTGTGATGAATCATAATAAATTTAAATCTTTAGAAAATTTATATAATGAAAAAATCAATGATGAAAAAGTCGAACAAACTGAATCTATGCGATGGGGACTTTTACTTGAAAAAACTATCGCGAATGAATGGGCATTGATTAATGATGTTAAAATACACAAAAAAAATTTTGTTTATGTTTATGATGATACTTTGCTTGCTACACCAGATTTCTTCGCTTCAAAAAATAAACAAAAATTCTTAATTGAAATAAAAAATACATCAAAATTTTTTTTTGAACATAGTTTTGAAGTTGATGGCATTCCAC
Source organism: Leptonema sp. (in: bacteria) (assembly GCA_046291925.1). Classification (GTDB taxonomy): domain Bacteria; phylum Spirochaetota; class Leptospiria; order Leptospirales; family Leptonemataceae; genus SKYB61. Next base: position 16 of record JBKBRY010000056.1, on the reverse strand, counting down.
AAATCTATTATGATCA
>JBKBRY010000055.1:0-2117 GCA_046291925.1 Leptonema sp. (in: bacteria) | reverse complement strand
GATGCTAAATGAGCCATCCCATTCATAGCCTGTAAAGCCACCTGCTACAATATGCCTTCCATCAGGTGAAAGGGCAACTGAATCTATCATTCCCTCATTGCCACTGCCAATGGGTGGTCTTATAGTCCTTATAAGCCTTCCATTTTTTAAATCCCATACCCTTATGGTCTTATCCTCAGAGCCTGTAACAAGAAATCTTTCTTCCCTGTCAATGGCAATCCTTCTAATCACAGCAGTATGCATGCCTGTCTCTATGCGAAGGAGCGGCTCTTTTGGTGGTTCACCTGCAAAGAGAAGATGGAGAGGAGATAAGATAAAGAGAGTTATTAATGCTTTCTCTTTTTTTAAAAACATGTCAAAACTCCTTAGGAACTAAAAATAAAACTTGATCATTTATACTGTCAAGTACTTTCTATGGTTATGGGAAGTCGCCGATAAAGTAAAGGAAGTATAAGATCTGAGGAAAAAAATAGAATTCTTATAGATTCGATTTGTTAGTCTAATATTTTGGTGAGCTTTTTAACTATCTTTTTGCTTGCTTTTCCATCGCCATACGGATTTATTGCTTTTGACATAGTTTCGTATCTTTTTTTATTTTCTATTAAAAGGCTTACAGAATCTACTATATTCTTTTTTTCTGTACCAACCAGCATAGCAGTCCCAGCTTCTATTCCTTCTGTTCTTTCGGTTACTTCTCGCATTACCAAAACGGGCTTTCCTAAAGATGGTGCTTCTTCTTGAATCCCACCTGAATCCGTTAAAACAAGATACGACTTTGATAAAAGCCAAATAAGGTAAGGATAATCCAAAGGCTCAAGAAGATAAACATTGTTTATATTGCCTAATATCCTGTTTACTGGTTCCCTGACATTTGGATTTAAATGCACAGGATACACTATTGAAAAATCTTTGTATTTTAATGCTATATCTTTTAAAGCCAAACAGATATTTTCAAAGCCTATACCAAAACTTTCTCTTCTATGTCCTGTTACTAAAAGAATTTTTTTATCATCTTGAAAACATATCTTTGAATTAAAAAAAGATTGTATATCATTACGTAACTTATCATCTTTTTCTATTTTTTTTAAACCCATCCACAAAGCATCTATGACTGTATTGCCAACTATAAAAACATTTTTTTTAATACCTTCACTAAATAGATTTTTTTTTGCTAATCTAGTAGGTGCCCAATGATAATCAGCCAACCGACCCACCAACACTCTATTGATTTCTTCAGGGAAAGGCGAATATTTATTATGACTCCTGAGCCCTGCTTCTACATGTGATATTTGAATTTTTTTATAAAAGGCAGCCAGTGCTCCAACAAACGCAGAGGTTGTATCCCCCTGAACAAATATCATATCAGGTTTAAAATCATCAAAGACTTTCTCTATCTCTTTTAAACAATTTGTTGTTATGTCAAACAACGTTTGATTCGTTTTCATTAAATTTAAATCATATTCTGGAAATATACCGAAAAAATCCAACACCTGATCAAGCATTTGCCTGTGTTGAGCAGTCACACACACTTTAGTATTAAAAATACTGTCATATTTTTTAAATTCCCAATAAAGAGGTGCAAATTTAATTGCCTCGGGTCTTGTTCCAAAAATAAGTAGAATCTTCTTCATTCTAATTCCCCCTGTGCGATATGCGTTTATCTTACCGCACTACTCATACCAGGGGGGAAATCTGCTAAAGCCTCTATTTTTTCCCAATTGTCTTTAAACCATTCTATATTAGCAAAAAAACCATCTTTAAAATCCACTACTGGCTTGTAACCAATTAATCGTTCCGCCTTTTCGATTGAAGCCAATAATCTGGGTTTGGTGTCCCATTTTCTTCGTTCTTTAAATATCAATCCTGCTTTATTTCCTGTTGTTTCTATAACAAGTTGAGCCATATCTTTAATAGAAATTTCTCTACCTGCTGCCAAATTAAAATTTTCCCCTATAGCTTTTTCGTAATAACCTGCTTTAATAAGTCCTTGAACCAAATCCAATACATATGTAAAATCTCTCGTTTCTTCGCCAGTTCCAGTAATTGGTAAAGGAAGCCCCTTCATTGACCAGTAGATAAAATTTGGGATTACATTTCTATATTGACCTGGGACTTCA
>JBKBRY010000054.1:0-2172 GCA_046291925.1 Leptonema sp. (in: bacteria) | reverse complement strand
GGGATGATGGTAGTTGCTTGGTTTTCTCGCTACCGAGAATATAGAGCCGACGAGGGAGGAGCTAAACTTACTACTCGCACAAGTATGATTCGCGCTTTGCAAACTTTAAAAGATTATTATGAAATTCAAGATCCCAGAGTACCTGAATCTGTAAATAGCTTTAAGATTTCTGGAAAATCAGGTGGTTTAATGGCATTGTTTGCAACCCATCCTCCATTAGAAGAAAGAATTAAAAGATTACAAACCATAAGTTTGTAATAAAGAAGAATCAATTTTTTACACTTGACAAAATAATCCTTTCATTTTTTTTATAAATATATTGCATTAGTATTACAAACAAAAAGTTTGTAATACTTTTTTTATGCAATATTTTTACCGATACGTATATTAAAAAAATTTGAGATTTATTTATGGTCGATTTTATCCAATCTATCCTATTCAACCAAATTTTGGATTCCATCGAAAAGGAATTTATTATATCCAAAACAGATCCGAAAGGAAGGATTACTTATGCTAATGATTTATTTTGCAAGATCAGCGGATATACAAGAGAAGAGTTAATAGGTAAGCCTCATAATATAGTCAGACACCCCGATATGCCAAAAAGTGTGTTCAAAGATTTATGGGATACAATAAAAGAGAAAAAAAAACCATGGAAGGGTTTAGTTAAAAACAAAACAAAGGATGGAGGGTATTATTGGGTAGTAGCTACTGTATTTCCTATTTTTGATCCTGATAAACCTTCAGAAGTTTTAGAATATATTTCTATCCGAAAAGAAGTGACTGATATTATGGATGGTTACGAAAAAGATCAGTTGTACTCTAAATTATACGAAATTCTAAGTTTTTACTATATTTCTAATGATTTGAAGTTGATTTTAAATTTTGCATTGGAAAGAATTTTAAAGCTCCCCTGGTTGGAAATACAAAAAAAAGGGGGTATTATGCTATGGAACGAAGAAAATCAAGAGCTTGAGATGTATGTTTCTACTGGGGTTGGAGAGAGTTTGTTAAAGATGTGTGATCGTGTTCCCAAAGGAAGGTGCCTATGTGGAAGGGCAGCACAAAGAAAAGAAATAGTATTTAAAGATTGCGTGGACGAGGAACATGAAAATAGACCAGCGGGGATGGCTCCTCATGGACATTATAATATTCCTTTGATGCATAATCAAGAATTGTTAGGGGTTTTATTTCTTTATGTAGAGCATGGCCATAAACGAAAAGATATAGAAGTTCAATTTTTAAATTTATTAGGCAATGTATTGGGAAGTATAATTTATAAATTTAAACTGCAAACAAAGTTGGAAGATTTGAGTAGGGAAAATTTTTCGATTTTGCAATATATAAAATCCTATTCATCAAAAGCCACTTATTCCTTTGCAAAAGAATTGATCAATAAAAAACTCTCTAATGATGGGAACTATCATTATGATAAGTATTTCCATTTGTTATTTTTAGATATTGTGAATTTTACTGGTTTTTCAGAAAAAAAGCATCCTAAAGAAGTCATAGTATTCATCAATCTTTTATTTGGAGCTTTTATTGATAAAATTTATGAATACCAAGGTGATATTGATAAATTCATAGGAGATGCTATTTTTAGTTATTTTACTGATGCAAATCAATGTCTTCAATGTGCTTTAGAGATCTTGGAAATCGTAGAATCCAAGGAATTCAATCCTGAAAAGATACAAATCAGAATAGGTATCCATTCGGGGTATGCAATCCATACGAATTTGGGAAATGACTATCGCAAAGATTTTACCTTGATTGGTGACACAGTCAACACTACCCAAAGATTAGAAAAAGCGTGCAAACCCAATTCCATCTTGGTGAGTGAAACTTTTTTGAAAAATGTTGATCAAAAATTCTTGCAAAATGTAAAAATTTCTAAAAAGCTGGTATTGCAAGCCAAAAATAAAAAAAATCCTATTTTTGTCTATTTATTGAAAAATTCAAAAGTTTTAGCATAATTGTTTTAGAAAAAAATTCTATTCAATAGGTTTTAGATTTCATTTTAAGATGCTTTGTGTATAAGCTTTCCTTATGTTGTATGCATCTAGAATAGTTATCCCTGAATTTTTTTATAAAAGTTTGAATTTTTTTGGTAAAAAAAAAGCAAATTTGTGTATAAATCATTATATGGAACATTCAGACCAAAAGGAATTCAAA
>JBKBRY010000053.1:0-2514 GCA_046291925.1 Leptonema sp. (in: bacteria) | reverse complement strand
AAATTATTAGAAAAAGAACAAAGTATAGAAGTATTATTTTCTAATAATTTATTAGTGAGTGGTGAAAATTCACTCACAAAAACGAAGTCTAATAGTGTGTATTCTGTTTATCTTTCTTATATTAAGCATTGGAAAATTAGATATAATACTCTAAAAGAACCAGCTCTTACAAAAAAGCTATCAGGGCAAATTAAACTACTTTTAAGAGACTTTAAAGATATGCGAGAAATAGACAAAATGCTTGAAGCTTTTATATCTTGCGATGAAGGATATCTAATAAGTAAAATGCATGATTTCGGTCTCTTTTTATGTGATTTGAATAAGTGGAGAGCTTTGAGTAATAATCCACAACTTGCAAAAATTTTTACTATAGAATACGCTAAAAACAGGATGTATCTGCAAAAAAAAGAGATGGTGCAAAAAGAAGAAGAAAAAAGACGAGAACAAGAAAATATAGAAAGAATAAGACAAGAAAAAATACAGCTTGAGATATATAAACAAGAACAAGAAAGAAAGAAAAAAGAAGAACAAGAACTATTAAAAAAGCAAAAAGAAGAATTAGAAAGACAAAGAAAAGAAGAAGAAAAAAGACTTGCGGAAAGCTTTAGAAAACATTTGGAGGCTAACTATGTTGAAAGAAAAGCTTAAATCCGCAATAATTGCAACAGGAAGTAGAAATTACTGGAATGAACAGCTAATAAATGAATTTTGCGAAAAATTTAAATACTATGACCAAAGCAAAATAACAGAAATTTTAGAAGATAAAATTGCAATAGGAGAGGAATTTAAGTATTCAGACTTGTTAAGAAGCATAAGAGAAGAGATAAAAGAAACAAAAGCAATAGTGTGTAATTACGCTAACTGCACAAAAGACCATCTTGAGATACTAAATTATGCATTTAATAAGGCAAGAACAGCAGATGAATTATACACTATTTTAGAACCATTGCGTTTATGGTTAGAAGAAAATCATTATTGGACTAAAGAAGGCAGATGGCATGAGTGGGTTATGAAACAAAAAGGGGGACAATCTAATGAAGAATAAAAAAGTTAGAATTACTAAAAATGAAATAGAAAATAATAGAAAGAAATACCTTGATTTATTCTTAAAAGGGTATTCAATTAAGTATATTGCAAAGAAATTTAATAAAACTGAAGTGAGTATTATAAAGTGTATAATGCATACAGAAGAATATAAAAAAAGAAGAGAAGAAATTAAGGCTGAAATGTTAGATTTATATTATAAAGGCTTTAGTTATCAAGAAATAGGTAAACTTTACGATTATAGTAGCCCTACAGTGTTTAAAATAATACATTCATTGCCAAATTTTAAAAAAAGATTATCAAGAATAAATAAAGATGAAGTAATAGAACGCTTTAAAAGAGGGGAGAAGGTTAATCAAATTGCGCAAAGTCTTAATATAAGTAGCGCAAGCGTTAGAAACATTATAAGACCATTTGTTGAGAAAAAAGATAGTGAATATAAATTTAAATCTTTTGATGAAATGGTTAAATATGCAAGGAGATGGGCTTATTTACATGTAAAAAATTTATGCAAAGTGTCAAAGGAGGCAAAAAATTACTTTGGTGAAATATGGCTTGCTAAAACAATATTTTATTTAGATGAAATTATGAAAAAAAAAGGAGAATAAGATGAAATGTGGTGATTGTGTTTATTTTAGAAGAGTAAAAATAATTTATGCTAAAGACGGAAGTGTAGAAAATGCTTTTGGATTTTGTGAAAAAACAAGAGGGGAAGACTTAATAAGCGCTGATGAACCTGCTTGTAAAGATTTTTTAGAAGATAAATATCCTGAATACTACCAATAGTTTATTTTGGGGGTAATATGGAGTTTTTAATGTATAAAGATAAAGGGAAATTGCTTCCGCTAGATGTTATCGCTGATGAATTTATGAGGCTTGAAAATGGTGTATATATTGTTAAATTAAAAAAAGATAGAAATATAAAACACCATAGAAAGTTTTTTGCAATATTAAACATTGCATATAACAATATGGACTATTATAATTCTGTCGATGATGTTTTAGATGATATAAAAATAAATTTAGGGTTGTATGATGTTATAGAAGTTGATGGTAAAAAAATAGTAAAACTAAAATCAATCGCTTTTGACAAAATGGATGAAATAGAATTTTCTGAATTTTATAATAAAGCAATAAAATATATTGCGGGAAAACTTGGTGTATCGGAAGAAGAGCTTGAAAACGCCACAGAAGACTATTTTTAATAAATAGGAGAAACAATATGAAGAAATATAGAAGATTTTTTGTAGGTAGAGGGTTTGAAAATAAAAATTTTGGTTGGATTTCACTATCGCTGGATGTGGATTATTTAGTAAATAAAGAATATATTGCGGAAAAGGGAATTGATTTAGAAAAACTATTTTCTTGTCCGCATAAAGTTTTTAATAATAAAGTTCAGCTATTATTTACTTTATATAAAAATACAGATAAAACAAAAATGAATGTTACACACAGAATAGCAATATCTGT
>JBKBRY010000052.1:0-2526 GCA_046291925.1 Leptonema sp. (in: bacteria) | reverse complement strand
CAACTTCCCCAAGTTCTGGGATCGCTATAACCGTCGTAGGTGACAAAATACTTTGCTAAAGAAGTGTTGATGTTTTTGGAAGAACCCCAATAATTTCCCGCATCTGTCGTATATCCACTACCACAAGAACCTCCTCTCCCATGGACAAAGATTATGGATTCTACTGCCATAATCTCAAGAGCCACAAAAAAAAGTTAAAATCAAACTTAGTTTTCGCATATTTACCCCCTAATTTTAAGTTTATATTAACTAAATAATTTTATATCAAATTTTTGTCAATTTAAATTTTTTTTTTAAGCTTTTTTGATTCCCATAGAATTCTATATCATATATCGAAAGAATTTTAAAAACACACAAAAGGGTGCACTATATGAAATCAAAATCTTTTAACTATTGGTATATTAAACTGCTAAGAATTACTAAATTTGGAAATATTTCATCACTAACGAAAACTATTTAAAGATGGTAGCAGAGCTTTTGTGGATTGATTTAAAGGGTAAAAAGTTGGATCAATACGATAAAACTTTTGTTATTCTAAAGGAATCAAATGTCTAAAATGGTTCAGGGCAGAAGTTGGCCTAAATCGACAATTTTATAAAGTAGACTTATTAGATGAAGTAAAAAAATTTTATGTCTTTACAAAGTATCTTTGGGATTTATAAAGTTCCGATTTTGGCATTCATAAAGTTCCTTTACATTCAATGAAATCTTTAAGAAATTTTATAGAAATCAATTCAAAATCTTGATTTGATCCAAATGGTTTTATAAGATTATGAAATGGAGTTTTTTGAATGACATACAAGGAATTGATATTTTTTAAAACATTAAATGGATTATGAAAATGCTTCCTTTTGTTTCTAACGAAGATTTTTTTTATCCTAAAGAGGATATTTTAAAGCTTATTGAATCTCTTCCATTTAATAGGGTTTTGAATTTTTTATCAGGTCAGTCTTTGAAATACTTAAGAAGCGAACAGCCTGTTTTGGTATTTTCTGTACCAAGTCCTTATTTCGAAGAAACCTTAGCTTTATCAGAAAAATACCAAGAAAAAGAAAAATTTAAAATTTTAAAATTTCCTCATAATTATAAAATCATTCTCAATACGAAAGATTTAATAAATCAAGAATTTCATTTGATTATTCAAAAGCCCTTTTTATACCCTCAAATTTTGATTTCTGTGGATCGATTGCTATTTGATTATCAAAAAAAAGAATGGAAAGGGAATGCAGAAGATTTAAATGACTTCTATACAGGTACTTTAAGAATTGTTAAACCACAGGGATTAACCTTAAAACATATGATCCAGTTATTTGTTTATGCTTCTTTATTGAATTTTAATTTTATAGAATCGGTTACCTATGAAAAAATCAAAAACACAAATTTGGAAAGAGATTTTTTTAAATTGGATATGTCCTTTCTTAGGAATCAGCTTTCTAAAATTCTTACTTCTTCGAAACCGAGTAGAGCTTTCATTTTTTTAGAAGAATTTGGAATTTTAAAATCCATTTTACCTGAACTATCTATAGTAAAAGGGTTTAAACTAAACGAAAGTTATAAAAATGATTTATTTTATCATTCCGTATATAATTGTGATTCAATATATAAGCCCATTTTGCATTTGAGAATGGCAGCTTTATTTAAAGATATAGGAAAATACCAAGAAAATCAATCAAAAGAAAACGAAAAAAAATATATAAGTTACAATTCAATTAGTGCTTCGATAACTCAAAAAATTTTAAGGAGATTTAGATTTCCTCAATCTTTAGTGAATCGTGTGGATTTTCTGATTCGTAATAATTTATTTTTTTATTCGCAATCGATTACAGAAAAATCTTTAAGAAAATTTGTAAGAAAAATTTCTGAGGAAGAATTACAAGATTTAATTCAATTTAAACTATACGAAAGAAAAAAAAATTTGTACCATCCTTTACCTCCACAAATTCGTAGACTTTTGTATATTTATAAAGAAGAAAAGCAAAAAGAACAAGAATTAAAAGTAAGAGATTTAAAAATTAGTGGAGAAGATTTAAAAAATTTGGCAATTCCTTTTGGTCCTATTTATGGAAAAACCTTAAAATTTTTATTAGAAAGAGTAAAGAATCAAGAAATTCCTAACGAAAAGGATATTCTTCTGCAAGAGGCAAAATCGTTTTTATTTCAAGAAGGTTTCTCAGAAAAAAACCATTTGTAAAATCGTTATTGAAATCACTTATTTTTTTGAATTTTTTGATTGTCTTTTAATTTTTAAGTTTTTTTTTTGATTACAAAACCAAAGGAGGTAAAAATGGTTTGGTTTAAAAGAATTTTCTTCTTTGTATTAACTAATTTATTGATCATTATTACAATTTCCATAGTCACTCAGATTTTGGGAATACAACCTTATTTAAGAGGCGCTGGTATAGATTTAATCAATTTAGCTATATTTAGTTTGATTTGGGGAATGGGAGGAGCTTTGATTTCTCTATTCCTTTCTAAATTTATGGCAAAAATGATGATGGGAGTGAAAGTAATTTCTCCTATGGATTC
>JBKBRY010000051.1:0-3184 GCA_046291925.1 Leptonema sp. (in: bacteria) | reverse complement strand
ATATTCAAGGATGAATTTTATTAAAAAAAAATTATAAAGCATAAATATACATATTTTTTAAAAAGTTTAATTTTTTTGCGAGTTTGATGATTCGTAATTTTGATAAAGAAACTATAAATTTTCTTCGATTTTATAGTAGGTTGATAAGGGAATCAATAGTATCAATAATTACCTAAGTTTTTTACGATAAGATAAAAATTCTTTCTTTTCTTAAAGATATTTTAATATGCTGATTGGTTTTCAATGCAAGTTTTTTGAATGCATATTCTGGAAGAGAGATTTCTATTTTTTTTGTAAATTCATTCGTTTGAACTAAAACTATAAATTTAGAACCTAAAAAAAATATTTCTTTTACAATTCCTTGCAAAATATTGTTATCTTTGTTTGGTAAATCTTCTCTTAGTATCATTATATCTTCTTTTCGTATCCCAAAATAAAGTTTTTGTTTAACTGAAGGTTTATTTAGTTTATCTTTAGGTACCAATATTTCTTTCTTAAAGCTATCGCAATAAATTTTTAAAATTTCTCCACTAATATCTACAATTTCTCCTTCGAATATATTTTTGATAGCAAAATAATTAGCAACTTCTATATATTTTGGATTTGAATAAATTTTTTCTTTTTCGTCTGTATGAAGAATTTTTCCATTAATCATTACGGATATATAGTCTGACAAAAAAAAAGCCTCTTCTAAATCGTGAGTAACCATTACTATAGTTAATTCATATCTCTTTTGAATTTCTTTCAATAAAAAATAGAGTTCTTTTTTTATACCTTCGTGAAGTCCAGCAAAAGGTTCATCTAAAAATAGATAACTATATCCGGGAGCCAAAGCACGAGCTAAAGATATTCTTTGTTTCTCTCCACCACTCAGTAATATTGCCTTTCGGCTCAATAAATGTTCTATTTTCATATATTTTGCAATTTCTAAAGTTTCTTTAACACGCTCTTTTTTATTAGGCAACTGACTATATTGTATACCAAATAAAAGATTTTCCATTACAGTGAGATGTGGAAAAATGGATAAGTCTTGGGGAACATAAGAAAATTTTCTTTTATAAATTGGTAATTTTGTGATATCCTCTCCTTCTCTATATATTTTTCCTTTTTCGATTTTTCTTAATCCAATCACAGCCTCCAAAAGAGTCGTTTTCCCACATCCCGTTGGTCCGATAATGGTATGTATTGTACACTTTTTTATATTTAAAGAAATATTTTTTAGTTCAAAACTCTTTTGCTTTAGATAAAGATCAACTATTTCTATCATTCATTTTATCTTTTCTATATATGATTCTTACAAGGGAAAGAGTAGCGAAGGCTGTCATAAATAAAACAAAAATTAAAATCACTGTTCCATAAATATCAGCTGATGTTAGTTTCGTAAATATGGCTATTGGTAAAGTTTCACTACGCATTGCCATAGAACCCGCTATTGTTATTGTCGCTCCAAATTCACCTAAAGATTTCGCCCATATCAAAACAGCTCCAAAAATGATTCCGTTTTTAGAAAGAGGTAACGTTATTTTAAAAAAAATTATAAGAGGATGTACACCTAAAGATTGGGCTACATCTTCATATCTTTTTGGAATTTCATCTAATGTAGTTTTTAGAAATCGTACAGCTATACCAAGAATACTAATAAATTGGGCTAAAATGATTCCGTTCAAATGAAAAACAAATTCTATTAGATTATTTTGAATCCACACTCCAATGGGATTATTAAAAAAAATCAAGAGGGTAGCTCCTAAAGCTACAGGAGAAATAATTAAAGGAAATTCTAAGATTAAATCTATTATATGCTTACCCCAAAAATTATATCGAGAAAGCGCATAAGAAGAGGGTAAAGCCAATAAAAGAGCTAATATTGTGGATACTGTGGAAGATATCAAACTGATTTTAATAGAAAAAACAGTTCTTTCTGAAAGTATGATCTCGGGAAATCGAGAAAAATCCAAAAAATAAAATAGGGAAACGATCAATATAAAGTAAATAGCAAAGACTAAATAAGAAAAGAAAATTGTAATACTTTTAATAAACATCTCAACATATATTTTGATAATTTTACAAATGCAATCTTTAATTTGATTTTGTAATCCATTCTTTAGGGATTATATATTCACCACCAATAGGTTTCTTTGAACCTATCCAAGCAAAAGCATCATCCGGACTTTTAAAATAATTATATTTTTTGAATATCGCTTTTCCTTCCTCAGATAAAACAAAATCAATAAATAACTGAGCAGACTCTCGATCCTTTGTAAATTTTGAAATTGCTATTGGTATATAACTAATTCTACTTATTTCTTTTGGATTCAAAGGTATAGTCTCAATTCTCTCTGGATCCCAATATTCAAACACTCTCCAACCAATTACTGCATCAGCAGCCTTAAAAGAAATCACAGAGGCTGTTTTTTCACAACTTTCTGCATAACCAATTAAGTTTTTTCGAAATTCTTCTTTTTCTTTTGAATTTAAGTTTTTTTCTATTATTTCAACAGCATAACTACCCACACATACTCCTTCAGGATTAGCTATGACTATTTTGATCCCGGGCTTTGTTAAATCTTTTAAAGATTTTATTTTTTTTGGATTGCCTCTTTGAACATTAATTGCAGGTACAAGATATACTACTATTTTCTCAGTATCATGAAACACTACATCTTTCTTTTTTGCGAGTTCCATATAATCAGAAGAACCCGGAAAGTAGATATCTCCTTTTTTCGTAAGAATCATTTGAGACAGTAAATACCCCGAACCCCCATAGGTAGCATCTACTTTAATGCCTGTTTTTTTTTCGAATTTTTGGATTACTTCTTCTGTTGGAGGTTTACTGGCAGCCCCTGTAAATATCAAAAGCCTTTTTTCCTTAGCCTCAGAAACAAAATTAATCAAGAAAAATAAAATCACAATAAATTTAATACTTAATTTTGGTTTAAAACTATTTTTGAAAACAATTCTTTTTATCATAATTATAGCCTGGTATGAATTTTAATACACAATTCGTTTAATTTTTACACTGTAAAGAATTTTGATTTCATTAATCATCCTAAAAAGTAAAGCAAAATATGATCGACTAAATTCTTAATGTTATGGAATACTCAATAAACGGAACCTGCATCCCTTCCATTTCTTTTCCTAAACCCTCACAAGCAATCCCTTTTATCTACTTATCAAAAATTTTACC
>JBKBRY010000050.1:0-4821 GCA_046291925.1 Leptonema sp. (in: bacteria) | reverse complement strand
TAAAGCATAAAAAAACTTAATTTCTGATTGTACATTCTATTTTGTGAGAATTTACAAGAAAACCATTATTTACTTTTATTCTGAGCTTACCTGTCTTTGTATGTGAAATATTTATATATTGTTTAAAATTTAATTTAATGATTCGCTTTGAATAGAAAGACTATCGCAATTTCTTTTTATGTCTATTCATTCTTCTTTTCTTCTTTCTTTTATGAGTTCTTATCTTTCTTCTTTTTCGTTTTTTCCCAGACGGCATTCCTTTAACTCCTACGGTTGTATATTTTTTTATTGTTCGTTGGTTGTAAAGTATTATTTATCTTAATTATAAAAATTTATTTATTTTTTTATAATATACATTACTTTAGATGGAAAAGAATCAGAACAATTAAATAAAATTTTATAATATATTAAAAAAATTTAAATAATAAAAAATTTCTAATTAATAACTTGAGTTTTACTAATGAAATCTTATTTTTTTTTATAAAATTTATAAAATAATTTTTATTTATGAATTATAGTTCAAAAAAGAAAAAAATTAAATGCTAATTGCTTTTTTGTTTGACACTTTTTGGTATTCAATGAAAAATATGTAATAAGAAGGAAGAATTGTTAAAATGCGAAAGCATTGCCACTGGTTAGTAGTAAAGTTTTTAAAGATAACAATAGAAGTTTCTAAAAAGTATGTAGGGTTAGATTAATGATTGATCATTATGAGATTATCTTCTTTATAGAGGCATTTAATGAAAATGCAAATTTAAATAAGAACTTAAGGAGGAAAAAACATGAGAAAACTGATACTATTTTGTATATTTGGATTTGTAGGTAGCTTATTTGCACAAAGCGCCTACTATGGATATGGTGCAGGTTTACAGTTCAACGTTGGCGATTTGGGTGCTACAATAACAAAAGATGGTTTAGATAATGGAGCAGGAGATCAAAAAATTATAATTCCGGAAAATACGATTGATGTCTGGGCAAAAAGTGGTTTCGTAACAAGAACTACAAAAAGTGCTATGCATGGATTGATTCTTAACCTTTTCTACGAAAAGGAATCTACAGGAACATTTTGGAGAGTTGGCATTGATTATACTAGAAAAATTTTAGGGGGAAAAACAAAAGCACAATTAGCAGGATATACTTTAGTAGATCAAAATTGGGATTTTAATAGTTTGTACATACCTCTTTTGTATGGAATCAAAGCAGGTGTAGGCGAATCTTCTTCTGTATATGGGGCAATTGGAATTAATTATTTCCGCGGCGGTTGGTCCCTTTCAGGAACTGTAGATGGAGCAACCCCTTGTTATGTAGGGCTCACATTAGGAACGTATAATCTTTGTAGTTTTGGTCCTTGGGGAGATCAAACAACAAGAATTAGAGTACAAACATCTAGGGAAATAGGACTACCAACAACTGCGGTTTTAGCCACAACACCAATAGATAAATTCTATCAAGGAGCTATTTTTGGAGAGCAAATTGTTTTTGATGTTCATGGTATTGGTTATAATTTATTGGTTGGATTCGAAACAAAAATGCAAAACAATAGTAAGTTCTATATTGAATTAGAATATCTTGTAGCAGGTGGAATGGATAATGCTCCCGTTCGATCTTCAGGTACAGTAAATCAATTAGCACCTACTGGATATATTTCTTATCCCATCAACTTAAGTGGTATGCGCTGGAAAGTTGGTATCAAGAATCCTCTATAAAAAATTTATACTTTATGCCCACCTTGATGTGGGCATTTTATATTATTGCTTGTAAGTTTTTAGAGATAAACTATAGTCCATAGGGATCGATTCCTATAGTTTTTTTGAACCTTAGTTAAAAAATGATCTTTAAATTTCAATATTTTAAAGACAGATAAAAATTCTATATGCTAATTACTAATGTTTTGAGAATTTCTTTATCTTCTTCTTCGGGAGAAACTCTCCAAGGAATTCCTAAAGGAGTTGCAAGCAGAGATCTTCCTTGTAATGGTTTTTTAAAAATATTGCCAACTGAAGAACACTTTATAATAGTTTGATGATATTTTTTAGCAGGATTTAAAAACAACTCTTCATCTCTTTTGTATTTAGTTTCTATAGTTTCTTCTTTCTTTAGAGAAGCAACAATTACAAAAATTAAACTTACACTATTTTCGTGTAATTCTTTTAATAATTGATGGTTATTTACATCATTACAAATCAAAACACCAAATCGAATACCATTTAATATAAAAATCCCAGATTCCAAACCTGGAGTTAAATATTTGCTTTCTTCTTCTGTAAGTTCACGTTTTGAGTACCAATCTATAACATCTCCCTTATAAACAACAGGACAACTATTATAAAACTTTCCTTGATCTTCTTTAATCAGACTTCCCCCAATGATAATTCCTTTATAGGAATTGCTTAATTTAGTCAACCATTCGATTGCTGGTTTTGATCGATTTTTTAAATCATCGTAGGTTTTTACGCTTAGATCTACTAAAAAATATTCTGGAAATACTAAGAAATCAGAATCAAGACTTGATAATTTTTTGATTAGATTCAAATTTAAGCCTTCGTTTAAATTCTTTTGGAAAATGGTAACTTTTAGAATGGGCATAGTATGGATAAAACGATTAATCAAAATATTTAGTCAATTAGAATAACTAAACCAAATCTTTTTATGATTAAAAAGGCTCAAAAATTTGTTTTTGCTTTTCTTAGATTTTCATATAGGTAAATTCCATAAAAGGCATCTAAGAAATTATCTTCTTCTTCCTTATAAATTGATGTATATAAATTTATCCACGGATTTTCCCAAACCAATTGATTTTTTAATGGTTTTAATTCAAAAAATCTTTCGTATTTCTTGGAAACACTTACTCTATAAATGGTACAGCCATCATTTCCAATTTCTACTCTTCCTTTCGTAAAATCAAAAGTTAAATGAAACTCAAAATAGTCTCTACTCCCTCCCGATTCTAAAAAAATTAAAATATTGTCTTTTTTTAAAATATGATAGGACCTTTTCTCTTGAGAATTTGCAAATTCCCAGTATGAATTTAAAATCTCTGGAATTCCTAAATACCATAAAATTAAATCTAATAAATGGATACCATCTTCTAATAGAGGATCATTTTTTCTGGTTTTTGAAAATACTCTACCATAGATGGTTATAAGTTCTCCAAAAATTTTTCTTTCTATGATTTGTTTAACTTTTTTATAATAAGGATGGTATCTTCTTTCGAAATTTATATAAATCAGATTAGTTTTTTTTGTAAAAATAGGTTTAAGTTCCTTAGTGGAATAAGAAATTGGTTTTTCTACTAAAATCAATCTTACCTTTAAGTTGATTAAAAAATTAAGAATTTCTAAATGTGAATCCACACCTGTTGCAACGATCACAAAATCAACTTTTTTTAACTTTAATAATAAATTTTTATAATCAGTATCCGAAATAAGATTTGAATTCCACCAATTAAAAAAGTCGTAAATTTTTTTTGGATTCCTATCACAAACTCCAATCAAATCAAAATATTCAGATAAATATTTTAAAGTACCTGCATGAGTACAAGGATGATACCTTTTTGAATCCAGCTCTAAACTCCAACCAATCCTTCCCAAGCCAATCAAAACTGTTTTTAACTTCACCTTATTAGATTCGACATACTAAGAAAATATTTTAAAAAAGTAATGACATCCAATCGTTTTTTAAAAAAATGAAAGTATGTCAAACCTGAACTCCATTGCCTTTCATCAAGGTGAATTCAAACCCCTAAAAGATTGTACGGTAAATATAATGACCCATGCTTTGCAATATGGCACCATGGTATTTGGAGGTATTAGAGGTTATTACAATAAACAAAAAGACAACGTGATTCTTTTTAGACCATATGATCATTTTAAAAGACTTCTCAATAGTGCAAAAATTATGCAAATGCACTGTAACTATACTATCGAAGAAATGGTAAACATTTTAAAAGAATTGGTGAAAAGAAACCAATACAAAAATAATATCTATTTTAGACCTTTTATATACAAATCTGCATTAAGACTTTCTCCCAGTTTGCATGATGTAGAAGATTCTTTTTCTGTGTATACTTTATTATTAGACGATTATTTGGATACAAACAAAGGTTTGAGAGTAGCAGTATCCTCATGGAGAAGAATCGATGAAAATATCATACCCACAAGAGCAAAGGTATCTGGTGGGTATGCAAATTCAGCACTTGCAAAATCAGAAGCACTACAGAATGGATTTGATGAAGCTATTTTTTTAGATTTAAAAGGAAATGTTAGCGAAGGAAGTGCAGAAAATCTTTTTATTGTTCGAGATGGTGTGATCTATACACCCCCCAATCATTCTTCTATTTTAGAAGGGATTACCAGAAAAAGTATATTGGAAATTGCCAAGAGAGACAATTTGCCCTACGAAATCCGAGATATTGCAAGATCAGAGCTTTATATTTCTGATGAAGTTTTTTTTACTGGAACAGGAGCACAAGTTGCATGGATTGCAGAGATTGACAGAAGAATCATAGGAAAAGGAGTGATCGGACCAATTACAAAATATCTAAAAGAAAAATTTCAAAAAATCGTTTATGGCGAAGACCCAGAATACCAAGATTGGTTAGAATATGTTTATTAAACTTAAAATAAAAATTTTAAAAAAACATAAAAAAATTATTAAATTTGGTAATATAAGATAAAAAAAATTTATGATTCTTTTTTTTAATCAGCTGAAGCCCCAAATAAAATCTTCTTCTACTATCTCGTTAGTAATGTGATAGCGGTGACGGATTACCACCTCCGTGATAACTATCTCCGTAGAGTTGTGGTTGCGATTGCAGCTACG